>JAUWZX010000001.1 GCA_030615175.1 Candidatus Parvarchaeota archaeon
AGCCCTAGGAGAAGACAAAAACAACTGAATAGCCATCGCTAAAACCGCAGCAACACTTAAAGCAGACAACTCATGAGAATAAGCCATCATGAACTCTTGAACAGCAGAATCAGGCTCCCAATACTGATAATAATACTGAGCGAAAACAACACTACAAACAAAAAAACAAAGAAACAACACTAACACCCTTCTCATAACGATTAAATAGGATACTTTATTATAAAAAATTATTGATTACGAAAAACTTAAAAAAGAAGTAATTAATCTTTCATGAGTAATGGCTAAGAAAAACAACTATGGTTTAATAATAATACTATTCGTGTTAGTGACGAGCACGCTTGGAGTATTCCAATTCATTAGTGTAAAGAAATTCACTGTGAACCTCGTGGTGGCAATGGATTCAGGAGTCCCTTACCAAGAAGTTGTAACTGTTGATGATAACTCTACAGCGTTAATGGCTTTAAGCAAGTTAATGAATGTGCAAGTCGAGAATGAGTCAATAAAGTGTGTTGGGAATTTATGTAATGAAGGAAATAATTCATGGATTACAATGACTCAGGGAGGTATAATGATTAATCCTTACACTTACAAGTTGTCAAATGATGAATTAATTTACTTCATGTACTTCACTAATGGGACTAACCCATTAACAGACACTAATAAGTCAGAGAAGGATAGGGAAGCACTCATGGAATTACTAAAATTATCTTAGAAATACTTAAAAACGCGTAATTACACTTTAAATAGTGCGGATGATGTGGTGAATACCCCCTGACTAAATAAAGGGATGATGAGCTGGGTAGCTACTGACGCACTACTAATTAAACAATTCTTTTAGTCAAGGTTTTATTTTAGGAATTCTAGTTTCTTAATCCTCTTGCCCTTGGCCTGCACGTTCTGCTTACCGCACTGCTTGCACTTGTACCTGAGGTCTAATTTCCTGTTTGACTTAGCATTCCTTTTCCTGTCCTTAGGCGGTTTCTTACTGTAGCGCCCCCTATCACCATGCCCTTTAGCAACTTTATCCTTTCTTAAGCGCTGACCTGCCTTCATTGCACCTCTCTTGCCTCCCCTGCCAGCCTGGATTACTTCCTGCTCAGTCTGCACCCTGCACTTAGGGCAATAACGTTTAATGACTTTAGGCATCTTCATAAATTAATCACCATTATCTCTTTCCGTCAACGATTTCTCTTCAGAGAAAGGGTTGGGGCAGTAACGTTTAATGACTTTAGGCATCTTCATAGAGAACAAGGAACTAATAAAAGACTTTTAAAGTTTACCCTTCAACTCCTAAGAATTCAAGCATTAAATAATAAGTATAGTCAGAGCAGTTATTGTAAAGGAATCTGATTAATGAAGTGTTAACTATTGCATAAGACTTGCTTACCGAGTCATTGCAGTAAATTATCTTTCCATTATCCATCATTTTTATTACAGGACTCGTGTTCTCGCAGTCAAACCATTCACTTCTAATGGTTGGGAGGTAATTAATGGTTTTAACGCTTAACAGGCTTGAATTAGATATAAAACTCTCATTCGTGTAATGGTCGCATGTCTTTAAGAAAGCGTCTGTTATGTTTTCTTCATAAAAGTCAAGTCCAGCCATTGACACTGCCTCGCTGCCGTAATAATAATCGCATAAATTATAGCCATTACTGAATAGTAATACTGGGAAATCCTTAACTGGTTCTGAAGCATTAGTTATGATGAAAATATTAACTTCCCCTTCACTTGAAGCTTCTGATATTAATTCATTTAATGCATCAGTTAAGTCATCAATTAATGACATCCTTTGTTCAATGCTTAAGTAATCATAATTATTGTTTAAGCATTCTGCAAAATCACTTAATATTCTTTCAATTAAAGTAAGCCATTCCTGTTCAGTATAATTAGAATCCTGAGTAATGGAGATTATTGATGAGTTACACATTAAAAGTGACTCGCTTAACACTTCATCAATAACTTCACCTGACAGTGATTCATTTAATGCAAAGTCTAACTCAGTAATTAATGACATCACTTGCTCATCGCTTAAGTCATAATTCCTGTCCAAGCAGTCTTCAGTATAACTTAGCATAAAACTAATTAAGTCATCAACTTCCTCTTCAGTGTAATTAAAGCCTTCAGGTATGAAGAATAATGATGAATTGCACTTTGAAGGCAGTCCTTTTATTGAATCATCAAAAGATTCAATTATTGATTCTTCGGAAATATCTAGGTAAGTCAGTTCTGGCGTCGTGCTTGTTTCTAATAGGAGCATGACATATGCCATCACTAACACTACTGATACAATTATTAGACTCACTGATGCCACTTTTAATACGTTCACTGTCTTCATGGGTAGTCACTCCACTGCAGTAAAGCGTAATCATTACTCCTGTCCTTACTCCCTGAAATCCATGTATGCTTTACAGTAGTGCGGCTGTGGCATGTCCAAGACCAGACGTCTGTGCAGTAAACCCAGTTATGACATTTTTTATAATAATAACAAGTAGAAAAGACTTTTTCACATCCATTTATTACTACTGCAAGATCGCAATCCCACACCCAGCACGATTGAGTCTTTTGCTGGCATCCATACGTGCTTCCCTTCAAGCCCTTGCATACTTTATCAACAACTTTTGTATCAGTATAGTAAACGTTTACGCATCCTCCAGGAGTTGGAACTCCTGCCTCTGGCTTTGCATCAAATGAAGTAATGCCTTCGCGCCCCATGCAGTCACTATCAGTCTTGCATGCTGTCCATTCCCATCCAGCGCACTCGTTTTGGCTTCCTATAAAGCAGTAAGGCGCTTTCCAGAAATTCAAAAGCCAGTCCTCAGGGCAGTCACTGTTACTACAGCACTCAGTGCAACTGGTACTGCATTCACTAAGCAGGTTGCAAGAGCCGGCAGGAAGGGTAGCTGTCTGAAGAGTAGCGCACCAACAATACTCAAATGACCCATAAGGAGGTATTGGTATGGTTTCGCAATATACCAGATTAGGGTCGCCTGGAAAACATATTTCGTATGGAGCTCCTAATATTGTGCCTGTTTTTTCCACGTCAGTGCATTCATAGTGTTCCCAATTCTTGCCAACACAAGTAGGAGAGTGAGAGTATTTAGTCTCGCAGTCAGAGGCAGCAATGCATTCAATACCTTCATGCCATACGCCATCCTTGCAAATGCCTGTTGGAGCAGTAGGAGGTCCTATTGAGAATAAATCAGGTGAACCATCAATTGTTCCTAAGTCACAGCAGTTATTCTCCCCTCCCTCACCAACCCATGTCCCGCCTGCAGTCTCGCAAGCGCACTGGGAGTCATCCTCGTCAGTGTATACCTGGTCATTACAACAGATGTGCTCTAAGTCATGCCATGCTTCGCCAGCATCGTCGCCGCAGCACGCGTCAATACTGCTAACCCATGTACTGTCATAATATTCCTCCATCTCGCAGCAGTCAATATCATTATCAGCGTAATCAGTGAATAATGAATAGTCAACATCAAACCCTTCCCAATCCTCATAACAGAAGTCATCAGCAAAACCTTTAGAAAAAGGACCTAAAGGCGCGGCATCATAATCAAAACAGTAACCTCCACACGTGGGTCTATCACAACCCTGGTCCACCCAAGGAGTGTACGAACAAGTGCATGAAGAAGTGCATGCAATTGCAGTCCTTGTATACAAGTTTTCTGAAGTATATCCAAGGTCCTTACCGCACGCACTCGTGTAAGTGCAGTCACCAACAGCATCACAAGCAGCACCACAAGACTGGGAGCACGTCGTAGTGCAACCGCTGCCAGAACAAGTGTAAGAACCGCAGTCCGCTAACTTGCAATAAGCATACCAAAACACTTCTTCATCGCCCAGGAACGCTTTTGTTCTTTTACAAACACCACTATATCTGTAACATGCATTACTACAACCAGTACATTGAGTGCAATCCCATCCAGACTTTTGAGTTGTGGAACACTCTGCATCCGGTTCCTTATTACAAGCCCATACTGAAAATCCAGGAGTTAAACTTAAGAGAATCACTGCGAGCATTAATAATAATTTTTTCATCTTCTTAATTACCACCTGTGCAATAATAATCAATCTTTTGGGCTTCATAATTCTTTGCTTCACTGGCAGGTCTTACGCGGGCAGCTATGTAAATCCCTGTAGAGGGTCCGCAGTCATAAAAAGTGCCTCCATAACAAAACTTGTTTTCACCAATCATGAAGTCATCATCATCACTGTCTACGCTGTCATCATTAGTTGAGTTCCCGTCATATGTGGTGTCATCACCGCAGCATAAGCCATTCCCGTCAGGTTCAAACCAAGCCGCTCCATAAACATCAACGCAGCATGCTTCACTAACATCGCCGTCAGCGCAGTACTCAATAGTCACCCTCATACAATTATTACTGAAATCAAAATCATCACTGTAAGGAGTCCTGACACAAGCAATGAGTCCGTGAGAATGTTTAAGGAATTCCACAAAAGGAGGAGCCACTAAGCCCTCTCCCAGGAGAGCATCGTATAATTCCTCTCCAGACAGCAACTCTAAATCACTAATTAATTCAGTGCTGACAACAAAATCACTTAATTCAACAGAAACATATTCTTCAGGGAATTTATAAAACGGGGGAGACTCAAGAGCCTCCTGGTTATAATAATACGCATAACCTTCTTCAGGAAAAACTAAAGAGTCATTATTAACATCAAAGAAAACGTCAATGATTAATTCATCATTAAAGGCATTGCCATCACTTGTTCTTGAAATCCATAATTCATCAATCGTTAGCGTTTTATCTGAACTATAAATGTAATCATCATTAAGTTCGCTCTCATAATTAGATAATAATAATGAGTCAGCCCTTAAATTATTAATGAATGGCCTACAGTCAGTGAATTCACTAATGTCCTCGCAATCACTGCAAGAACTGTTAAAGTAAGGCGTCTCACCCAAATCTGTTTCATCAACTCCTTTAAAAGTGATTTCAGTAACGTTAATTTTATTAATGTCAACCCACCACTTAACTCCAGGGTACTTATCCTCAAGCATGCTTCCAACATTATGAAAACGGCTCTTCAATAATTCAGTAAGCATTGGAATGAATGATGTGCGAACAGCGTAATCACAGGTAGGAGGAGGAATACCTATACTTGTATAAGTAATATCGGGCTCTCCATCAGGGTCAGGGATTGAATCATCCATATCATTAAAAGAGTATTCATAAGAGCCGGAAAGTATCTCATCACTTAACTCAGGAAAGTAAGAGCGATCCCAGCGCTGATCAACGAATAAGCTGAAGAAAGTTCCGTAACAATTAATGCAGGGAGTGTAAGACAAGTTAAGGCATGGATTCAAAGAGTAAGGCAGTGCATGGCACTTACCGCAATTATAAAGTAATTTACCCCAAGAAGTTACTGGTTCAATGGCAGGACCAGCAATGTAAGGATTGCTTGGGTCAATGTAATCCGCATAAGTTTCAGGATTGCACTCCTCTATGTATTCATCCTCGCACGTGACGCCAATGCCTGGCAGCCCCTTAACACCCCACTCTGGAAGAGTTAATGATTCGTACAGCCCGCTGGAATCATTGCCTTCATTAACACTTTTGTAATTGTAAACGTCATCACTGAAGTACTGGCAAACCTCTTTCAGAATATAAAAACACATTGGCTTTAAAGTAAAGCCTTCACCAAAAACTTCCTCCCAATCAGCATAATCCTCAATATTAAACCCGTAATAATTATACTTAGAATCATAAGGAGTGTTATTAAGGTACTCCTCGTACTTCATGTTGCTGCTGCCCTCAATCGGGACTTTAACCCTAAGTTCAAAAAAAGAATGATAAAGCAATACTTCATTAACAATGCTTTCAATAACTGAATTCTTAACAGCGTCAATAGAAGCAGTCCTGAAGCGGGCGAAGTCGCTGTCAAAAGCATCAAAAATGTAAGTTGAGCCCTTATAATTAATATCAGCGTAATCACCCTTGAACTTAACAGTAAAGAAAGGAACGTTTAACGGGAAGAAATTAATGAAAATAGTGTTATTGCCGAAACCCTCAATCTCAGGAGTTACAGGGTTATCTTCAATTAATGTTTTATAATCAACAGGCGCGAAGTTAATTTTAACGTCATCAGCAGTGTAAGTTCCAAAACTAGCAGGATTGCGTATCGAAGTTAATGCAAAGTCATCAATTGTCTTAAAATTCTGGTCAACGAACTCCTCAAACGTATTCTTAATAAAGTAAGGGTCAGGATAACAGGTTTCCTGACTAATAACTCTCTGTAAAATCATTAAAGGAGGATTATCCGAGTGGAAATCATTTAAATTAATGCCTGCAGGGTAATCAGTCTTAAAGTCAGGGTCATTGCAGTAAGGAGTGCCATTATCCGTTAAGAGTGCTTCAGGAATTGAGTGAGTGCATAAGCCGTCTGGAGATGAGTTATCGCTGAGAATGATTAAGTGATTGCCGCCAACTAAGTGGAATGGAGCTGGGTCTGGACTGCCATTCACCGGCTCACCGTTAACAAGGAACCAGCCAATATCCGTTTCCTTACCATCACCGATTTGAAGCATGTAATCAGCCTCGCGCACATTGTCAAAGCGGTAAGCAACCCAGTCATCGCCAGGCACTTCATTAAAACGGTAGCCAATGTAATTATAATACTCTTCAGTATCCTTAGCAGATTTCCAGTAAGGAATGTACTTATCAAGCTGTAAAGTGCTTAAGTTCATTGAAACACCGCAAGGACTGACGCCGTGAGGCCATAATCCAATACTGCCTAAGTGAATTCCTGCGTAATCAGCGCCAACCTGCCGCTCCTGTTTCTGAATACTTCTAACTGCTTGAACAAGGTCAGCAACCTTTAAGACTTCCTGCGCCTTTAACACCTGCGCTGAATTATCAACCAAGCGGTCGCTGACAATGCCTATAAGCGTTAACAACACGAATAAGATGCTGATAAACCATAAAATTGAATACTGACCTCTCCTCATCCGTAATTAAAAAATAAGCATTACTTATTAAAAAAATAAGCGGTATTAATATAAAAATTAAAAGCTTATTAAATTAGTATTAATCATGGTATTAATTAAGTATTCACGCAAGAATCAAAGATTCTTGGAGCGCAAAGACAGAGTCTCTCGCGTATCAAGAACCGGTCCATTAAGGGCTTATCAGAAATCAATTAATGCATTAATTAATAATCCTAAAATAATAATTCCATTCCTAATTGAATTACTAATACCGGTAATCATGGCAGCAGTATTCATTTACTGCTTCCTTGGTCCGGAAGCATATGAATTTTATTACAGCAGCAATGTTTACATAACAACTGACCAGTCCCTGCTGCCTGGAATTCTGTTCACAATAGTTATAAGCATGACTTTTTCAATCTTCATTATTAGTTACTTTGACGTTGCTGGAATAATAATGTGCAATGACTCGCTGAGAAAAAAGAAAGTTGAGTTAATCAAAGCTTTCAGGAAAGCACCTAAATTTTACTTAAAGCAGACGATAACACTTTTATCATTAATGTTTATTGGATTAATGCTCACCTTCCCTCTCTTAATATTAATAAGTATTGAACTGCCATACTATACTTACTGGGCTTACTCAATAACTTCGCTGCTTATTTACTTTACAATAATACTGTACCCGAGGATTGCTTCAGTGCTGACAAAGGGTTCTGGGTTTAATGCATTAATTAAAGGAATTAAATTCTTAATAGACTACCCGTTGTACAATACTGCTAACATTGGCGTGATAATAGTAATGTACTGTGCATTCTCATGGATTCGAGCATTAAGCCCGGCAATTCATCAATTAATCAGCGCACTAATCCTGTTCCCATGGTTTAACATATTCCTAACTGCGACTTTTGAAATTAAACATTCAAAACTTTAGGTTTTAAAACTTTAGGTTTTAATGCTCCAAGAACGCTTTCTCGTGAATTTAGAAAAAGATTTAGTTCTTGCCTTGTCAAGCAGGATGTGGCATGAGTAACCATAAATCAGTCCTGAGAATGGAGTGAAACTGAAAGGCGTGAAAATAATTAATGAAGCAGTAAAAGCAGTCCATGAATGAAAGAACTTCCTGTGATACTTGCTCCTCGGCTTCTCAATGTAGTCAGGAAGGCTTGCAGTTAAAATGCATAACACTGAGAATAATAAAACATTAAGGAAGTCATCATACAAGGCCATGCCTGAAAGCAACCCAATAAATGCATTGAATAACATGTGATTATTACTTCTTGGCATCAATTTTATTAAGTAAGCAGCTCTTAAAAATATTAATGCATAAGCAGGTAATAATTATGCGCGAAGACCTTGGCATGAGTCAGGGCAAACTTGCAGTCCAGTGCGCTCACGCCAGTCTAGGAGCTTACAGGAAGGCTAAGAAAAAGGATTTGCTTAAGTGGCAGTTGGAAGGCGAGAAAAAAGTAGTGGTGTTGTGCAATGACTTAAATGAGTTAAAAAAAATAATGAAGAAGGCAAAGTCCTTAGGCATTAATTCTTACTTAGTTCAGGATGCCGGCTTAACTGAACTGCCTCCGCGCACAATAACTTGCCTTGGCTTGGGTCCTGTAAGGGAAGAATTAATGAACAAGGTAACTGGCGGGCTTAAGACTGTTTAAGTAAGGTCTTCAATTAATCCTTTAATACTGTATGATAAACCACTTCTCACTTTTTCAAGATTCTTTATTAATTCATGAACGTCTTCAGAAAATCCTTCCCTTACTAATGGTTCGTAAGTTAATCCTGTTAATCCCGCATAAGTCATTAAGTCATCATCAGATAATAATTCTAGCGGTGAGTGCCTTACTTTTAATAAATCCTTCCTGCCTTTAAAGAATCCTGTTAGCACGCGGATTGAAATATCAGTTAAGTTCTCCTGATTTAAATTTTTCAATCCTGCAACCTTATTTTTATTTGAATAAACAGTCAATCCTTTATGCTTCTCAGCTAGCAGGCATAACAAGTAGAATAAGACGCAGTCATTAGAGTTCTTAATGATTACTAGCACTTTCTCTTTTTTGCCTATTAATTTATTATTAGTTATTGACTTGCTGAAGCGCTTGAAAACTATTTTCTTAAAGCAATTCCTGCAAGCCTTCCTGCCTAATGACTTAATGAGTATTACTCCATTATTCTTCTTGCACTTAATGCACTTCATCCTAATCCGCCGAGAACTCCAAGCAACCCGCTTAAATCACTTTCACTGCTTAACTGTCCTCCTAACGCGCCTAACTGGCCGGTTATTTGACTTGTTAATAAATTTGAGAAGACAAAGCAGTACTCATCAATGTCAGCCAGTAATCTGCACCCGCATATACTGGTTTCATTAATGTTTGCTGAGCACACGTGAATGTAATTATCAACGCTCTTGCCTTTATGTTTAAAAGCGCATAAGTCAAGGCCCTGCATTACCGTCAGCGGGTTCTGTATAATATAATTCTGCATTGCAGTGCTGAACTCTGCTTGAGTAAGACTTGTTGACATTACAAGCAGGTAATCAATGCTTTCATAAGTGTATCGTGACAGTGGAGTCATTAAGTTCTCATTAGGGTATAAACCGTTAACTCTTTCACTAATGCTTTGAGGCACTTCCACGTTTTCAACAACATCATTGTATAATCCATTGTTAACAATGTATAATAAGTCAATAATTGTTAAGCATGAAGTATCATTAATACTGTAATTAGTGAACACTGCCTGGTCTTGTGCGCTGGCTTCGCCAGTGAATGACAGTTTATTAGTAATCTCCTTGATTGAATCCTCATTAACGAGTAACAGCATGAATACTGCGAGCACGATTCCAATAATAACTCCTGCCAGCATCCTGTCATTCTTTGCTAAAGTCCTTAACGCTTTCTTAATCTTCTGAGCGTAAGCCATGTTAATTTGTATGAAGGAAACATTATCGCCTGTGTAAAAGTCAAACCCTATTCTGTACTCATCAAGTTTTTCATCCTTAATTATGAAGTAAGCAATTTCTTCCTTCCTTTCCTTAGTGATTAAGTCATACTTAGTAATTTTCTTTGATTTTAAGAATTCCTTTAATGCATCCTCTAATTTCTTGCTGCTTAACTTTTCAGGCAGTATTTTCTTTCGTTCCAGCATTGCCTTCAACTTCTTTAATTCATTTGTTAATTTTTCAAACGCTTTCCTTAATTTAATGAATTCTTTTGTTGTAACGAACTTGCCTAATTCTTTATGGTCGCCTGAGATTAACCATAATATTAAGTAAAGCATCACTGCTGTCATGAATGCCTGAAGCATTCCTTCAAGGAAAGGTAATTGTATTGGAATTACCTGGTTAAGTAAAACTCCTCCAATTAAGCATATAATGCCGAAGACAAGTGAACCGATTAGTTTTATACCCCAATTCTTATACCTCTTCCAGCCATGCATTACTAATCCACCTAAGAATAAGCATACAGTGAAGTAAATGATTTTTTCAATTAAGGAAAAGATTTGCGGCAGACTGCTTATTAACCCTGAAGCGCCCTGCATTAATCCAATAACATCGCTTAAACCAGTAGTCATTTAAAAGTTTATAATGAATTGTTAATTAAATAAATTTATGTTATTAATCAATGGCTCTTACGGAGAGTCAGGCGGGCAAATCGTGAGAATGGCTGTAGCATTTTCAGTTATCTTCCAAAAACCCATCAAAGTGATTAACATACGCTCTGGCAGGACTAAGCCAGGACTCAAGCACCAGCACTTAAACGCAATCAAGGCTCTTGCTGAATTAACTGACGCTGGCGTTAAGGGATTGGAATTAGGAAGTGGCTCATTAGAGTTCAGTCCTAAAGGACTTGTTAAGGATGAAGTGAAAATTAATATTCCAACCGCCGGCTCAATAGGATTATGCCTTCAATGCCTGATTCCTGCATTAATGCTTGTTAAAAAACAAGTCACTATTAATTTCAGTGGCGGCGCTACGTGCGGCAAGGGCTCGCCTCCGCTTGATTACATTCAAAACGTCTGGTTCACTAACATGAATTTATGGGGCTTGAATCCTGCTTCAGTAATTGTTGAACGCGAAGGATACTACCCCAAAGGAGGTGCAGCTGTCATTGTAAAGACTAATCCTTCAAGGATTCACCCTTACACTGCTTTAAGCAGGGGAAAAGTATTGAGAATTAGGGGTTTAAGCCACTGTTCAAAGCATCTCGAGAAGAGGATGGTTGCGGACCGCCAGGCTCGCGAAGCATTAAGACTCTTAAGTGCAGATTATGATGTAAAGATTAAGAGACTCTACTCTGACTCTGTTTGCCCCGGCTCAAGTATTACTTTATGGGCTGAATGCGAGAACAGTGTTATTGGCGCTGACGCTCTCGGGCACCTCGGAGTTGCTTCTGAACAAGTGGCGCGCGAGGCGGTGAAGAAACTCAAGAATGAGTTGGACTCTAATGCCTCGTTTGACAGGCATATGACGGACATGCTAATCCCTGTAATGGCTCTTACAGGGGATTCAAGCATTACTGCAAGTGAAATCACTAATCATGCTAAAACGAATATCTGGCTGTGCGAGAAATTCATTGATAAAAAATTCATATTAAAAGATGACTTGATTAGTATTGATTAAGTAATGAAGGACTGACCCTCTCGGAGGAGGAAGGGATGAAAAGGACAACCCCTCATACTCAATCATACAAAGTATGATAGTATTGTTTTATCTTTATAAATGTTTCGCGTTTACTTTGTCAAGAATTATTTTAATACGCCTCTTAATGTTTTCATCCTTATCATCTGAGAATACCGGCAATTCAATTACTTCGCATCCTGAATCAAGGTATAATTTCTTTATTAAACTGCCAAGCATTCTGGATGTTTTCTCATCCTCCCATCTTTCAGAATCCTTGCTGTAATTATTTAATGGACGCAAGTAAAAAACAAGGTGGTACTTAATCATGCCTGGTAATTCCAAGACTGCTTTCGGGATTTTACCACCCTTGTATAATAAGTAACCAATCGTGTCATGAATCCCCCTGTCAAAGAAGATTAAATCTGATTTATTGACTGACTTAACAATTGATAATTGCTTGTTTAATATTTCAAGTTCAAAACTGTAAAAATCCTTCCATGGAAGTATTTTGGAATTAGTACTTAATCCTTTCTTAATTAATTCTCTTGCAACCTCTCCAACCGTTTTAAAACCCTTCCCTTTCAAAGTGTTAATGAGTGTGGTCTTGCCAGAGCATGACGGGCCAGTAATCATGACCTTCATGGTTGATTATTAATACTACCTCAACATTTTAAGTATTATGAATAAGAAGGAGCGAATGCTTGAATGGATTAATAAATCATTATCAATTGACATTGTGCACCACATTGACTCTGACGGCTTATGCGCGGCAGCTCAGATGATTAAATTCTTAGAAAAGAAAGGCAAGGACTACAACCTCGTGTCTGGAAGCCCTCAGCGCATGCGTTACTCAAACTTTTATAATAAACTTAAGAATGAGTTAATAATATTCCTTGACCTGCCCGCCGACCAGTTCATGGAAGAGATTTACAAACTAAATAACAGGGCTAATATCATAATAATTGACCATCACGTCTTGAACAAGGACATGAATAGTGATTCAATAATTCATTACAATCCAGTGCTTGACGGGATTAATAAGTACTGCCCTTCAAGCAAGCAGGTTTATGACTTATTCAAGAAGCATGACTGGATTGCAGTTATCGGCGTTCTAGGCGACTTAGGAGGCAAGCACTGGAGGGATTGGATTAACAGGGTTGAAAGAAAGCATGGCTTAAAACCATGCAGTGGAGAGAACTGTCTTGACTCTGAATTCGTTAAGTATGACCACTTAATTAATTCTGCACGCATGGTTAAGGGCGAGGAAGGAAGTGATAAAGCATTAAAGGTTTTAATTGACAGCAAGTCATTTGAGGAATTCAAGGAAGAGAGTGTGAAGTTAATGGACTGGGAAAAGGAAGTAAGTGATTATTTAGACGAGTTAAAGGATACGTTTGAGAAAGATAAACTGGAGAATGAAAAACTTGAATTATTAACTTATACTTTAAGGAATCTTAAATATAATATTGGCAGCGCGTTAAGCACTATTGTTAGCATGAAGCACCATAATAAGACTGTTGTGTTATTCATTATTAAAGGCTCAATAGTTAATGTTAATTTAAGAAGACAGGACGGAAAGTATGACATGGCTGAACTATCCCGCCAGAGCACTAAAGGATTATTAAAAGCGTCTGGAGGAGGACATGCAAAAGCTGCTGGAGCGAGTTTAAGACTCGTGGACTACGCTGAATTCAGGAATAAATTAAGGAATAACTTAAGGGTTCAGATGAAAACTGCCAAGTAATTTTCAATAATCAATATGCAAATTATCAAGGTAGTCCAGGACAAGCTTACAGCAATCATCTTGCTGATTAATTTCTTATCCCTTGACGACTTAACAAATATTATCTTGTCAAGCAGTGAAATAACGCACGCGAAAACGAATAAGTTAACGCCCAGCATGAAGTTAATGCTGCCAGAAGCCATTAATGATGAAATGCTTGCAACGCTTGCGTAAACACTCACTAATGATGATAAGAGGATAATAACGTACACGAGGTTAGGGTTAATGAATTCAGATGTTAAAGTCACTGCTTGAATGAAGATGAATAAAAGGAATGCGAACTTTAATGCAGGGACAATGCTGAACGGGTTGTCGTACTTAACTTCATGATGATAACCCTTAGTGTTTTTATGAAAGATTAAAAGCATTACAGCAGTTGAAATGAATAAAGGCAGGAATACGTAATTAAATAACTCCATGCCATTATAATTAAATAAACTGATTAGTATGCAGAAAGAAATATTCGAAGCCATTGAAAGAATCATTCCATTAAAAGCATCCTGTCTTAAGTTTTTATCAAGCCTTACTTTAATTGCTAAACTATTAACAGTTAATTTGCTGCTAATGAATCCTCCAAGGAATCCAGTGACTGCCAAGCCGTTCTTCACAATCCTTAAAGTAATATAAGAAAAGAATGAAATTCCTGCCACAAGAATAACTGTAAGCCAGAACCTGAACGGGTTAAAAACCTTAAAAGGGTCAATGTACGCGTCAGGCATTAATGGCAGTATGATGAAGGCAAGGGCTGCGAACTCAATCGTTGACCTAATCTCCTTTAAATTCATTAATTTCACAACTCCATGCAATTCATGCTTAACTGTTAAGAAACCGGTAGTCACGACAGATATTATAACTGCAACTAAGTACTGTGAGAAACCGACAAGCAGTCCGATAAGGAAACTAATTATAATCGCGAAATAACTTGTCATGCCAATTAAATGACTTCTTGAACGAGTAAAGTAATTTGAAACAACTAAGATTAGAACAGTTACTAAACCCAAGGCAATTGAGACATTAATGTCAATGAATTCGCCTAGGAAAACAAATATTAAGCCGATTAATGATATGAGGATTGTCGTCCTAATCCCGAAGGGCAGCTCCATATGCTTCTTCTTCCTCCAGTACTCCCTTTCAAGTCCAATTAATCCTCCAAGGCATACTGCAAGTAATACGCCGAGTAATGCAGTAAGTAATTCAACCATTAAATTATTATAATAACTAATAATTTATATCCATTATGTATGACCTTGAGCTTGAAAGAGTGAAGAAAGAAATAAGAAAGCTTAAAGCAAAAAAAGTTTTAGTGCAATTGCCTGCAGGACTCATGAGCAATGCTTTAATGATTGTTAAGGAGTTAAGGAAGACAGGTGCTGAAGTAATTCTCTGGGCTGGAAGTAATTACGGTGCATGCGATTTAGCTGATTACGCGGAATGTGATTTATTAATTCATTTCGGACATGAAAACACTATTTCTTAGGCTTCTTCTTTAAGTTAACCCATTTTATCTTCTTATTCGGGTCTTCAACAACATCAGCAATGTTGCGCAAGCCCTTAGCAACTTCTTTACGAGCCATCTTAAGTAATGGACCTTCCTTTACTTTAACATCAACCTTTATGATATTCTTCTCAACGAACTTATTAATATCTAATAATAATTTCTGCGTTGCCTTAACCACATCCTCAGTATCCTTAATTATTTCCTTGCTCATAAGAAAAAGTTATAATCACGGAGTTAATAAATTTTTTTGAAGATGAAAGTTTTAGGCATTGACGAGGCTGGCAGGGGGGCTTTTATAGGTCCTTTAGTAGTGGCTGGATTCATGATTGAAGAAAAAAGGATTCCATTACTTAAGGAAATGGGTGTTAAGGATTCTAAATTATTAAGCAAGCGCAGAAGAGAATCCCTTTATGATGAATTAATAAGAATAGGTAAGTATGAGGTTATTAAGACTTCTCCAAGAGAGATTGACCAGCGCTTCAGGAATGGAATGAACCTGAATCAATTGGAACTCATTAAGATGGCTGAAATAATTAATAAATTAAAGCCTGATAAAGCAATCATTGACAGCCCTCACCCAATACCTGACAAGTTCAAGATAGAGATAGAATTAAAAGTTGACCATAAGAAGTGCGAAGTTGTATGCGAGAACAAGGCTGATTACAAGTACGTGATTGTTGGTGCTGGCTCAGTAATTGCTAAAGTAGTAAGGGACCGTGAGATAGAAAAAATTGAGAAAGAAGTTGGGGTGGAGTTAGGCGTTGGTTACCCTCATAGTGAGAAAACTCTTGAATTCGCGCGTAAAGCGATAAGGACTGGCAGGGGTTTAATACACGTGCGGAAGTCATGGGAGACTTACTCAAGGCTTAAGGCAGAGGGCGAGCAGAAGAGTATTGGTGATTTCAAGTGAGGCGGTGGCTGACTAGTTCAGAAGAAAGAGGTTTTAGTTTCGGCTTAACGTCAGGTATTATAACAACTCTTGGATTAATAATCGGGTTATACTCATCAACTGAGTCAGTAATTGTTGTGTTGGCCGGAATTTTAAGTATTGCTATTGCCGATTCCTTCTCTGATGCTATGGGAATTCACGTTTCAGAGGAAGCCAAGAAAGGCAGCACTTCAAGAAGTATTTGGAGGGCCACTATATACACCTTCCTTGCAAAACTCTTCTTCGCGTTATCATTCATGATTCCAATCATAATATTTGAACTAGGATTGGCATTAATAATCTGCATAACTTACGGCTTGATATTAATCGCGGTTTATAGTTATTACATTTCAGTAAGGCATGGGAAGAAGCCTTATGCAGCAATAATCGAGCACGTATTAATAGTATTAATAGTGATTGCAATAACTTACTTTGTTGGAAACTTACTTAAAGGACTTCAGTCATAAAAGAATTAAAATGCTTGAATGCGTTGAATTCATTAAACATAACTTGTACTCTAAGAAGGAAGAGGTTGAGGATAATTTTAAATTAATAAGTAATCAAAGACCTTGTAAAATAATTGCGGTTGACGGCGGTTCAAGCATTATTAATGACGGCGGTTCATGGCTTATTGCTAAGATAAAGACTGCAAGCACTTACTATGATGGTGATAAGAGGATTCCTAAGAAGGAATTAGTGAATAATTATTACATGAGTTTAATTAATAACTCAGGGAGGCATATTCAGAGATTCAGTCCTGAAATTTCTTTAAGCACTAATTACAGTGGTATTAGGGAGTTAAGCGAGGCCCCGTCCGTCGCCATGAAAGCCATTGAATTATTTCATGCTGCTGGAAGAATTAATGACTTGGGCAGGGATTCATTATTACTTGTTGACGGGCTCTTGAAAGCTGAGTCAATTGACCAGGAAAAAGCTCTTAAGGAATTGGAAGAAAAATCCTGTTCTAAGGGCGTTCACGTTATCGGGCTTGCTAAGACTTGCCGGTTCGGTCTTAAAGGCAGAAGCGTTATCGGGTCCTTGCTGCGGGCTAAACCTGATGATAAGTGGTTTTACCATCCAGTCAGTGGTGAAGAAGTGTTCATTATTAAATTGCATGAGAAGAGCAAGTATGCTTACATGCTTGATTTATTCCCTCACTCAATGAATAGCATTGACTTGTTAATGCCCTCATTATGCTTTTACGCCCGTGACCCAGAACTCCTAGGATACCCTTATCCGTTATTAAGGGCTGATAAGATTGCGCGCGTAGGCGAGCATGAGAAGAAGCAGGAGGAGTCAAGGCTCAGGATACTGAGCAAGATGGAAGGCTACTCATTCCTGGAAACTGATAAGCGCGCCACTGACATGCATGCGAGAATGGATAAGCGGGCTTATCGATAATGAAATAAATTAGTACTACGTGAAGAATTACTAATGAAGTTATATGAGTTTTTCAAGGCTGATGACCGGCTGCTTGACTTGTTTGAGAGGATTAGGGCTGAATTAATAAGCAGTGACTTAGACCAGGTGTGGAATCATACTAAAAGGGTTATTAAGAATTTATTCATAATCAAGGATTACGTTAATTTTGACTTAAAGAAGGCGCTAATTGCTGCAATCATTCATGACATAGGATTCATGGAAGTAGTGAATGGTCATGAAATGGTTTCAACACAGATGATGAAGACAGCGCTTGATAAATTATGGGACCACGTAACAGTTAATGAAGTATGCCACATAGTCGAGGCACATCAATTCAATGGTAAAGTAAGGCCTCAAACAATTGAAGCAAAGGCATTGCATGATGCTGACGTCATGGACTACGCTGGTGAGAAGGGAATAATTAATTTATTCAAATTATTAAAGAACTTAGGATTCAGGGATTCAAGGGTGGCGAAGTGGATTCATGAATTAACAAAAGATGGATTCATAATCCCTGAAGTCAGGAAGAATCATGATAAGGATTTAAAGCAGACAGAGAACTTCTTCCTGAACTTCGTTAAGGACTTAAGCAGGGAAAGAGTTGACTTCAAGAAGTATGGAATGGACAATATCTAAGACTTTGCCTTTTTCTTATAAAATTTTTTCAACACCTTATTAAAGGTTTTAGAAAACTCCTGGTACTTAATTGAATTCGTGTACGGCTTGATTTCTTCATTAATACTATTAACCATATATTTAATACCATCTTCTGTAAAGCATAATAAGTAATCCTTGATGTTCTCATAATCAGTTTTAACATTGGATTCATCATCAACTAAGTCAAGGAAACTAAAAATGTATAAGTCCTGAAGCCCATACTTTAAGTAAGGAGTAGTCATTCCCTTAGGACCAGCAATAATGGGCGTCATATTATAACCTTTAGCATTTAATTCAATAAGAATCTTTGACAAATCCTTATAAGAAATTAAGTTATTGCCTTTAAAATCCATAATCCTCTTAAAAACGTCAAAGATGATGGGCTCACTCATATTCCCTTTATACACGTTTTCAAGGAAATCCATGAAACAATTAACAAGTGTTCTCATATTTATACATTATTATCCCGCACAATAATCCTTAAAAAACTAAAGTATTTGAATTAATTTAGTAATGGAATTTGGCAAGGTTATCGGCGGGTCTGCAAGTGATAAATTATTAATCAGGGTTAAGAGCAGTGAAGAAGCAAGCATTGGAGATATAGTGATAGTAAAGGATGCTGGCTGCACTTACTTTGTAAAGATTGTTAACGTATTAATAACAAGTCAGTTGCCAAGGCAGTTCATTGAAGACATTGCAGGACAGAAATTAGAGCATGACGTTGACATTAACTTATTCGACGAGGAAGACCGGTTCTACAGGCTCTGCGAAGGCAAAGTACTAAAAGTAAGAACTAAGGAAGGATTCAAGCCTCCGAGAAGCATGCCTCACTACTTCTGCAAGGCAGTAAAGCCATCTCCTAAGGATTTCGAATTCTTAAAGGACAAAGGCGAAGTAAGGATTGGCTACTTGCGGCTTGGGAACAGGATAATAACTGACTTTGACGTTGCACTCCCTGCTGAGAAATTAATAAGCCACCACGTCCTTGTTTCAGCCGCTACTGGCAAAGGCAAGAGTAATTTCGCCAAAGTATTCGTAAGCGGCTTACTATCAATACCTAATATTTCATCAATAGTTCTTGACCCTCACAATGAATACTATGGAAGCAAAGGAATTAAAGGCTTAAGAGACCATAAGGAAAGGAGCAGGATTGAGTACTTCACTCCAAGAGCCAAAGACTTCCCTGGAAGCGAATCATTAAGGATTCATGCAACTGACTTAAGCCCAGGCGACTTCTATGGAGTAGTCAGGTTCAGTGACGCGCAGCAGCAGGCAATGGACTTAAGTTACAGGACTTACGGCAGGGACTGGGTGAATAACTTACTAACTGAAAAGAATATTAAGGAAATAGTTATTGACTTACAGGGCAAAGTAATACCAGCAACCATTGCAAGCCTTAAGAGAAAATTGCTTTACGTGCTTGAATTAGACCCAGGCACTTATAACGGGTTAGTATTCACACTTAAGGAAAGAATTGAAGCATCACTTTTTGAGAAAGTGAAAAGAGCAGTATTAGAAGGTAAAGTAGTAATAATTGACACAAGCCTTGTTGGTTTCGAAGCAGAAAAATTAGTAGCATCCAGTATTGTAAGAAAGATTTTTAGCCTTTACAGACGAACTAAGCAGTTAGCTCCTGAGAAATTTGAAACACTGCCTGAACTAATGATATTATTTGAGGAAGCGCCCAGAGTGCTTGGCAGGGAAGTCCTGACAGGAAGTTCAAATATTTTTTCAAGAATAGCGCGTGAGGGAAGGAAGTTCAAGGTTGGCTTATGCGCAATAACCCAGATGCCAAGCCTCCTGTCAAGAGAGATACTGAGCCAGATGAATACTAAAATAATACTCGGCATTCCAAGCCCTGCTGACAGACAGGCAGTTATTGATTCAAGCGCTCAGGACATTAGCGACGAGTCAGCAGAAATTCAAATGCTTGACAGAGGGGAAGCAATAATCACGAGCCCGTTCATTGACTTCCCAATGCCGTTAAAGATATACTTATTTGATGACTTAGTAAAACACCATGCGCCAAAAAAGAAATCCTACGCGGATAAAAGTAAGAACAGTGAACTAAATATTGGAATCGAGTAATCCTTAAATAATCATTAAAACCTAAAGAGTGGCATGAATCCTGTGAGGGAGGGAGCATATAAATTTATTAAGCTAACAAAGCCAAGGTATGTTACACTTATTCCTGAAAGAATCATTGACTGCGCAAATGAAACGTATGATGACCCTGGATTATTCTACCTGCCTAACTGGAAGAACAGGGAAGGAGAAAATGTTTACCCTGATGAAGACTGGAGCAAGGATGACATAATTGACTTCTTCTTCATAGGTAATTCAATGAACTTCTTATTCTGGCATCTTAATGATAATGGTTTTGAAAGGTATAAAGTGAAATTCGGGGATGAGGAGATTACCGGCTCAAACGCAATGTTCAGAGGAATAAAGGACAACTTTGACAGGTTCAAGCCCAGCGGCTTAATCAATAATCCTCCTTTCACATTAAAAGAAACTCACAATTATTTAAGGAATATTCCATACGCTAAAGAGAGAACAAATATACTGAATGAATTAAGAGAGGTTTTCATGGAAACCGGTCACACCAAATTCAGTGATTATATAGGGAATACAAGGAAAGTATTTGATTATGGTGAAGGGCTTGTTGAGAGAGTGGTTAAGGACTTTAAGTCATTTAATGATGTTGGATTCTATAAAGGATTTGAATTCCCAATATATAAGAGGGCTCAATTACTGCCTGCAATGCTTTACGAAAGACTGGGGCAAAGCGAGTTCCCAGTAGATGATATAAATGAATTAACTGTCTTCGCTGACTATCAGGTGCCTAAAGGTTTAGAGTCAAAAGGCTTAATAAAGTACAGTAAAGGGCTTAAGCATAAAATACTTAATCACATCATAATAAAGAAGGACAGTCTTGAAGAGTATAAGATAAGGACTTGCACGATTGTTGCAAGTGATTTATACAAAAAGGAAGTGAACAAAGCCCGTGAAGAGAATGGACTTGAAGGCAGAATAAATGACTTAAACGTTGACGGGTTCTTCTGGTACATGGGCACGAAGAATGAAAACCCATTCCACTTGACATACACTACTGCGTACTAAATATTTATATTATAATTACATTATTGAGTAAGATGTGAGATTCGTTCATTTCAGTGACACGCACTTAGGCGCCAGTAATTTCAGGTTAAGCGAGCGCAGACAGGATTTCTATAAAGCATTCAAGCAAGTGATAGACTTCTGCCTGGAGAAGAAGCCTGACTTCGTGATTCATACAGGCGATTTATTTGACGCCGGCAAACCTGACAATGAAACAATCCTGTTCGCAATAGATGAATTAAAGAAATTAAAAAAAGCAGGAATACGCTTCCTAGTAATACCCGGAAGCCATGACGTAAGCGTTGAAGGAACATTCCTGTCCATTCTTGAACGCGTTGGACTGCTCACTAACTTAAGCAATCCAAGATACTATGAGAATAATGAAGGGGAAGTAATAGTTAACGGTGAAGTAATAGGGGACGCGTTCATCTGCGGAGTTCCCGGCAGGAGGGCTAATATTAAGGAAATGTATGAGCACTTAAGAATTAACAAGCCGAAAAGCAAGTTCGGATTATTCATGTTCCATCACATAGTGAGCGACGTGGCACGCACAGAAGTATTCGCTGACATACCAAAAAGCCTTCTTCCATTAGGAATGGACTACTATGCTGGAGGGCACTGGCATGAGCATGAAGAATTAAGAGTTAACGGGAAGCCATTAATTTATCCAGGAAGCACTGAACATCAGAATATTGGTTCAATGGAAAAGAACAATGATAAAGGATTCATTTACTACGATGAAAAACCATGCTTCGTGAAAGTGAAAACAAGAGAGGTCAGTGTATTAAGGATTAACTGCAATGCATTAACGCCTGAAGAAATTATGAATAAGTGCCTGAATAATATTGGAACATCAAGCAATGGACTCATAATCCTAAAATTATGCGGTGAATTAAGAAGAGGGCTTAAAGGAGAGATTAACAGGGAATTAATAAGAAATGCTTATAAGGATGCTGGCTGGCTTTACTGCGAGGTAAGAATCAAGGACTTAAGCGACCCGGGCAAGTCAGTAGTGAGTCATAAGAAAACCTTAAGCGAAGTAGAGCACGAGTACTTAAGAAAGCAGGGGTACAGCAAGAAAGAAGTGTCAAAAGCCAAGGCATTCATTAACCTGTTCGGGCAAAGCCTGACAAGAAATGAATTAAGCAATGCAGTGGCGGAGGCAATGAAGTTATTATGAAAATCAAGAGCATTGAATTAAACAATATTAGGAGTCATAAGTCAAGCAGGATTAATTTTAAGGATGGAGTAACAATACTTTCAGGCAGGACTGGCTCAGGCAAGTCATCATTCCTGTTAAGCATTGAGTACGCATTATTCGGAGCAGATGTTAACTTAACTAATAACATGATGTTAAAGCGTAACACGCGTGAAGGATATGTGAAACTCGTGTTCACTGAATCAGGCATGGAATACGAAGTTGTAAGAGGCTTAATTAAGAAAGGCAGGAACTTAACAGTCAACCCTGATAAGTTATGGATTAAAAAGGGCGGAGTGAAACTGCCAATTATTTCAAGAAGCAGCGAAGTTAATGAAAAGATTTTAAAAATACTGCAATACCCCTCAGACGTTAAGCCAAAAGAGTTATTCGAGGTCACTAGTTACGCAAAGCAGGATGAGATTAGGAAGTTAATTGAAATGACCAGTGAGAACAGGCAGAAGTACATTGACAGGGTATTGCAGTTAAGCAAGTACCAACTCACCTGGGAGAACCTAAAGGAATTAATTAATGAATTAAGGAATAAACTGGCAAACCTTAAAGGACTGACTGATTCACTGCCAAGAATCATTGATGAATATGAATCAAGAAACAGGGAGTTAAAACAAAAACAGGCAACGCTTAAAGAAGTTAATGAAGAATTAAAAAAAATTAATGATGAATCAAAAAAATTTAAAGATGCCTTCTTAAAGAAAAAAGAAGAATTGGAAAAAGCCTTGAAGTCAGATAATGAATTTAAACAAGTCAAGGCATTAATTAATGAATTAAGAATTCAGGAGAAAGATTTTAAATCAGAGATTAAAGAAATCAGGACTGAACTGTTAAGTTATGCTGAATTAAAAGAAGTTAATGTCAAGGA
The DNA here is from genome assembly GCA_030615175.1 of Candidatus Parvarchaeota archaeon. Taxonomy (GTDB): domain Archaea; phylum Nanobdellota; class Nanobdellia; order WJKC01; family WJKC01; genus JAFCFT01. The sequence goes on from JAUWZX010000001.1 coordinate 23,063, forward strand.
ATTAATCAGGAAGCAGGCAATGCTTAACCAGGAGAAATTAATGATTAAGGATTTAATAAGAACTCTTCAAAAGGAATTATTAAATATTAATGAGTTAAAAGGCAAGTGCCCTTTATGCAAACAGGAAATTAATGAAGAGCACAGGCAGGAAATTAAGGAAGAATATCATTCAAGGATGGAGCGTGAAAGCATTAAGTTAGATAAATTAAGCAGTGAATTAAGATTATTGAATGAGGAGTTAAGCAGGGTAAGAATCATTGAGGAAGAATTAAGCAGGAAGAAATCACTGCAGAATGGTTTGTCAAGCAAGAAGAAATCACTAAATCAGTTAAAAAGCAGAATAAAGAGTTTATTAAAACGAAAAGATGGAATTAAGACAGCCACTGACTTGGATGAATTAAGGAAGGAGTATGAAGAATTAATTAATAATGATAAGAAGTTAAGCAGCGAATTAAGTGCTCTTAAAGAAAAGCATGGAATACTGAATAATTTAGTTAATGAATTAAGGGTTGAGTTAAAGGAAAGGAAGGAATTAATAAAGAACTTAAGCGAGAAAGAGGATGAGATTGGATTGCTTGAGAAGAATTTAAGTTTCATTACAAGGGTTAGGGAGGATATAAGGAATATCAGGGAAGTAGTCAGGGCAAGGTTCTTAGAAGATTTCAGAGCAGAGTTCCAGAAAAAGTATGAAGAGATAAGAGGCGAAGATGATTACGTAATGGAAATCCAGACTAATTACGAGCCAATTGCTTACAGCGGAGGCATTGGAGCACCTATTAATACTCTTTCAGGCGGAGAGAAGACAAGTGTTGCCCTTGCTTACAGGTTAGCGCTTGCAGAGGTAGCTGCCACTGTTTCAGACGTTGCGCGTTCAGAATTACTAATACTTGACGAGCCCACTTATGGTTTTGACAGGGATGACATTAAGGCACTGCCTCAGGCCTTAAGAAGCATTAAGACAATACCCCAGATGATAATTGTAAGTCATGAGGATGAATTAAAATCAAGCGCTGATTACAAATACCAAGTTAATAAAAGAGCAGGAGTTTCAGAAGTCAAACTGCTCGATTAAAAATTGTCTTGCACTTATTATCCTTACAAATACATAACAACTTGCTGCTGATTTCCTGATGCCTCCTAACAACTTCCGGGTCATGATTGCAGTTAAAATCCTTATCCCGATGCATGCATTCAAAAACAGGATGGTACATGCAGTCAAAGTCAGCACTGCACGCGTAATACTCACTGGGAAGTCTTCTAGGGCAGTCAGGAACTCTAATTATAACACTGAATATTATTAATAATCCAACAATGCTTAGTGACAGTATTAATATTAAGAAAATCATTAATTCATGCCTCATTTCTTCCCAACCCTCTTAACCTTCTTGCCTCTAAACTGAGGCATTATTACTAACTCCGGTGTTGTAAACTTCTTCTCTAACTCCTTTCCATTAAATAATCTGTCAAGGAATACTGCTAAGGCAGCCACCTCACTGTGCGGCTGCAAAGTAATGCTAACATTATGCCTTGCTATTTCATAAACTTCTCCCGGCACCTTCTCAGCTCCAATAATTATTAATTTATCCTTCTTCGAGCGCTTAATATTATTAATCACTTTATTAACCGGCCGGCCGTACATTGTTAAATGCATTACTTCAAACCCATCACGCACCTTCTTCTTTAACCATACACGCCAATTAGGAATGTAAGCAATCTCGAAAGGACCGCCCCATCGATTAATAATGTCCTGTACGCTAATAATTATGCTCGTATCCCTGTCACCAGTGAAGAATAAACCGTCAGCACCAAAAGCTCTTGCAACAAGCGCGCAGTGAGTTGTGACCCTGTGATCTCTTTGAACCCTGTGACCCAAGCGAAGCACGTAAACCTTCATAAATAAATTAGAGGGCTTCAAGATTTATTATTCTTTAGATTACTGCAAGTATTTATCCATTACATTAAACAAGTTAGTGATGAATAATTCAGGATTCTTAACGTACTCTTCGTTCTTAATGTAGTAAGAATTAATTGAATCATTAATTAATAATTTAACATTATCTGGCAATCCTTTCTCCTTAAAACCGGAAGCGTATAACTCATTAGTTAATGCCGTGCTCTCAAATCCCAGGATTAATAATTCATAATCATAACCAGGACCCATAATTAAAGGATTAATCCTTGGATTAAAGTATAAGAAATTAATCCTTAAACGAGTGTTCTTATAAATTATTGAAGCACCAAGTGATGGCCTTAAGAATTTCTTAGTAAAGGGGAATGCTTTATCCATTAAGAAGGTGGTGCCTCCCAGAATCGAATAAGTCACCTTGCAATCATAATCCTTAAATAATTCCTTAATCTTAAGAGCGAAAGCATCCCACTCCCTCTTAATCAAGTAAAACCATAATAAAACGGTTAATACAATGATTAACAAGGAAATTATTCTCAAGTCAGGCAGTAATATTAATGAAAGAATTAGTCCGGCAACTAATAATGCAAAAGATAAGTGATACACCCACCTGCTCCAAACCCTGAAATTAAAGTTCATTAAGTTTAATAAGTTATTAATCAATTTAAAAGATTGTGAACTGGATTGATTACGGGATTAAAGGCTACATGACTAAAAGCAGGCCAGTAAAAGGTGAAATTATGAGGCCTGGCGGATTCATTGTTAATGAACTGCCAAGCGAGTACGGACCTGGAGAGCACACTCACTTCACATTAAAGAAGACTAATTACACAACCATAAGGGCTTTAGAAGCAATGGCAAGAAGACTTAATGTAAGCGTTAAAAGATTCTCATGCGCTGGCAACAAAGATAAGAAGGCAGTGACAACTCAAAGAGCCAGTGCTTATAAAGTGCCTAAAGAGCGGTTAGAGAAATTAAAAATCAAGGATATTGAATTAAGCGATATTAAGGAAAAAATGGAAAGAATTGCTCTTGGCTCGCATCAAGGCAATGAATTCATAATAACAATTAGTAATGTTAAGAACGCGCAGGAATTAAATGAATTCATTAAACAAGCACTTAAGGGGCTGCCTAATTTTTACGGACCGCAACGCTTCGGCATACAGAGGCCTAACACTCACTTAATCGGCAAAGCAGTGCTTGACAGGAACTGTGAGGAAGCGTTAAGAATACTTTTATGCCATCCAGGAGATAATGTTAAGGCAAGGGACTGGCTTAATGAGAATTGGGGTTCATGGAAAGAAGCTTTAAGGAAGTTTCCAAGAAGATTAGGCATTGAAAAAAAAATCCTTCATTACTTAAGCAGGCACCCAAAGGATTATGTATCAGCATTAAAGCAGCCGCACAAGAGGTTAAGATTACTGTGGATTAACGCATGGCAGTCCTATGAATGGAATAATGAATTATCAAAGAATATGAAGAATCCTCCTGAAAAGATATTAATGAATTCTTACCCAATGATTCCTGAAATGCCTGAATTACATGAATTCAAAGGCGGTTACAGGAACTCATTAATGACTCCTGAAGGGCTTAAAGGAAAATTAAAGAATGATGAAGTAACGCTGAAATTCAGACTGGGAAAAGGCGAGTACGCAAGCATTGTATTAAGGGAGTTAATGAAGGCGTAAGGAATACTTAAAAGTTAATAAAACCCTTAAAAACCTGTAATGGTGGAGCATTTCGTGATAATAGACTTCCTAACACTGGTTAGTTTAATGATATACTTCTTCCTGATTTACTGCGCGATTTACTTCCTTTACATATCAATCAAGAGGAGCAGGGATTTACCGACAACACTATACCATCCAGGCATAAGCGTTATAATACCTGTATATAATGAAGAGGAAAACATTCATAACGCAATAACATCAGTAATGGAGCAGGACTACTCAGGACCAATAGAGATACTGGCAGTAGATGACGGTTCAACAGATGGCTCAAGAAAAATACTGAAAGAATATGAAAGAAAAGGATTCATAAGATTCATAAAGAAGAATAAACCAGGCAAGCCAACAGGCAAGGTGTCAAGCCTTAACTTAGGCATTAAACTCGCAAAGCATGACTATATATGCGTGCTTGACTGCGACTCAATAATTGAATCAAATGTTTTCAAAGAATTAATCGGTTACTTTGAAAACCCTAAAGTGGGTGTGGCAGTCCCTATTATTAAGATTTACAAGCCAGAAACACTGCTTGAAAAACTTCAAAGCGTAGAGTACACTCTATCAATGTGCATCAGGAAGATATTAAGTAATGTTGGGGGGTTATTCATGACTCATGGCGTTGGCACAATATTCAGGAAAAAAGCATTAATAGGTGTCGGCGGATTCATTGAGGGAACGCAGACAGAGGACTTAAACATTGCATTAAAACTAATAGAAAGAGGATACATTATTAAGTCATCATTCAATGCGATTGGCTACACTGTTGCGCCTAAAAAACTTAAAAGCCTGTACTTGCAGAGGGTTAGGTGGAATTCAGGTTTAATTGAGAACTTAATATGGTATAAACACATGATATTAAACAGGGAGTACGGCAACCTGGGATTATTCGTGCTGCCAATAAACATAGTAGGCAGTTTCATCATGGTATACACTCTTGGATTAATGGCTTATGAAGTAGTAAAGAATATTTATTACGATGTGCGGGATTTAACACTAACTAACTTTGACTTTAATTACTTTGTAAGCCAGAAAATTAATAATTTCATGAACTTTGATACAAGCATTCTAACAATTTTAGGTGCAATAGCGTTAATCTTATTCATAATATTTTTTTATTACATGAGTAAGAAGATTAATTTAAGTTCAAGAGAATTAATTAAGAGTTATTTATTACTGCCTCTCTACTTCACAATATTTTTTATACTATCAGCAGTCTTTTATATTGTATCACCATATTATGCTAAGAAGAGGTGGAATAAGGGATGGTTAAAAGATCATTAAAGGACCACTTAACTGTGTTCATAATATCAGTAACCCTGTTCAGCATGGGATTAATGATTGGACTAACTTCCAGTAAGATACAGTCAAGCGATATTGAATTAAGAATTAATGAATTTGAAAAGAATTTGAACAGCTTGGAAGTAGGATTCTTATTATCCGGCGCCATTAAGAATAAAACGATAAGCTGCAATTACTTGCAGGCAAAGATAATCCAGATTAAAGAGCAGATTAAGGATGTTGGTGAAGCAGTCATAAGGTATGAAGAGCAGGCAAAGATTAAGGACCCTGACTACTTATTATTAAAGAAGCAGTACACTTATGTTAGGGCGCAGTACTGGATAATGCTTGAACGATTAAAGAATGAATGCAGCACTAATTACACGGTAATACTTTACTTCTACAGAACTAAAGAGCCCTGCCCTGAATGCAGGGACCAGGGAGTAGTCTTATCCCACCTTGAAGGACTGAATGATGACTTATACGCGGTCCCGGTTGACTCTGATGAGGACTTACTAATCATTGAAACATTAAAGAAAGCGTTTAACGTCACTAAGACACCGTCATTAGTCATTAATTCACAGACAAGGCTTGAAGGATTAATCTTTGAGGATGAATTAATTGATTACTTGTATAATCAAAGCGCTAAGATGGAAGCCCTGAACTCTCAGGGCTTAGTAAACCAATCCTTATTGGAGAGCCATTAATCATGCAGTCGCAGGCGCATAATGGTGAAGTAATCTTATCCAAGTCAGGCGTGCCTGTCTTAAAACCTTCAAAATAGCATAAACAGTCCTTATCCAACTCTGCTAACTGGAATGTCAGGTTAGCGCAGAAAGAGTTTCGTTCATTAATGACTTCCTGAATGCGCGAGTCATTGACTAATTTAAAGCAAGAGTAAATCATGAATATAATGAAGCAGAACAAGCTAATCAAGTACAAATTATTCTTAAGTTTGCGCCTCATAGAATAAGTGTTGATTAATTATTAATTATTAAAGTTTTTTGGTTCTAAAAAGCTCAACGCAGTCTTGTGCGTTAAAAAAATAAAAAAAGAAAAAGAAAAAAGGTTTTCTTTACATTTATACAACAGTAACGTCTGAGTAAGTTGCACCTGCAGTGTTCAATGTTGAGTTCGTACCAGTTAAGCCCATGTCTACTCCTAAGGCCTGGCTTGCAACTACTTGCGCTGCCAGTCTAGTGTCCTTGCCAGCATAACCAGCAATGACCATGGCTGTCTTATTGTTGAACGCGTTCTCAACTAGTTCAACGTAAGCCCTGTCAACCTCGTAATCAGCTGATGCCCTGCTCTTATTCTCGTCTACCAGGCTCTTAACTAACTGGTTAACTGCTGGTCCGCCAACCAAGATTATTGGCTTAGCTAATGTACTCGTTGTTATCTCAGTGTCAAGTTTTGCCAGTCCAATTGCAATCGCGTTCACAGTCTCTGCTGTTCCGCCAGCGCTTGCAAGAGTCACATCCAATCTAGAGCTATACTCTCCGGCTGTTAAATTGTATTGCACTTTGTCTACCTTGCCAAGCGATATGTCGCCTATTCTTGGTGCGTCAGGGTATTCAATTATTACCTGCGTTCCGCTAACCCTTGTCAACTTAGTGCCCCAGTCAATCGTGTAAATAGTGCTGCCTACACTTGCAATAGTGTTAATTAAGTCTGTTGTGTCAACGCCGCTAGCTAGGGCAATGTCTCCGCTAGTCCATGTTATTGTAACTGTATCAGTGTTATTCTCAGTTAGTGTCAACGTACCGTTCAATGATGAAGGTGATGACTGCCAAAGGCCTTCCGTGACTGCTGTCAAATTGTACACTAAAGAGTTGTTTATTATTGGCATGTTCACATCTGACGTGAAGTCCATCACTGTCAAGTTAACCTTCCTACTAACGCATCCTGATGCTGCTGCTGCATCTGTATCCCAAGTTACGTTAGCGAAAACAGTGTACCCTGTGATATTACCGTGCGTGGCATCGATTACGAACGGGGTTCCGTTATCAATCACTAAGTCTGGATGAGGGTAACTCCACATAACACTGTTTGACAGATTTAACTGGCTGCCGTCGCCAATGCACTCAAGTTTCCACACTCTGTTCTCCAACCAAGTGAATGTTGTCTCATTAGTTGCCGTGCTAAAAGTCCTGTCCTGGATTAATCCAAGGTCCACGTAGTGCAGTGAGTCATTCTCGTCAGTGAATGTTACTTCAAAGCCAGTGCCTGTAGTTGCGCTTGAACCGTCATTAACTGTTACAATTATTGTATCCTTTGTTGTTGAATTAATTTTTAATGCTGCTGTTGTTACTTTAAAGAATCCTCCAAGCAACTGGAGTTCTGACCCTGCATTAACGTACGTGCCTAATTGGTTGTAATACTTCCATGCAATTGACGAAATTTCATCATTCAAATCTCCAATGTGAATAGTCCAGTTAGGCCATGTAGAACTCTCTCTTGTAACTGAATCACTGTCAAGTAATTTCAGTGTGCTCGTTGTCCAGTCAATAACCGCGTCAACCGTGCCGTCAGTAAGTACTTTCAATGTCTTTAAGTTTATTGTAATGCCTAAAGCATCGCTTGAATAACTTCCGCCTTCACTCCAGTACTTATTGTCAACTAAAACAGTGCCGTCCGCTTCCTTAATTAACATTCTTGCCTGAGGCGTTTCAGTTGCTGCAGTTATTTCAACAGTAACTCCTGAATCACCAATGTCATACGCTGTGTTTAATTCTGCAGTAATGCTTTCTAAAGCACCTAAAGTAACGTTCTGCTCATTGCCATCGCTTGTGTAGTTAATAATCTGGTATTCCTGTCCGTCTGGGAATGGAATTCCCTTAGTGGCATTGCCTACTCCCTTATTACCTGTTGTTCCTAAATCACTGTTAAAGGTTAGGTTGTATATAATAGCCCCAGGGCCAATGTAAACCCTGCCATCCTCTTTCTGGTAAAGACCGCTTCCTGTAACTGATAATTTACCTGTTACATTGGCAAATTCGTCGTTAGTTGAGTTAGTAACAGTCTTGTTAGCAATCCATGAAAAACCAGTGCTGGTACTTATCCATTCCTGTGCCTCGTTGCCTGCTCCAATTGCAGAATAAGAGTTATTCAAATGTCCTGCTGTTGTGTTTCTCTCTAACACTGCTGTACCGCTTGTTGCTGATGTGGTTTTTGCCTGCTGGGCAAACGCTGCTGCAACCTCTATTGCTCCGGCAATGTCCTTAGCCATTCCAGCTGAGTTCTCGCACGTTATTGCCGTATTCCAAGTGCATGTACCTACTGCTATGTAAGTATCGAATTCTCCTTCTGTAATGAAAGTACTTGTCAAAGCTGATAAATCGGCTGTTGCTAATGCCCCGCTAATGGGCATCATTGTCATCAATGCTGCTGATGCTACTGCTGTAATCTTCTTTACAAATTTTTTTGTTTCAAATTTCATAATAAATTCACCCGACCTCCTCCGGAGGGGTATTAATAAGACTAAAATTATCAATATATATAAATGTTATGGTAAAGAAAGCCTAAAAAAAGCGTTTTTCCTGTTAAAAATTTCTTATGGAGCTTAAAAACTTTAAAAACCCGCAAAACAAGGTTATTCTTTTTAAAAATCAAAAAATAAGTGTTTTCACTACTATCTTGTGATTAATTTACTTTCTTTTTGAGCAAAATGTTTTCAACAGTTAATCTTTCAATAATTCTTGACATATCATGCAGTTTACCAACAAGGTCTGATAATGTATTTTGTATTTCAATGCTCTTAATAATTATTTCATCAGGTTCAAGTATCTCAATAAACGTTGGACCAAAATCAAGAATGCATGAAAACAAGTCTTCAAAATTATTAAATCTCACCTCAACCTCTAAGACAGTTGAAAACATTTCAGAGTTCTTAACTTTTTTAGGCTTCATTACCTCCTTATACAGCACTTTATACCGTTCATTAATGGTTAAAACAACGTTTTCAAGTGTCTTTAACAAAATCTCCTTGGGTTTGCCCAAAACCTCAATCATTAACCTTGCTTCAATCAATGCTCAAAACCGCCTTATCAATAAACCAAATCCAATTATGGATACAGTGATAACAATCAAATATAAAATCGTTTCCATATTCACGCCAAGCTCCTCCTGCTTAAAAGCGTAAGCACCAGTAACCATGCTTTTCGAATCACTAACTTGACTTTCGACACTTGCTGGTGACGAATCCTCAATATTTTCTGTTTTTGTTTTTGTCATTCTTGTTTCATTGAGGTATTGTTTGAAACTAAATTCCTTGGCATCTATCAGGAAACCATTATCAAATAAGTAAGCATAGACATTTTGGTCTATGTTGCTTAATTCCTGTTTTACTTCAAATGAATGCCTTGGTTTTATTATTACATCATGCCTTGCTGAGTCATTGCTTGTTACAATTATTAAACTCGCATTGCCTTCTGCTTCTCCAGTATTGGATACAGTCAATCTTACTGAACTATTTAACTGCGCCACAGGACTCAAAATTAGTCTGGACTCATTTTTCTTTAACACAATAATCCGCCTCTTAACATCATAGTACTCGCCGTCAGCATACCGAACCATTACCTTAAAATCAAACACTCCTGTCACATTTATCCTATTAATTAATTCAAACCCTGCAGTCTCCATGGACTGCAACTCTGCCTGAACCTTATTTGCAAGCCATGAACCCTCACTTACACACTTGCTTTTATTGTAAGCGTACGAGTAAGCAGTTACATTAATTGAATAGTCCTTATTATTCGTTATTTTAACTGTTGAAGTAAAAGGTTCTGACTGATTAACTCTCTCCAGTATCCCTGATTCAACACTTACTGCTGGCAGCGTGCTGTTAACGATTATGACAGAGGGCTCATTATTATTAATTAAAAGGAACTGGTTGCCCTTATCACAGTCCCTGTAATAACTGCTGTTATAAGCTAAGCGCAAGCAAATACGGTAAAACCCTGAATCAGTGTCATTTAATCTTAAAATAATAGGGGAAATATCTTCCGGGTTCACTTCAAAATAATCCATTAATACCTTATCAATTGTGTAATCAAAACCATTTTCTTCAGCATCATACTCGTTTAAGTAAACCTTAACCCGCGCATCGCTCTTAACAGTCTCGTTTAATAAGTAACTAATCACTATCTCTGTATTACTGTCACCTTTATGAGGCGTTACTTCCCCCTCTATTGTCCAGGCAAATGCAGTGCTTAACAAGCTAGCTGAAATAAGTGTTAGCGCGAGCAGTTTCATCATGAATTTTTCCAGTGATTGGGATTTCTCGTCTGCAACTAGGGCATGACTTACCCTTTAAAAATGACTTAATGAACATTAACCAGCGCCTCTGAATTAATAATTCACTGCACTCCGGGCAGTAAGTATTATCCCTGCCTGTTTCAATATTGCCAACGTAAACGTACTCCATTCCCTCCTCCTTTGCAACATCACAGCATTTAAGAAGCGTTTCTTTAGGTGTTTGAGGCACATTACTCATCCGGTACAAAGGAGAGAACCTTATAAAGTGAATTGGCGTCCCAGCCCCTAACCACTTCTTAACATACTTAACTAAACCTCTTACCTCGCTTAAGTCATCATTTAAGCCCGGCACCACGAGGTTTGTTACCTCCTTGTGCACGTGCTCGTACTTGCTGTAATACTTAACCCCATTCTTAGTGAATGACAGTGGAGCGTGAACATACTTATTATTAAACTCCTCGCTAAAACCCTTAAAGTCAATAACAACAGCATCCAAGCAATCATGAACCTCCTCCAAGGCACTCTGAGTTATTGAACCATTAGACACCATGACATTGAACAACCCCTCCTTCCTTGCGAGTTTCATCACGTCATAAGCGTATTCAAGGAATATTGTTGGCTCATTATAAGTGTAAGCAATGCCCTGACAATTAGCCGCCAATGCTCCAGTCACTACTTCCTGCGGAGTGATTTCTACTGTCTCCCTATCAGGCGCTGACTGGCTGAATGCCCAGTTGCAACAATAATCACATCTAAAATTACATCCGAGCGTTCCGAAACTATAAGCCCATGAACCAGGATTAAAGTGGTAGAATGGCTTCTTCTCTATCGGGTCTGCCTGAAACCCTGTCTGACTGCCGTAAACAAGCGAATATAATTCTCCTTTAATATTCTCCCTTGTCCTGCAAAACCCCCTCTCACCTTCCTTTATCATGCAGTTCCACTGGCAGAGCGTGCACTTAACAGCATTACCTTTTAACTTCTTGTAAAACAATGCTTTTTTCACAACAATTTTTTTTTAAGAGTTATTATAATAAATAAGTGTTGCCCTTAAAAAAAATTAAAAATGAAGAAGAAAAAGTAAAAGTTTTATTCCCACTTACCGTTGCATGTTGCTGTGTCCGAATGTCCTGGGATTCCTCCAACAACATCATAAGTTATTGTCAATGTTGCCCCGCTGTACGCGTCTCCAACGCTTTGCCCGCTTAATGAACCACCAGTTGCATTTATTGTAGCTTGACCATTTGCTATTATCTCAACTTCCCCTGAACCGCAGCCTCCCTGAGTGCCGACTAAACCTGTTGGGGTTACTATAGTAGTTCCATCCCTCAATGTTAATGTAACAGCTGTTACGCAAACCTTGTCCTTGGCACTGCCTAATTGCGCAACAATTGGGTCTCCATCATTTGCAAATAAGTGGTCTACATATGAAAGCGCGCTGAATCCTAGACAACCTTTACCTGCCGCAAATATTTGCGGGCTGAAGAATCCCAGCGCAAATAATGCTGCTCCAACGATAACTATGGCCATTATTGCCCAGCCATAAGTCATTAAAAATTCCAGTGCTGCTTGACCTCTTTTCATTTTGTATCAATATTATATTAATTCCTAAGGATATAAAAAAGTATTCCTTTATATCGAAATTGTTGTAAAAATTGATTTTACAAGAAAACTTGCAAAATTAAAAACAATTATTCCTAAGATAAGCAGTATTGGAATGTACTTTATCCCTTTTTTCTCCTCTCCTTTCTCAATTAAACCTATTATTAATGAACCAAAAAAACTTGTTATTGCAATTGACGCTAATGCAAAGTAAGTTAAGAACTCTGAAGAAACCTGGCCAGCACTTAACTGTAAAAAAGGCACTCCCGCCCCGGCGAGTTCAGGAACTTCAATAACTCCTACTTCTCCAATCATGTCAACCAAGAATATTGAAATAGCGAAAAGCATTGGAGCAACAACTCCTGCTGCAATGAAAATGAATATAACATACATCATGACGTTTGCCCTTATCTCTGCTTTCACGAGTTCTGTATGCTTCAAGTCCTCTGCAATCCCCTGTAATAATGTTGCAAGCTCGCCTCCTGCTTTTGAACCTTCAATTATTAAGGAAAAAGTTCTTGACAGGACTTCTGAATTAACTCTTTGCTCCATATTCTTTAAGGCTCCTTCAAAGGATTTGCCTGACATTATTTCATTGCTTGTTATATCCATCTCATCCTTTAAAGGGCCGAATTCCTTTCTGGCAGAGACGAGCATGGCTTGGGATGGGATTACTCCTGACTTTATGTTTGAAGCCATTAAGGTTAAGGCGCTTGGAAGCATTTGCTCAATAAACCTTACCCTCTTATCAACTACAAGAACCAATGAAACATAAGAAACAATGTTTATTCCAATTAAAATAAAAACGGACAGTATGATTGCTAAGTAAAAATCTAAATTAAATAATATACCATCAATCAGTACTCCAATTGATAAAAAAATTGAGAATAAAAAGAAGAATCCAACCCACTTCTCAGGGTTTACTTCTATGCCAGAACTCATTAATAATCTCTTAATATGCTTAATGTACTTCTTGGGCAGAAGCTCTGCCGCCCTCTCGTATGCTTTAAAACTCATCATCTTATCAATGAAGGCCTCCTTGTTTTTATGACCCCGATGAAGAAGAATTGGAATAATGCTAATAAAACTAGGATTACGTAAAATATTTCCTGCGATATCTTAACTTTCAGAAATGATGAGAGAATGATTAAAAAAGTTATTCCAAGAGTTGGAATTATAACTGAAAGCATCATGTAAACAAGGGCTAATGGATTTAATTCAGCGCCGTAACTCTTTATTTCAACCATTTGCTCTCTTGAAAGGTTTTCAATAGAGGCTTCCAGTGTTCTTGAAATGTCAGCTCCTGTCTTCATGCTGCTAACCATTTGCCATATCGCCTCCCTGAAGTAGCCTGAACCGCTTCTTAAAGCCATTTCCTCTAAAGCAGCGTCTATCGTCTTGCCTGCTTCAATTTCCTTAACAGCTTTTTTAAATTCTTCCGAAATCATGCCATAATTTGAACTTGAAATCCCAACCATAGAGTTATATAATGGAATGCCTGACTTTGACCTTATTAGTAATTCCCTTAGAGCATACAATAAGTCCTTTTCAACTTCCTTTTCCTTTTTTAAAGCAATGCTTTTCGGGTACGAGATTGCTATGAAGCACGTGAAGCCTGATAAACCAAATGAGCCGGCAGTTATAAAAGTTAAATTCATCAGGGTAAGCAGGTCCCCTATTATTAAGATAAAGAAAAATATTGTAAAGAACAGGAAGAAATTAACAAGCGTGTTTAAAATAATGACTGCAAGGTATTCATCATCCTCGTAAGGGAGGTCTGACTGCATCAAGTTTAATTTTAAGTCAGGGAGGAAGCATGAGAATATTCTTGCAACTCCATAAAACCTTTTCGCTAACTTCTTTGACGCTTTCAGTGGCAGCGTGGTGAATGGAATTTTCTTCTGGGAAGACTTTTTCCTGGCGCCCCAAGAACTCGTTCTTGCAGGCTTCATTCTTCTAACTCCTTTACTAAGTCCCCGAGAAGCGCTTTTGGTTTTTCCTTTTCATTCACAACTTTTAAGACAAACTTCGGGTCAGAGTAATAACTGCTTATGACTTTTCCAACAGTGTTAACCGTGTTTATTTTATTCTCGCACACCCATTCAAGGATTTTTTCTTTCTCAGCTAAGTCCTTTAACACTTCATTCCTTGACATGCCTGCATGCATTAATAAATCATTAATTAATCTTACACTCTTGCCTATTTTTTCAATTTTATCTGATCTTGGATTCCACCTGTACAAGATATTTGCTCTTAATTTTTCATTATCTGATTTTGGATGGATGACTTCAGCAACTTCGAAAACTCTTCTAATCCCAAGCCTTCTGTGCCTAAATAAGACAATTATTAATGGCAAGGCTTCAATCATTGTTGCTGGTAAATTAATTGGCGGGGTTATCATTCTCTTTATTGTCTGGTCTGCCGTGTCCGCGTGCAGCGTGGCGTAAACAGAGTGCCCTGTATGAAGTGCTTCAAATAATACTTCTGCTTCTCTTTGCCTTCTAATCTCGCCAACTATTAACCTGTCAGGCCTCATTCTTAAAGAGTTCACTAATAAGTCAAGCATTGAAATCTCTCCCTCACCTTCAGGGTTCGGGGCGCGGGTTACCATTGGAATCCAGTGCTGGAAGTCCGCGAGCATTATCTCCCGCGTATCCTCTATTGATATTATCCTATGATTTGACGGGATGAATGGCAGGCAACAGCCAAGCATTGAAGTCTTGCCTGATGCAGTGCCGCCTGAAAATAATGTGCTGATTTCATACTGGAATGACAGCCACAGCAACGCAACTATTTCTGGGTTAAATGTCTTGTTAAAGATGAAGTCCGTGATTGTCCAGGGCTTTCTTCTGAATTTTCTTATGGTTATCGTGTTCCCTTTTGTTGATATTGGGAATAGTGTTGCATTCACCCTGTCTCCTGTTATTAAGTGAGCATCCATTAGCGGGTTTAAGTTCGTGATTGTTCTACCAACTTTTCTTCCTATAAATCTTGAGTAATGGTATATTTGCGTTTCATCGTCAAGAACAACGTTTGTTTTTAACCAGCCATGCTTTTTATGGTAAACCCATACTGGTTCTAACACATTATTAATCACGACTTCTTCCAAGTTATCATCGCCGAGTAATATTTCAATTGTGCCAATGCCAATTACTTCATGAAGCAGGAATCCTGTTAGAATATCTGCTTTACCTTCACTTACGCGTGGCAGTTCAGTTTTCAGTAATTCCTTTATTTTCTTGGCAAACTTCTTCTTTAATAGTATTTCTGATTTTATGTCAAGCGCTTCAGTTGGCTTTATCACTATCTCGCGCGCGAGTTCTTTTTTTATTGATTCAAGAACTGCTTTTGTTCCTGGCTCTACTTTAGGCAGTTTTACAGCGTATATGTAAACAAATTCTTTAGGATCCGAAATTATGCTTACTCTTGCAGGGATTTTGTCTACCATTATTCCGTATGTTTCAATTACGCGTTTAATTCTGTCAAAGCGCGCAGGAAGGGTTCTGATTCTTGCAGGTTTTCGTTTTGGTGCCTTAAGAGATTTGCTCTTAGCGCCAAGACCGCGTTTTGCTGGTTTCCGTTTTGGTGCTTTGAGAGTTTTACTCTTATTTCTCTTCATGCAGTCTCCTCAAATATGGTTTTTTAAACGGGTTTTCAGGATAAACTAACTCAACCAATCCCTGTTCTTCAAGCAGTCTGCCCCAGTCCTCAATTTTTTCCGATTCTTGTTTTAGTTTCCTGGCAATTTCATCAATAGAAACCTCTTTCCTAGTACCAACTATCTCCAGTAATTCATCAATCTGCGTTGTTAGTTTTTCTGCCGGCTTTGGACTTTTTTTAATAATCTTCCCCAGCTTCGCTCCCTTCTTCCTAATTATTTTCTTCAGCTTCGCGCGTCTCGTAAGACTGGGTTTTTTTTCAGGTTTCTTCTTCCTTCTTAAAAGAATATTAAAAGCATTAATTATTTTACAAAAAAAAACATTCCTCTTCTTCATATATTAATTATATAATAATCCATTCTTTAATACACTTACGAACATGAAATTGTTCTTGCTTGTAATACCTAAATTAACTCGCTAACACCGTAAGGCGTGGCGTTCTCTGCATCAATCCTGAACCATGACTGCTTCACGCCGCGCGCGCTGGCGCCGGCATCATCTACTGCATTAAAATACAGGTAATCAACAAGCGACTCGCCAGACTTGATTGGAATGTCATTAGCGTAAAGCTCTTCAAGATTAACAACTGACTCCAATCCACTGCCATCCTCATTAAATAATTTGCCCTCAAGTCTTTCAAGGAAGCTGGGACCATTAACAGACTCGAGATAATACCCTTTATCAATTAATTCCTCCAAGTTCTCAAGACTCCATGCCTTAACTGTCGCGTTATCAATATAGAGTTTCTCATCATCACCAATAATTAAGAGAGCATTACTAACACCAACCAGGAAAGGCATGCCCGCGCTTGGAGTCAAATCCTCCTCGCCAATAACGCCGGCAAACCCAATCAAAGTAATGGAAGGAACGGCGCTCGCATTATCAGTAACCAAAACTTTCTCATCCTTGTCCTGAACTGACTCAATGAATGATGAATTACTTGACTCGGATAAAACAGCCCTGCCAATAACAGTACTATTAACTTGCAGGCCGGGAAATGAATAAGTTAAGTTAGGATGCGGATTCTTAATAAAAATCCTCCTAACCCGTCCATAAGTGTTTAACAGGAAAACAGGATCTTCAAAATCCTCAACAGACATGCTAATATTTTTCACAACAATCTTGTCAATCCTCATATCCTGACCCATAACACTAACATTCAAGACGTAGCCAATCCCTATCCTTACATTAAAACTGTCAAGCATGCTGACATTAAAAGAAATAAAATTAAAACTCGTATTAAAACCAATATTTCCTCCCTTATAAACCACTTCATCCCTCCAGTGCGTTAAAGTATTCTCCTGCATTAAGTACTCTTCCTCACCGTAAAGAGTTCCATTAAAAACTGCCTCCTCAATTCTTAGTTTTGAATCATCCAAGTAATCATTATTTGATATAACATAATTAACACAGGAAATTAAAGCCCTCTTAGAAGTAATGCTTAATGCCTTTAAAATGTCCCTCTCAAGCGAAGCAGAATACTTCTGCATCTGGTCTGAAAGCACTTTCTTTAATGAGACAGTATCAAGACTTGACAAATAATTAGCCCTTGCAGAAATCATTAAGAAAATGGCTGACATCATTATTAATGAAATTGTTGAAAAAAGAATGCCCTTCCTCAAATCCACACCACCATTTTAAAATCAGTAGGACCCCACAGCCATGAAACTTCAGGCACAGACGTTCCCTGCACTTCAATCTCTGATACTACAATATCAATAGGATTGCCCTGCTCACCATCATCATCCCCTGCATCATTAATGAAGTTTAATTTATCAAGCAACCTTAAAAACGCATCATCCAAGGCGTCAACGCCGGGGTCGAACTCGTCATCAGTATTATTACCAATTAAGACTTGAACAGAACCGTCAGCAACTCCATCCTGGTTAGAATCATACCACACAGTCTTATTAGAGCCAAGGGACTTGGAGAATACTTCACCATAAGGCACGAAGACATTAAGACTTGTTTCAAAAATAACCTTGCAATCAGGACTCCCTCCAGTCGTGTACGTTTCATTAATCCCCGTGTCAATGAGTACAGAATTACTACCAGGCGCTAAGAGTTCTGGAGGAATTTGAATCACATAAGGGTCTCCTAACCCCCTGTAATCAGCATCGTAATCCCATAACTTAAAAACAGGCACTAACTCCCCGGTCTTATTAAAATATAACCTGTCAGTCCAGTAATTAGAAGAATAAGAAATTACTCTGGCACTTATTGGACTTGAATTTTCAGGAATTAAAAAATAACCCTGTTTCGGGGACTCCACAACGCCTCCAAACCTAGGACCTTCCAATTTTACAGTAATTTCACCATACTCTGGAGTGAATGCTGTGCGCGTATAATTAATCTTAACATAAGAGTCAGGGTAGAGTATGTTATCCAACCCAACATCCCCCTCTGCCTCTATTGTCTGCCCTACATAACTCATATTAGTTATATTCATTCCAATTATTTGATAAAGTGAAGTAAGTTCTGTTAAGTTCGTGACCTCGTAAGCAAGCCCGCCACCGCACTCAGCTATCTCCCATAAAGTATCCATATCAGCATCAGCGCCGAACCCGACAGTATAAACAGTAATATTATATAATTCATGAGCATCGCAGGCTGCTTGTATTGCATCCGTCTTAGCCTTCTTACGATTAAGGTGCCCGTTACACCTGTAATTAGCCTCCCCATCACTCATCACAAGCATTGACCTATGCCTGGTTTCATTACTTAAAATTAATATATTCGTGGCACTGACAATACCGCAGCATATGCAGGTGCCGCCGCCCAAATCATAAGAATTAATTTCATAATACAAAGAAGCAGAATCATTGCTTAAATCATGCGTGCTGGCTGTTGTCTCATTATAAGCAACTAGTCCAACCATGTTCCCAGTCGCGTTCAGGACAACATCAATAAACTCTTTTCCAGCATCCTTTGCAATGTCAAGCTTGGTGTTATTGCAGCAGCAGTCATGATTTCTCGCTGTCTTGGGCCAGCAACTGCCGCACTCAGTGCCACTGCAAGTCTCGGACTCGCATGTCTTTGAAAAAGGGCAAATCCAATCCTCCTCCTGAAAACCCCAGGAGCAGCAGTCATAACTGCACGCGCAGGTGCAGTCAGCGCAGTCCTTCATGCTCCCTGAAATGTCTGTTACTAAAATAGAGTCAGCAGTGCCACCAAAACCAGTAAGGAAATAAGAAATATTCTCAGACATGAACCTCAATGGAATTGTTTTATTGCTTATTTCCGCATAATTCAAACCCTTAAGTTGGATGTACGCGTCGTCAAGAATGACATTAGTCTCGCCCTCTGAAGGCGTGCTGTAAATTGTTGTGTTGCCAAGCGTTAATGAAACAGTGAAATTACTATTATAATGAAGGTAGACTTCCATTGAATTAACGCTTCCAGGAGCGTAAAAAGAAGAGTATAAATTAATAACTCCTTTAATTCCAGGGAACCAGTAAGTCTCTGTTAAGTTCTCTTCAGTGCCAGTGACGAGCAGTTCAGATATGTTATAATCAACTTTAATGTAACCGCCACTGATGTAAGCCCTGCTTTGATTAAGGAACTCCATATTAATAACGTTCAAGCCCGGCTTAAAGTATGAACTACTAATCTCCCAATAATCAGCAGACATGTTAGTCTCTGTTTTCTGGTACGTGCCTGAATAATTCCCATTAACGTATAATTTAAAACCACTTCCAATCTCTGCTTCCATGCTGGAACTTAACACGCCATCCAGGTTAGGAGGCAGGAACAAGTACTTAGATATATTCCCCTCCCCAACATAACCCCCGAAATAAGCATACTCTGAATCAGTTCTCCATCCCTTTGACAGTGATGCTCTTGAAACATAACCTTTCACCGTCTTATTCAAGGCATAACCAGAAATCAGGGTTTTACTCACAACCATTGTTCTTAAAAAAGTCTTATTACTCCCTGCCAGAACTGCCTGCTCTGTTCCATTGCCAATAATTAATTCATACCCAACACTGTCAGGCAAGTAATAATCAACTACTTCCTTAGTAATATTCTCAGCAATAACTGTCTCATTTATGAGGTAGAAGTAACCAATTAAATCAATAATCGTCTTATCTAAATCATCCTCCTTAATAACGCCTTCATTAAGGTAATAATTAATTGATGACAAATTCCGTGATTCACTGACAGTCATGTATTCAAGCACTGCCAGCACGTCATAAGATAATATATTAAGTTCATTATACTCTGTTGAAGGCGTATTCAAAGAATAAGTCAGCAAACTCAAAAGCCATATCCCAATTAATAAGAATCCAATGGATAACATGGCATCCACACTGAAAAAAGCTCCTTTCCTTACTCCCATAAAATCACTGTTAGCATAACAGGCTTCCCGTCCAATAAGACAAACCTTTTAACAGGCATTACCTTGCCTGAATTTGAATAATTACCGCACTTAGTATCTGAAAACAAGACAATCTCATCTAAGTCCCTGACTTCAAGATAAAAATTATAATTAATGTCAAAAAATTCCTTAAACTCTAAGCAGCTAATACTGCTTAACTGATTTAACTTCTCCTGAGATATCCTGTTATTGCTGACTGCCAAGCCAAGACCTTCCTGACTCTTAATTAGTAAGTCAGATAAGAGAACAACTGTCTCTCTCATATCCATTACTATCTCTGTTTCCTGGAACTGGTTGCTCGAGTAATTCCACAAAAAAGAAGTCAGTATTAAAAGAGGCGTGAAAATCATAAGACTTATCATGAAGTCAATTGAAAACATCTGCGCTTTACTCAATCCTTATCACCCCATTAATATTCCTGATTATATTAGCTCCTTTTTTAAAAGAGCCAGTAATATCTTCAGTGAATAACGGTGCTTCATAAACACTCCCCTCCTGCTCTGCCTGAACACTTCCATTCTGGATTGTTAAATTATAATCCCTATTATTAACGTAATGAGGAACTGAAAGCTTAATGGAGTACCCGTCACCTTCCAGGCAGGCAATATTAATAATGCTTGACACTTCTTTTGCAACCTTTTTAATCTCTAAAAAGGAATTATGCGCTTCTATATCACTCCTGTGGCTTACCATTAGTACTGAGAAAACACCGAATACAAGCAAGGCAAAACTAAGCACGCCCATGAATTCAATAGATGCCTGTGACTTACGGCAAGATGTCAACATAACCGCCTTCTGATTTAATAGTTATGTAATGATAACCTTCTGTTATCGGCAAATCCCCTGCCAAGTCAGCAATTGATTCAGAATAAATATTATTACCCAATAAAGTGATAGACACTTTATTCCCATTAACAGAAACTGAATCAATTCCTTTTGGAAAATAAATTTTTAAACGAACTTTTGCAGGAATTCCCTGCACGTGAACAAAATCAGCCGCGTCAGTTATCCTATTAACAGCAGTTCTTGCATACTCAGTCTTAAAACTGAACTCAATATCACTTGAATATAATGAAATGTAAATCCAGAAAGGAGTTAATAGGAGAACAACTAAGCCAACAACCATTAAGTATTCAAGCGCTACTTGTGCCTTAGCCATATTACTTGTTTAATTCCTTTTAAGATAAATATTTATACCCAAAGCATCTTTTATGTATTTATGGCTTTATTCGGTAAAAAGAAGAAGGAAGAACCAGCAGAGCTTGGTTTTGGATTCCCTGCAGGGAGCAAGGAAAAGGAAAACCTTGGAACTGGATTACCTCCACCACCAGAGGCTAAGCCGCCTGAAGAAAGGATGGAGGCCTCACGCGTAATGCCTGCACCAACACCAGAAGTCCCGCGCGCGCTTATACCAAAACCAATAACGGCTCCGAAACCAATTACGCTGGCAGCAACGCCTGCAATTGAGCCTAAACCAATAATCCCCAGAACAATGCCTGAAGAATTAATTGCTCCGAGAACTCCTGAAATCACAACGCTCAGACCTCACGTTTTCCTAAAAATTGACAAGTACAAAGAAGTGATGAGCAGTATTGACAGGATTTCAAGCCAGTTAAAAGACTTAAAGAGAGGTTTAGAGAACTTGAAGGACTTGGAGGAAAAAGAATCATTAAAGATTAAGGACAGCGAGACAATACTTAATGAATTGGACTCAATAGCTAAGCGTTTTGACAAAATCTTCACAAACCCTGCAAAATAAGCAGGTAAAATACTATGTTCAGTGAAATGAGCAGAGAGTTAAGGCAAGTCATATACTTATTAATTTTAAGAACTGAGTCGCGCAGTTTAAGCTTCTTAACCACGTAAAGGAATGCAAAGTATATTGGTACAACCGTGAATACAATGTAGAAAATTAATTCAGTGAATAATAACAAAGTAATGAGTGCTGCTGGAACAATCATTAATACTCTGCCAGCAATAATCTCCCTTCTATCAATCTTAAACTTGCCCTTGTAATGGTCGCTGTACAATGTTATTTGCAGAATTGAGTAAAGATAAAGGCTTGCTGGAATCATGAAGTAAATTATTGGATGATTAATCTCACCTGCATTAACACTCCATCCGGCAAGAAGTTTCAAGTACTGCAGCCCAGCTAATATTAATGCTGCCCTGGCAGTGCTCTTCTTAACCTTAAAGAATGGGTGGCTGTAAACAATGTTGCCTAAAACTAAGAGGGAGATGCATAAAGCGCTTAATGGATTAATAAGTATTAATGATGCCAAGAACCCCATAATAATAATTACTCCACACAGGATTAATGCATGAGAAGGATTAATCCTGCCGCTTGGTATCGGCCTGTGCTTCTTAATTGGATGCTTCTTATCGTACTGGCAGTCAAATAAGTCATTAATCACGTAAACACATGAGTAAACGCTTACGAAAACAATGATGCCGGTCACTGCCTTGAATAAATTAAACTCAAGATAGTAAAAAACTGAAATAAAGTATCCAAGCATGAAGTAAAAAGCATTTTTCTGAGCATGCACTTTCAGCCTTGCTGATTCAATGAATAACTTAATAAAACTCATTTAAAAAGAAAAACAATTAATAACTTAAAAAACTTACTCAGGCAGTTTTATTGAAACAACGCTTGACAAGCCGTCAGGATTCATTGATACACCAAACAAGTAGTTAGCATTGGATATCATATTATCATTATGAGTTACGACTATGAATTGAGCATTACCTGAATAATTCCTTAACAATTCTGAAAGAGTTTCACTGTTCAATTTGTCAAGCGCTGCATCAACCTCATCCATAATGTAGAACGGTGCTGGCTCGTACTCCTGTATTGCAAAAATAAATGCTAATGCAGTGATCGTCTTCTCGCCTCCACTCATTGACTTAAGAGTTAATATCCTCTTGCCTTTAGGTCTTGCAATTATTTCAATGCCTTCATCAAAAGGGTTTTCAGGATTGCTTAAGTACATTTTTGCCACGCCTCCAGGGCTTAAAGTACTGAATACCTCGCTGAAATTCTTTACAACATGATTAAAAGTCTGAAGAAACGCATGCTTCTTCTTTGACTCGATTTCATTAATTATGTTAATCACTTCCTGCTTCTCGCTTACGAGTTTGTCAGATTTGCCTTTAACTTTATCATAATTCTTCTTAGCTTCATTAAAAGCGTCTAAAGCTTTAAGATTAACATTGCCGAAGCCTGCAATCTTTATTTCAAGATTCCTAATGCCTGCTTCAATCTCAGGCACAGGCTTTTTTAATAACCTGGTTTGAATGCCTCTGAATTCTGCAAAAACTGTTTGCAATCCTTCAATTTTTGCAACAACTCCTGCAAGCCTTATCCTGTCCTCTTGAGTGCGCTCTCTTAACTTGTAAATCTTATCCTTTAACTTTGCCTCTTCACTCTCTAATTTATTAATTAATTTCTCAGCCCTCTCGCGTTTGGCATAGAAGTCTTTTAATTTACTGTAAAACCTTGACTCTTCAGCCTGCTTCGCCTTCAAGTCCTTTAATGCCTGGCTTAGTGAATTCCTTGAATTAATTAATTCTTCATTAAACTCCTTTTTCTCCCTGCCCAAGTTTAATAATATTTTCTTTAACTTGCTTGACTCCTTAATTAATAAGTTATTTAATTCTGATTCAATAGTATTCTTCTCAATCAAGAAATTATTAATCTTGTCTGTTAAATCATTAATTAATTCCTTCACTGAATTAAGTCTTTGCTTGTCAAATTTTACTTCAGTTCTTGGCTTTAATTCATCCCTCTTATGCTCCAATTCCTTTATCTCATTTAGTATTAAATCGTAATTAACGCTTGCCTTGATTTTAGGCTTTAATTCTTCAAGTTTATTTTTTAATTCATTAATTACTGAATCCTGCCCTGCCCGCTCCTCTCTCTGCTTCATTAATTCCTCTCTTAACTGCGTTACTGCTCGTTTAAGTTCTTTTAAGTAACGCTCATACTTCTTTTTCTTAAATGTCAATGAATCAATTGATTCATCAACTCCCTGCTCAATGAATGAAACTCTGCCAGGACTTCTATAACCACCAGTCATTAAACCTGAACGCTCAATTAAATCACCTTTCAAAGTAACCATTCTTACTGTTCCCGCTCCAATATTCCTCGCTGATTCAATGTCATGCACGACTAATGTATTGCCTAATGCGAGTTCAAATGCTGGTCTGTATTTTTCATCAAAATTAATTAAATTAATTGCGAAGTCAATGACTCCGGACTTCCTCCTCAATCCTTTAATTGAATCATTAATTCGTGAACCCTTAACCTTGTTTAATGGCATGAATGACGCAACCCCTAACTTATTATTCCTTAAGTAATTAATGCATTGCTCTGCAATTAAGTCATCACTCGTAATGATTGAGGATAACTTGCCGCCTGCTGCAACGCTTAAGGCATTAGCATATCTCTTGTCAACAATGCCTAACTCGCTTAAAGTTCCATTAACTCCTCTAATCCTGTCCCTTGCTTTCAGCACTTCGCGAACGCCCTTATTAAAGTAATTAATGCCTGCCTGCTTCCTTGCCTCAAGTTTTAATAATTCAATGTTTAAATTGTTAAGAAACTTCATTACTTCTTCTAACTTGCTGCCTGCTTCTCCCTGCCTGCCCTTTAATTCATTAATTTCATTATTAATCTTCTTTAATTTATTCTCAGCGCTTACCTGTCTTGAATATAGCCTATCGTATTCCTTCATTTTCTCGCGCGAATCATTAACTGATAATAACTTGCTTTTACTCTCAAGCAATTCCTCCTTAACTTCCTGTAATTCTCTCTTAATTCTTAAGTAATCAACTTCATCGCTTAAGTCGTATGATTTCTTTAACTTGCTTAATTCATCATTCTTTAACTTAATTAGCGAGGATAATTCTTTAAGCCTTAATCCCTGCTTGTTTATTTTATTATCAACATCGCTTAATTCCTTTTGAACACCTATGCTCCTGTCATTAATGCGCTTAATCTCTGCTTCATAATTATTTATTTGATTCCCAAGTATTATTTTCTTCTCCTTCAGTGATTCAAGTTCCCTTACAAGCCTGACCTGCTCTGCCTGCCCGCGCTGCTCGACTTCTGACTTAATGCCTTCAAGTTCTTCATTCTTTTTTAATGCTTTATCATTTAATTCCCTGATTCGCTTCTCGTATTCTTCAACATGCTTGTTTGCTGAGTTAAATCTTGATTCAATCCCCTGCTTCCTTGTCTTCTGCAAGTAAATCTTCTTAAATAAGAGGTTGGCTTTTCTCTCTTTTAGTTCATCTTTTAGTTTTAAGTACTTCTCTGCCTGTCTTTTCTCATTTATTAATTCCTTTAGGAATCGCTCTCTTTCTGACAGCACTGCATTTGCTTCTTTTAATTTATTCTCAACTTTTCCTAATTCAAGCATTGACTTATGCTTCTTATTCTCGTATATTGATATGCCTGATATCTCCTCTATTATTGACCTTCTCTGCTCCGGACTTAAGTCAACGAATTTCTGTATGTCTCCCTGCAGTATGATGTTGTAGCCGTCAGGGTTAAGGTTCGCCCTTGCTAACGCGTTTAGTATTTCCTGCCTTTTAACAACCCCTTCATTTATTTTATAAATACTCTTGCCATCCCTTCTTACTATCCTCGTTATTGATAATTCATCGCCAGCGTAAGGAAATACTTTTTTAGTGTTATCAAGTATTACTGTAACGCTGCAACTCTTAGCCGGCTTGCCTTTCTTGCCTCCATTATATATTAAGTCATTTAGTTTCTCAGCCCTCATGCTCTTCTTACTAATTTTTCCCAGAACAAAACATAACCCGTCTATTACATTTGATTTGCCAGTTCCATTCTCCCCTACCAGCATTACTAAACCTTTAGGAAAACTAAAAGTAGTCTTATGAGCAAATGACTTAAAGCCATGCATCACTAATGACTTGATATAAGTCATAAATAATTTCAGTAAAACGTATTTAATAAATCTATTGCACTATAGAACTTTTGGAATAAACATTTTCGTCGTCTTCATGCTTTTAGCATAATCCGGCAATTTCTTGATTAATATGTTATCCTCGACTGAAGCTCTTAAGTAAAGGTATGGGAATACGAGGATTCCTGTGTATAATAAAAAGGCCAGCGAATTAATTGATAATACAACGCCTAAGTGAATTATTAGTATGCTTAAGTATACCGGGTGACGTATGTACTTATATAAACCGTCCTTAATGAACGAGTTCTCCTGCCGTTTCTGCGAGCCCCATAAGCCGGTTTGAACACCAATGTGATAAGCATAAATTACTGCGCCAGTAATTATTAACGGGAGTCCAGTAATTATTATTGTATTAAAAGTCATTATGAAAATAAGCACTGACAGGACTAATACTAACTTAACTGAGTTCAATGATGAGTGTATCTCGTCAAACATTGATTAAGAATTATATACGCTCACTTAAAGTATTTTCGGTATGAACATCTTAGTGTTCTTCATGTATTCAGCGTATCCTGGCAGGGTTTTTACTAATAATTTTTCTTCAATCAGCGACCTTGCGTAAAGATAAGGGATTATAATGAATGTAAAAAGGATTGTGAACTGCATTGACATTGTTGACATTATCAACCCCAAGCAGGCTATTAATATGCCAGTGTATAATGGGTGGCGTACATGCCTGAATAACCCTTTATTCACTAATTCCTCCTTTGGCTCAACTTCAATGCTCCACGCTGAACCCATTGTATAATGACTTGTTATGTATACAGTGGCTCCTAGAACTATTAGTGGAATTCCCAGAGGCGAGTGATTAAACAAGTAAGGACTAAGAGTTACTGCTGAAATAATCACTAATGCAATTGCTGAGTATCTTGATTTGATTAATTCTTTAATCATTGAATTTAATTTGATTAATTTAATCATGGAATTATTCTTTCAACATCCCTTGGGTATAGAATTGCTTCCCTGATATTTTTTAAGCCAAGTAATTGCTTCACTAGTCTTGGAATGCCAAGTGAGAAGCCTCCGTGAGGGGGCACGCCGTACTTGAATACTTCAGTGAACCATTTAATGTAATTCATCGTCATCTTCTTCTCCTTAACTTGTTTAATTAATTTCTCATAGCGGTGCTCTCTTTGACCTCCTGAACTTAATTCCATGCCTTTGTAAATTAAGTCAGTGCTGCGGGCAAAATTAGGTTCTCCATCAACTTTCATAACGTAGAATGGCTTTAATTTAGATGGGAAGTGATTAATGAAGAATGCATTACTATTATACTTCTTCTTAACGTACTCTGCAAGCAAGTGTTCTGCTTCAGCATCAATGTCCTTGCCTTCTTTAATTGGGTGCTTAAGTTTTTTCAGGATTTCATAAATTTCTGGAAATTCAAGCACTGGCAGCGGAAGTTTAGGAATGTTAATTCTTGCATTTAATAATTTTAATTCATTTTTGCATTCATTCCTTACTTTTTTAAGAATGGCAGTGAATAATTCTTCCTCTACTTTCATGACATCATACTCGTCGTCAATGAATCCGATTTCGCAGACAATGGTGTCGTACTCGCATACGTGGCGCGCAGTATGCGATAATTCAGCCCTCCATGAAGGCCCAATCTCATAAATCTTGTCAAAGCCGCCTGCAATTGTTAACTGCCTGTGCAGTTGCGGGTCCTGTCTGAGGAATGCCTCCTTGTTAAAGTAGATTATTGGGAATACTTCAGAGCCTCCTTCTGCAGGCACGCCTAGTATTCTTGGAGTGAATACTTGAATGAATCCTTTCTTATTTAAGTGATTGACTGCTGCTTCAATTATTTTTGCCTGAACCTTGAATATAGCTGTGTTCTTATGAGTTCTTAAGTCAATGCTTCTCCAATCTAACCGCCTGTCAAGCCCTGACTCTATCTTTCCTGAAATATCAAGCGGCACTGGCTGCTCTGCTTGCGCGATTATTTTAATTTTTTCCGGTATCATTTCAGCGCCCCCAGGAGCCTGCTTTGATGCCTTAATAACTCCCTGAACTGCAATGACGGATTCCTTTCTTAATTCATTGAATTTATTGAATAATGAATCACTGACAACTCCTTTTGGGAACGTGACTTGCATTAAACCCTCGCAGTCCCTGAGTATTAAGAACTTGATTTTTCCTAATTTCCTGGTTTCAAAAACCCATCCAGCAATTATGATTTTCTTATTCTTTAATGATAATGCTTTACTAGTGTAAACGCGTTTTTTTAATTTCATTAAATATAAAGTAAAAAACAGAGGTATTTAAAAGTCTTTATTTAAGAAATAAAGCGGTTACATCATGTTCATTGGCTTGAGTCCGAGTAAGTGAATTACTTTGCCCATAACGATTAAATAGGTCTTAATTATCTTGGCTCGCGAACCCGAGTACTCGCTCTTAATGACCGGGCAGTGCTCGTAGAACTTGCTGAACGCTGTTGCTAATTCATAAGCGTAGCGGGCAATGACTGGAGGGTTAAGCTTTTTGTAAGCACTGGCGTAAACAGCAGGGAATTTGTTTAGTTGATTCACTAACCCGTACTCATAGTCATTTTCAATTTTAATCATCTGCGCCCTGGCTTTGCCGAGTTTTTTAAGAATCTTCTTAGCCCTGACGTAACTATATTGAATGTAAGGTCCGGTGTTGCCCTCAAATGAAAGCCAATCCTTGTAGTCAAAGAGTATTTTCCTGTTCAAGTCACGACTAAGCATGCCATACTTCATGGCGCTCATAGCAATTTGATGAGAGAGCTCCTCCTGCTTCTTAAGTTTTAATTTAGGATTACGCTTCTGAACTTCTGTTAATGCTAAGTTAAACATTTTTTCATAAAGTTCTGTGAATAATATTAAGTTGCCAGTCCTGGATGACATCCTGCCCTCCTTTAAGCCAACTAATTCATAAACCCTGTGAACGCTGTTCTCAGCCCATTTCCAGCCTGCGAGTTCAAAAATCTTGAATAATTGCTTGAAGTAAAGTAATTGCTCAACAGCAACTACGTGAATGACTTTTGAAACCTTATGCTTCTTGAATTCAAGTTCAGCAAGTCCTAAATCCTTAGCAAGGTATAATGGAGTCCCGTCCTTTGCGACTATAACAACGACTTCTAAACCATGCTTTGTTAAGTCAGCAATGATTGCTCCTTCTGATTCTTTAAGCACGCCTTTTTTCAACAACTGCTTTGCAATCTTTAAGCCAGACTTCTCAACCTGGCTTTCCCAGAGAAAAGAGTTCATCTTAGTGTTAACGAGTTTCAGGACTTTATTCATATGATTAATGCTCCAATTCCTGGTCAACTTCCATACAGTCACTAATGATTTATCACCAGCGTATAATCTGTTATTGACGCTGTTAACTTCCTTCTTTTTCTGTTCAGTATTGATTTTCTCATTTGCAATAGCATAGACTCTGCCAAGCCACTCTCCCTTATCACCTTCTGGCTTTAAGTTAAGATTCATGTAACCCCACAAGCACTTGGCAACGTGTGGTCCAATGTCACCGCCATAAGTTGTTCTAACTACCCTTATGCCTTTTTCCTCAAGAATTCTGGAGATGGATTCACCTATGATTACGTTACGGGTATGCCCAATGTGAATTCCTTTATGAGTATTAGGCTGGAAAAATTCAACCATTACGCGCTCAGGCTTTGACTTCTTAATTAATTCTTTTTTATTTAATTCCTTAATTATCTCCTGCGACGCCCTGTCCTTGTCAAGGAAGAAGTTAATGTAAGGACCGAATGATGTTACGCCAGTGAATATTGTGCCCTTTAATTTTATTTTTTTAACAACTTCTTTTGCAATTACTGAAGGATTTCTCTTCTCCTTCTCAGCAAGAGTGAAACATGGGAAAGCAATGTCCCCTAGTTTAGCGTCTTTAGGGATTTCAATAGCAAAATCCTTCTCTCTGGGCAGTGCTTTCTTCAATACTTTCACAGCTTCCTTCTTAAAGTCCATAAAGGATAACAAGAAGTGATAATTATTTATAAATTTCTAATAGTTTTTTTAGTTTCTAATGCCAAAAATTTTGCAGAAGAAAGCAAAGGAGTGTCATGTCCTGAAATAAAAGAAGGAGCATACGAGTCTATTATTAACTTGTCAGCAAGACTTCCTCTTTCAATTTCAAATATTTTTATAGGACCCTCTTCCCTTATGATGTGCTTGTAATCATAAATTTCTTTCCTTGAAAAAAGCCATAATGCTCTGTTAATCATACTGTCTCTGGAGTTATGATAAAGTAAAAGAGGACATTTTAATTCTCTTAAATTAACATAACCCTCTTTTTGTCCATAATAAAAATCTACTCTCTTTTCAGTGCTTTTTAAAATTGTTTTAGCACTTTGAAAAGACAATGAACCCCCCATAGGAAATGTCTTTGTTATTATGAATATATAAGATAATATTTTTGAATGTAATCTAAAAGCATTGTATTGTAAACTAGCAAGTCCATTAAGACTTAAGATTGCATTTACTTTGTATTCATCACTTAATCTATGCCCTAAATAAAGACTAAACCATGCTCCAAGAGAGTGACCGCAGAATACGTTTTTATTAAAGGAACCATACTCATCCTCAACAAGCCCCATTAGTGCAAGATTATCACTGAAAACTTCTCTGGGTTCTAGAATCCCCCTGTAAGTCCCTATAGTGTCATCATCATAGTGCCCCCTCATTGTTGGTGTCACTACAGTGCAACCTTTTGCAGTAAACTCATTTCTCATAATATGAATAACATCATCTTCTTTATCAGGGTCTTTATTAGAGCCCAGCCCGTGGAATAAGTATACAAGAGTGCCTGAACTGTTTTCAGGGAAATAAATATTTGTACTAAAAAGCACTCCATTATTTTTGTATTCTAATTTTTCTTTAAGCACATACTGCACTTATAAAAAATTAATTTTTAAATATATCCCTAACAACACCAACAAAAGAGAAAGTTATTTAAATAGGTTCTAGTTTAGTGTTGGTATCGGAGACTAACATTATGGCCGTGGTTGATGAGTTCAGAGAGATGAGCAGGCGAATGGATGAATTAGCAAACGCTATGTTCATAGACCCATTTAATAATGATTTCTTTGAAGCATTCACGCGCAAGAGAATTGAATTAATAAGGGCAATAATAGATAAAGAACCGGATAGTATTAGGGGTCTGGCAAAGCAAGTTCAGAGAAATATTAAGAACGTATTCGATGACTTGCAAGTCCTGAATGAATTTAAAATCATAACTTTTGAAGAGCAGGGCAGGCGCAAGAAACCAATTGTTAGTAAGAAAACAATTATTTTCAGGTTTAAAACATTGAGGTGATAATTAATGAATGAAGTTAAGTTAAAGGTTGCAGAAGCATATCAGAAAGATTTGGGTAAGGGGATTATTCGAATTGATTCTAAAACAATAAAGGAGTTAGGAGTAAGCGAGGGCGATTATATAATTATTTCAGGAAAAAAGGAGACAGTTGCAATGGTTGACAGGGCTCTGCCGGCAGACATTGGGCTGAGATTAATAAGGATGGATGGTTATTTAAGGCGCTCAGCAAGCGTTGGAGTAAGTGAGGTCGTCACATTAAAGAAAGCAGACGTGAAACCAGCAATCAATGTAACGCTCGCGCCGGCACAGGAAGGAATACGCATTCAAATTAATCCGCAAGGCGTGAAGAACAGTTTGCTTGGAAGGGCTATGATTCAAGGAGACATAATCACTCTTGGAGGAGTGAAGAGGCGCAGGAATATTATGAGTTCAGGCTCACCATTTGATGATATTTTTAAAATGTTTGAAATGAATGTCTTCCAAGGCTTTGCTGGAGAAATTAAATTAGTGGCTATTAAAACAAAACCAAAAGGTCCAGTAGTCATAACAGAGAAAACCCACATAGAAATAAGTCCTGAAGCAGCAAAGCATATTGAAAGAATACCTGACATCAGTTATGAAGATATTGGAGGACTTGATGAGGAAATCAGGAAAGTCAGGGAAATGGTTGAACTGCCATTAAGGAACCCTGAAATATTCAAGCAGTTAGGAATTGAACCTCCAAAAGGAGTATTATTATACGGTCCGCCAGGATGCGGGAAGACTTTGTTAGCAAGGGCAGTTGCTAATGAATCAGAAGCTAATTTCATAAGTTTGGTTGGCAGTGAAGTAATGAGTAAGTGGGTTGGGGAAGCAGAGAAGAGGATTCGCGACTTATTCGAGCAAGCAGAAAAGCAGGCACCAACAATAGTATTCATTGACGAGATTGATTCAATTGCGCCTAAAAGAGAGGAAGTTACTGGAGAGGTTGAGCGAAGAGTTGTTGCCCAATTACTCGCTAGCATGGACGGCTTAAAAGGCAGAGGCAAGGTAGTTGTTATTGGAGCAACTAACAGGCAGAATGCCCTGGATCCTGCGCTCAGGCGGCCAGGAAGGTTTGACCGTGAGATTGAGATTGGCGTGCCAGACGTTCGTGGCAGGGAAAAAATACTGAAGATTCACACAAGAAACATGCCGTTTGATAAGGACATTGACCTCAAGCAATTAGCCAGGATAACTCATGGATTTGTTGGAGCAGACCTTGAAGCATTATGCAAGGAGGCAGCAATGAGCGTGATAAGAAGGATTTTGCCAGAAATTAATTTAGAAGAAGGTGAAAGGGTATCACCTGATGATTTAAAGAAATTAATAGTTAAGGCAAAGGATTTCAAGGAGGCATTAAAGTTAGTGCGTCCTTCAGTAATGAGGGAAGTATTAATTGAAGTTCCTAACGTTAAGTACTCTGACATTGGAGGTCTTGAAGATACTAAGAGGCAGTTGCGCGAAACGATTGAATGGCCTTTAGAGCATCCTGAAAGTTTCAAGCGCATGGGCATAAAACCTCCTAAAGGATTATTACTTCTTGGCCCGCCAGGATGCGGGAAGACAATGCTTGCCAAGGCAGTTGCTACTGAATCAGAAGCAAACTTCATAAGCATTAAAGGCCCTTCATTGTTTAGTAAGTGGGTTGGAGAATCAGAGAAAGCAATCAGGGAAATATTCAGGAAGGCAAGGCAGGTTAGTCCTGCAATAATCTTTTTTGACGAGATTGACAGTTTAGCGCCTAAAAGAAGTGGAGGCGAGTCAAGCAGGGCTTACGAGCAAGTAGTTAATCAATTATTAACTGAATTAGACGGACTTGAGGAACTTAATGATGTTGTGGTTATTGGAGCAACCAACAGACCTGACATTATAGACCATGGATTATTAAGGCCTGGAAGGTTTGACAGGATAATTGTAGTGCCTCAGCCTGATAAGGATTCAAGGCTTAAGATATTTGAAGTGCATACTAAGGGCATGCCTTTAGTAAAGGATATTAACTTAGTGAAAATGGCTGAAATAACAGATGGTTATTCAGGAGCAGATATTGAATCTCTTTGCAGGGAGGCAGCAATGAATGCATTAAGGGAGAATATGAATTCAAAACAAGTTTTAAAGAAGCACTTTGATAAGGCATTTGAAACTACCAAGCCAAGCCTTAGGGCAGAGGATACGAGGATTTATGAAAGATTTGCTGAAAGAGCTCAAAACACTGAAGCAATAAGCAAAGAAATCAGCGCTTACATGGGGTGAAAATCACGGAGCAGGATAAATTATTTGATTACATACTCTCAGACGAACTTACTTGGGAGGGATTAATAAGGGATATTGTGCGCGAGGAGCGCATGAACCCTTGGAATATTGACGTTGGCAGGCTTGCAGTCAAGTACTCAAAACGCATTAAGAACATAGTTAACATTGACTTCAGAACATCAGGCAAGTTCTTACTAACTGCTTCAATATTATTGAAGATGAAGAGTGATTACTTGCTTAAGGACTTGGAAGAGAAAGGAAGTGATGAAGGAATATTATTATCATTCATTTTCAAGGACTTGGATTATCACTTTAAGACTGCAAGCGGTGAGTTAATACCAAAGATTCCAATGATGAAGAAGCGTAGGGTAACGCTTCCAGAATTAATAGCTGCATTAAAAAAGGCTGTTGAGGTTAATGAGCGCAGGATTGCAAGGCAGCGAGAGAATAAGAAAAGTATTCGATTAAATATTAAGAAGATTGATTTACCTGAGAAAATAATTGAAGTCTATTCAAAAATTACAATGTTCTTCAAAAATCTTAAAAAAGAGGAAATAACTTTTAAGGAATTACTGCCTAGTAATGATAAGTTTGACATTATTTGGACATTCATGCCATTGCTTTACTTAAACAATGAAGGCAAGATAATGTTAAGACAAGAGGAATTATTCGGTGAAATTTACATTGGGAAACCTTAAGACTGGGATTGAAGCCCTGCTATTCGCCACGCAGGGATTAAATATTGAGCAGTTATGCTCTAAGACTGGCAGCGTTAAGAATAAAGTATTGAAAGCCTTGGAGGAATTAAGGAAGGATTATGAGTCACGTGATTCAGCGTTCATAATCACTTGCGATGCCGGCGTCTGGAAATTAACAGTTCACTCTCATCACGTTTCACTAGTTAAGGACTTAATTCCAAGCGAGTTCCCTAAAAGCATTCTCGAGACGCTGGCAGTTATTGCTTACAGGAAGCCTGTATTGCAGTCAGAAGTTGTGAAGATTAGAGGCAACAAGGCTTATGACCACATCAAGGGATTGGAAAAACTTGAATTTATTCGCCTGAAGAAGAAGGGCAGGACTAATGAGATTTCATTATGCGATAAATTCTACGATTACTTTAACACAACGCCAAGAGAAGTTAAGGAATCGTTTAACGCTTAAAGGATAATAAAGTATTTATTCCATAAAAACCATAATAATATTCATGCTTAAATTAAAGAGGATTAGTGAAATACTTAATATGAAGGTTTACACTGACGGCGGGGATTACTTTGGCGACTTAGAGGAAGCAGAATTAGTTGAGAACAGGGTTTTCGGCTGGAAAATCAAGTCAACAAAGGATTCATTCCTAAGCAAGGCAGTTGGAGGAGCCAAGGGAGTAATAGTCCCTCACAACCTTGTCAGGGCAATAGGTGACATCTTCATTATTTCGAAAACGGCCATTCCAACAGGTTATGAGGAAGAAAAGGGAACCCCGATGAAGCCAATACCTGAATAAAGTAAGGAAAACTGTCCACGAAATCTGTGAACAATTGCTGAATTAAATCATTATTTTTAGGAATCTTTTAAAATACCTGCGCATTAATACTGATTAGAATGGAATTCAAATTCAAAACAACAAAAGACATTAAAGTGCCTACCAGAATAGTTGACCAAGTCATTGGACAGGACGCGGCTATTAAGATTATTAAAAAAGCTGCAAAACAGAGGCGCAACGTAGTATTAGTTGGAGACCCTGGAACAGGAAAATCAATGCTGGCTCAATCACTGGCAGAATTACTCCCAAAGGAAGAATTAACTGACATTCTTGTATACCCCAATCCAAAAGATGATAATAATCCATTAATCAAGGAAGTTCCTGCAGGAAAGGGTTCATCAATTATTCAGGCAGCAAAGACGAAATTATTATCAAGAAGTCAATCAGGCGGTTGGACAATGTTCATTGCAATACTAGTAGTGCTGACGATTGCTCAATTCGTTATTGACTGGATTGTTGGCTCAGAGAAAAGCGAGATATTACAAGCAGCTGACAGGATTTCAGGAACACTATTCATGCTTGCAATAATGGGCGTATTAGTGCTCGTCTTCGCAACTTCAAAGCTTAGAATGCCAATGCAAAAGGCAAGAGGTCCTAAATTACTTGTTGATAATAAGGGCAGAAAGAAAGCGCCATTCATTGATGCAACTGGCTCTCATGAAGGAGCATTACTCGGCGACGTGCGCCACGACCCACTGCAAAGTGGGGGCTTGGGAACTCCAGCACATGAAAGAATCACTTCCGGAGCAATCCACAAAGCTAATGGAGGAGTTTTATTCATTGACGAGATTGCAACCCTGCGCCCTGAAAGCCAGATTGATTTATTAACCGCAATGCAGGAAAAAAAATTCCCGATAACAGGCAGGAGTGAACGCTCTTCAGGAGCAATGACTCAAACTCAGCCAGTGCCATGCGACTTCGTACTGGCCGCTGCAGGCAATCTTGAAACTATTAGGAAAGTTCATCCAGCACTGCGTTCAAGAGTCAGGGGTTACGGCTACGAAGTGTACATGAATACTGAAATGGATGACACGCCAGAGAACAGATTAAAACTTACGCGATTCGTTGCTCAGGAAATAAAGAAGGATAAAGGCAAGACTCCTCACTTCACTAAGGAATCTGTCTTAGAAATTATTCATCAAGCGCAAAAGAAGGCTGATCGCAGGGGCAAGTTAACAATGAGGTTAAGGGAGCTTGGAGGACTAATCAGGGCTGCAGGCGACACAGCCAGAGAGCAAGGCGCTAAATTAGTTGAGAAAAAGCATGTTTTACAGGCAATTAAGACTGCCGGCAGCCTGGAACAGCAGTTAAGCGACAGGTACACTAAATTAAAGAAAGAGTATGACGTGATAAGGGTTAAGGGTTCTGAAGTTGGCAGGGTTAATGGATTAGCAGTTCTTAAAGCAGGTCCAAAAGCGCTTGGCTCAGGAATCGTCATGCCAATTGAAGCTGCCGTGGTGCCTGGGTTAACCAAAGGCAAGGCGGCAATAATCGCGACAGGGAAATTAGGCGACATTGCTAAGGAAGCAGTGCAGAATGTTTCAGCAGTTTTTAAAAAATACTCTGACAAGGACTTAAGCAGATATGACATTCACATTCAATTCGTTCAAGCATTTGAAGGCGTTGAAGGAGATTCTGCAAGCATTAGCATAG
Source organism: Candidatus Parvarchaeota archaeon (assembly GCA_030615175.1). Classification (GTDB taxonomy): domain Archaea; phylum Nanobdellota; class Nanobdellia; order WJKC01; family WJKC01; genus JAFCFT01. Next base: position 59,621 of record JAUWZX010000001.1, read on the forward strand.
CAACCGCAGTGTTATCAGCTCTTGAAGGAGTGCCTGTTAAGCAGGACGTGGCAATGACAGGCAGTTTATCAATCAGAGGCGAAGTCCTCCCTGTTGGAGGCGTAAGCACTAAAGTGGAAGCGGCTTACGAGGCAGGCATTAAGACAGTGATTGTGCCTAAGATGAACTTAAAGGACGTATTGCTTGATGGCATGAAGAAAATAAAGATAGTGCCTGCTGAAACAATTGCTGACGTTTTAGAGCACGCTTTTAATTGGAAAGGCAGGAGCAGAGCAGTATTACAGAAGATTAAAAGAGAATTCAAGTAAAACTTTTAAAAACATTCTAACTCATAAAATCAGTGTGATAAACTTCTCGAAATTGCTGAAGAAATATGAACCGCGATTTGATTATGCCGACATCAGGACTGAAGAAGGAGTTTCAGAAGTCATTAATTTAGAGAATAAAAATATTTCATTAATTAATAACAAGGATTTCAGTTATGGAATAAGAGTTCTTATTAACGGCGCGTGGGGCTTATCATACAGTAATGAATTAAAGAATGCTGAAAAAGTGTTTAAAAAAGCTTTAAGAACTGCCAAGATTTCAAGCAAGCACTTAAAGGAAAAAGTAATGATTGTGAAACCTGAACCAGTTAAAGCAAGATTCAGGATTAAAATAAAGGAAGACCCCTTTACTGTTGACATTAAAGAGAAGATTAATTACTTAAAAGACTACAGGAAGGCGTTAAGTAGTGAGGAGAGAATTAAGAATGCCAGGGCAATTATGACTTCAGGGCGGGTCAAGAAGAAATTCATTAATATTGAAAGCAATATTACTCAGGAGTTTAATATTAATATCTTAAGGTTCAGTGCTACAGCAAGTGAAGGCGGTTTAATTGAGCAGACTTCGAAAGGGTATTGCCGGCTTGGCGGTTATGAAGTCATCAGGGATTATGACCACTTAGGCACTGCGGACGAGATTAAGAAATCAGTGATTCAATTGCTTCACGCAAGAGGACCTAAACCTGGCAGGATGCCTGTAGTATGCGACCCAGAAATGACAGGGTTATTCTTTCACGAAGCAGTTGGTCATGCATGCGAGGCAGACCTCGTAATTAATAAATCAAGCATTTTTTCAAACTTGCTGAACAAGCAAATCGCTAGTAATGAAGTTAACTTAACTGACGACCCTACAATTAATGCACGTGGTTTCTACTGGTTTGATGATGAAGGCATAAAGGCAAGTGAAACAGAATTAATAACTAATGGAATCCTTAAAGGGTGCCTGCACTCAATTGATACTGCAGGCGCTTTACGCATGAAGCCAACTGGCAATGGAAGGGTTGAAAGCCCTGCTTTCAGGCCAATTCCAAGAATGAGTAATACAGTGTTAAAGCCTGGGAAATGGTCTTTTAATGACTTATTAAAAGAGGCATGGAATGGTATTTACGTTAAAGGGTTTTCAGGAGGCATTGTTGAACCTAACTCAGGCCAGTTTAGTTTCGGCGCCAGGGAATGCTACCTTATAGAAAATGGAGAGTTAACAAAACCTCTAAAGGGCGTGACTCTTGCAGGAAGCATTCTTGAAATACTTAAAGGCATTAGTGTTGGTAATGACTTAACTAATCCATTCACTACCGGAACTTGCGGCAAGGGAGGGCAGGGAGTCAGGGTTGGTGACATGACACCGCACATATTATTAAAGGAGGCGATTGTTGGTGGAAATGATTAATATGATTAATAAAGCAGTTTCTTACGCCTCTAAATTCGGTGACGCTGAATTAAGGATTACTAAGGAAGAGGAAACAGAGGTTATTTTTGAGAATGAATCACTTAAGAATTTGAATGCTGGCGAGAATTACGGGTTAAGCGTCAGGGTTGCGAAGAATAAGAGGTTTGGTTATGCCCAGACAACTGACTTAAGCAAGTGGCGTGAATGCGTTGACAGCGCTGTTAAATTAATGAAGGTTAATGAACCATTGCTTGTTAAGCCCAGATTATCAAGGACGAGGCTTGCCAGAGGGTTTAACGCCGGCTTTGAATTAAAAGAAGTGTCTGATGATGAATTAATTAATAATGCTTTATTAATTATTAAAGGCGCTAAAGAAGTTAGTGAAAAAATTCTTGTTTCAAGCGCAGGCATTTCTATTAATTCCATTGAAACAAGGTTCATTAATAGTGTTGGCAGTGACGCCAGTTATACTAAGCGCCTGATTAATTCAGAAGTTCAGTGCGTTAGCGGGAGGTCAAGCGGTTTTGATTGCAGGACTAGCAGGAGGCTTAATATTGATTTCAAGTCATTAGGTGACAGCGCTGCCAAGTTATGCATTAAATCAATTAATCCTAACAAGGTTTCTTCGCAAAAGGCTGATTTAACCATTGATTACTTAGGATTAATTCAATTGCTTGACTTACTATCAAATAGTTTACTCGCGAGTAATGTGTTGGAGAATAAGTCAGTTTTTAAGGGCAGGGTTGGCGAGTGCATTCTAAGCTCCAAAGTGTCAATTACTGATGACGCAACCCTTGCTTTAGGCATTGCTTCGCAACCGTTTGATGCTGAGGGCACTAACTCTAAGCGGGCTGAGTTAATCACTAATGGAGTTCTTAACGGATTCCTTCATGATAATTATACTGCTAAGCGCATGAGAACAAATAGTACTGGTAATTGCGCTGGTCTCGCAACCAGGCCAAGCGTTTCATACAATAATTTGATAATTAAGGAAGGAAGAGCGAGTGATGAAGAATTACTTAATGACTGCTTTTACACTCATAGTTTAATGGGTGCTCACATGGCTAACCAAGTGTCAGGCGACTTTGCTTTAAATTTATTGAACGCCTTCAGAATTGAGAATGATGAATGGATTCCTATTAGGGATGCAATGGTTTCAGGCAACTTATTCAATTTATGGAATAACGTTAAGGCAGTTGGCAAGGAATTGAGAATGGATTCAAGCATTATAACGCCTAAAGTAAAATTTGGGAACGTGCAGATAGTTGCATGAAGTTAGAAGGGAATAGCGGGAGGCGGATTTGAACCGCCGACCTCTGGGTTATGAGCCCAACGAGCACTCCAGACTGCTCTATCCCGCTATATTAAAGTATTAAAAACTATGATTGTTTTAAAAAGATTATGGTTCCTATTTCCTGATTGCCTTATTATCCTTTTTCCAGACTCCATAGGAGTAACAGTAAGAGTAAATAATTATCACTACTAATGGCGTTAAGAGCACCCAGAAAAAAGTTTCAGCAGGCAGGATTAATAATGATAATAATATGAAGCCGTAAGCTTGGAACAATCTGCTGCCCCTTTCATGCGTTTTATCCCAGGCTTTCTCACTTGACAAGGTCCAGGGCGTTTTAATACCAATAAAGTAATTGCGCTTAACATGCTTCATTAATGTGCCGAGGTAAATAATAAATATTGCTACAGGAATGATGATGAAGTACTTTATGTCAAGCATTAAGCCGTAAGCACTGAGAATTGTTAATAAGTAAAGAAGAATTATGATTAGGATTAAATTAGTTAGTAAGTGCTCATACTTCATGCCTAATTTCTTAAAATTCTTCTTGTAAACAACGACTCTTGGAATTAACTTCCATAAGTAATAAAGGCAAACAGCTAATAATGGAATGAATAATGAGAACCCTCTTTGACCCCAAGCGTCAATGTGGCCGCTGGCATTCCAGTGAAGAGGGATTGTCTCAGGCAGGAAGAAGTAAATAATCACTGCTGAAGCAATGAAGGCGATTATTAATGCTTCATTTAATGAAACCATTAGTAAGTAATTAAATCATTTAATCCTTATTAGCTTTATTAAGTCGCCAACATTATCCTTCATCCACTTTTTAGCAGTGCTTGTTAAGTCACCCTTAGTTACTAGCAATCCAGGCATCCTTTGTTTAAGGGTTTCAGTATAAATTAAACTAAGGTCTGATTCATTAATCCGCTTCTTATTCTTAGACTTAATAAAGAATGTTTGAGGGAAAGGTTCATTCATCTTTAGCACGTAATTAGTCTCCCTGTTCCTCCTAACCACTTTTAACACCTTAACTTGCCCCAGTCTCTCCAAGTAATTCGTAACTTCATTATCAAAACCTGCATTGGATTTTACCCCTTCACTCCAAGAAGACCTGATTCTTACTGGTCTGCCGGGCGCAGGCTCCGGCTCTGGCACAGGCTTATGAGCGAACAGGGTTACTGGTTTAGGAATTATTGGAGCTGCTCTCTGCTCCACGCCTTTAAGCGAATAGTATTTTTGATTATTAATTAATTTAACGTCAATGAAGTCAAGCAAGCTCTTAATAATGAATCTCTCCTGAGGAGTTAATTCAATCTCACTTAAAGACCTCCCCTCCTGCTTTAATCTCTTAAGTGCATGTCTTTCTGGAATGCTTAAATCATTAAATAATTCCTTCTTAACTAATCCTTCCTGTCCGGAAAGATAGTAAAGTAATGAATTGCCTATCGGCCTCTTGGACTGCTTGATTACGCCATCATCAATTAATTCAATTAAAACTGCCTTAGTGAGTAATGAATTATAACCTAATTCCTTGCCAACCTCTACTGGCAGGCTTGGACCGTTACGGCTTAAGAACCTTATAATAATTTCCTTCTGCTCTTTCATAAAGTATTTTTACTTACAAGTGTTTTATCTAATTTTTGATAGTTCAGAACTATAAAAAATATTGTTTTTTATATTACTAATTATTAAGAAATAAAGATGAATATTAAAAAAGCAGGATTATTAATAGGGTATGCGAGGAAAGCAATTAAAGCTAAATTTTCTGGCAGGAGTTACAAGCCTAAGAGCATGCCTGAATCCTTAAAAGTGAAAAGAGGCGTGTTTGTCACATTAGAGAAGCATCCTTCTAAGATGCTTAGAGGGTGTATTGGTTACGTTGAACCAGTGAAGCCTTTATATAAGGCGGTTATTGACGCAGCATTAAACGCTGCATTCAAGGATTTGAGATTTAAGGAGTTAAGAAAGGATGAACTTGACCGGTTAACAATTGAATTATCAGTGCTCACGATTCCTGAAGAATTAAAGGGCAGTCCAAGGGATTATCCTTTAAAGATTAAAATTGGAGTTCACGGCTTAATAATTGAGTATGGATTAATTAAAGGATTATTACTGCCTCAAGTCGCTGTTGAGTGGGGCGTTAACCCTGTGCAGTTTCTTAAAATGACTTGCGAGAAGGCAGGCCTGCCAAGTGGTTCATGGATAGACCCTAGAGTAAAAGTATTCACTTTCAAGGCAGAGTTATTCAAAGAAGAGAAGCCTGGCGGGAAAGTAATTAGGCTTGCGCTTGCCTGAACCAGTAATACCACAGAACAAATATTAATATCATTAATCCTTCGCGCCATAGTATTGTGTGAATGAATTCAGTGATGCTTGGAATAGTAAGCGCCACTAAACTAATTCCTACTAATCTGAGGATGTTAACTGCATAAATAACAGGAATTCCTATCAGGGCTTTCTTCTTGCTGCTCCACTGCCTTGGACTCGCTGCCACTAACGCTATGAAAGCCAGTATTGAGCGCCAAGCAGTGCATGCTTCGCCAATAGCTATTAATTCCCCGTTACTTAACTCTATTGAAGGCATGCCTTCAAAGTCAATGCTTGAATGCTTAACACCAATGATGCTTAAGAAGAAACTTGTCTGGTCGCGCTCGATTAATTCAAGAGGGTATAAATTAATGTTTAATGCTGCTATTAAGTATAATGGTGCTGCCATGACATTAAAGATTATCAGGAATCTTAATACCTGCCATAACTGCTCCTGATTTAATGATAAATACATTGATTAATTATTCATCATTTATGCTTTTTAATTCCTACGTTAATGTTCTTTATGCGTTTCAGGACTAAATCGCGGATTAATGGCTCGAAAATCCTGCTGCCTGCCTTTTTTAAGACCTTATTAATTAATGATTCGTATTGCTTGTAAGCGTAAACAGCCGCTGCTAATGCGTCACGCTCATGATAATTGCTAAACTTTACTTCATAATTCATGACTAATTCATTCTTACTATTTCTTTTCAAATCATTCTCAGGGCTTAACAGCACTGCCTCGAACTTGCTTGCAATTAATTGAACGAATTCAGGAATCTTGGCAACATCGCATGCAATTATTAATGAACTGCCACGACGCGCTAATTCCTTAACCACTCCTGTAAAGCCATACTTCTTAGAGCTGTTTAGGAAAATTAACTCGCTTTTCATGTTAATAATAGCAATGCCTGTAGTAATGCCCAGGTCAATTCCTACAATAACGTTCAACCCTTATCATACTCCTTATTAATTAATTCAATTATGCGCTTTGCAATGACTGGACCAACTTTATCAACTTCAATTAATTCATCTTCTCCTGCTGAGAAAATGTTTTTCAAAGTCTTGAATTTCTTAAGTAAATTAATTGCTATCTGCGCTCCAATATTAGGGAATGAAGCGATAACTGCTTCCATGAAGTCAGTGTCAGTTAATTTCTTCCTCTTTACGCCGTAAATAATTGGTCGCTTAAGTTTTAACTGCTCCCTCCTGGCGTAAGCAATAATGAGTAATGCAGTTTCAACGCCGTCATCAACAATTATTACTGGAATCCCGAAATCAGTTGTAATGCTTGCCAATGCACCTCTGACAGCATTAGGGTGAAGCCTTGAACTAAGCAATGAATCACCTTCAATTATAATGACTGGTCTCTCATAATTATCAATTAATTCCTCGCACTGCCTGAATAACCTGCCGTCAATAATGCTTGACTCAAAATCCTTCAAAGTCTTGCGCTCAACAGCAACCCTGTCTGAAACAACGAAGTCAGCAACTTCCAAGTGCTTGGATTTAATGTGAACTCCATGCTCGTAAAGCGTTTTCGCAGCCTTGCTTTTCAACTCTCTTGAGTCAATAATCACTGTCACACTATTTCCCTTTTTCAGTGTCATAATGCTTTTTAATAAAACCCTCTATTATAATTGTTTATGAATGCCATGCTTCAAATCCTTTTAAGCACTTCATTAATAGCCTTTGCTCCTATCTTTGGAAGACTTGGTTCAACAATTATTCATCCTGCAGTGTTTAGTTTTTATGACATACTAGTGGCCTTTATTGCGTTTACAATCATGATAATAACAACAAAGCCTAAAATGGTTAAAGGATGCTCCAGAATACTAATAACATCCAGTTTAATCTTTGGCGTCGGAGTATTAATGTATTACACTGCGTTGTCAGTAACTAGTTCTGTTAACGTATCATTCCTAGGGCAGATTCAATTAGTGTTCATAATTCTTCTCGGCTTCTTAATCCTTAAGGAAAAACCAAGCCATCAGAAAGTAATCGGGGCAGTCATAGTCTTAATAGGGGGTTCACTAATAATTTACCAGGAAAACATTAATTTAAGTAGCGGGTGGATTTATGCAATAATTGCTTTCACATTATACTCCATTGTTAACATAGTTTTTAAGATTTTAAGGAATAAAGGGTTGGACTCTAAAATAATATTATTCTTCTTAAATGGACTGGCTGCAGCATTACTGCTTGCTTTCATAATAATGTCAGGAATACCTTTAATTGTTAATTATGGATTACTCTTTGCCGTGATTAATGGATTACTTGTTGACGTTGCAGGGTGGTTATTATTCGTTAATGCATTAAAACGTGTTGAATTAAGCAAGGCGTTCATGCTCTTCTCATTAACATCATTATTCACGCTGATTTATTCATTAATTATTTTCAGAACTGAAGTCACATTACTGCAATTACTTGGCGGCGTATTACTTATTGGAGGCAACATATTCGCTAATAAGCGTCAGGAGAAGTTTAAGGAAGCGCGCGACATCGCTGTTTCATAGGAATTTACTGAGTTTCCGCTGCTCTAATTCATCACTGCTTAACTCTCTTAAAGCGTTTTTCATACGCTTCTCCTTGTAGTAAGCACTCCAGTAATACTTCTCATCAATAGTTCCTTTAGTGATTAATACGTAAACACTGCCTGTTTTTGCCCTGCCAACCCTGCCCCTTCTCTGAACACTTCTTAATGCGCTAGGCACTGGTTCGAAAAAGATTGCCATGTCAATGCGCGGGATGTCAAGTCCTTCCTCACTCACACTGGTTGAGACAATTATTTTATACTCTCCTGCCCTGAACTTGTCAAGAACTTCTAACTGTTTTTTCTGAGTCATGCCACTCTTGCCTCTCTGACCAACGAATAAGTGAGTTGAAATTCCTTCACTTTTTAGTAATTCAATTATTCGTTCAGCAGTCACTCTGTACTGAGTGAAGATTAGTGAAGTCTTATCAGGGTTTAATTTTAAAATCTTCAGTAATTCATTGAATTTCGGATGCTCTTCTTCAGTGCTGAATGCAATGCTCATTGCCTGCCTGAAGTCAAGGTCATTCATTAATGATTTAGCGGCCTTTGCTTTCTGTCTTTTCAAGCCATTAAAGTAATTCCTTAGCGGAGCTAAACCTTGGGTTTGAAGCAGTTCAAGTGCGTGCATTACTTTAATAACTCTTGCAGTGCCGCTCATGACGCTGTACATATTAACATCTCTCTCGTCCTGCAATTGCTTAACTGCCTGGCTTTGAATTGCCAGCACATTTCGTTTTGAAATCTTTCTTGCATCATGAGTGTCAATTACTTCCAAATCCTTTAATACTTTAAGGCCCGTGCTTAATGACTTGTTCAGGGATTTCAGTATTTCATTAAGTTCGCTTGGCAGTTCCAGGTAAATTCTGTTTATTAATTTCTTCTTAATGTATGGTTTAACGTCAGAGTCTTTCTCGCTCCTGTACAGTACTTGAGTGATTGATAAGTTATTGCATACTTCTTTTATTTTTTCCTTAGTGCTTCCTGGGCTTGCAGTAATGCTCAGGATTCGCGGATTCTTTGAATGCTTTAAGAACTCCTTGCTAATAAAACAGTAGGCGTACTCCCCTACTGCCCTGTGGCATTCATCAAAAACTATTAATGCATAATCACTTAAGTTAATCCTGCGCGTGATTATGTCATTCTCTATTGTCTGTGGTGTTGCAAAAATAATTCTTCTCTTTTTATACTCTCCTCCTCGTTCTTCTGGCTTCACTGCTCCAGTGAGTAATGCGCACTCTTTTTCCTTTATTGTTGAGTCATTAATGAATGATTTCATATGCTGGTCTGCTAATGGTTTTGTTGGTGCAAGAATCAGGGCTTTTGATTCAGGGCGCTTGTTAAGTCTGTGAATTGTAAGCATTAATGCTATCAGTGTTTTACCGAGACCTGTAGGCAATACTATTAATGAATTCTTATTAACTGCTTTGGCAAATAATTTCTCCTGATACAGTCTTGGCGTGATTTTAAGTTTGTACATGACTAATTATTTTTTAAATCATTGCTCTTTAAATAGTAAAGGATAGTGCGTGTCTTTGTTTCCGGTAATAATTTGGTGCAGGGGGAAGCTAATGTTTCAATACCCTGTAAGCGTATAATGCAATGCCTAAAAGAAATAATATTGTACAGAAAGCATACACAAACCCGGCGGGCACTAAATTATAGAAGGGATTAGCACTTAGTGGGAATAATGGTTTAATGTCAGTGTAAAGGATGGAGTCAAGCAGGATGTGCAAGTAAACTCCCAAGAATGATGCAAGAAAAATGCTTTTATGAGAGTATTTCTGTTTAAGTTTAAAAGACGACATTAACTCTCGAATCCTTTTATCCAGTTTAATCATTACAAGAGAAAGAATAACCGCGACTATGGAACCGCCCAGAAAAGAATGAAGAAAACCGTGCAAAGGGTAATGCAAATCCAAAAACAAGACTAAAAAAGGCTCGGAATCAACAATAATGTTGGCAATCAAAAAGGCAGGCAAGTGAATAAACTGGAAAAGTAATAAACCAATAAATAATGCAGGGCCGAGATGAAATGGGGTGAAAGGCATATTACTCACTTATTTGATTAAGTGCAGGGGAAGGGATTTTCTCCAACCACGGAAGTTCTCTTTTCCGTCAACGCTTTTCTCTTCCAAGAGAAAAGGGTTGTTTTGAACCCTCGCAGGCACTAAGCCACGTGGTCTTGAGCCACGCCCGTTTGACCAGACTCCGGCACCCCTGCAATAAAAGTAAGTAATTAAATTAGGCATTAATAAATATTTACATATGCTCTAATTCATCCTTTATCTGTGCTAACCCTAGTTTTAATGACCTAATGCTTTCACGCTTCTTTTTCGGCTCCTTCTTAATTTTTTTCTTAACTCTCCTTGCCTTCTTCACTGGTTGCTTCTTTACAATTCTAGGTCTTGCCTTTTTCAGTTCTGCAGGCGCTGCTGGTTCTTTGGGAAGTAATTTCTTGAAATCATTAATCTCCACTATCAATTGTGATAGGGTTATTAAGAGGTTAGTAACCCCTTTTATTTTGTAAGTCTTAAGCTCTGACAAGTCTTCCTTATTATCCCTGTAGCGCTTTAACAAGTATTTATACCGCTCCTGCTGCTTGAGAGTTGTGTCATAATAAGGGAATTCAACAAAATAATCACTCCTTGCCATTACAATTAATAATTAATGCCTGCAGGGTTAAAAAAAGTTTCTAATAATGGGCTCGAGGGGATTCGCACCCCTGTTCTCCACCGTGTGAGGGTGGCGTCATGCTGCTAGACCACGAGCCCATTAATACTCAGACAAGCAATCCAATCCTTATTTTTTTCGGTCAAGCCTTTTTCTAAAAGGGTTGGACCACGAGCCCTCTGATTCATTTATTACATATAATCACTTTAAAATCTTTTTCGTGTCCGGTAATAATTAATTTTTCCTAATAAAGGAATTACCGGACGTGGACGCGTGCTCTATCCGTCGCCTTATAAAGTGTTAATTATTACTCTTCATTCATGACTGGATTCATTAATTATTGGGATTTAATGAGGGATTTGGAGCATAGGAGGCATGAATTAAACTTAATTCGTGCTTGGTACAAGCAGAGGATGGAACTCGCTTTCAAGAAGATAAAAATGCTGAAACTTAAGAACAATTGAAATTCTTCTTTTATTTTTATTATCAAAACACACAACTTTGAAAAAGTAATTAATGGGCTGGGTCGGATTTGAACCGACGACCTTCACCTTTCTTATATCTTATTGTAAGGGTAACGTCCTAACCAACTAGACCACCAGCCCGTAAATAAACTGATATTTCCCATCTTTTTTAAGTTTTTTTACTTGCTTCAACTTCTCTTTTAAAAATTATGCCGTTTACAATATAAGTATGAATCAATATGTTTCCTTACTTTATCCTCATCACATCTTGACGCGTACCTAATAATTACCCCGAATATGTAATCATCTAATTTCCTTCTCCTGCGCAAGTATTTTATAATCATGTATTCATCATTTAAGTATTCAACACCATTCTTCTTTGCCTTGAAAGTTAATGATACTAATGCCTTCACTAAGCCTTCAACTCCTTTTTCATCAAGTTCTTTTACTTGCTTCCATTTCTCTTTTATGAAATTCTCTAAGTTGGCATCCATCTCCTTTTTTTTATAAGATTATGGTGATTTTAAGAACTTTTGGTGCGTTGTGGGATGCAAATATTTTATTAAATAAGGCAATAGTTAATTTTAAAGTGGCACCCTTTAAATGCGGCTGTTGTCTAGTGGTAGGATCTTGGCTTCCCAAGCCAATGGCCCGGGTTCAATTCCCGGCAGCCGCATCTCACTTCTCGCATCTCAAGTAGTGCCCGATGTCAATTACGTGCTTAATAACTGTTGTCCTGCCCTTGCCTAATAATTCTCCTCTTGATAAACCGAGTCCGAGGAATTCACGGTCCTTATTTAATACTAGTATTATTCCTTTTTGCTTGACTTCTCCTTCTATTTTAATTACGGAGTCGCTGATAACATCTCTCGTGTACAGGAATAACTGCTCTGCTTTTGGCTTAATATATGCTCTTGGCATATCAAGCATTGCTGCCTTGTAAGCGAATTGCAGGTTAAGTCTTGCAGTTCTTAAATCCTTTGTGTCGCATACTGATTCACCTATGAATAATGGCTGCATGCCTTTTTTCTTCATGTGTTCAAATGCTTTGTATAATTCATTGCTGACCGCGTTAATCTCCATTGGCATTGATGAATTAATAAGGAGTTTATCGCCTTTCAATAATTTATGAGCATTAGTTCCTAAGTCCCGTTTTAATAATTCCAATACTTCATTTTTTTCAATTAATTTCCAGCCCATTACGATTTCACCATTTTTGCTATGAAGAATCCTTGAGTTTCATTTATGTGCGGGTAATACCTTTTCATGTGCTCTAATTTCATTCCTTGGCTTAAGGCGTGCTTCGCTACTTCCTCATTCTCCTGCATTGTCACTGTGCAGGTTGAGTAAACCAGCACTCCTCTTGATTTTAAGGATTTAATCCCTGCTTCTATTAATTCTACCTGCAGTTTCTTTAATCTCTTTATTGGCAATTCCTTATTTAGCAGGCCTGGACTCTTGTAAATGATTCCTAACGCTGTGCACGGGGGGTCAAGCAGCACTCTGTCAAACTTGATTCCTAAATTATTTATTTTTCTTGAATCAGTATTTAATCCTATTATATTCTCGCAGCCCATTCTCTGGGCATTATACTTTACTGACAGTAATCTTTTCTTATTATTATCGCATGCAATTATTACTCCCTTATTATTCATTAATTCACTGATATGCGTTGTCTTTGCTCCTGAACCAGCACACATGTCCAGCACGTAATTGCCTGGTCTTGGCTTTAATTCTCTTACCGCAATCATTGACGCAGCGTCTTGAAGCATGTAATAACCAAGCAAGTATTCAGTCGTGGCTCCTATTGAGAATGGCTGTCTTAGAATTTTTAATGCTTGCTCGTGGACTGGGTGGTCCATTAATTCGAATCCTTTTTTCACAAGTTTATCTCTTAATTCCTGTTTTGTGATTTTAAGAGTATTCACTCTAATAGTTACTGGCGGCTTCACTTTTAAGCCGGCTAAGTATTCTTTAGGGATTCCTTTGAGTTCCATTAATTAAAGAGAACATTGGATGAACTTAAAAATGATGCGTCAGGCATTAAGATTTATTAATTATTAATTAATAACTATTTTTTGCATAAAAACATTTATAAATTAATGGTTCATTATTGTTCCATATGGTTCAAAAATGGATTGAATTTGAGGTTTTACTTAAATTGGTTGGTAGAAGTTTTCATTTAAGGGAGTTAGCAAAGCAACTTAAAGCCCCTCATACAACGCTTCTTAGAAAATTGAACGCGCTTGTTAAAGAAGATGCGTTATTCACAAAAAAGGAAGGTAAGAACAAGATTTATTTTATTAAGAAGGGTTTAGAAGCAAGGAATTATGTTTTCATGGCTGAGTACTACAAACTAATTAAGCTAGTTACTAAGTATCCTCAACTAAGCATTATTTTAAAGGATGTTGTTAAGAAGTCGTCATCAGGTCTTATCGTTCTTTTTGGAAGTTATGCGAAATTCACTGCAAAACCAAGAAGCGACATTGATTTATTAGTTTTATCTAGTAATAAAGCTGAGAAAAAGAAGATAGAAATGATTAATTCAAGAATTAATGTTAAACTTGCGTCAAGAATTGATGTTAATAATTTGCTTGTTAAGGAAATTATTAAGGACCACGTAATAATTAAGGGGGTTGAGAGGTTTTATGAGGAAACTAAAATTCTTGATTAAGTTATCAAAAGATGAGAAGTTGAAATTGGTTAAACCATCTGATGACGTATGCAATGCGTATATCGAGAAGTCTAATAATTCTTTAAAGTCAGCAAGGATACTTAATGAGTCAATGCTTTATGAGAACTCGATTTCAATGTCTTATTACGCGATGTATCACTCGATACTCGCCTTATTCTTCAAGTGTGGTATTAAATGTGAGAATCACGCAGCAACGATTATTTTATTAAAAGAGTTATTTAAAGAAAAGAAGTTGTTTAATGTGGTATCTAGAGCTAAAAAGGAAAGAGTAGACAAGCAATACTATATTGACTTTGAATTAACACGTAATGACTCTCAAGAATTAATAAAGACTGCAGAGGATTTCACAATCCAAATGAGATTACTTATTAATAAATTCCCTGACGAAAAAATAAAAAGAATTAGAAGTGAACTAAAAGAAGCGTTGAAAGCCTAAAATTAAACGTTTAACATTAAAAGAGTGGAAAAAGAAATTAAAAGATTAAATGCGCTGGGGGAGGGATTTCCTTCAACGCTTTTCTCTTGAAAAAGAAAAGGGTTGTTTTGAACCCTCGCGTGCAAAGCACACTAGCTTACTACTAATGTTAGCAGGCTAGCGCCCTACCAGGCTAGGCGACCCCAGCACTAAGGATTAAATAAAAAAGGTTTGTTTTTAAGCTTTTTTATAAACAACGTATGACACTAGCAGTATTAATATTAAAATGCTTATCCAGTCAGTCGCGCTTGCCATAACATAATTAAACACTCCTGTCGAATAAGTAGTCTGAACCAACGCAGTGAACAATAAAGTCGCATTATCAACTAATGACTCACTCGTCGCCTGAAAATTAATCGAATAAGTACCTATAGTCACAGGCATCACATCAACATAATAAAACGCCTTGCCTCCAGGCTCAATCATTGTCGACAAAATCTTAGACTCACTGTCAACAAAACGAGCCGTTATCCCTGCAGGAATCATTGTCAAAGTATAATTATGAGGATTATCAGTCGGATTCCTAACCTCCAAATAAGCACTCCTATAACCAGCCTTGCCCTGAGCATAAGCCTGCGACTCAGGATGCAAACTGAAATGTGACTCGTAAATATTCACTGTCCTAACATAATCATCCCAGTAATCAGACAAATTAGCCAACACCCTGAAAGTCTTGCTGCCATGAACCACTGGATTCTCATAAGCATACGAAACATGACCTGCCCTGGACGCATTAGTGCTTAATGCTAATACCCCGTCAATAGTCATCGTAACATTCAACGAGTCTAACGGGCTTGTATTGCCAGAACACAACACGTAATCAGCTGTTAACGTCTGGTTAGTCCCTATTAAAGTCCTGCTCGGAACATGATAAGCCCCCACTATATCATCAATACTGAATGAATAATGACTCTCAGTAGTATTACCTAAATCACTTACTGCATAGATTTTGGCATTATAGTCCTTGCAGTCCCATGCCAATGGGGAGTATGTCCAGTTGCACCTGTACAGGAATCTCCCAGCGTTTTCGCACGTGAATTCTTCTGAATATACTTCAGCTCCTGCTGAATCATTAACGTCCAGGTGCACTGCAGTCACTGCCTGCTCTGTAGTGAATACTAGGACTGTTAAGTTCATTTGCTCGCCTGTCCTGTCAACCTTATCGTCATAAGTGAATTGCATTATATCAAACGCCACTTCATCTGCTTCCTGAGTAATACTTACTGGTATCTTCTTCCACAAGTAAGTGTTTTCATGGATTTTGTAGTGATGGTCTGAATTATTAAAGACCGTGAAGTAGAACCTGCCTCCATACGAGTCGCCTGCACTGACTGCTGTCTGCTGGAATCCTATTGGATAATATGAAAACTTTATTAACGAACTCGTAATATTGAATTCGTATAATGTATTATTCTCCGCACCCCACGTCTTTTCTTTGAAGAATCCTATAGCATCATGCGTCTGGTTGTTCAGGAATACAACCCAGTCAAGACTTGATAATTCTATGCTAAAACTAAGGTTATAATTAGTTACTGTTCCTGAATCATTAATCACGATATTAGTGAAGCGGGTCTTATTTAATGGCATTTCAAAATACTTTAACCAATCAATTGTTTCACCTGAATTAAACGTTAAATTCTCATCCAACATGAAATAATAAGTGTCTGGCATCGTGATGTTAACCCCCGCCGGATGACTGCCCTTCACGCTGCCATTGTATGAGTGCACTGCTACTGAAGGAGTCATTTCCAGTTTAGTTGTTAAACCAGTAGCTGTTCTTAACTCACCAAGCGTTACTGTAGTATCATTATACTCAATTGTTTTTAATCCATAATCAGTAACGTCATCCAACTCATTATGCACGCTGCCTAACTTATCAAACACTGACAGCACCTGATACTTTGTAGGACTTAAATCAAGCCTGTAAACTGAATTACTCACATTCCACGTCGGCGCTGTCTCATTAATTATTCCATTACTGTAAGATTTCACGTTATGACCTATTGGAGTGTAGTATAACGCGTACACATTACCATCCCTGTTAAAAGGCGAGTCATTCCCTGGCATGTTTATCGGAAAATAAATATCTGCATGAGTCAAATTATTATCCGCCCCGCAAGTAGCATTCAATATCATTAACGGGACTTCATAGTAATCACCTGTCGGCAGCACATTAACCACCCTGATTCCTAACTCGTCTTCAACATCATTATAGTCCCCATCCCCATTAACATCATTGCAGTATGCAGGGTCAGGGAAATCATAACTGTAATTGAATAATTCATTAATCCTTGAAATATTAGTTACATGACTCATTGACAGGTTAACCTTGTACTTGAATAACTCACTGTCATGACTTAACCACTCATTCTCCCACACCAAACTCAAATTCTTAACCAGGAACATAGCGTAATTATGCTCACCGTGCTTGCCGTTAAACGCCTGCAAGTGATAATAACCAGTGGCGCCCAGCTCGTAAGTAGCGTTATAGCAGTTAGTGCCGCACGAAGTCATGTTAATCCTCACCTCAGTAAAATTAGGTTTTATTAACACCACGTTCGGCATGCACTCGCTCGTGACATTAATCCCTACAGTGTCCCCTGGATTTAACATCATGCTTGACAAGTTAAACGTCGGAGTCACTGTTGAATTACAATAATAACCAAAGTCGCATACCCTATCAGTTATGAAATCCTCATCCTCATCGCACACAACTCCCTGCGGAATAGATACAGCATTACAGCAGCACTTAGGACTTCCTCCCCAATCCTCACCAGTGTCCTCACCGCAACACCGAGCCCAAGCATTACGCATAGTACTGTAATCACTGTCCCATGAATATCCTATGGCATCCCAATACATAATATAACTTGAATCGTATCCGTACAGTGTAAAATATTTAAATGAAACTGGATCTCCATAAAAACCATCAACAAATTGTCCTTTATAATCTCCATCAATCCAACATTTCCACCAATTCGTAGAAGGATCGCCTGTAGTTAAATCAAATTCTAATTTAAAGTGATACAAATGATCAACAGAATAACTTGCTAATAATTCATGCCAAGTACCATCATAATATTTTAAGCCGCCGTCATCATCAAATCTTAAATAAATAGCTTTAGTTGAAGTATCTCTTAAATGAAATATACCCCTTTTATCGTTTACAGAAATCCCCCACCAAAATTCAATAGTTCCTGTAGTTCTCACTCCAATATTATTAGTTCCTTGTAATGTATCTCCACTTGCATCTTTATCATATTTAATAACTTTCTTATGACTATCAAAATCAGAAATTATAGAAATTGTTCCCCCATTATTGTTATATCCATCAAGAAAACCAATATCAGTCCCAGTAGCACCAACAGCATCATCACTGAATGAGTATGTTGCATCATAGTCTGAAGTAGTGCTCCACGTTAGCCCTTCTGCCTCGCAGTTAGATTGACTCTGGTCCAATGCAGTATAATAATAATCACTGTAGTAGCAGATGCTGCCGAACGCGTTAGAATCATTGTAGAAGTAATCACTTGTTGAGTCGTCACCGCAACAGGAAGAGTAAGCAGATGACTTATACAAAGCCATTACTTCATTAGCATTAAGAGAACGATTATAGATGCGGGCATCATCAATAGTGCCATTAGCATAATACGTTGTTGAACTACCATGTCTTCCTATTTTACGATTAGCAAAATTATATGTTAATGAACCTGTTATCCCTGTCTGCTCACCTACATATTCACCATCAACGTAACTTTTTTTTGTTGAACCATCAAAAATAAATCCTATATGGTGCCAGTTACCATCCGTTAATCCAGAACCATTATTAGACACGAAACGAGCAGTTGTATAAACACCAGTCCTAAGCTCACCAGTTGATACAGGAATACTTATCTCTAATTCTTGGCCACCAAATATTATATGGTAACCTCCTGCAGGAGAACCTTCGGATTTGAACCATGCAAAAGCAGAAACTTGAGTTGTGTATCCTAAATTATTAGATAAATCTATATAATCACCACTACCATCAAAACTCAAAGCATTACCATACTTGCCACTAACCCAGGAAGCATCATAAACTGTGCCGTCATTAACGCCTGAATCATCACTCGCAAGCGTTCCTGAGGACTCATCAAAACGCCAATGAGCAACGAGCCCGTCACTGATATTATAAAGCCAGTTATAAGAATACTGCTCGCAAACAGTCCGATTAAAATCAATTGACTGATGAGTGAAACTGCCATCCTGACAGAAATAAGTAGTATTACTTAAAGTACCATTATAGAAATCATCACTAGCCGCATCATCACCACAGCAAGGAGCATAAGTATTATCACCAACACTGTAATCAGAGTCCCATGAGTAACCAACAGCATCAATGTAAGACGCAACAATGTTTGCAGTTCTTTCAAATCTTAAATTATCAACACTGTCCCCTGCATCAAAAAAGGCTCCGTCATTAACAATTAAATCATCATCAACATACCAGTCAAAAGTGTCAGCAGCACAATCAAAAACCACTTTATGATGCTGCCATGCATTCTCACTAACTGCAACACCAGTATCAGTTAAACTACCCCCTTGATACTTATAATTACCAGCATGAACATGCAATGCAAACTGCATATTATCAGCAGCATTATTACTATCAACTAATACCATAAACTGATAATTACCAGACCCATCATCATCAAGCCAAGCCCAGAACTCAATAGTGCCTGTAACGACATTGCTAAAATCATTTCCAATATAGTAGTTTTCTGTAAAGTTAATCACTTTGTTATGGCCACCCCAATTATTAATAACCTCCACAACATTTGTGCCCCCCTCAATAAAATCAATAAAACCAATATTAGTACCAGTAGTGCCTACAGTCTCATCAGTGAATGAGTAAGTGCCAGGGTAATTAGTATTATTAATCCAGTCATGAGTTAATGCCTCGCAAGCAAACTTGCTTGAATCAGGCTCGATAACACTATAAGTACAGCTGCCACTACTGCAAGAATAATTCCTGTACTCAGTGCTATACACGCCATCAAGAGTATCACAATCCTCTGAAGAGAAACCGCAGCCAGAATCACTGCAAACACCAGCATAATACCTAACATTACCAGTACAATAACTGGTTAAATCACAATTAGGACAGCCAGTACCAGCATAATAACAAGTCACGCCTGACGCGCAGTAACCATCACCAGCGCTGCCAGAATCACAAGTCAAATAATTAATAGGATAAGCACTTGCAGTGCTGCCATAACTACCCTCATTCGCAGCACCATCCTTTGCCCTGACCTTATAAGTATACTGGGAGAAACAATCCAAACCACTATCAACATAAGGACTTGAAACCCAACCACTATCAGTACTACCAGGATTGCTTGAAGTCTCATCAACCTGATAAGAATCAACACCAGTAGTGACTGTATTTGAACCAGTTGCATTTACTTTATAAACTCTTAAATTCCTGAAAAATGTAGTTCCGTCATTAATTTCATCCGGGTAATGATAAGCCCCTACTCTAATTTCATGTTCAAATTCCTCTGTTACTGTAAATGTTTCATGAAATGGAGTCCAGTAAGTATTACCTGTTCCAAAACTCGTGCTTTTAATCCAACTATCAGTTGTATTAGCAGTCCATATGAAAACTGTTGATGTTCCTCCTGCCGCGTTTCTCGTGCTGTCAACTCTTACTTCTCCTTCTAATATAAATATGTTTCCTACTTCTAATGAACCCATTGTCACGATATCTTCATCAAGATAGTAGTTATACCCTGTGCCTGAATAATTATGCGCTTCTATACTATTCTCTAATAAATTATTCACATTCCCACTCTCATCAAACGATTTCAAGTAGTAATAATAATCATCACCAGCGTCACTAACACTGCTCCAACTCACTTGAAGAGAAGTCGTGGACGCTTCAGTCACAGTGGGCGCGTCGGGTGTGCCAGGAACAGTACCATCAATAGCTCCTGTATCACTGTACGTATTATCCATAATGAGAGGAGTGAGTCTGAAATTATCATAATAATACTTGGTTGCGGCAACGCCATTCCTGTCGTCCTTTAAAATAAAAACTCCGCTACTAGTATCAGACCACTTCCTGATAAGCACACAATCAACATAAAACCTAAAAACACTGCCGTCAAAAATAACCTTCCAATGCTGGCCAAAAGCCCCGGCAACAGTAACGCCATCAACCTGATAATCACCACTAAGCCTTCGTATGTAATTCCCGCCAACCAGAATGCCATGCTCGCTCCCGTCATTCAATATATCAACCTCGAGCTCGAAAGGCTCGCCAGAACCAATATCCTCAATCAAAGTCAAATAAGTGTCAGCGCTGCCAGAAGAATTAGACCATAACTCGCCGTCAGTAACACCAACAAGGCCATCACCCAAAGTAGCAGTCCACACAGGATTACTCGTGTAATCACCATCACTAAAATCATCCCACACGCCGCCAACAGGAGTGTAATTCCCATCAGAAGTGTTGCTCCTGTAAAAACCATGAGATAACAAACCAGACTGCATATCATTAATAACCTCGCTTTGACTAAGAACACGATTATAAATACGCACTTCATCAACAATGCCATTGAAATAGTGTCCAGAACCTGCTGCTGCAGACGCTATAGTTACATCATAAGGATTTGAAACCAAACTAATTGCAGGAGTACTATCTGAACTAACTAATAATCCATCAACATACATAACTGCTGTCGTTGCAGAAGCATCCCAAGTCACACTCGCATAATGCCAATCAGTATCATCAAAATCATAAAAAGGATCAACACAATTCCCATAAGTTGTATCACAAATATAAAAATTAAGACGACCACTACTCGACCATAATTTCCAACCAACAGTACCATAACTTCCAGTACTCCCTGTAGCAGCAACAATTGGCTCCCTATACGCTGTAAGATTCTCTGACTTAAACCACACTAAAACAGAAAAATCATTAGCAAGAGAATCCAAATAAGGAATATCTTCAACAAGCACAGTATTAGGTGAAACGCCTCCATCAAAACTTAATGCCCCACCATGTTCACCAGTAGTATAAGTTCCACCATTAATACTCCCATCATAATCATATATACTGTGGTCTTGAGCCACGCTACCACTACCCTCCTCAAAAGGCAAATACAATAATAAACTGTCATTTCCCTCAACAAAAGTTAAATCCATTTCATTATTCACGTTATCAGCAGTCACTGTCAAGTTAGGCGCTGAAGGCCCAGTCCTGTCTAATGTAACATTGCAGACAGTTGAACTCCAATCACTATAATGACCCGGACTGCTCTCCACATCCTGTATCCTAACCCTGTAACAATAAACAGTATTATCACTTAAACTGGAATGAGTATAAGACGTGTCAGTACCATAATACCTCTGCGCAGAAGAAGGAGTCGTCTCCTCAACACTATACTCATAACCAGTTGGCGGACTGCCAGACCACGCAATTACCATCTCACCCAAACCAGAATTCAACGATTCATTATCCTGAAATAAAACAGAATCCAAAGAAGGAGTTGAAAGAGCAGTGCAAAGATAACTACTGCAATACTCACCCGCCGCGCAATCACTATCACCACAACAATCACTGCCACTACTACCAACACAAGAACTGGAACAGCAAATACCATCCTGCACGTAATCAGCACCAGACAAACCACTATCACACGAATCAGTATCAACACAATTACCGCAACCCTGAGTATAACGATTACTACTAGCAGAATCAACACAAACCTCACCAGACGTTATACAATTAGCATCAGCATCAGTAACACCACTACCATCATTAACGCAAATACCATCAGCAGAATAAACCCCACTACTAACAGAATTATCACACTGCTTCTCACTAGTCACATCATCATCATCACAATCACACTCACTATCAGTCACGACCTCATCAGTACAACAAGAACTGCCACCACAAAGACCATCCCTTAAATAACTCGCGCCAGCAAGAGAACTATCACACTCCCTGCTACCAGAACAACCACTATAATAAGTAGAATCCGCCTTAGAAATCACAGCAGTGTTAGCCCTGCAATCAGTACTAGCGCAAATACCGGCAGCAGTACCATCAAAAGCACCAACAACCTCACACTTAAGACCAGACGAATCACAACCACACACATCATCACTAGTGCCAAGAGAAGCATCACTGCCATAACTCACATCATCAGTGCAAAGAACTCCATCAACACAAGCACGAGTAGAATTATAAAAATTATCACTAGTAGTATCATCACCACAACAAGGATCATTATCACCAGTAGTAGTGCCAGCAAACCAATCATCCTCACCTGAATTACAAGTTGACTGAGAATCATCAGGCTCACAACTACCACCACAAGTCTCCTCATCACAGCCCTGATCCACCCAGGCAGTATAAGAGCAAGTGCAGGAACTAGTGCAAGAACTTGCAGTCCTTGTATACAAGTTACCTGAAGTCAAACCAATGTTCTGACCGCAATCACTCGTATAAGTGCAGTCACTAACATTATCACAATCAGCCTCACAATTAGCCTCACTCTGAGTACAAGTACCATCACTCCAACCACTATAAGAACAAGCACAGGAAGAAGTGCAAGACCTAGTTCTCGTCTGATAAATAGTGCCACTACACTGAGTAAGAGCCTCAGTACAGTCAGTAGCAGAATCACAATCAGCACCGCAATTAGCCTCACTCTGAGTGCAAGTACCATCAACCCAACTACCATAACTACAAACACAAGCACTAGTGCACGCGCGGGACCTGGTCTGATAAATAGTGCCACTACACTGAGTAATGGCAGTGCAGTCACCAACAGCATCACACTGAGCGCCACAGGCCTGGGAACACGTCGAAGTACATGAACCGCCAGAACAAGTATAAGAACCGCAATCCGCTGTAACACACGTAGAAAAAACGCAAGCTGTTTTCGTACACGAACCAGTCTTCCTAGCACAACTACCACTACATGCTACAGCGCAGGAAGCACAATACCAAGGAGGGGAAGGAGTCTGTACAGAAGTATAACAACTAGCATACATGGTGTCCTCATTCATGCAAGCATAATTAGTCGAGAAAGCAATGGAAGATAAGGATAGCAAAACTAAAACTACTATTCCTAAACGCGACTTCACCCTCATAACCTGATTTATTAATTAGGATTCCAAAGTATTTAAATATAATTCATTGAATAATGCAAGACACGTTTCCCAATAAGAAGACTTCGCAGGCACCTGTTTTGTTAACGCACTCATTAATATACTGCTTCACTTGTGGCTTCAGCATGAACCAACGGCACTCCTCACAACCAAAAGGATTCCCCAACAATTCCTGGCACAAATCCTGACATTCTGAATAAGATAACGTATCCTCCACATAATATGACGCAACCTCCACTCCTGAAGCGTTGGACTCAATACCAGTGAATATAATAGGGAAAAAATAAACAAGAATGAAGAAGATGAACATTAAAAGCGCTATCGCAGTTATTATAACCATATTAATTGGCAATTTTTGTTTAGCCACCATGAAATAAATAAAGAAGTATCAGGAATATATAAATATTAAGAATTAAAATAAAAAAATAATAAATTAGTTGCAACTACTTCATATATCAGTCCTGAAGCCACACTTAATATTAAAGCAATTTTGAGATTGGTATAAACAAAGAACCCTGAATAAATATTAATTACTGGTTACGCTAACAATGAAGGGCGCATCCTTGGGTTGGCAAGGTAAGCGCTTAAAGGTTTAACTGAACGGGCTCCTCCACCCCGTTGACCTGAAAGCACGACTCAACATGCTTAAGGCTGCTTCCTCCCGGATCTGACCCGGTTCACAAGTTGAACCGCCAGACAGGGCGAGGCTTCGCAGAAACCTGAACAGGCCCTTAAACCCAAACCAAGTCGTCCCAAGGCATTCAGCCCCACCATAAGGGGGTTTGCGGTAACAGGGAACCCCTAACTCCCCGGCCTAGCACCCAAGTAAAGAATTAGTAATTGGGATTTTTAATACTTTCGGCACATCACAGCCCTATCTGCTGCGCTTGCGGTACACAATAAGCGAAGCAAGGATAAGAAGCAATAGGAAGCTGAAGTAATCAGTAGCTCCTGCAGTGTGAACCCCGAAAAAGCCAGTCTCCTTGGTGAACACTGTTACTTGAAAGCCAATGGAATCAGTGATGTTAGGGCATGCGCCAGTGCTCGTGAACGCTAATTGAACGTCGCGCTCGCCAGAGCTTAAAGGAAGCACTGTAAGCCTGATTAACCGCTTAGCGCCTGGAAGAATTGAAAAAGTTTCGGCATTAAATTCCCTGTTATTAAAAGACTTTTCACCAGTCCTGTAAGTAATTAATAAACCATTATCATAAGATGTTGCAGGACTGTACTCAACAGGTATGTTGCCTAGGTTTGTCAAAGTCACTAATACCCTTCCAATCTCATTTAAAGCAACAGGTATTGCAGTAGTAATGCCTGGACTGACTGATGAAATATCCAGTGGATTCAATATTGTAAAATTAAAATCCTTTAATAATTCATCCCAGCCGCCAGTCGCAGTAGAGTAAGAACAATTTAATTGCATATTATAAGACTTGCCAAAGTCAGCGCAGCTAAAAGTTCCGAAATCAAAAGTTACTAACCCTGAGTCTCCAACCCTTACAATTGTTGGATTACTAGGGTTTGGTATGTAACTAAGTGTTGTGTTAAGAATACAGGTTAAGTTCTCAAGCAGTTCATCGCCACTATTTCTTATCAGGAATTCTGTAACGAAGTCGCCTCCCAAGTAACTGCTGTTAGAATCTGAAGCTGAAATGAATATTCCAGGCAGTCGTCCATTCTCGCATACTGCATCAATATTCCCGTCATTATCAAAGTCGCAGGTCCCTCCATTATTAATAACAGCGCCATTACAGCAGCAGGTCAGCGTTAAATTGCCAAAGTCATCACTATCCCCGTCATCACCGCAGCACCTACTGCCAGTCGCTGTTGCACCAGCCAGCCATGTATAACCATAGTACTCGCAAATAGTCTGATTAACATCAATAGCCTGCTCAGTTAAAACACCATCATGACAGAAATAAGTAGTGGTAGCAAGAGTGCCGTTATAGAAATCATCACTAGCCGTGTCATCACCGCAGCAAGAAGTGTTATTGCCAATAGTTGAACCAGTAAGCCAAGTGTAACCACCTGCCTCGCAAAAAGTCTGCCAAGCATCCCTATCACTAGATGGTGAACCATTATAGCACGCGCGACTGGAATTATAGAAATCATCACTAGTCGTGTCATCACCGCAGCAAGGGCCTTTACTCCCGATGATTCCTGTATTTTCAATAAAAGAAAGAGTGTCATCATAATAATTCGTAACCACAATATCAAGAATTCCATCTTCATTTAAATCACCTAAAGCAACAAATGATGATTCGGCTCCAGTAGCACCAGTAACTTGAGCGTCAAAAGTGCCGTCACCATTACCAGCAAGGAAAGAATAAGTATCATCATCATAATTTACAGTAACAATATCAAGATTACCATCATTATTTAAATCACCTAAAGCAATATCTAGAGGATTAGTCCCGACACTAATGGTTACTTGAGCATCAAAAGTGCCATCACCATTACCACTAATAAAAGAAACATTATTATCATTATAATTCGCAGTCACAATATCAAGATTACCATCCTTATCCAAATCACCAATGGCAACACCTATAACCCAATTACCAACAGCACCAGTCACTTGACTATCAAAAGTGCCATCACCATTACCAGCAAGGAAAGAATAAGTATTATTAGCATTATTTGTAACCACAATATCAAGATTACCATCCTTATCCAAATCACCAATGGCAACACCAAAAGGATTCCATCCAGTAAGAATAGTTACTTGAGCATCAAAAGTGCCATCACCATTACCACTAATAAAAGAAACATTATTATCATTATAATTCGCAGTCACAATATCAAGATTACCATCCTTATCTAAATCACCTAAAGCAAGAAATGCAGGACCACTCCCCGTGGCACCAGTTACTTGAGCGTCAAAAGTGCCGTCACCATTACCACTAATAAAAGAATAAGTATTACTAAGACCGTTCGTAACTACAATATCAAGATTACCATCATTATCTAAATCGCCAATGGCAACATCATAAGGTTCGGTTCCAGTAGCACCTGTCACTTGAGCATCAAAAGTGCCATCACCATTACCAGCAAGGAAAGAATAAGTATCATCATCATAATTCACAGTCACAATATCAAGATTACCATCATTATTCAAATCGCCAATGGCAACACGCATAGGTGAAACCCCAGTACTGCTCGTTACTTGAGCATCAAAAGTGCCGCCACCAGTAAACCATTCATAACCCTTTAACTCGCACACGCCTTGACCGCTCGTGTAATTAATATAGTCTCCAAACCAGTCCTGATAATAATGATGGTCAGCGTCTAAGATAATGCCTCCATAACTGCACATTTGAGATGAATTATAGAATATGTCAGTGAAGTCATCATCACCGCAGCACGCATCATTACTGCCAGTAGTGGTGCCGGAAAGCCAGATGTAACCACTTGCCTCGCAGGCAGTCTGGTTAAAATCAATTGATTGCTCAGTGAAAACGCCATCCTGACAGAAATAAGTAGTGGTAGCAAGAGTGCCATTATAAAAATCATCACTGGCTCCATCATCACCACAGCAAGCATCATTATTGCCAGTGGTAGTGCCAGTAAAGTAAATATAACTATACTGCTCGCAAATAGTTTGATTAACATCAATAGCCTGCTCAGTGAAACTGCCATCCTTACAGAAATAAGTAGTGCTGCCAATAGTGCCATTATAGAAATCATCACTAGCAGCATCATCACCGCAGCAATTAGAGTAAGCAGATGATTTATACAAAGCAGTTATTTCATCAGCAGAGAGAGCGTGGTTATAAATGCGGATATCATCAATAGTGCCGTTATAAAAGTAAATTGCACCATACCTGCAGCCAATAGAAATAATATCAGAACCAGCAGCAGGAGTTTTTATAAACTCATCCTCTCCAATAAAACTGCCATTAAGATAAAACTTGATTTTATTATCACTCATGTCTCTTGTAATAACAATATGATTCCACTGGTCTTCAGTAACAACCATGCCAGCAGGCTCTTCAATCTCCTCATATGTACCATTCCCATGATAAAAAGAGATTAAGCCAGAAGGCTCCTGAGTAACTTCATATTCATAATCATGATGCTTGAAAACAACTGTCTGCCTGCCCTGCGACATATTCTTAGGGTAAAGCCATGCAGTAATAGTTAAATTACCAGTAATGCTTAAGCTATCAGAATCAAGTATACTGACATATTTATTACTGCCATTAAATTCTAAGGCATTGCCGTACTTACCGCTAACCCATTCATCATCAGTCATGTTATAAAGAGTGCCGTCATTAACGCCTGAATCATCACTCGCTGTTGTCCCTGATGATTCGTCAAAGCGCCAGTGAGACACGAGTCCGTAAGTAACGTTAATCCAATTATAAGAATACTGCTCGCAAACAGTCTGGTTAAAATCAATTGATTGATGAGTGAAACTGCCATCCTTACAGAAATAAGTAGTGCTCCCTAGAGTGCCATTATAAAAATCATCACTAGCCGCGTCATCACCACAGCAAGGACCATTAGAACCAGTAATTGAGCCTGAAAGCCAAGTGTAACCCCCTGCCTCGCAAAAAGTCTGCCAAGCATCCCTATCACTAGATGGTGAACCATTATAACACGCGCGACTGGAATTATAGAAATCATCACTAGCCGCGTCATCACCACAGCAAGGACCGTAAGTGCCATTAATACCTAAATTGGTCCATTTGTAAATTCTTCCTCCAGTCCAAGCGTCAGCACTAACTATTTCAAGATCTCCATCACCGTCAAGGTCGCCAAAAGCAACACTGCGAATTTGATTAGCTCCTGTACCTAAATCCGTACTAGTATAACCTCCAGTTCCATTATTTATCCATTTATAAACATGGTCCCCAGTATCACCACTTGCTATATCTAAATATCCATCATTGTTAATGTCTCCTACTGCAACAGAATAAACATTTCCAGAAGCACTGCCTAAAGTTGTTTGGGTAAAATAACCAGTGCCATTATTAGTCCACAAACGGACTCCGCTTCCTGAACCCACCACTGCATCAATGTCGCCATCAGCATCCATGTCTCCAAGAGCAATAGAAAAACAATCACCACTTGTCGTTCCTAAACGCACCTTGGTGAAACCCCCGCTACCATCATTAAACCATGTGTAAAACCACTCATCAGCGCCTCCACTATTATCACAATTCACTATGTCAAGGTCGCCGTCACCGTCAATATCTCCTAAAGCTGTTGTTCGAACACTTCTAGTACATGACCCAAGATTAGTTTCTGTGAAACCCCCACTGCCATCATTAACCCATTTATAAATAGTATTACTTGCCCAATTACCGCTAATAATGTCAAGATCACCATCACCATCAATATCACCAAGAGAAATTGCCCACACCCAATTACCTACTGTTCCTAAATCAGACTTGGTGAAACCCCCACTGCCATCATTAACCCATTTACGGACAATTCCCAAATATTCTGTAGTTATCTTTCCTTCACCAGTTATGACATCAAGGTCACCATCACCATCAATATCACCAAGACCTAATGCAAGAGCGTATTGATAAGTACTGCCAAGATTAGTTTCTGTGAAACCCCCACTGCCATCATTAACCCATTTATAAAGGCCACCCTCTCTGCCGCCAATAATATCCATGTCACCGTCACCGTCAATATCACCAATGACAACAGCATGTGAACCAACAGAACTTGAATCAACGCGGATCTTGCTAAAACTTGAATTTAGCGAAGCAAACCAAGTATAATCTTTTAATTCACAAATTCCCTTGCCACTCGTATAATTAATATGGTCACCAAGCCAGTCCTGATAATAATGATGGTCAGCGTCTAAGATAATGCCACCGTAACTGCACATTTGAGATGAATTATAGAAGACGTCACTAAAACCATCATCACCACAACAAGGACCATTACTGCCAGTCACTGTACCCGAAAACCAAGTATCTCCTCTTAATTCACATGCATTTTGATTACTATCAGCGTCACCATAATAATAAGTACCATCATAACAGAAACCACCATAACCATTAGAGGCATTATAAAAATCATCACTCGCAGCATCATCGCCACAACAAGGACCATTAGAACCAGCAACCGAACCTGAAAGCCAAGTGTAACCAATTAACTCGCAGGCATTTTGATTACTATCAGCGTCACCATAATAATAATTACCATCATAACAGAAACCACCATAACCATTAGAGGCATTATAAAAATCATCACTCGCAGCATCATCGCCACAGCAAGCACCGTTCACTCCCTGAATCCCAGTATTATGCCATTCACGTACTCTTTTATCAACCCAAGAACCCACTATTATTTCTAAATCACCATCCTGGTCAAGATCCCCCACATCACCTGTCTGAATCTGATCACCCGAATAATTTAAACTAACAGGGGTTCCAAAATTAGCTGAACCATCATTCACCCAAACATGCAAATAAGGATTAGCCTGTGTTCCAGTTATTATGTCAAGGTCCCCATCATTATCCATGTCATCCAAATCAATATAATAAATTTTTCCACTAAGAGAGCCAATCTGGGTTCTCGTAAAACTGGCTGCACCATTATTAATGAATTTATTAACCTTATTAAAAGCGTCACCAACAACAAAATCAATATCACCATCACCATCAAGATCACCCACTTCGTGAATCTCCCAAGAAATACCAGACCCCCATAAAGAAGTCTTGGTGAAACCACCAGCACCATTATTAATCCACTTGTAAACCCAATTACCACCACTACTAATTATGTCCATATCATCATCCCCATCCATATCACTTAATGTTACTGAATGAAGAAATCCTCCTGCACTACCAAGATTTGTTCCAGTAAAAGTCGTGCTACCATTATTAATCCACTTCCAAACATTACCATCATTATCACCAATAATAAGATCAAGGTTAGAATCAGCATCAACATAACCAACAGTCATTGCTTCAATAGAATTACCAACAGAACCAATAAGTGTCTTAGTGAATGTTCCAGAACCATTATTATCCCACCAATAAATCTGGTTATTATCATCACCAGTAAAAATATCCAAATCATCATCATTATCAATATCCACAATTGCTCCTGCACTAATACGTCCTGCACTACCTATTTGTATTTTAGTAAAAGAATTAGAACCATTATTAACAAACTTGTACAATATCATCCCTTGGTCACCAGTAATGAAATCAGTATCATTATCACCATCAATATCCCCTATCTTTATCAAACGAGCAGCATAATTCACTTGTCCCCAATCATTAAAATAACCCTCACCAATTGAAATAACAAACCAATCATAGTCCATTGCCTCACAGACTGATTGAGAGATGTCACCATCACAGATACCACCACAAGTCTCCTCATCACAGCCCTGATCCACCCAAGCATTATAAGAACAAGTGCAGGAAGCAGTGCAAGAACTTACAGTTCTCTCATATAAATTACCTGAAGTTAAACTAATGTTCTGACCGCAATCACTCGTATAAGTGCAGTCACCAACAGCATCACACTCAGCACTGCAACTAGCCTCACTCTGAGTGCAAGTGCCATCAACCCAACTGCCATAACTACAATCGCAACTACCAGTACACGAAGGAGTCCTGGTCTGATAAATAGTGCCGCTACACTGAGTAGTGGCAGTGCAGTCGCCAGCAGAATCACAATCAGCACCGCAGTTAGCCTCACTCTGAGTACAAGTACCATCAACCCAACTGCCATAATTACAAGTACAAGCGCTAGAACAAGTACCAGTCCTGGTCTGATAAATAGTGCCGCTACACTGAGAGCCAGAACAATCAGCATGTTCATCACAAGGAGCATCGCAAGACTGCGAACAATACGATAAACTCCCAGACCGGCAAGCACCCGAAGAACAAACATAATAACCACAATCCGTGGTCTCGCAATAACACCGGATTTCTCCACCCAGTATACATGTACCAGTGCGATAAGCACAACCACTAGCACACCCCACATCACAGTCATTATCGCTAGCACACTCCTCCACACATAAATAACCTTCAGCAAGAGTGAAAAGAAGAACACTCACGACGAGCAATAAGAATACCTTATTTACTCTTA
Source organism: Candidatus Parvarchaeota archaeon (assembly GCA_030615175.1). Classification (GTDB taxonomy): domain Archaea; phylum Nanobdellota; class Nanobdellia; order WJKC01; family WJKC01; genus JAFCFT01. The sequence goes on from JAUWZX010000001.1 coordinate 91,016, forward strand.
AAGGAAAAAAGACGCCACGCATTACATTAAGAATATATCGCTTCTTAATATATAAATATTAATGAAGAAAGAAAAAGGGACTTATTGCAAGTCCTTCTCAGAAATCACAGTTAATCCTCTTAATCTCTTAGTTGCTCTAGAATTCTTGCAAACAAGGTAACGGGCATTAACTTTCTTAACAGTGAATAAAATATTGTCATCAATGACGCCGTCAACAATGACTGCGAACACATCGCCCAAACCAGTAATGGCTTTAATAGACTTAACTGGAACCCTGCCTAATAATTTATGCTTAGTGTCAAAGACTTCAGCCTGCCCTGAACCAGTAACCGCTTTCAATGACTTAATGAATAACTCCCTTGAATCCTTAGGAACCCTAATCTTCATGGCAGGCTTCCTGAAACGCGCCGGGCTTTGTCTTGGCGCACGGGACACTATCCTAGGACTTTGTCTTGATGGCTGCTTGAATGGCTCGCGAGCCCTTAAAGCCTTAAAAACCTCCTTACTGGTTAACTCCTCAACCTCCTTACCGTCAGGAGCCCTGGCAACGAAATCCAGTTTCCCGATATGAGACAAGGCTTTAATAATCAAGTCACCGCCCCTGTCACCGTCAACAAAAGCAATAGTAACCTTCTTACTCATCAAGTCAGCAAGGCTTTTAGGAATACTGGTGCCATTAGTGCTGATAACGTTATTAACCCCATTCCTTAAAAGAGTTAATACATCAGCCCTGCCTTCAACAAGGATTAATTCCCTGGCACTATCAACACCAGGACCAGCATCCAGTTTATCAGGACCCCAATTAATTATCTTCGAAGACCTTACAGAAGACTTAATTTCATCAGTTAACTCCTGACTACTAGTCTCTGAATCCATGAATTTAGAAAGAATCTCCTTAGCCCTCTCCTGAATATAACCCTTCTTGCTGACGCGCACGTCCTCAATCTTCTCAACCGCTATTTTCCCATTACAAGGACCGATACGCTCAATAGTCTCAATAGCAGCAGCAATAATAGCTGTCTCAGTCTTATCAAGACTTGAAGGAACAGTAATCCGCGCCTCAGTCTTGCCATTAACAACCTTAGTATCCACTTCAATCCTGCCAATCCTGCCACTCTTCTGCAACTCACGCAACTCCATATCCTTGCCCAGCAAACCCTCTGTCTGACCAAAAATTGCTCCAATAACATCAGGTTTCTCAACAACGCCTTCAGTATGCATTAATGCAGTTATAACATACTTAGCTGAAACAAGTGCTAACTTCCCCATAACAAACATCACCTCTAAATTTTTTGAAGCCGAATAACCCGCCTGTAAAGCCCTTCTACCTGCCTAAGCTTTGTCCTGAATAAAAGCTCCCTGGGCTTGTTATTCACTCTAACGCCCAATCGCTGGAAAATCCTCAGAAGTTTAATGTACAATAACCTGCCCTTCTTATCTAAATCAGTGAGGATAATAACCTCCTTCCATGACTTAGCAATACTCCGGGCTTCACCTTCAAGCGATGAAGTTAATTGATGAACATTATTGATGTTAAACTTCTTTAAAGCAGCGATATCGCGTTTGCCTTCGACTAAAATAGGACAACCTGCATTTTTAATACTTTCGATAAACTCTAAAAGCAATTCTAACTCATCCAGAGAACCTTTTGTCATAACTGTTTATTTTAAAAGGATTTCACAATATATAATTATATGACTCAAATTCAATTCATTCTCCCACAACTTCTTAATGTAATCCTCAAAAGCCATTAAGCACTTCATGAATATAATCCTTTGATGCGAGAATCTGCTCCCTAGTGATTGGAGGCACTACTTCAAAAGTCACGGGACCACTAAAATCCCTAAGAAACCTAATAATCTTAGTCATAAAAGGAGTCCTGACAGGAGGCTCATGCTCAATCAAGCAACCAGACATCCTCACAAGGTGAACCGCCCTAACAAAATCATAATGCTTAACTAATGAATCAAACACTGCCTCCTCACTATCAAGCAATCCAAACAAATGATTAGTATCAAAACACAAGAACACATTAGGCAATGACAATTCCCTAATAATTGATAAAACCTTAACAGGAGTATTAACATTCACTTGATCAAACCCTTTATTCTCCAAGCAAACAGTCAAGCCAAGACTTAAAGCCTTAACGCAGAACTCCCTGATTAAAGGAATCATCCTCAAATCATCAGGAGGATGAAGGATTACCGGGTTAGCATTAAGAACTCTTGCATTATCAAGAGATTTAAGGAAAAAACTCAAAGTCTTACTATTAATTTCATTCATTGGGCTGGGCACAGGAGCATGAAGAGAAAAATTAAGATTATAACGCTTCTTTAATTCCAAAACCTTCCTAACATCAGCCTTAAGGTGAGCAGCACCTAACTGTAAATTATTAAAACCGAAAGCAAGACATTCCTTAACAGCATCTTCCAAAGGCAAGTCCATAAAATAAGTAGTGCTAAATTCAAATCTCATAGACGAAAAGTAATAAATAAGTCACATATAAAAGTTTCACATGAAACGAGGCAGTTCAAAAAAAGCTTTAACCTCATTCTCAACTAAATAAACATTCTCCCATAAACGAGTAATATAACCCTCAAAAGTCGGCTTGTGAAGATACCTGTCAAAAAAACCCTTCAAGAACTTAAGCAACGGCTGCTTCTCCCACCTATCCTGCCAGTCAGTAATGATTGAACCCTTAATAGTTAATTCAACCTCGCCCTTATTCTTCTTCTCCTTAACGCCATCACGCATGACTTGAACATCCTGCAAACCCCTAACCTTGCACTCAATCCAAATCTCAAATTTAGTGTAATCACTAACAAACATCTCACAAGTCCAGTGAAACTCAATATCCTTGCCGCCAGCAGCATCCTTCTGAGAATAATCCTTCTCATTAACAATGTAGCCAAGACTAGTAATTAATTGATACAAGAACTTATAATAATCCTTCATGTCAAAAACGCCCTTAGGCTTTGCCATGACACTAGCGATTTGCTGCTTCTCCATAACAATCAAATTATATTAACTTATAAGTTATTAAAGTTTTGTGCAGTTAGGGCATAACAAATTACCCTCTTTCCTGACAAGGCTTCTAGAGTAAGCATTACAGTTCTCGCAGAAACCTGCTGATTCACTGATGGATTCGCGCTCAATCTTAAGCTTCTCAACCAGCACGTCAAGCAAGCCAGGAGCAATCCTTAACAAATCCTTATCAGTAACTATCCCAACAAGCTTCTTACTCTTAATAATGGGCATGCGCCTAATATTTGACTTAATCATTTCACGAGCAATTGATTGAAGCGAAGTATTAGGTGTTGAAGTAACAACCTTACGCGTCATTACCTTAGAAACAAGCACTTTCTCAGGCCTCTGATTAATGGCAACAATCTTAGAAATAATATCCTTTTCAGTAACAATGCCAACCAATCCATCCTTATCCACGACCAAGATATTGCCAACCCCTGCATCAATCATTTTCTTAACAGCGGACAGCACAGTCTCCTTAGGACTAACCGTGACCAACTTAGTTGTCATTGCATCCATAGCACGGAGGTCATATTTCATTAATTCATAATTAAAGAATAGTGATTTTAAAAAGGTTATCTTATTCTTATTGTGTCAAGATTCCGAGGCGCCTGAGTTTCAACCCTAAACAGTTTATGAATACTGGAAGCCAAGTCAAGGCATTTACTGCTCTCACCATGCATAACAATAACTCTCTTAGGTCTAGGCTGCAAGTACTTAACAAAATCAATCAATTCCTGACGATTACTGTGACCAGAGAATCCCTCAATGGTTTCAATACCCATCCTAACCTTAATAACTTCAACACCACCCTTATGTAACTCCATCTTAATAGTGCGCTCACCAGCCTGCAACCTCCTGCCAAGACTGCCACGCCCCTGATAACTAACAATTATTAAACGATTAACAGGGTTCTCAGCTAACTGCCTGAAGTACTCAACAGACGAGCCTCCAGTAAGCATGCCACTAGTAGCAAGAATAACGCAGGGCTTTTTACTATTAATTAATTCAACACGCTCCTTCTGACTGCCAACCCACTTAAAGCAAGGAGCAAGGAAAGGATTATGATCCTTCCTAAAAACTAAGTTCTTCACATCACGATTCATGAATTCAGGATAAGTAGTGTGAATGGCGGACACATCCCAAACCATGCCATCAACATGAACTTTAACATCCTTAAGAGCCTTATCCCTAACTGCCTTCTCAATAATAAGTATTATCTCCTGAGCCCTGCCAGCACCAAGCACAGGAACTAAAACCTTGCCGCCATTACTAATTGTTTCATTAATAAGACTAATTAATGTCTTCTCGCACTCCTTAAGAGAAAGAGGAATATCCGTCTTAGCACCGTAAGTTGACTCCATAACTAAAGTCTCCAAACGCTGGAAAACATTGGACGCCTTGCTTAACATGTTCGTGTCAGCGAACTTGAAGTCGCCTGTATAAATCATGTTATGAAAACCATCACCAATATTAAAATGAGCCATTGAAGCACCCAAAACATGACCTGAATTAAAAAGTGTTAAGCGAACATCATTAGTGATATCAGTAACTTCATCAAATGAAAGGCAGAAAGTATGCTTAATCATATTCTTAATGTCCCTTGAATCAAACAATAACTTCTTACCCTCCCTCTGATTAACATCAATGTAATCAAGCTGTAATAAAGTCATAATATCCCTGGTCGGCTCACTGCAGTAAACAGGACCTTTAAAACCGTACTTAAATAATAATGGAACAAGCGCTGAATGGTCAAGATGAGCATGGCTTACAATAATGGCATCAAGAGCTTTAACATCAAATTCAGGCGCTTCAAAATGAGGATAAGCCCTGTTTTCAGATGCGACGTTAACCCCGCAGTCAATAAGAACCCTTGAATGAGGAGTCTGAAGCAGTGAACATGAACGCCCAACCTCCCTGAAACCTCCAAGACATGAAAGCCTAATCCAGTAATTATTCTTATTAATAGGAGTGCCGTAAATCTTCTGACCAATCCTGTGCATGAACTTACGCCTGTAACCGCTATTACTAAAAATAGTGTAACGAATAGTCTTCACTAAGTCGCTCTTAATTGCTGGAGCCCTTCTAACAAAAGGAATCCATAAAGTCTTGCTCCTAATACTCTTAGTTACTCGCCCTAAGTGCCCTATAACTAATCCAGGCTTATCAGCCTCTAATATGACAATGCTTCTCTGGTCATCAAACCAGACATCCTGCAAACCAGCTTCTTCAGGAACTTCCTTTTCAATGATTGCCTTAGCTGAATCAGGGCTAATTAAAATACTCGGGTCAGGTCTTACCTCAACCCTTTTCTTTACAGTGTTCACAATTCTCCTAATTAAACTGCTTGAATTTAAAACAAAAGATTTATTCTTAGAATACAAAACCATGTTAGCTCCCTCAAAAACGCTTTCAACAATCTGAGCATTGCTGGGAAGCATTGATTCAACCTTTGAAAGTAATTCGTATTTAGCCATTTTATTTAAATGAAAAACTCAATTTTTTTTTCCCCACAAGAACCAAGTTCTCTGGGCACTATTGATTGCAGTTATATACATTTCTTAACATCTTCTTCTGGCAGTTTCTTAAGCCCTGCATCCGTAATAATGTAAACATCCACTCCCTCACCAGTGAAAACTCCGCGCCTAATCGCAGCTGAAACAGCCCTAACTGCAAGTCTTACGCCTTCATTAATTGACAAGCCATCCTTATAATTATCCTCTAATACCCCGAAAGCAATAGGGGAACCTGAACCTGTTGAAGTATAATTATCCTTAAGAACGCTTCCACCCATATCAAGACTGAACAAGTGATATCCTTTCTCATCCCTGCCAGCAAGTATGAATTGAACAATATAAGGCGTGAAACTCATCCGCCCTGAGAACAGGATGTGAGAAGTTAGTGAAGCGCAAACCCTGACTGAAGGCTTCTTCTGCTTTGAAATCTCATAATGCCTCATCTCGCCCCTAATGTACTTAACTATCATTTGAGCATCTCCAACAGCACCCGCGATTGTTAAGAAAATCCTGTCAGTGATTGGCATGACTTTTTCAACATCCTTATTAGCAATCAAATGACCCATAGTGGCCCTCTTATCAGCTGCAAGAACAATTCCATCCTTACAAGTTATTCCAACAGTAGTTGTTCCCTTTTTTAAATTTTTTTCATCCATTAACAAATCATCTCTCATCAAGAATTTAATTAATTCAAAAATATACAAGAAGGGGTATATAAATGTTATGTTCTGATGCAGAAGGAATAAGAAATGAATAAATAGTCGCCACCCTTATAATAATTCTGTGAAACGCGAAAGAAGAATACTGATAACCGCAGCATTGCCGTACGCTAACGGCAAGTACCATTTAGGTCATGCCAGAAGCACTTACTTGCCGGCAGACATTTTCGCACGATTCCAGAAACTAAACAAGGCTGACGTTGCCTACATATGCGCAACAGACGAGCATGGAACACCAATATTACTTAATGCTGAAAAAGACAGGAAAAAACCAGAAGAATACGTTAAGTACTGGCATAACTACTTTGACAAGTTATTCAAGGAGTTTGGCTTAATATATGATATTTTCTACAGAACCCACTCAAAAGAGAATAAAAAACTAACAATAGAATTCTTTAACAAAGCAAAAAAGAACGGATACATTTACGAACAAGAAATTGAGCAATACTACTGCGAAAAGGATAAGAAATTCCTGCCAGACCGCTACGTTACAGGCAAGTGCCCATACTGCAATGCAGAAGACCAGTACAGTGATTACTGCGAAGACTGCGGAAAAGCATTCATGTCAGGAGAAATACTAAATCCTAAATGCAGGTTATGCAAAGCAAAACCAGTGATGAGGAAGAGCATGCACTACTTCTTCACATTAAACGCGCTGAAAAAAGAGATAAGCAATTACCTGCAATTCAATGAATATTTACAAAAAGACGTTAAGAACTACGTCAAGCAATGGATTAAACAAGGATTAAAGGACTGGGATATAACAAGGAATTTGGAATGGGGATTCAAGGTGCCAGGCAAAAAAGAACAGGTATTCTACGTATGGTGGGACGCGCCAATAGGATATATTAGTTCAACAATAAAATGGGCTAAACAAACGAAAAAGAATTGGGAGGATTACTGGAAGTCAAAGAAAACAGAGATATACCACTTCATAGGAAAAGACATAGTATACCATCACTACTTATTCTGGCCTGCAATGCTGATGAGCGTTAAAGACAAGTACACGCTGCCGAAAATGATTCCAACAAGAGGCTACTTAAACCTGGAAGGCAGGAAGTTTTCAAAAAGCAGGAACTGGTCAATAACACTGGAAGATTTTTTCAAAGTATTCCCAGCAGACTACTTAAGGTTTTACTTAACAATGATAACCCCTCAAGCATCAAGCGATGCAAACTTTAGTTTAAATGAATTCAAGAAAAGAATAAATGATGACTTAATAGCAAACTTCGGCAACCTGTCAAGAAGAGCATTATACTTCATAGAAAAATTCTTCGACAAGAAAGTGCCAAAACCAACAGAACTGGATGCAAAGGATAAAGGAGTAATTACTGACGTAAAGAAACAGCATGAAAAAATAACGAAGCTCTTAGAAGAAGTAAGATTAATGAAGGCACTGCAGGAAGTGCTTAAATGCTCATCAATAATTAACACTTACTTCCAGGAAAAAGAACCATGGAAAACAAAAAATCCTAACTGTTTATACGTGACTCTTAACCTGATTAAAGGATTATGCATTGAATTATCACCATTCATACCATTCAGCACAAACGAATTATGGAAGAGTATAGGACTAAAAGGCAAAGCAGAAGAACAGGACTGGAGTAAGGCATTTGAATTAAGCATTAAAGCAGGTCATGAGATAAAATCAAGCAAGCCATTATACAAGCTGGTAAGTGATGAAGAAATTAAAAAATTAAAAAGAGTGCTGGGAAAGAATTTAGAGCTGAAAGAGGAATTAGTGGAGCTTAAAAATTTTAAGAAAATAAAGTTAAGGATTGGCAGCATCCAGCGGGCGGAGCGAATAAATGATAAATTACTAAAACTAAAAGTTCTTGCTGACAGGGAAAGAATAATGATTGCAGGCATTGGAGAACAATATAATCCAAAAGAATTACTAGGCAAGAAAGTAGTTGTGATAATTAACTTAAAACCAAAAGTTATTGCAGGAATTAAAAGTGAAGGAATGGTGCTTGCAGCAGAGAAGAAAGGCAGAATAGTATTACTAACAACCATGAAAGACATTACTGAAAATGCAGTTGTATTATAACTCTAAAACAGCCCTAATCCTGCGGACACCGGCAGCAATTGACTTCTCCTTAACAATCCTGAACTTGCCTAACTCCCTAGTATTCTTAACGTGCGGTCCGCCGCACACTTCCTTGCTGAAATCACCAATAAAGTAAACAAAAACTTTCTCACCATACTTTGCCTTGAACTCAGCATGAGCGCCTGCCTTCCTGGCCTTTTCAAAAGTCATTTGCTCATGCCAAACCCGTAGGCCAGTCTTTATTTTTTCATTAACCAAATCCTCAACTCTCCGCAATTCATCCTCAGTTAATTTGCGGTCAAAACTAAAATCAAAACGAAGCCTTTCAGGAGTAATATTAGAACCCTTCTGTCTGACCTCCTTTTTAAGAACTCTTCGCAAAGCTTCTGCAAGCAGGTGAGTAACAGTGTGAAGCTTAATTGTTTCCTCAGACGCGTCAGCCAATCCTCCTTTAAACTTCTTCCCAGCACTAACACGTGACAACCCCCTATGCTTTTCATAAGCTTCTGTAAAACCCTTAACATCAACTTTTATTCCCTTCTCAACAGCAATTTCCTGCGTCATTTCAATAGGGAAACCATAAGACTGATACAATAAGAATGCATCCCTGCCTGAAATCCTGCTCTTATTCCTGGCAATTTTTTCAAAAATCCTTAACCCGCGCTCAAGAGTCTTAAGGAATCGCTCCTCTTCCTTAACAAGCTCTTTAATAATGAAATCATGCTTTTCATCCAGAATTGGATACTCTTTTGCATAATTTTTAATAACCACTTCAGCAACTGCCTGGCAAACACCCTTCTCAATTCCCAGTAAACGGGCATGCCTGATAGCGCGGCGAATAAGCCTTCTTAAAACATATCCCTGGCCAAGGTTTGAAGGAGCAACCCCTCTCTCGTCACCAAGAATAAAGGTGGCTGCGCGGGCATGGTCAACAATAATGCGCAATGACTTTAATCCCTGTCTCTTAGCAAGACTCTTAACAGCATTAATTAAAGGAATGAATAATTCAGTATCATAAACAGACTTCCTGTTTTGAAGCATTGCAACCATGCGCTCCACCCCCATCCCTGTATCAACATTTTTCTGCCTTAACCTTTCATACCCCCCATCCTTAATCTTATTATATTCCATGAAAACATTATTCCACACCTCAAAGTACTTACCGCAACCGCAGCCAGGCCTGCACTCAGCACTGCACCCAGGCACGCCTGAATCAATAAAAATCTCACTGCAAGGACCGCACGGACCTGACTCAAGACCCCACCAATTATCTTCCTTAGGAAGAAAGTAAATCCTGTTTTTAGGAATTCCAAGAGAAAGCCACGCCTCGGCTGATTCCTTGTCACGAGGCGCAGCCTTATCTCCTTTAAAAACAGTAACATGAAGCTTTTTAGAATTAATTCCTAATACTTTAACCAGGAATTCATAACTCCAAGTAATCGCCTCCTTCTTAAAGTAATCACCCAAAGACCAGTTGCCAATCATTTCAAAAAAAGTTAAATGAGAATCATCATCAATATCTTCAATATCATCAGTTCGCAGGCATTTCTGAACACCAACCAAGCGCCTGCCTGCCGGGTGAGGCTGACCAAGAAGGAATGGGATTAAGGGGTGCATGCCTGCAGTAGTGAATAACACAGCAGGATCATGCTCAGGAATTAAAGGCGCTGACTTAATAACGGCATGACCTTTCTTCTTAAAGAAATCCAGGTACTTTATCTTTAATTCACGTGCATCCATAAAACAAGATTAAAGGATTAATTCTTAAATAAGTTATCATACAAAAGTTTTTTAAATCAAGTTGCAATTTTAAATAATTTGATGGGCCTGTAGCTCAGAAAGGATAAGTTAGTCTTATTTTTGAGCAATTTGGCAAGAGCGTTCGTCTGATATATTGACGGGTTAGGACAACAGTCCTGAACGCCAGTGAAGGAAAGCGAAAGGTCGCCGGTTCAAATCCGGCCAGGCCCATTATTCTTAAAAGAATTTTTTTATCAAAAAGTAATAAAAGAAAGAGTGAATTAAGGGCAAAGAATGATTATTAAAAAAGTTGAATACAAGAAACCTGACTATGAACTAATTGAGCGCAAAGGATTAGGGCATCCTGACTACATAGCTGACTTATTTGCAGAGGCATTCTCAAGAGAATTATGCAAAGAATACATAAGTGAATTTGGAGTAATACTGCACCACAATGTTGACAAGCTAGACTTGGTTGGAGGGCAGGCAACCCCAAGGTTTGGCGGAGGAGAACTGGAAAAGAAAATAATTGCGTTTTACTCAGGAAGGGCAACGCAGAAAGTAAAAGATGTGAGCTTCAATTTAAAGGAAATAGCAATAAAGTCAGCAAGCGACTGCCTGAAGAAAACATTCAGGTACCTGAAAAGGGATAATTTCGAATTCATGGTTGAAACAAAGCCGGGCGCAGGCAACCTAACAGACATGTACAAGAGAAAGAAAGGAGAAATAGGAGCGAATGACACGAGTGCTGGAGTAGGGTACTGGCCATTATCAAAAACAGAACGCATAACCCTGGAAGTAGAGGAGTACTTGAATTCCAAGGCATTTAAGAGAAGATGCCCTTATACTGGCGAAGACATTAAAGTAATGACAATAAGGAACAGAGATGAGACAAGAATAACAGTGGCATGCGCGTTCATAGATAAGTACTTCAATAACGTTAATGAATACGTGAACGCAAAAGAAGAAGTGATAAAGGATTTGAAAGAGAAATTCAGGTGCGGCATAATAATAAACACTGCAGACAAACCAGAAAGAGGAGTAGACGGGTGCTACTTAACAATAACAGGGACAAGCCTGGAAACAGGAGATGACGGAGCAGTAGGCAGGGGCAACAGGGTAAACGGCTTAATAACTTTCAACAGACCAATGAGCCTGGAAGCAGTGGCAGGCAAGAACCCTGTGAATCACATTGGGAAATTATACAATGTCATCGCATTCGAAGCATCCAAAAAGATAGTGGAAGCAGGAGCAAAGCACTGCCAGCTAGGAATAGTTTCAAGCATAGGCAAGCCATTAACTGAACCGCAAATAATGGCATGCGAGTATGACGGCAGCATAAGTGATTACAAAATAAAGAGGATAATAAATGAGGAATTAATAGGAATACCAGAACTAACAAAGAACATAGTGAACGGGAGAATAATGCTATTCTAATAATCAACAATTACATTTAAAGAACATTAATGATTATAATTACATTTAAAGAATTAATGCTTATGACTTTTATTATGAAAAGCAAATGGTATGATAAGATAGCACCATACTATGATAAGTTAACGCATAAAAAGAATTATGAAAACGACGTGGCGCTCATTAAACAAATCATTAAAGAATACGAACTTAATGTTAAGAAAATACTTGACATTGGATGCGGAACTGGAACGCACGCAAAAATACTAACAGAAGAAGGATTTATAGTCACTGGAATTGACAAGAGCAGAAAAATCATTGAACAAGCAGTGAAGAAAGTCCCGAAATCAAGATTTATTGCAAAAGACATGCTAAAAATTAATCTGAACGAGGAATTCGACCTCGTAATATGCATGTACGGGACAATACACTACTTAAACAGTAAAAGGAAAATAAGAAAGGCATTTAAGAAATTCCGCAAACACTTAAGGAAAGGAGGAGCAGTGATTATTGAATTAGGACTAATAAAGGACAACTTCAATCCTGACAAGACTGACATGTCAAGCTTTGACTCAGGAGAAGTTGAAGGCTCAATGATAAGGGAGTACGAGGACAGGGGTAATGAAGTGTTATTTAGTTACAATGTTAACATTAAAGACCATGACAAGATTATCAGAGCAGTTGACACGAGGAAGGCGCCGTTATTAAGCTTTGGTGCGTGGAAAGAACTGCTTAAGGAAGCAGGATTCAAATTAATAATGGAAAATAATAAAAAGAAATCCATATTAATTGGATTAAAATGATTGTAGAAGTTGACTGTGAAAACTGCTACAAAAACTGCTGCAAGCACTCAATAGTAAACATTAATGCACTGGACCTGGCTAAAATCCTCCACACAATAAAGGATTACGAATTCCGGGATGTAACAATAAAGAAAAGAGGTTTCGGAGCAATATACTATAAAGGCAAGCCATTAATAATTATTAATGAACCATTAATCGGCCCTGACATTCACTTACGCCCCCCGTGCAGATTCCTTAATAACAAAGGATTATGCAGCCTGCATGACCTGCTCATTAATAATGACTCAGTACTTGGCAAAAAACTTGAAAAAAGAAAAGCACCAATGAATATTAAACCAATGATTTGCAGGCACCACCCATACTTTTACGACACTGAAACAGGCACGGTCATGAAATTCAAGCACTGCAATGAAATAGAATTAGGCGTTGAAAAGACTTCTTTTGAAAAAAAAGAAATGATAATGGAAATGATGATTGCTGAAAAAACTCAAACATTACTGCACAATGAATGGAAAAAAACAAGAAATTACCCTATAGTCCGGCTTGCAGAAACAATGATTAGAAAAGATTTTTAATATTCACGGCAATTCTAAATAACCCAATGAGTCTTGAAAAACGCTACAATCCAAGAATTATTGAATCCAAATGGGCAAAGAAGTGGGAGAGGGAAGGAACATACAAGTTCAATCCTAAAAGCCGGAAGCCAGTGTACTCAATAGATACTCCGCCACCATATTTAAGCGGGTACTTACATGTCGGGCACGCAATGCATTACACTCAATTCGAGTACATGGCAAGATACTACAGAATGAAAGGTTATAACGTATTCTTCCCGTTCGGGTCAGATGATAATGGCCTGCCAACAGAAAGGCATGTTGAAAAAAAATATAAAATAAATAAAAATACTGTCACTAGAAAAGAATTCACAAAGTTATGCCAAAAAGAAATAAAAATATTACAAGAAGTGTATAAGAATTTATTCTCAGAACTAGGTTATAGTTTTGACTGGAGTTTAACTTACAGTACAATTGATAAAAGAGCCACTAAAACAGCACAATTATCATTCTTAGATTTATACAAGAAAGGACTAGTTGAAAGAAGAAAAGGACCAACACTATGGTGTCCTCACTGTCAAACAGCTCTGGCGCAAGCAGAAATTGAAAGCCAGGAAGAAAAAACCAAACTCAACTATATCCACTTCGAATTAAGGGATGGTGAAAAAATAGAGATTGCAACAACACGACCAGAATTATTACACGCATGCACCGCAGTCTTCGTCAACCCTGATGATAAAAGGTATAAAAAATATGTTGGGAAAACAGCAAAAACACCCTTATTTAAGAAAACAGTAAAGATAATGCCTGACAAAATGGTTGACAAGGAATACGGAAGCGGAATAGTAATGGTCTGCACATTCGGTGATAAAACAGACATTGAATGGTACTACAAACACAAACTAAATTTAATAGAAGGATTGGATAAGCAGGGAAGATTAATCAATGCAGGCAAGTATAATGGATTAAGCATTAAGAAAGCAAGAGAAAAAATAACCAGGAATCTTAAAGAAAGAAGATTATTAGTAAAACAAGAAGACTTGGAACATGAAGTCGGGTTATGCTGGCGCTGCAGCACTCCGGTAGAATTCCTAATAACGAAACAATGGTATATCAACCTCCTCAATCATAAGGATGAATTCATAAACCAGGGAAGAAAAGTTAAATGGCACCCTGAATATTATATTAAAAGATACGAGAACTGGGTTGCAGGACTCAAGTGGGACTGGTGTATTAGCAGGCAAAGATATTACGGCACGCAAATGCCAATCTGGTATTGCAAAAAGTGCGGCAAAGAAATCCTCCCTGAACCTGAAGAATTGCCTGTTTACCCAATAAATGAGAAACCAAAAAGGACATGTGATTGCGGCAGCAAGGAAACCATACCAGAAGAAGATGTTTTTGACACCTGGATGACTTCCAGCTTAACACCATTCATAAATGCTTACTGGGCTTATGGAAAAAAATTATATAATAAATTAATACCAATGAGTCTGAGACCCCAAGCACATGACATAATCAGGACCTGGGCGTTTTACACAATTGTTAAAACATGGTATCATGAAAAAGAAATACCATGGAATAATATAATGATGAGCGGTCATGGACTAGATGCTAAAGGTAAGAAAATGAGCAAGAGCAAAGGGAATATTATTCAGCCAAAAGAAGTAATCCAGAAGTATGGAGCTGACGCATTAAGATTCTGGGCTTCAACAGCAACGCTGGGAGAAGAGTTATCCTACAGGGAAGAAGATGTTATTAAAGGAAGCAAATTTATTAATAAACTCTGGAATGCAGCCAGATTCATAAGCACTCATGAAATTAAAGGAAAAGAAGAAAAAATTAATGCAAGTGATAAATGGATTCTGAATAAATTATATGATATAATTAAAAAAGCCACCAAGTACATGGATAAATATGAAATAAGTAAAGGCAGAAAAACAATAGCGAATTTCTTCTGGCATGAATTCTGCGACTACTACCTTGAAATGATAAAGTACAGGATTTATGATAATAATAACCCAACAAGAAACAATGCAATAAGAACTGCAAGAAACGTTCTTGAAAATGTTTTAAAACTTATGGCACCATTCACTCCATTCGCAACTGAAGAGATATGGAGGGAATTATATAATCCTGAAAAAAGCATTCACTTAGAGTCATGGCCTGAAAAAGGCAAGGTTAGTAAGGAACTTGAAGAACTTGGCGATTTAATGAAAGAAATGATTAGTCAGGGAAGACAGTACAAAATATCAAAACGCCTGAGCCAAGGCGCTGAACTAAAAAAGGCAGTGATAACAGGACCAAAAGAATTAAAGAAAGTAAAAGACATTATTAAAGGAACGCTCAGGATTAAGGATTTAGAATTAAAAGAAGGAAAGTTAAGTGCAAAATTTACTTCTTGACTTGCTGCATTAACTAATATAAGAAAACATGTTTTTATTAGGTGGGTTAGGCCCAAAGGGAGGGGCTTGCCCATCCCTGGGATTCACTTCTTAACTTGCTGCATTAATTTATTACCCATGACATCCCAGTAAATAATTTCAGAACCATCCTTAACACGGTTCTTCAAGTCATCAGGAACCCGCAAGTCAAAAGTTTCATAAGTACTAACATCCATGACATTAGCAAACGTTTTCTCAATGACCTCAATGCCTCTCTGCTCTGTTTCAGTCCTGATTGTTAGAACTTGAGCAGAACGCTTGCTAATAATCGGCGTCTCAATCCTTGAACCACCACCCTTAACAATGCTAATCTTCTTACCGCCAATAATTGAAACTGCCTCAATCCTTGACTTAGCGTGACCATGCTTGCCAGCCCTGCTGTGAACAATGCTTACAATCCTATAAGCCTCATCCTCATAAATAATGTAACGTCCAACCTTTAATTTATTAACCTCAATAATCTTCCTTTCACTGCTCAAAATCCTCACCCCTTAACTTTACAAGCTAACTGAATGTCAACGCCTTTAACAGTCGTCCTGCTAGCATGCTTAGCGAACTTAACCGCCTTCGTTCCAACCTCAACCGCGAACTCTTCTAAAAGATTTCTTAAAACTTCCTTGGCACTTTTAGAAACTCTTTGAGCTCCAGCCCTCCTTAAAAGCCTGTTCATGGGTGCTAATTGAATACTATGCTTACCCCCATTCCATTCCATTAAAAAACCTCCAAAACAATTTAGAATTCTAAAAATCTTCTTAATTTAAAAAGATTTTCTTTATTTCTTTTTTAAATACTCTTTTGCAATAATAAAAGCAGTTTTCTTGTGTTTTTCTCCAATGACTTGAGGCACATACATATTCTCTGACAACAAATCAGCATCCTTTAAATTCCCTTCATCATATAATTTTTTAATAACCCCGCACTGGAATTCCCTGCAAACAGTTAGTATATCCTCCAGCACTATAAGGTCATCAGGCTTTGTTAACCCTAATTTCTTTGCAATTGTTGAAATCTTCACAGCACCTTCAAACCCGATTAATCCAGGCAATTTCCTTAAAATGTCACAATAAGCTGCCTCACTAATTCCTAAAGCTTCATGAAATGGTATTTCACTCATAAATAATTAGTTAGGTATTTCAGCTTATAAGCATTTTTATATTTTAAGTTTATACCTGAGGATTGCTCCGAAACCGCCTAATTGGAACAACTGCCGTCCTTCCTTAGTCTCATTACTAATTAATTCAACCTTAGTTCCATAATCATTAGCTTTCTCCCTAAACACTTCAATATCAGCTTCATCCAATTCCTCGGACAATAATAAAGTGTCAACAACACCCATCTCAAGCACTTTTAAAACATCATCCATGCCGTAAACAACTAAGCCGTCATCCTTGCCTAAATGATTAAGGAATTTATAAACAAGCTTCTTCTCATCTATTATTTCCTCCTGAACCAGTGCTTGCTCGCTCTTCTCAACCAACTCGTCTAAAGCAACTTCTCCTGAATGAGCAGTATCCTGAACAGTGATTACTTTATCCTTTAAGTGCTTAAGATAAGGACCGTCAGCAAATGAATCCTTAACCGGTCCTCCGCCGCCAACAAGAATTCCCTTCAAGTTATCAATATTGCCAAACAAGTCAATACAAGCCTTCCCTGCCCTGCGAAACCAGTCTTTCTGTATCTCTTTTCGGACGCGAGCAAAACGAGGAGCGCTCTGCCCTCCAGCACGCATCTTTCCAGGAACAAGGCTTGTGAATTCCTTAAGAACCTTAATTGACTTACCTTTAAGAAATCCAATAACTGCTTCATGGTCATCAAGAACGATTAAGCCATAAGCATGCCTTGCAGTAACCATGTCAAATAATGGAGTGAGAATGAATTCCTGGTCGCAGCGGTATATCCTAACTGATAAATTCTCAGGAGGCTCAAAAGACCATGCCTGAATATCCATCTGCCCTTCATTCTCTGAAACATTGCCGCAGAAAACAGCCAAGCCATTAGGAGGAGTAACCTTGTAATAACGCAGTTCATTCAAGGTTTTGTCAAGAGCTGCAAGCACGTTCTTGCGAGTAGTTTTGGACTTAATGTTAGCAGCAGTGCTAATCTCCTGCGAAATCTGGTCCCGCACCACATTAATATTGAAGCCGGCAGGAACGTAAACAGTTATTAACTCAGTGTGGCGGGCGCGGCGCGTGCTTAAACTCTTCAATAACTTCTTCAACTTATATTTATCAATATTTTCGATAGGCATGTGTTAAGATTATATGTGAATGCGTTTTAAAGTTTTACGAATCAAAAAGTCTTGTATTCAACTCCTAATTTTTTAAATAAATTAATTATTATTAATGCTTCAGCATCATTAACGCTTATGGTTGCCTTGTTTACTTTCACGTGATTAATCCTGCTTAAAAGACCTTTCCTTTCATACTTGTACCTGCCATTATTTGAATAATCAATGTAGCCGTATAATCTACGGTGCAGTTTTCTTCGTGCGGAGGGGGTTGGGGTGGTGTAGGTTACGAGCATATTACTGTCTTTTAGGAGACAGTAATTTATATACCTAACGCATAAACACAACCCCTGCAAACCTTTAAAAAAAAGATTTCAAATCCTTCTGAGACACCACATTCTTCTCTTGCCTGATGCCTTTTTCATCAAAGATAGGAATGCCGTACACGCCATCATATCCAGGCTTAATCCTGACTTCCTGATTGCGGACTTTAATAATTGCTTTCCCGATTTCTTCCTCAAACGCGATTAATTCATCCTCAGGAACTTCAAGTATTATATTAAATTCAGTGCCGAAACGCTTAATCCATGAAAGATAAGAACTCCACACAGACTTAGTTGCTAAACCCTTGCCAGTGAACTTGGAAATAATCTCAGCCAAAGGAATCAGGTTCTTAAAAGGAACAGCACCTTTATGTTTAAAACCAGCAGGCCTGTCAGCGAGTTCCTCAACACGATGTTCAACACCAATAGTTAATGGCCTCCTGCACACTGGACAAATATTATTAATCTTCTTAGACTCCTTAGGAGAACATGAGAAATTACAATTCTTATGACCATTAAAATGATATTTTCCATATTCTGGCGCAGTCTCAATAGTCATTAAGAAATTCCTGCGCGTCCTTATCGCCTTGATTAATTCATTATAAGAAGGCTTAATGTCAAAAATATTGCACTCCCTGCCAATTCTCCAAGGCCACGGGCTGTGACTGTCACTATTACTCATTAAGGCATACTTATCAAGCATTGAACAGCGCCAATTCATAGCAGGATCTGAGGAGAGTCCTGTTTCAATTGCATGAATATGCCTTAGTTGCTCTCCATAACAATCCTTAATGTCATCATAACCGCTCATGCTGCCAAAAAGACTGAACCATGGAGTCCATACATGCGCAGGGATAACCTCACAATCAGGGTTAATATTCATTACTAACTCAACCAATTCCCTGCCTGACTTGCCGAAGATTGGCCTTCCATCATAATCCAGTCTGCCCCACTTAAGCAGCGCTTCATTAATCTTGTCAACAGTTTTAAAGTCAGGAGCGAGTAATACGTGATGAATCTTGCGCACTCTGCCCAAGTGAGTGTAAATATTGGAAATCTCTGCCTGCAAAACGTAAAGCATGCCTTCATACTCATACAAGCCTGAGCCGTTAGGCTTAAGTCTGTCCTTAAGCTCTGAAATCCACTTAGGGTGAGTGAAGTCGCCAGTGCCGAGGAGATTAAGTCCCTTATACTTAGCATACTTGCTTATGTCAAGAACATTCATTAACTTAGAGGTGGCTCTTGAATAATGTGAGTGCAAATGCAAGTCAGCGAAGAGTTTCATTTAATCAACTTCTTTAGGGTTTCGAAAGGGGCTCTGCCCCTTCGATGCAAGTCGGCAAATATTTTCATAAATTTCTTTAGTAGTAATTACTTAAAATGATTTGTGCATTTAGAATGATTATTGTATTAAGAATTCTTTAAAAATTCTTTCACTTCTTTTAACGGATTTGCATTGCTGACTGAGCGCGCAATTAATTCAAGATTATCAGTGAAATTATTATGAACAACCCTGCCTGAAATTAATAATTCCCCTCCTATCAATTCAGGTGTTTTCTGCTTAATAACTGCTGATTCATCACCAGAATCCTTGAAAGATTTAAAGGCCTGCTCAGTCCTTACTCCAAGAAGTGACTCAGCCTGCTCTCTGAAGAAAACACACCTAACCGTTCCTGTACCGTCATCAAGCACTCCATTAATAACCATTGCCTGCTTAGGAGTTACTTGCCCATGCGCCATGCACAACCCATCACTTAACTTCTTATTGCACTCAGGGCAGACTTCATAAAAAGGGCTGCGCTCAAATAACTGTACAAGGCACCCTTTAATAGTAGAGTCAACACCCTCCTGCAAGTCAGCAATGGTGAAGCGCTTTGGATTAAAATTAGGAGTATAAGACTCTTTCTTAACTTCAGGCATGTAAACCCCCTCAGGGTTAAGTTCAATTCTTGAACGAGCAGTTATGTGAAGTTCTAAACCATAAAGCCCTTCCTTTGAGCGCGTGTGAAAGACTTTGATAATGTCATTAACATTAATCCTGCCTGAACTAAGAATTTGAGTCTTATCATTCCAGAACACGAGGCGCGCCTGTTTGTCGCCGTCAGAAATAATCAGTGAACTAACGTGGCCCTTCCTCCCATCATGCGTAAACTCTCTTATTGGGAGAATGTCAATGACTCTGCCAATAATCGTGGCATTATTCAATCCAGGCACAACGTCTTTAATGCTTAAAGCCACGCCCTCTTTAGAGTGTGATAACTTAATGCCTAATTCATTAGCAACTATGTGTGCAGCCCCCTTCCGCGAAACAAGACCTGACAATTCCAAAACTTTCTGGTCAACCTTGTTAATAACTTCTGATTCAGCAAGTTTAGACTCCTTTACTATCTTATTAACAATCTCGTCAAAGCCAATCTCAATCATTAATTAATTAATGAAGAATTCATAATTTAAGGATTTAGGTGTTGAAATTAATATTTTAAGCGGATAGTAGGGGCTTCTTTTCAGTAGTTTAGTCTTACGCGTCATTCTTTTCAGTAGTTTAATTTTACGCGTATTCAAGTGTTTCATTAATTAATTGCTCGTAATCCTCAAAAGACATGACCGGGTAAGGAAGAATAAAATCTGAAGAAGGAACTTCAAAAGAGTAATCAACAATGACTTGAGTCATGTTATAACTCAAATCAAGCGCAATCATTGATTCTGGTGATGAAATCTTGCCTTTAATAAAAGTACTTGACTCCAAAGTCAAGCCGGTTTCCTCATTAATACATATGACCATGCCGAAATCAGTTATTTCAGTAAGAACAGAGTAATCTAATTCAGGACTAAAACCAAGCGAGGTATTATTGAGGTAAGACTTGTTAAGAATAAAATTCAGAATATTGCAATTCTCGCCATTAACTAATTTAGTGCCGAGGAATTCAATATCAACAAAGTCATTAACAGCGAACTCATCAAGCAATCCGAAACTAATTAATAAGTCCTCATCACTTATCATGTAGCAGGCAGAAACGCCGTATTCGCTTGAACATGAATAATTACCCTCATCCAAAACATACATTGATGACCTCATAACGCCAATTGAAAAAGGAGTTGAGTACTGGGAATCATAAGCCAATTTACTGCCTGACTTGGATAATGAATAAGTTGTTAAGTAATCAATAGCAGCTCCAAACATTGAAACTCTTATATTCATGTCATAAACCAGTTTAAAATCAGAATAACTTGAAAACTTCTCCTGAGACTTTAAAATTAACTCCTCAGGGTCAACTCTTACAGAAATCAGGTAAGAAGTCAGTGCTGTAGAAATAATGACTGCTGCAAGAACTAATTTCTTATTCATGAATTGGGTAAATAAATAACTAAGTTTTATACTTTTTCCTTAGCAAACCAATTTAATTCTTTATGAAAGAATCTTGGTAAAATGAACAAGCCCCCTGAAGCGAAGAGGAAGACTAATCCTAACTCAATAATGCTTAAAGAAACTGTTTTAAATAAGAATTGGAATAAAGGCAAATAAATAAATAATAATTGCAAGATTAATGAGGCAATAACTGCAATGGTTAACTTCTTATTAGACAGGAAGTTTTCACGAAAACTCTTGCTCCAAACAGATTTGCTGTCATGCCTGCAGTTAAAAACAAAGAGTAATTCATAAATAATTGCTGAAGAAATTGCCATTGTCCTCGCTTTTGATAATGCCAGAGCACTGCCAGTAATGAAGTATCCTTCAAAATTAAGAGCAATAATGAATAAAGTAATTGATGAAATTGCGTCAATGACTCCTGCAATAATAATGAATAAGGCAAGCTCCCTGACAAGACTCTTCTTAGGATTCCTGGGCTTTCTGCTCATAAGGTCAGGGCTCTTAGAGTCAACGCTTAAAGCAAGGGCTGGAAGCCCGTCAGTAACCAAGTTCATCCATAAAATATGAATAGGTAAGTAAGGAAGAGGGAGGCCTACAAGCAATGAAGCAGTGACAACAGCAATTGTGTCAGCATTAGCTGAAAGAAGGAATTTAATGAACTTCTTAATATTATCAAAAATTCCTCTGCCCTCCTCAACAGCGTTAACAATTGTTGAAAAATTATCATCAGTTAAAATCATTTCAGAAGCTTCCTTAGAAACATCAGTCCCCTTAATGCCCATTGCAATTCCAATATGAGCTGTCTTTAATGCTGGCGCGTCATTAATGCCGTCGCCAGTAACAGCAACGATTTCGCCCTGGCGCTTTAACTCTTCAATAATCCTTAATTTATGCTCAGGTGAAACTCTTGCAAAAATTCTGGCAGCCATAACCGTCTTTGTAAAATCCTTATCAGACATTTTATCAAGCTCCTCTCCTGACACTGCAACAGCGCCGTCAATGAATAAGCCTAACTGCTTTGCAATTGCAACAGCAGTTAATGCATGGTCTCCAGTTATCATCTTAACCTTAATGCCTGCCTTGCGGCATAAATTAATAGACTGCCCTGCTTCCTTTCTGGGCGGGTCAATCATGCCAACCAATCCTAAGAAAACTAAATCCTTTTCAACACGCGCCTGTTCAAACTTCTTAATACCAGAAGGCAGTTTCCTGTAAGCAACTGCTAAAACTCTTAAAGCATGAGAAGCCCATTCCTGATTCTTCTTTAAGATTTCTTCCCGCTTCTCGGCAGTAAGTTTCTTAATTTTGCCGTTAACCATTATTTTACTGCACAGGTTAAGCATTGTATCAGGAGCGCCTTTAGAGAATGCTTCTGCGCCAGATTTTGATTTATAAACAACAGACATCCTCTTCCTAACTGAATCAAAACTTAACTCTGATAACTCAGAATAAACACTCTTAAGTTCATCATGCCATACGCCTGCCTTTGCAGCTAATACCAGCAGGCTCCCTTCAGTTGGGTCGCCAATAACACTCCAAGAATCATCATTCTTGCCAAAATAAGCATTATTGCATAAAACACCAGTCTTAAACAATAACTCTAATTCCTTAACACTAACAACTTTATTATTTAATTTAAAATCACCTTTTGGTTCATAGCCTGCACCAGTCACATCATACTCTTCAGCGCCGTCATAAATTTTAGTAACAGTCATTTCATTCTTAGTTAAAGTCCCTGTCTTGTCTGTGCAGATTACGGTGACATTGCCAAGTGTTTGAACAGCAGATAATTTCCTTACAACGGCATTCCTGCGCCCCATTCTCTGCATTCCAATCGCAAGAGTAACTGTTATTACGGCAGGCAGGCCTTCAGGCACTGCTGAAACAGCCAAACTAACAGCTGTTAAAAACATTTCAGTAGCATCCTTATTAAATAATAATCCTAGCATGAACAGAATGGAAATGGCAATAACAACAGAAATTGAAAGCCACTTGCCAAGATCTGAAATCTCTTTTTGAAGAGGAGTAGTCTCGCGCGATTTTGCTTGAACGCTGTGAGCTATCTTGCCAATTTCAGTCTGCATCCCGGTAGCAGTAACAACGCCCAATCCCTTACCATAAGTCACTAAAGAACCCATGTAAACAATGTTGCTCCTGTCAGCCAGGGCAAGTTCCTTTAAAATCTTTTCTTCACTCTTAGTGACAGGCACTGACTCGCCAGTCAAGTGAGCCTGGTCAATCTTTAAGTTATGCACTTCAATTAACCTGATATTAGCCGGGACCCTGTCACCAGTGTTTAATAAAACAATATCGCCTGGAACTAAATCCCTGCCCCACACAACCATTTCTTTGCCGTCCCTGAAAACAACTGCTTTTGGCGCTGCAAGGGATTCCAAGGCCTCCATTGCCTTCTCAGCCTTGTACTCCTGAATAAAACCTAAAACAGCATTTAAGAGCAGAATGAACAATATCACTACTGCATCAGTCAATTCATTAATTAAAAAAGAAACAATGAATGCTACAATAAGCATGTAAATCATAATGTTCTTGAACTGGTATAAAAAAATCTTAAGAGGGGTTAATTCCTTCTTAGTCTTAATTAAGTTATGACCATGAATTTTCAAACGCTTCTTAACTTCATTGCTTGACAGTCCATCCCTGCTCGTGCTTAAAGCGTTAAGAACATCAGCAACATCATGTTTGTAGGAATCAAGAATCATCTTATCTAAAAGGGTCATTTAAAAAGTAAAAGAATTAAATAAATAAATAACTTATTACTAATGAATTAAAATGAAATTCATAATTAATGTTTATAAAAGGATTAAGGAAATCATATTAAGACCTGAATCATTTTTTAAAAAGAACAAGGATGGCATAGAAGAAATCAGTAAATTCCTGCTTGTAATGCTTATAGTGCCTGCAGTGACTTCAATAATAAGGCAGGCATACTTAAGTTACCAGCTAAGTATTTTAGAAGGTTACCTGCCTCTTGAAATAACAACCATTGTTCAATACCAATTAAGTAATTTTTCAATAATCACGGCAATTAATGAATACTTTTTAAGCATAATACTTTACATAATCATTACCTTAATCACTCACTTCTTATGGAGGGTTTTTGGAGGAAGAGGACTCTTAGAAGATAGTTTAAGAGCAGTGATTTACGGAAGCACTCCTTATTTATTGTTTGGGTGGGTGCCGCTAGGAGGGACTCTTATCTTTTTATACAGTTTTTACTTGATAATCCTTGGCGGGGCAATTAATCATAAGATAAGTAAGTTAAGGTCGCTCATTGCCATAATAATAATTCCTGCAATAATAACTGTCTTATTTTTATTAAACATGGCACGCCTGCCTTTTATTTACAGCCAAATCATGCAGATAAGCAGTGCATTAAATGAAAGCCTTATTAATGAATCACTTTTTTATTATTAAATTGTCTTAACAAATTTTTCTAAGAAAACTTAATAAAACCTAAAACGCTTCAGTTAGAAATTGATGAGGGGGCGGCCGAGCAAGTCAAAGATAAGGGAGCGGATTGCTGCAATAATAAACAAGATTGGATTAAGTTATGGTTATGAAATTTACAAATTTTACAAAGAAGTTTACGGCGACGTGACTTCAAGAATTATTTACTACCACTTAAAAAAAGGAGCTGAAATAGGTGAATTCAACATTATCCGCACTAAAAGCGAGTTAGGCCTTTATAGCTGGGGCGCTGAAAGTGAAAGAGTTTACTACGCAATTGGTCCATACGCTGCACTAAAGGAAGATGGCTTAATTACTGCTTCAAAAATTAATTATGAACCAAGAGAACTTAAGTACGACTGGGAGGAAGAAATACAAAATTATTATAAAAAATTAAGGGAAAAAGCAAGGAAAGTCAAAGGCAAGGATGCTGGAAGAATAATCAATAAGTGTGATAAATTAATTAGTTGGTGCAGAATGAGATTAAATAATCCTGAAGAGTATGTTAAAAGAATAGAATCAATTAAAACCAGTCTACACTAAACGCTTGAATAGTTTTTTATTAATAGTGTAAGAATAATAAAATAATAATAAGGTAAGACCAAGCAATGCGAATTCTGTTAATAATGCATTAAGTCCTATTATAAAGTATAAAAATGTTGCTAAAAAGTTAACAACGGCGTGAAGACCAATCCCAAGGTACAAGTACTTAATATTCTTTAAGGCTTTAAAAACAATAAAAGACAAAGCCACATGAAGCAGGATTGCTATATTCCTCTCAAAAGCGCCTAAAAGCGAAACGCTGAGAAGCACTGGCTGGTTAAGCAGTATGTAAGAACCAATAGTAAATGCGTATATTAATAATGCTTCAAAAAGGCCCCACCCAAGACCAAACATTAAAGGATTCTTCTTAGCTGACTTAATGTGCTTAAGCAATAAATAGCGGATGACTTCTTCAAAAACTCCTGCAAGTAAGGATGATAAAAACAGGATAATGATGTAATAAGGTATCTGGTAAATGAATGGGAATATTTGCTGTCTTAAGAATAAAGCAATAAACCAGCCAGCGCAGCCAATCATAAAGGCAGTCCAATACTTCTTCTTAAAACGCGCAAAGTAAAAACTAATAATTAATACAGGGATAATGCTTAATAAAACACTAATCCATGAAAGGCTTGAATCAATGATTGGAATAACAAACCCTTCATCAAGACATCTGGGAAATAATTCCTCTAATGAATCATTTAAAAGACTATAAGTATGACAACACCCGCCAAGTGAAATCAAATCAATATTATCCTCTGACAAGTTAATAATTGAATTATTAACAAACCATGACAACTCAGTCCTTAATACTCCCTCCCAATTAATGCTGTCAACAGCCACGCCCTTATCAGACAGTACTGAAAATTCTAAAGACTGATTAGTAATCCTTAAGCCAAGATTAGAATCATTTAACGCTATTAAATAAACATAATTATTATCATAATAATTATAGCGGGCGCTGGTTAGTAAGCCAGTCTGCAAATAATATAATGAAACATTAAGACTAGTTATTTGAACTCCATTAACAATGCAGGCAAGGCATGGAGAAAAAAGGAAAGTAATTAATAACAATAATAAAAATTTTTTCATTTAAAAAAATAAAAGAACTTCCCATTTATAAGTTTTCCAAAAAACTCTCTGACCCCCTCACTTCATATGGAAAAATTAATAAAATGGTTTAAAAACATTAAATGCCCCTTGACTTCACATGGAACTCATGCCTTGTAAATCAATAGACACCCTATCATTTCTTGTGGAATAAGCAATATAATAATATATTTATTTTATTATTATATTATTATATTAAATTATTATGAATTATTTACTATATAGAAAAAAATTCTCTTTTTCAAAAAGAAGCCCAAAACAAGCTTGTTTTCATTTTTAACTAATTCCACATGAAAAATTAACCCTCCATATGAAGTAAGCGTGTGATTGTGTTGTCTTTGAAAAAGAAAACATTATAAGCTTCATTTCCTTTGGATTTTTTTATGAGGGATCAAACTAGTCTTTATGATGTGTTTGAAAGTTTTTTGGATAAAAAATCAATTTTTATTCAAAAAGAGGCTTTGACCATTGCTTATACTCCTAACGCAATTTTTCATAGAGATGAGCAAGTTAATAATCTTGCCAAGGGTTTGACTCCATGTTTAAGGCTTGAGCGCCCCTCTAATTTTTTTATTTACGGAAAAACAGGTGTTGGAAAGTCTCTTGTTGTTAGGTATGTTTGCCGTCAGTTAGAATCAATGGCTATTGAAAAAGAGATTCCTTTAAAAGTAATTTACGTTAATTGTAATATGAAACGCGTTGCAGATACTGAGTATAGATTATTTGCCCGATTAAATCATGAAGTTGGTAATGAAGTGCCGGCTACTGGTCTGCCGACTAATAAGGTTTATAGAACTTTTTTTGACACTATTGATAATAAGAATCAAATCATTATTTTAATTCTTGACGAGATTGATAAATTAGTTAAAAAGTGTGGTGGCGCTGTTTTATATAATCTTGCGAGGATTAATGAGGAGTTAAGTAATGCCAAATTATCAATCATCGGTATTTCTAATGATGTTACCTTTAAAGAGGATCTTGACCCGCGCGTTAAGAGTAGTTTATCAGAAGAAGAGATAGTTTTCCCTCCTTATAATGCCTTGCAAATCAAAGACATATTGATTAATAGAGCAGGGGTTGCCTTTATTGAGGGCACTATTTCAGAGGAGTGTATCAGTAAGTGCGCTGCTTATGCTGCGAGGGAGGATGGTGATGCTAGGCGCGCGCTTGATTTATTAAGGGTTGCTGGGGAGTTAGCAGAGTATGAGGGCAGCGAGCGCATTCTTGAAAAACACATTGATGCTGCTGAGGAGAAAATGGAGACTGATAACATGTTTGAAGTTGTTAAACACCTGCCTCTTCAGACCAGATTGCTTTTGTATTCTGGCATAATTATTCAATTAACAAATAAGCCTCCTTTTTTTACAGGAGATTTATATGGTGTTTATTCAGATATTTGTGATAAGGCTGGCAGCAGGGTTTTAACTCAGAGAAGGATTTCTGACTTAATAGGTGAACTTGACATGCTTGGACTTTTTAGTGCTAAAGTCATGAGCAAGGGGCGGTACGGGCGCACTAGGAAGGTAAGGGTTAGTGTTAATAATGGTGATATTGAGAAAATAAAGGGGTATTTAGAGAGCAGTATTGGTTTTTCATAAAGTTTTTTCCTATTCATGAATGAATTAATTGGTAAATTAGGGGAGCATGGTTATTTAGCCAGTCCTGAATTAATTAAAAATTTTAATGGAGACATTAACAATTTTTTATTATTCATTAAGGAAAGGTGTCCTAACCATAGCATAATTAATCTTGACGTCTTTAATGAGTTTACTTCTTTAAGTGCAAAACCTTTTAATTCTTCTATTAAGATTTTGAAGAGTTATGAATTAACTAATGAGTCTAGGGATATTAATCACTGGCGTGGTTTTTATAATTCGCGTTATGAGAAATTAAAAAGGCTTCTTAGCGGCAGGCCTGAATTGTCTTCAATCACAAGCATTAATCGGGTTAATAGTGTTGCCGGGTTAACTAATTTTTCAGTTATTGGCATGATTAATGAGTTTCATGAGACTGGTAGCGGCAACACAATTATTGAAGTTGAAGACCCAACAAGCACTTTGAAGGTAATTGCAAGCAAGAAAGGGTCTGTTATTGATTTAGTTAAGGAGTTGGTTGAGGATGAGGTTGTTGGTCTTAATTTGTCTAAGAGCGGCAGATGGTTCATCATTAATGATATTGTTTTTCCAGGCATTCCTTCTAAGAGTGTTAAGACTTGTAATGATGATGTTAATGCCGTCTTCATTAGTGATACTCATATTGGGAGCAAGATTTTCTTGTCTGATGCTTTTCAGAGGTTTATTGACTGGCTTAAGAGCGGGGATGAGTTGGCTGCAAAAACCAAGTACTTATTCTTTATTGGTGACTTGGTTGATGGGGTTGGAGTTTATCCTAATCAAGAGGATGAATTAGACATTAAGGATGTTTACAAGCAGTATGAGTTAGTGTCTGATTACTTGAAGCAGGTTCCAGAGGGCATTAAGATTATTATTTGTCCTGGGAATCATGATGCTTTGAGGATTAGCCTGCCGCAGCATCCTTTAAATAATGAGTTTTCAGCGCCGATTAATAAGTTGTCAAATGTGGTGATGGTTTCAAATCCTAGTTACGTTAACATTGGTTATTCCAATTCATTCAGGGGTTATGATGTGTTAATGTATCATGGCAATAGTTTTGATTACTTTGTTCATAATGTTCCATTACTCAGGCAGACGGGTTATGAACGTCCTGATTTAATCATGGAGTTCCTGCTTCGCAAGAGACATTTATGCCCTACTCATGGTTCAACATTGATTGCTCCTTCATTAAGTGATGAGCACTTAATTATTGACCGGGTGCCTGACATTTTTGCCACAGGCCACATTCACCAGTCGTCAGTTAGTAATTATAAAGGCATTATTACCATGAATACTTCATGCTTTCAAGCGCAGTCAGAGTTCATGAAGCGTGTTGGAGTTAATCCTAAACCCGGGAAGGTGCCAGTCTTTAATTTTAAGACAAGGAAGACGAGAATCCTTAACTTCATTGACTGAATTTATTCGCGTCTTAAGACCGCATCTTATGAGTATTGTTTTACACTTCACTAATCTTTTTTAAGTCATTAATCATCTTTAATGCTTTGATGGACATTAATGATTATTTTAAGTTGTTGAATAAGAGGGTTGCCCGCGCTTATAAAGTGGCTGAGAAAGCAAGGAGGCTGGGCAAGGATCCTGAATTAAAAGTTGATATATCAGTGGCTAAGAATAAGGCAGAGAGGTGTGTTAGCCTGGTGGCTATTGTGGCTCCTGAAATCCTTGATAAAGGAATTCCTGAGGAAATAATTAAGTTGGAGGGCAAGTATGAGGCTGGCGACTTCAGGGTTGCTTTAACAATTGCTTACAGGACTGCTAAGGAGGAATTCTGTAGTTTTGAATCAAGGACAAAGGCTTTAGCAACCGGCATCAGATTGGGGCTTGCTTATGCAACTCTTGGCACTGTTTCAGCTCCTTTAGAGGGTTTTATTGAGTTAAAGATTAAGAAAACAGGTGATGGGAAGGATTATCTTGCTGTTTATTATGCAGGTCCAATAAGGGCTGCTGGAGGAACAGCTGAAGCGGTTTCAGTTTTGATTGCTGATTACTTGCGCCACAAGTTTGGTTATGCTAAATATGATGTTAAGTTCAGGGAAGTTGAGCGTTACTTATATGAAGTTTCTGATTATAATTCAAGGGTTTCGCGTTTACAGTACTTCCCGACTAAGCAGGAATTAGAGTTCTTAGTTACTCATATTGGTGTTGAGGTTTCAGGCGACCCGACAACCACTTTTGAGGTTTCTAACTGCAAGGATTTGGAAAGAGTTGAAACTAATCAAATCAGGGGAGGGATGTGTCTTGTCTTATGTGAGGGGGTTGCCCAGAAAGCAGGCAAGGTTTATAAGAAACTTGAGAGCTGGGGTGATAATTTTGACTTCACTGGGTGGTCTTGGGTTAAAGATTTCTTAAAGGTTCAGAAAAGGATTTGGAATAAGAGGGATAAGGGTTTAGCAGGCACTGAGTCAAAACTTTCTCCTAACTTTAAATTCATTCAGGATGCTGTTGCTGGCAGACCTATTCTTTCTTATCCTCTTACGAGGGGTGGTTTCAGGCTTAGGTATGGCAGGACCAGGTTCACTGGTCATGAGTGTTTAGGGTTTAATCCAGCCACTATGCGGATTTGTAATAATTTTCTGGCAACAGGCACTCAATTAAAGATTGAATTGCCTGGCAAGGGCTGCACTGTTACGCCATGCGAGTTCATTGATGGCCCTGTTGTTGAATTAATTGATGGCACAGTGCTTAAACTTAATACTTTTGAGGAAGCGGATAAAGTTATTAATGAAGTTAAGAGGATTATTTATTTAGGCGACATCTTAGTTAATTACGGCGCTTTTAAGGAGCATGGGCATAAATTAATTCCAAGCCCCTATGTTCCTGAGTGGTGGGTTTTAGACTTTAAGAAAGCAGTGAGTAAAGGTTTCAAGTCCCATAATAAGGAGCGTATTAATGAATTAATTAATAATCCTTTTACCGTGATTCCTGACTTGGATGAGTCAGTTAAGATTTCCAAGGAGTTTAAGATTCCTCTTCACCCGAGTCATTCATTCTTTTATGACCAGAAAAAAGAGTATTTGCTTGATGTTGCTAAGAATTTGTCCATTAAAATGCCTAAGTCCTTTAAAAAACAGTTATCCTTGCTCGGCGTCCCTCATAAAGTTTCAGGCAATTCATTAGTCATTGCTGAGCTTGACTATAAGCGCTTGAAGTTAGTTCTTGATAATTACAGGGCAAAAACTAATGATGTGTTCAAGGAATTGTCAGGGAATTCAGGTCTTAAAATTATGAATACTGCTCCTTTCTTTATTGGCGCGCGCATGGGGCGGCCTGAGAAAGCCAAGCTCAGGGTTTTAAAGGGAAAGCCTCATATGATGTTCCCTGTTGGCAGGCAGGGCGGGAGGTACAGGTCTTTTAACGCTGCTTATAATATTGGTTATGTTGAAGGGGATTTCCCTTTAAGGGTTTGCCCTAAATGCAGTAATAAAACGGTTTTATCTTTTTGCGAAGAGTGCGGTTCACCAGCTAATAAGTATTATAAGTGCTATAGGTGCGGCAAGGA
Source organism: Candidatus Parvarchaeota archaeon (assembly GCA_030615175.1). Classification (GTDB taxonomy): domain Archaea; phylum Nanobdellota; class Nanobdellia; order WJKC01; family WJKC01; genus JAFCFT01. The sequence continues at coordinate 122,453 of JAUWZX010000001.1, forward strand.
GGTTTCAATGCCTGTTCATTGTAATACTAAGTGCGCTTCTTACTCAAAGCGAAGAATTGATATTAAGCATTATATTGATAAAGCGCTTAAGAGTCTTTCAATACAGATGCCTCCTCTTGTTAAGGGTGTTAGGGGCACGAGCAATAAAACTCATGTTCCTGAGTCATTAGAGAAGGGCATATTAAGGGCTAAGCATGGTATTTACGTGAATAAGGATGCAACTATCAGGCTTGACTTCACTGAACTTTCATTAACTCATTTTAAACCTAAGGAGATTGGAGTAAGTATTGAAAGATTAATAGAGCTTGGTTACACAACTGATATTCATGGCAATGAATTAAAAGGTGATGACCAGGTTCTTGAAATAATCCCTCAGGACGTGATTATTAGTGAATGCAGCGAGTTCCCTGGCGCTGACATGACTGTGCACTTAATTAATATTGCTAATTTTGTTGATGAATTATTAGTTAAGTTTTATCATTTAAAACCTTATTACAGTGTTAAATCCAAGTCTGACTTGATTGGTAAATTGATTGTTTGCCTGGCTCCTCATACCAGTGCAGGGGTGATTGGCAGGATTATTGGTTTTTCTAAAATTCAAGCATTAATTGCTCATCCTTACCTGCATGCCGGGTGTCGCAGGGATGCTGATGGTGATGAATTAGGAATTATTTTATTAATGGATGCCTTGCTTAATTTCTCAAGGCAGTATCTTCCTGATAAGCGCGGCGGGAGGACAATGGATGCTCCTCTTGTTTTAACAACTAATCTTAATCCTTTGGAAGTTGATGATGAGGTTTATGATTTTGACCGGTCTTGGGTTTATCCTTTAAGTTTTTATAAGGCAACTCTTAAGTATAAAGATCCTTGGAGTATTAAATCAATTAAGCGTGTTGAAGATTTTTTAGGCAAGCCAGAGCAGTATTATGGTTTCGGCTTCACTCATCCTGTGGAGGACATTAATCATGGAGTTCACGTAACTTCTTATAAAACTCTTGTTACTATGATGGACAAGCTTTACGCGCAAATGGATTTAGCAAAAAAACTCTGCGCTGTTGATGCTAAGGATGTTGCTTCATTAGTTATTAATAAGCATTTCTTGCGCGATATTAAAGGGAATCTTAGGAAGTTTACTAGTCAGACTTTCAGGTGTGTTGACTGTAATGCGAAGTACAGGAGGATTCCATTAATTGGCCGGTGCACTTCCTGTAATGGTAAATTATTATTAACTGTTCATCATGGAACTGTTGTTAAGTATTTGGAGCCAAGCATTAATTTAGCAGAGACGTATAATGTTGATTCTTACATTAAGCAAACGCTTGAAATCTTAAAGCAGAGAGTAGAGGGTTTGTTTGGCTGGGATACTTTTAAGCAGACTGACTTGAATAATTACTTAAAGAAATAATTCGTATAGTATAATTTCCTTTGGAAGGGTTACATTTTTAAAGCGTTATTGTTTAATTTACTTTAAAAGGGGGGTATAGAATGCTTGGGCGTGAATTTGATACATATAATATTAGGTGTCGCAGTTGTGGTGAAGGGAAGCCAAGGGATGCTTTTAAAGGGTCAATAAGAAGGATTTGTATTGATTGCAGGAAAAAGTATGGCAAGTAATTATTATAGAATATAATAACTTATTGTTGGCACTACTAGGCTTGCTAATAAATGGCTTTTATTTATTCTCTTCTTATTCGCAATTATCCCGATACAAGTGCATATCATGAAAACAATGAGTCCTAGGATTCCGTTAATAATTGTTACCAGAGTTCCTATGAATAATAGTATTATTAAGCTGAATTTTGAGTAATTTATCCTGCTTATCTTCTTATTTATTCTTTTTGCTGTTTCTATGACTAAGAAGTAACTTATTATTCCTGTAATGATTATGCATATAATGAGTATTAGGTAGTCAGTGAGCACTAGTGCAGTGTTCTGTTTTATTAATTCAATCATTCCTGAGCGGGCTTTATTAATCGTTATTAACGCGATTAGTGAGTATATTACGTCAGCAGTGTTAATTCCTCCAATAGTGATTAAGTATTCGCGTTTATTTTTTACTTTGCTTACTTCATTAGCAATTAAACTTGCTTGTGAGGGGCCTACTGCAGGGATTATTGTTATAATGCTCGTGGCTGCTAATGCTTTAATCACTCCGCTCATTATTGTTTTTTTATCAATGTCTACTATAATTCTTTGAAGTTGTTCAGGGACCTGCACTCCTTTGCCAACATTTTTAATTAGTATGCTTGCCCCGAAGAATCCTGTAAGCATTGCAAGTAATGGTTCGTTCATTAAGTTATTTCTTAATACAACAAACCCTGTAATTCCTGATGCAATGAATACCAGGAGTGCCCATCCAATCCTGTTCTTCTCTCTTAATATGAAGTGAATGCTGATTAATACAAGCATCATTGGCACGTAGTTTTTTACGTGCGAGTAAATAATTGGTATTATTAATATTAGCGGCATCATTGCAGTGCTTGTTAGGAATATTGCTCCTAATGCGCCAATGCATAATAATTTGACTGCTTCAAGTCCCCGCCCTTCCAGCAGTAATTCATGTGCTGGCTGCGTTGCCATTATGCTTCCCTCGTCAGGCGCTCCGAAGTATATTGTTTTTATGAATTCAAAGAATTGTGATGTAATGCTAACGCTTACTGCCAGTACTGCAAAACTTAATGGTTCCATTAAGAGTGCTAATGGCAGTATAATTGGTATTAATGTGTTTGGGTGCAGTCCTGGAATGAATCCCGTAATTATGCCTATTATCAATCCTATTAGTAATACAGTTATTATTTCAATCATTTAAGTGCTTTTTTTAAGTCCTGTTTTTTAAATAAGGATTATTGTGCTCAAACTCATGGTTTCATTAAGTAATAACTAAAGTCCACGCTTCCGTAACTTTTCTTCTTCTTTTCTTCCAGCACGCCAATTACTTCCTGTATGCTTGACTTAGTGCTCCTGTGGGTCGTGTTTATTTCATGAATTCTGTGTTCTTCCTTTATCGCTTCCTGCAGTATTAAGTCCATTGCTTCTGCTTCAAGATTAATTCTTATTTTCTTGTTGTTATATTCTCTTTTCTTTAACCTTATTCTTAATTCTGCTGGGTCGCATCTCGTAACAAAACACATTCGTGTTAATTCTTTCGGGTAGTAGTGGCTTAAGTGTGAGTCAATTATTATTACTTTTTCACTTCTCTCCTGTCTTTCCTTTATCCATTTAATCATTTTATCCACGTCAATTAATTTTACTCCTTTAACTATTTCGCTTACGTAATCCTTGTGCCCGCTTATTAGTATGTATTCGTAATCGTAGTGTTCTGCTATTCCTTTTGCAATGCTTGTCTTGCCCGTTCCCGGGGTGCCTGTTACGAGTATTGCCTTCTTCATTTAATTTAGGATTAGGATTTAATGGTTTAATTATTTTTTGTAGACTTCAATGCTTAAGCCGTACTTTTTTTCAAGTCTTCTTATTCTATCTCCTTTTCTGCCTATTAATTTTCTTAACTGCTCCCTGCTTACTTTTATTACCGCTTCATTATCTTTTATTTTTATTTCAGGCTTCCGGACCAGTGACTTTATTTCCTGTTCAAAAGCGTTTAAGTTTCTTTTCTTCCTTGGAACAACTGGTATTACTACTGTCTGCTCGCCGTAAGTGTACATTTCATACTCTAATTCTCCTGTTGAGTAATCCTTTACTTCAACTACTGGGCGGGCAAGGTCTGATTCGTACATTCCTGACGGGACTTTAACTGTTATTTTTATTGAGTATGCTTTTTCAACCATTCCTTTGTTAATGTATAGTAATGTGTCAATAATGCTTGGAACCATTCCTAATTCAACTTTGCCTACAAATCTTTTAATGCTGTCAATGGCGCTGGTGCCGTGCAGTACGCCTATTAATCCAATACCTGCAAGACGCAGGTCAGCGTATAATCTGAAGTCGTTGATGCTTCTTAATTCGTCAAATATTGTGTAGTCAGGTCTTGTTAGCAGCAGTATGTCGTGTAATTCTTCTTTGCTTGCCAGGCTTTTAGAGTACTGGGTTATTTCTCTTGGCAGTTGGAGGTCTCTTGGTGCTTCAATTGTTTTAACTATCCTGCCTTTTCTCTGATAATGCTTTGCAAGTGCTTCAGCAAAAGTTGTTTTACCAGCCCCTGGACTTCCGCTAATAATTATTCCTGATGATTCTTCATTCAGTCTTTTAATTAATTTTCCTGGCAGTTCATAATTGTTTAATTCCATTTCCTTTATTGGTTTCGTGGCAGTTATTTCCCATCCCTTGCTGAATGGCGGTCTCGTTATCACTATTCTGTGTTTCCCTATCTGCACTATTGTGCTTCCTTTCCTGTCAATCTCTATGAATCCATGTTCAGCCAGCCTTGCCATTTCCATTACTTCTTTGGCGTACTTTTTAATTTCTTCTCTTTTTAGTTTTCTCTTTCTTGCTTCAACAAAGTTCCATTCGCCTGGCAGGCCTCTTTTAGCCATTGGTTTTATTCCTTCCTTTAAGTGAATGCTCATCGTGTCTTTTGTGAAGAATTTGTTTATGCTTAATTTCTTCTTTGCTTTTCTTAGGTCGTGATAAATTACTTTTACTCCAAAGGCTTCAGCGCTTCGCGCCTGCACTAAGTCGCCTGTTATTAGTGTTGCTTCATTGTCGTGTGCCAGCTGCCTTATTAAGGCATCAATTTCTCCTTTTTTTGCATACCTGATTTGCGTTGCGTCAGGTCTTTCTCCAACAAAGTCAAGTTCTATTTTTTCTTTTTCACTTAATTCTCTTAACTTTTTAATTTCACTTAACCCTATCAATCCAATTTCCTGTCCCGTGTTTGCTTGGTGCTCTAATTCGGCCATTACTGCTTTTGGGATTAATATTTTTCCTTTTATTTTTCCTTCTGCCGCTTGTTTTGACAGCAATTTTTCTATTATCACGCTCGTGTCAGGCAAATACTTATTCATAATTTAGAATTAATGTGCTTGCTTTTTAAACCTTTACCTTTCTATTTCTCCTTTTATGAATTTCTCAACTAGTTTTTTTGCTTTATTATCACTCATTTGTATTGGAGGGGTTTTCATGAAGTAAGCTGATGGTGAGTGCAGGGCGCCGCCAATGTTTCTTTCAAGTGCTAATTTAAGGCATCTTATGGCATCTATTGTCACGCCTCCTGAGTTTGGCGAGTCCTCTACTGACAGTCTTAGTTCCAGGTTCATTGGCAGGCTTCCGAATAATTTCCCTTCCATTCTTATGAATGCTACTTTATTGTCTTTCTGCCATGCCACGTAATCGCTTGGTCCTATGTGAATGTTTTTTGGTGCTAATGGAATATCTAAGGATGACTGTACTGCTCCTGTTTTTGATATTTTTTTTGAAATTAGTCTTTTCCTGTTCAGCATATTTAGGAAGTCAGTGTTGCCTCCTGTATTAAGCTGGTATGTTCTTTCTAACTTGACTCCTCTGTTATTGAATAATTCTGCAAGGATTCTGTGGATTATTGTTGCTCCTAGCTGGCTTTTAACGTCATCTCCTATTATTGGAATCCCTTTTTCTTCAAACCTGTTGCTCCATTCCTTGTTGCTTGCAATGAATACTGGCATGCAGTTAAGCATTCCTACTTTGGCTTCTAAGCAGCCTTCTGCGTAGAATTTTACTGCATTTTCTGACCCTACTGGAAGGTAGTTCAGGAATATTTCTGCTCCTGAATCCTTTAGTATTTTTACTAATTCATGTTTTCTTAGTTCTTTTTCCTGTGATAATATGAATACTTCATCCTTGTCAAATACATCGTAATTTTTCATGTGTTCTGAGAAGCTGTCAAGAATTTTTCCCATGTGCACTTTCACTCCTTTTTCCGGCATGTTTTTGTAGAAGAATGTTGTGCAGTTTGGTTTGGCATATATTGCTTCTGAAATGTCTTTGCCAACTTTCCTTTCATCTGTGTCAAAGGCAGCCACTACTTCAATATCGCCTGGCTTGTATCCTCCGATATCATAATGCATTAATCCTATTACTTCGTCTTCTCCTTTGTTTTTATAGAATTCAATGCCTTGTATCAGGGCGCTCGCGCAATTCCCTATTCCGGCTACAGCAATTTTTATCCTTTTCATTTTTTACACCTGTAAAACTTTAAGTAATATTATAAAGCACATGTATTTAAATCTTTTATACTTGTAAAATATATTATGGTTCAGCTGCCTTTAAACCGTCTTAAAGAGAAAATTGAAAAAGAGAACTTGTGGCTTTTTGTTCTTAGCAGTTTGTCTAAGAAGAGGAGATACGGCAACGAGCTCAGGGGCATTTTTAAAGAGAAGTTTGGTTTTTTAACAGGCACAATGACTGCGTATAAGGTTTTATATCTCTTAAAAATTGGCGGTTATGTTAAGTCAGAAAGGGAGGGTAAACTCATTTATTATGAGATTACTGGCAAGGGGAGAAAGGAATTGATTAATGGCAGGAAAGTTTTAAAAAAGTATAGTGAAATAATTTAGTATTCTTTAATTCTTAGGTTTTATTTTCTTCTTGCCTATATATTTCCATAGTGCTTTTGGTATGCTGATTGTGCCGTCATGGTTCTGGAAGTTTTCTATTATTGCAACTATTGTTCTGCCTGTTGCTATTGCAGTGCTGTTAATGGTGTGAATGCATTCTTTTTTGCCTTTCTCATTAAGGTATTTGATATTTAATCTTCTTGCCTGGTAGTCTGTGCAGTTGCTGCATGAAACAATTTCCCTATACTTGCCCTGCACTGGGAACCATGCTTCAAGGTCATATTTCTTGGCTGCAACAATGCCTAAATCCCCTGTGCAGATATTCACTATTCTGTAAGGTATTTCTAGTGTTTGAAGTATTTCTTCAGCATTCTTTAATAAGTTTTCAAATATTCTCCAGCCATTTTCCGGTTTGCAGAACACGAATTGTTCTACTTTATTGAATTGGTGCGTTCTGAATATTCCTTTAGTATCTTTGCCGTGCGCTCCTGCTTCTTTCCTGAAGCATGGGCTAATCCCTGCATATTTTAGAGGCAGTTTTTTTCTGTTTATTACTTCATTCATGTGCATTGCCGCTATCGGGTGTTCGCTTGTAGCAATTAAGTATAAATCTTCGTCTTCAATTTTGTACATCATGTCTTTAAAGTCAGCTAAATCAGTTACTCCTTCGTATGGTTCCCTTCTCATCATTAGTGGGGGTTCTACTGGCATGAAACTTTTTTTAACAAGGAAGTCAAGCGCGAATGCCTGTAATGCGTAATCAAGCAGTACTAAGTCTCCTTTTAGGTAGTAAAATCTTGCTCCTGAGACCTTGCTTGCTTTTTCAGTATCCCCTAAATCATATTCTTCTAGTATGTCAACATGGCTTTTGGGTTTGTAACCTTTTTTTATCCTGCCCCATTTCTTTATTTGTATATTGTCTTCGTCGTCTTTCCCGTAGGGAACTGATTCATGAATCAGGTTTGGCAGTTTCATTAATAATTTTTTGACTTCATCTTTTAATTTGTCCACTTCTTTCTCTGATTTATTGATTTCTTCATTTGTCTTGTGCATTTCCTTGATTTTCTTCTGTTTTTCCCTGCCTTTTAGTTTTGGAACTTCTCTTGAAACAATATTCCTTTTATGATTTAATTGGTCAAGTTTTTTTAGTGAAGTCCTCCACTGCTTGTCCTTTCTTACTACTTCATCAACTTTTTTCAGCAATTCAGGGTTTTTCCGTTTTTTGTAATTGTTTTTAATTAGTTTTGGGTTGTCCCTGAATAATTTAATGTTAAGCATTAAATCAGAATTATTCAGCATTGTTTTAAAAAATTATTCATTTTTTCATTGGCAAAAGTTTTTTTATTAATACTTGCTTACCTTTTTTTAATGAATTCACTCGTTATCCCTGCTTATAATGAGGAGAAGCGTGTTGAGAAGACAATTAAGTCCTTGCTGAAATTAAAAGGTTTTGAGTTAATATTTGTTGTTGACGGTGATGACAGGACTTCTAAGATTGTTTCTAAATACATGGAGGAGTATGATAATATTCAATTAATCAGGCCTGTTGTGCGCAAGGGCAAGTGGGCGGCAATTATTCTCGGCTTCAGGAAGGCAAAGGGTGATTTTGTCGGCTTTGTTGACGCTGACCTGCCAATAGCTTTTAATGATATCATTAATGGTTTTGAACTCATAAAGTCAAGTGACATTGTTATTGGTTCAAGAACTGTTGGAGGGGCTAAAGTTAAGCGTGAATTCCTAAGGAGTGTTTACAGCAGATTATTTAATTTTTACGTCCGCGTTCTATACTGGCTTCCTTATGGTGACACTCAGTGTGGTTTCAAGGTTTTTAAGAAGCAAGTAATTAAGGAGTTAATTCCTAAGATTAAGACGAGGGGATGGGAGACTGATGTGGAAATACTTTTCACGGCGAGGAAGCATGGTTTTAAAGTGGCAGAGCAGCCAGTTGCGTGGCAGGAAGTTAAGGGCACAAAGCTTAAGGCAAGGGCAATGCTTATGATGATTATTAATTTATTCAAGTTGAGGTTTAGTTTATGAAGTTAAAGGCTATTAAGAAGTATAAGTTCATTTTAATTCTTTACTTCCTTGCCTTAATTATTTTCATTATCCAGCATTCAACCGGATTGTCCTGGGATTTCTCTGCTTACGTGTTGAATGCTCGTTATTATTTATCAGGGTTCACTACTTATTTCGAGCCTTTAAGGCCTCCGCTGGCAAGCATGTTATTAATCCTTTTAGGTGCCGGCACTTTATTTTCCGAGTATGTTTTCATTGTTTTCGTTTCACTTATTCATTTATTTTCCTGTTATAAGTTATGCAAGAATCATGGTTTGGATTTGAATATTTTTTATGCAGTTTCATTAACTCCTTTTTTCCTGTCGCTTGGTTTTCTTGCAGGCACTGAACTTTTGTCATTAACAATGATTCAGTTAATGTTTGCTTATTTTTATGATAAGAAGGCTGGATTATTTTTAGGGCTTGCAGCGCTTACTCGTTACACTAATATTTCTTATTTCATTACTTTATTATTTAAGCGGAAGTTGAAGCCGGTAATTATTGCATTATTAATTGCTGCTTTAGTGGTTGTTCCTTGGTTATTATTTAACTGGGTTAAGTTCGGCGACCCTTTGTTCAGCATTCTTGACCAGTATGCTAATAATATTGGTTTGAGAGGTTATTTATGGAAGACTCCTTCTTTTTTGGAATTCATAGAGTTCTTTAATTATACTTTATTACTGCTTCCTGTTGGCTTGTTTTTTGTTTTTAAGAAGCCCAGGAAGGTTTCAAGTATTGATTTAGTCATGTTATTCTCTCTTGTTTTTGAGATTTATTCTTTTATCAGGATTCCGTTAAGAAGTTCTCGTTACTTGTTTGTTGCTGTCCTTCCTGTTTCTTATTTTATTACCAGGGTTTTGCAGGCCAGGAAGACTTGTTTAAGGACTGCTCCTGTGATTCTGCTCGTATTAAACTTAATCCTTCTTCCATTGTACTCACCGTACTTGAGTTTTGTCAGTTCTGATTATTATACTCCTGCATTAGAGCTGGTTGGTGACTGCATGGTTACGAGTAATGCATGGGTTTACGTTAATTATTTAGGCGTTAGTGCAGAGCCTTACCCTCATCCTGACGCGATTAGTAACAGGATAAATGATGGTTACCGCATATTATTATTTAAGAATGTTGGCGAGCCTGAATACACTTTTGATGATTTATTCATGAGCCAGTTCAGTGTTCTGGAGAATACCAGCACTCATTACTTGCTTGGTGACTGGGAATTATGCAAAGACCCTTATGGTTATGATTTATCTTATCTTCAGGGAATGAACAGGACTTACATGGAGGTGCATGGTTATGAATTATCGTACACAATTTTTGACTTATTTAAGTAAGAATTTAACAGCAGTAATTTCTGTTTTAATAATTGTTCAGGTATTAATTCTCTTGTTATTCACTAGCATTGAGTTCTTGACTTATGATAAGGGGATTTGGTTTAATGTTGTTAATGGTATGAGGGAGGGGAGGATTCCTTACATCACTACTGATGAGTTCATTCTCGGTCCTTCAGAGTATCCTGTGTTGTTCACTTATTTCCTGCTGCCTTTCACTTTGCTTCCTGATAGTTTTTATTATTTCAGTCTTGTTTTTGGTCTTGTTCAAGTTTTTTTCACTTTTTTAATAGTGCGTGTTTTGGTTTTGCTTTTTAATATGCGCAAGGAGGATTCTTCGAAAGTGCTGTTCTTGTTTTTATGTCCTGTTTTTTACTTAATGAGTTTGTCGCGTTTTGATTTAATGCCTGTCGGGTTATTATTGCTTAGTTATTATTACGCGAGAAAGGGGAATCCTTATGCTTCAGGAGTTATTCTCGCTCTCGCGTCCACTCTTAAGTTATTCCCTTTAGTCTTTGTGCCATCATTCTTCCTTATTAAGAAACTTGATTATAAGAAGTTCCTGCTTGCCTTTTTACTTACTGCTTTCGCGATTTACATTCCAGTTTTCATTCTGCAGCCAGGGACTATTTTTTCCCCTCTTAGTTTTGTTGGTTCTGATTATCGTCCTGAGTCATTGTTCGGTTTTTTAGGTTTCATGAATTTAGCTGTTCCTTCCTGGGCTGCTAGTTTAATTAAGTATTCAATTATTGCTTTAGTTCTTATTCTTGCTTTTAAGAAAGTCAGGAGTGCTGTCGGGTTTGGGTTTTCACTTATTATTTTATTAATGGTTTCAAGTCCTTTATTTAGTCCTCAGTGGAATATCTGGATTGTTCCTTTATTATTACTTATTGGTGTTTGTCCGTTAATCATAATTGTTTTTGAAGTTATTACTTTCATTGAGTTCCCTTTCATCTGGAGTAAGGTTGCGGGGTTGACTGGCTTCACTCATGAGCGCTTCTTTGAAGGAGGAGTGTACAGTATTTTATTCGTCCTGCTTAATATTGCGCGTTATGCTTTTCTTTATTATTTCTTTTACCGGGTTGTTAAGAAAGAAGGCGCTTCACTTAAGTTTCCTAAATTTTTATTAAGAAAGAAAAGTTAAGAAGTAATTAATGGATAATTTTACACTGATAGATTTAGATGATTTATTGGAAAATTATGATTTAGGACATAAGGCAAGGTTTATGAATGTTTGTTATGATTCTGATGGGCTTAAAGGAGGAACTGCAATTATTAGATTATACATGAATTTTTATGGATATCCAGGCGTTCGTTATGCTAAAAATATTGTTAGCAAATTTAATAAAAAAAAGAATAATAATTTTGAATTAAAATTTAATTCTAGTTTTCCTATCAATCTTGAAAGATGGAGTGAACCAGCTAATCCTAAACCCTGCTTTTATATTGAGAAAGTGCCACTGGATAAGGATGCTTGTGAGGAAGCAATATTAATAATGCTTAAGGCGCAGAGTAAATTGTTTAAGAAAATTTAATCATAATCCTTGTCTTTTGAAATTCTTGATGGCGTTGCAGTTGTCTGCCCTTGATACTTGCCTGAGTAAGGATTCTTGCAGGGATTTGATAATTTATGAAGTGTTAGTTTACAAATCTTCATTCTTGGATAAATCTTTACAGGCATTTTGCCGATATTGGCAACTTCAAGTGTTAACTTGCCTTTGAATCCTGCGTCAACCATTGCTGCTGTCTGAATGATTATTCCTAATCTGCCGAGGCTGCTTCTGCCGTCAAGATTTGCTGCTAAGTCGTTAGGCATTTCAATCCATTCATGAGTGGTTGCAAGAATGAATTCATTAGGGTGCAGTATAAAGAATTCACCGTCATTAATCACTTTTAATTCAGTGTAGTCTTCACTGTCATTTAACGGGTCTATGTGTGTTTTAGCAATGTGCTTGAAAATCCTGAATTCATTGCCAAGCCTTAAGTCAATGCTGTTAGGTCCTATTAATTTCCTGTCAAAAGGTTTTAAGACTAAACTCCTTTCATCAATTCGTTTTTCAATGTCATCGTCACATAAAATCATTCAAAACACCTTTAATGTCTTCATGAACTTCCTTAATGCTTTTATCACCGTTTATTATTATAAACCTCTTGCTTTTAAGCAGTAAATATTCATCCCTGACTTTTTTTAGCACTTCTTTCATTTCGTATTTATCTTTGCTTTTATTCCTGTTATTAACCCTGTTAATTGCTGTTTTAACAGGCGCGTCCAGGTAAATCGTTAAGTTAGGTTTTGGAAAGCATTTATTCAGGTTAATAACCCATTCTTTGTTTAAGCCCATTGCTGTCTGGTAAGCAATGCTTGAATGAATGTACCTGTCGCATATAACTGTTAGTCCTTTCATTAAACTTGGCATTATCACTTTCTCAATGTGCAATGCCCTGTCAGCAGCGAATAATATTGCATCAACCCATTGCTCTGTGTCCGGATTCTTCAAGTGCTCCTGTAGCACTTGGCTTGTCTCTAAGTCCTTTGTCGGTTCCTCAGTTACCTTAACCCTGATTCCTTTAGTATTTAACCATTTCTTCAGTAACTCTACCTGTGTTGTCTTGCCTGAACCGTCAATTCCTTCAAAAGTTATGAACATACTTATTCTATCATCCCTTCTTCTCTTAATAATTCTTCTACAGTGTCAAGGATATTATCATATATGTGCAGGCTTACTGCATAGTGCGTGTAACTTCCTACCTGAACTCCTAATTCATCAGCCATTAATTTCTGCAGTTTAGTGATTGCGTAAACATTGCTTGGGAAGCCGCCGTAAAGGTCTTGTGATTTGAACATGACATGGAAGTCTAGTCTGCCTTTATTAATTCTTGGCTGAACAGTTACTAAGCAGGGAGCGTGAGGCATGCGCTTTAAACTCAAGTCCTTGTAAGGCATCCAAGTGCACATCACGACTCTTCTGAGGGTTGGGTCTTTTTTTAATAACTTAACTGCTTCCCTGACTTGGTCAAACTTTATTAAGCCCTTATCCCCTGTTTTTAATAATTCTTCGTTGCTTGCAATGTTAGGAACTTCTGAGCGCGCAACGCTTTCAGGGTAATGCCTTAAGCGCGAGTAATAAGTGTAAACGAATTCATTTTCTTTTTCAATACCTTTTCCTTCAATGAATTCCTTAGCATACTTATTTCTTGCCTCGTACTTAGGGGCTTTGGGGTTCATGACAGGCTCTGCCAGCGCATCCTTAACGTGAATGATTATTGGCAGGTCGAACGTGCGCGCATTGTACTTGCCTACTTCATATTTCTCTCCGTAAAGGTATGCCTGCGTTAATGCCTTAATCCAAGCATCACTCAAATTCTTTGCTTCAATAAAAGTTGTTTTTAAGTAATCTTTTTCCTTAACATCTTCAGTGTCTTCTTCATAATCTTTTGAATCCTTAAGGCATAATTCTGCTTTTTTTAATTCACTGCCTAAGTAAAGTGCGTGATGCAGGTCAGATATCAGTCCTAATTTAATTATTTTCTTGTTAATCTCTAATGCTGTTTTCCCAATAATTACTGTATGTTCTTTTCCTTTCATGAAATGCTTTGCCACTATGTAGTTATTCTTTGTTTCAATTTTAAAGTAGCCAAGTTCATCTTCTTTCCATTCCACTTCTGTTCCTTGAGCATTAATCGCGCTTTTAAACGCGTTGCCTGATTTTTTTTCAATGTCAAGAACATAGTCTTCAATGCTTTTTGTTTCAGGAAGGTCTTTTATTATTTTTATTATTTCTTCAGGGTTTTCTGAGTTAATCACCTTTATGTTCTGTATTTGCTTTCTGAACCTTTTTATTAATTCATCATTAACTTTTAATTTAGGGTCATCGCCTGTTGCATTAGTAATTCTTTTATTTTCATCCACGCCCTTATTTACTAAATTCTTTAAAGCATTGCCCACATTATGCCCTTTGCTTTCCTTGCCGCAAATAATTATATTCCTAACCCTGCCGTTGCTTATTAAGTTCTTAATCATCCTGTCAATGCCTACATTTTCAGTAACGCATGAGCCTATAACCGCTATTCTTTTGCAATCATTGAATTCAGCGTTATCAGGCAGTGAGAATGAAGCTCTAGTGACTACTGCAGTGTCCCCTTTAAGGTTTAATATTTTGTAAGAGCCTTTTATTGGAGGCCAGGTCATACTTGCGCTTCCTTCTCAGTTGAGGCGACTCTTCCGCCCTGCCACTGCCCCCTGTACATATTAGTTTCCCCTTTCACTTCAAGGAATTGAATGTGAGCCACTCTTGCCCCTAATTCAAACTTGAACGGCTTGTTTCCTGAATTCTTTAATCCGAATACAAGCCCTCCTTTGTAGCCCGGGCTTGTTGCTGTTGCTATTAATATTACTCCGCACCTGTGAAGCGTGCTCCTTGGGAAAGTATACATTACTAAGTTTTTAGGGACATTAACTGATTCCATTGTCTTAATAGTTACGTACTCTTCTGGCATTAATGTGTAATCCTTGTCCTTGCCATGCTCTGCTACTAATTTAACATTGCTCGTGTCCCTTTCATTTACTCCCAGGAATCCTTCGCTTTCCAGTTTGTAAACTTTGCCTACCCTAATGTCAAAGCCTGCTCCTTCAGGATTTGCTTTTTCGCGTTCGCATAAGTTTTTAACAAAACCATTAATCTTGTCAACGCCCAGTATCATTGAATTTCTTGAGTTCTCTTCCACTTTAAAATTTTTCTCTTCCTCTTTTAAAATTTTATATATTCTGAGGTTCGTTAAAATAATCATGAGATTATTTTTAGGAGCGCCTCTGCCAGTGGATATTAGAAAATTACTGGTTAGTCTTTATGAGTTATTTAATTCAGTTCCCTGCAAGTTAAAATTTGTTCCTTTTGAGAACCTTCACATTACCCTGCGCTTCCTTGGCGAGCAGTCCAGTGCCAAGGAAATTATTAATTCGCTTTCAGGAATTGATTTTAATTCATTTAATGCTTCTATTGAGAATTTCTCAGTCTTTCCAGGTCCTAAGTTCATCAGGATTATTCATTCCCCGGTTACTCTTGGCAGCGGGGGATTTATTGAGTTGTATAAAAAAATTACTTCTTCATTAAATCTTAAGCCAGAGCGCTTCACTCCTCACGCCACCATTGCGCGCGTTAAGGGTGAGTGCAGTCCAATTAATATTTTGTCAATAACTCATAACATCACTTTTAAGGAGGAATTCACTGCATCATCATTTAATCTTTACAAGAGCACTCTTACTCCTAAAGGACCAGTTTATGAAGTGCTTAAGGAGTTTAGACTTAAAACATAACATTTAAAATAAGATGCTTGCATAACTTTTTTCTTAAATGAAGCTAGTTATTTGCGAGAAACAGATGGCAGCTAAAAGGATTGCAGGCATTTTATCTAATAATTCATGTTCAGAGAAGAAGATTAATAAAATTATTTATTATGACTGCGGTGACTTAAACGTTATAGGATTGTCAGGTCATGTTTTTAATATTGATTTCCCGGAAGAGTATTCTTCATGGAGTAAGGTGAAATTAAAAAAATTAGTTAAAGCAAATATTGATTACATTCCTGATAAGAAACCAATTATTAATGCTGTTAAGAAGCTGGCAAAAAAAGCTAAATTAGTTATTATCTCAACTGATTTTGATACTGAGGGGGAGAGTATTGGGCTTGAGGCTTATAATATTGTCAAGTCAGTTAAGGATGTGCCTGTTAAGCGCGCCCAGTTCTCAACCATTACAGAGGAGGATATTAATCATGCTTTCTCTAATCTTTTTGAACTTGACTTTAATCTTGCTCACTCTGCTGATGCGCGCAGGGAGATTGACTTGATTTGGGGTGCTGTTCTCACGAGATTCATTAGTCTTGTAAGCCACAGGCTTGGCAATTATTTCCTAAGTGTGGGCAGGGTTCAGAGCCCTACCCTGAAATTAATTGTTGACAGAGAGAAGGAGCGTCTTGCTTTTAAGCCAGAGCCTTACTGGGAGATTCCTTTGAAGTTGAGCAAGGATGGGAGTAAATTTATGGCTCATTATGTTGAGCAGAAAATCTTTGACAGGAAGCTGGTTCTTAAGTTGCTGGCTTTAAAGCCTAAGGAGGCAGTTGTTAAAAGTATTTCTAAGAGGAGGAGGACTATTAAGCCTCCTGTGCCTTTTAATACAACTGAATTCATCAGGGCTGCATCAAGGATTGGTTTATCTTCAATGAATTCTATGAGGATTGCTGAGTCACTTTACCTTAAGGGTTTAATTTCTTATCCAAGAACTAATAATCAGGTTTATCCTGAAAGCATTAAGCTTGAGAAGATTTTAGGTAAATTAAAGAATAGCAGGTATCCTAAATTTATTGAATCTATTCTTTCAAAGCCTTTAAACCCGTCTAAGGGCAAGGAGTCAAAGGATCATCCTCCAATTCATCCTACTGGTGAATTGCCTGAAGGACTTGATAGTCAGGAGGAGAGGGTTTATGACCTTGTTTTAAGGCATTTTTTAGCAACCCTGATGCCTTCTTGTATTGAGGAATCGACTAGGGTGTTGTTTGATGTCTCTTCTTATGATTTTGTGAGTAATGGGATGCGAATCATTTCTCCAGGCTTTAAAGCTGTGTTGAAGAATTTTAAGGAGAACTTGATGCCTAAACTTGTTTTAGATGAGTCAGTGCCAATTATTAGGATGAATGAAGTTTCTAAGATGACTGAGCCTCCTAACCGTTATGGTCACGGTTCACTTATTAAGTTAATGAATGATTTGGGGTTGGGGACTAAGGCAACCAGGCCTGGTATCATTTATAAGTTAATTTCAAGGTTTTATATTTCAAGGCAGGGATTGATTCCAAGTCCGGTAGCGTTTGCTGTTGTTGATGCTTTGAGCAAGCATGCTCACAGGGTTGTTGACCCTAAGATGACTTCTGAGTTGGAAGATAATATGGAGGCTATTGCTGATGCAGAGGTGACTAAGGAGAAAATTGTTAGTGCTTCGCGTGAGTTATTGCTTGACGTGCTTGATGAATTAATGTCTAAGGAGAAGGAGATTAGTACTCATATCAGGGATGCGATTAGGCAGTCTAAGATTGTTGGCAAGTGCTCTAAGTGCGGCAGTGATTTAGTTATCCGTGTTAGCAGGGCTTCTCATAAGCGTTTTGTCGGGTGCAGTGGTTACCCTGCTTGCCATAATTCCTGGCCTCTTCCGCAGTCCGGCGGAGTGCAGGTATTGCCTAATGTATGCAAGAAGTGCGGTATTCATAAGATGATTTTAATCCGCAAGAGCAAGCGGCCGTTCACTTTCTGCCCTAATCTTGAATGCCCTTCAAGGGATAAGGATTCATAGTTCTGTTGTTATGATTTTCTCATCATTTAGTAGTATTGTGTTCTCGTGCTGGCTTACAATGCCCCCTGTTTTCTCAATGAGCATTGGGTAAGCGTGCAGTATTCCTTCACCTGTGAGTAATCTGAGTGCCGGCTTGTATAATTTGAACTTTCGTGCAATCCATCGTTCAGCAAACGGCAGCGTATTGTATTCCCTTCTGATGAATGTAAGTACTTTTCTGCTAATCATTGACCTCGTAGGCTTCTCGCTTACTAGGTTATAAATGAATGCCCGGCTTCCGTTTTTAACGTAGCCGTCGCCGTTAGTTGCGAATGGTTCAATAGCGAATAAAGGTTCTTCAAGTTTTTTCTTATCATAATTGTCGTAATTAGGTATTATGAATCCTCCATGCTGCTGGTATTGCATTAATGGGTGTCCGCCGAGGTTGTATATTGGGTTAAATCCTTCTCCGCTTATTACTTCGTGGATGATTCTTCCAATTTCTCTTAACTCTATTCCTTTTCTTGCTGCTTTCTGAGCTTTTAGTAATGCTTTGTTGCTTGCCTCTATTAATTTCTTATACCTGTCACTGCTAATCTCTACTGTGTAGGCAGTGTCGCCAATCCAGCCGTTAATGTGAACTCCTAAGTCAATTTTTACTACATTGCCTTCACTGAATACTCTTTCATCATTAACTCTTGCAGTGTCATGCGCTGCGCATTCATTAAGACTGATATTTACTGGGAATGCTGGTTTTGCTTTAAGCCTTATTATTTCATTTTCAACTTTATCAGCGAAGTCGCTTATTAGCACTCCTTCCTTAATCCATTTCCTGCTTGCATTCTTTACTCGTGCAGTGATTCTTCCGGCATTTAATGCATCCTTATAAGAACTTTTAATTCTTCCATTCATTAGTGATTATTAAGAAAGTAATTGCTTAATAATCTATTATAAGAGAATAATTGTTTAATCATTTATTATAAAATAATAATTGTTTAATAATTTATTATATTAGTGAAAAATTCTTGTACAACCTTACAGTCCTGCTGTCATACGTGCTGTACTGCCCGATAAGTTTTAATTCATCACCTTTTGCGCGTGGGACTTTGTCCCAGCACCCCGAAAACTTTCTGTTTTCGTGGGCTTCATTCAGGTCTTCTTCCAAGCCGTGATAAGCAGTTACTTGTTTTCCAATAAGTTCCGGCCATTCATCTTTATCATAGACTTCAACAATGTATTCAGTGTAATCTTCATACTTATTTATTGAAATCATTAGTTCGTCATTGATAATAAGTTCTGTTCTTTCATCTTCTTCAATTAATTCACGTATAATCTTCGCTGCATTATGAATTAATGAGTAACGCAATTCTTCCATGACTTAAGCTTTGATAGTATCTATTATTTAAAGTATTCGCTTAACTTTTTCTGTTCTTTTTCAACGCCCAGTAATTCCATTATCCTGCCGATTGCAGGTATTACTTGATGATTAATGTAGTATTCAGCATCGTACTCTAATTCTTCGTTCTTAACTTCAAAGACTGGTCTTGCCTTGTCCCTAATCCTGCCCTTGCCTTTAACCACTATGTATTCAATCATCATTCCAGGCTCTGCTTGATATCCTTTTTCTAATAGTCTTTTTGCAACTGCAACGTGTGGACCAATTACCTTGTATTCTTCTATTGGTCTTTTTAACTGAACCCTGATGATTAATTCATTAATGTCTGTTTGCCCTTTTTTTAATTCATTAATTATTTTTTTAATAATTCTTGCTGCTTTTTCTTTACTCTTATCCTTTAATAATGCATTGAATACTTTGATTTGTGTTTTTTTTGCAATGCCTGCCCAGTCGCCTCTGATTGACGCGAATCCTTTAATCATTAAGTTCCCTTCTTTGTCTATCAGGGCATACTTCTTCTTAGCTCCTCTTTCACCATCCTTTAATGATACGAATAAGCCTCTTTCAAAGAATCCTTCTAATTCTAATTCCATTTTATCAGGCAAGTCCTTATTCACTTTTTTAAGGAATTTCTTGACTCTTTTTTTATTCGTATTCGTGATAAATAATGAATCAGTGTCTGCATAAGCAACATTGAATCCTTTCTTTTCCGCTTTCCTTATTGTTTCCTTTATTGTATTCCGTCCTATCCCTGTTATTCTCTCAGCGCATTCATAGCAGTACCATCTCGCGTTTGGGAATCCAAGGTAGCCGTAAGCAGCGCTTAGAATGTCCTTTAATGCATTGCTTCTTGCAAGCAGTATTGGGTCCTTATTACTTTTTAATTGTTTCTTGATTTCAGTTCTCTTTTTTAGTATTTCATTAACAACTTTTGGTATGAATCCTTGTTTTTTCTGGCAGAACTTGCTTTTGCAGCAATTGCAGTTAATAGTTGTCGGGCAGATATTGAATATAACTGTTATTGATGGGTAGAGGCTTCTGAAGTCCAGTACCGCAATTTTCTTATAAATGCCTGGTTTTGGCTCGTAAACAAATCCTCCTTTAAATTTCTGCATCCTTCTTCGCTCGAATACTTTGTCCCTGCCAGGCTTGTTTGGTATTAACTGCTTCGCCTCTTTTGCCTTGCTCATTAAGTAATTCTCAACTAACTGCGAGCGGCTGCTCCTAGCAGTGTCATACAGTGTTTGCTGGCTCATCCTTGATAATTCAATTATTAATGGATTTAATTTTTTGAATAACTTATAAGTTATTCTGGCATCATTGAATGAGTAATCAATTAATTCCTCAGTTTTCCCTGCATCCCATTGCTTGAAGAACTGTTCCCAGTCATTTTCTACTTTGCGTTCGCCTATTAATTCGAAAGCAACTGAGTTAAGGTCTAAAGTATTGGTTTTCAGTTTATTGCTTAGTATTCTTGAAACAAATTGGAATAAGTCAATATTCATTATTCCTTTAATTCTTGAAACAGTTTTTGCCTGCCTCTTGATTATTTTAATGTTGGAGCCGTCAACACCCCAGTCCATTCTTATTCTGTATTTATTCATGCGCTCCCTTAAGTAAGGAAGGTCGAAGTTATCGCCATTGTAACTTATGATGATGTCTGGCTGTTCTTCTTTAATTATTCTTGAGAATTCCTTAAGCATTGATTCCTCATTTTTAAAAACTCTTGTCCTGTCATCCCTGCACGGCTTTGTTAGTAATACTTCCTTGTGCCCTGCGCCGTATAAGCTAATCATTATTACTGGGTCTTTTTTAGGATTGCTTGTTCTTGCATTGCTTGAGTAAGTTTCAATATCAAATGCTAATGCCTTAGGTTTCCATTCGCTGTCATGCAGTACTTTTACTTCATTTCCAGTCACGCTTAACTTGTCAGTTGGTCTTAGTCCTTTGTCAATCAGGAATCTCTTAACGTATTTTATGTCATTCTCTCTTTTTGCAAGCACGCCTTGAATTTCTCCTGCTTCCCTGCTGATTGAGTAAACTCCTGCTGGTTCATTAATCATTATTTTAAGACATGATACTTTTTTTCCATAGTCTAATAATTCATTTTCTTCAGTGATTCCAGTAACGTAATGATTTTGCGTTTTAATATTAATTATTTTTTCCTTAATCTCATCTTTTCTTTTCTCATCAATTACTGCGTAAAAGTATGGTGGAAAATTAGTTATTTGGGCTGTGATTTTCTTGCCATTGCTTGTTCCAAACAACCTTATGACTGGCTCGCCTTCAATCACGTAATCAATGTCCAGCAACCTGAATTTAACTTCCATTACAATACTTTTTTAAGCAATTCTTTATTAAAAATCCTTTATTATGAAGACAATCATTTCAAGCCTTGACTTAACTTGCATTGTCCGTGAACTTGCAGAACTTAGGGATGCTAAGGTTGAGAAGGTTTACCAGATTAATGATGAATTCATTTTTAAATTATACAAGGAGGGTAAGCCCACGAAAACAGAAAGTTTTCGGGGTGCTGGGACAAAGTCTCATGCACATTACATTTTAAGGGTTATTAATGGCAAACTCATTCACTTAACTCAGTACTTGAAGGAGAATCCTGAAGTTCCAAGCCACTTCTGCATGTACCTGCGCAAGTATTTGCATGGCGGCAGGATTGTAAGCATAACACAGCCAGGAATGGAGCGGATAGTTGAGGTCAGGATAAGGGCTGGGGCTTCCATTTACAGGCTTATTTTCGAGTTATTCTCTAAAGGTAATGTCATAGTTACTGATGATTCACATAAGATAAGGCAGGTGCTTAAAGTTAAGAGTTATGGTTCAAGGGAGTTGCGTCCTAACAGGCCTTATAATTATCCTCCATCCAAGTTTGATTTAAGTCATTTAAGCGTTTTATCCTTTAAGCGTGCAATCAAGGGCAGCAGGAAGGATAAGTTAGTCACTGCTTTAGCAGTTAACGTGGCATTGGGTGGTTCTTATGCTGAGGAAGTCTGCCTTAACTCCAAGATTGATAAGGACAAGGATCCTAAAATGTTATCTGATGATGAAATTAATAAGTGTTATGAGCATCTTGTCTCGCTTGTTAAGAAAGTTAAGTATTTAGAGCTTAATCCCAGAGTAATACTTAAAGAGGGTATTCCAATTGATGTTGCTCCTTTCAAGTTAAAGATTTATGAGGATGCTGATTGCAAGGAGTTCCCTAATTTTAACATGGCTCTTGATTATTATTATGTTGCCAGCGAGAAAGCTTCTTTTGAGATGCGAAAGCAGGAAACCATTGCTTCGGAAAGGGCGCGGATTAAGCATCAGGTTATGGGGCAGGAAACGCATTTAAAGGATATGAAGCGGGAGGCAGAGGCGTTGAGGGTGAAGGCGGAGTCCTTGAAGTCTAATCTTTATCTTGTGCAGTCAGTTCAGGAGTCATTATTGAATGCTAAGCGCGGCGGTTATTCATGGATTGATATTAGGGGAATGCTTAAGCGTGAGAAGGATTCAGGAAGTCCTGAAGCACTTCTTGTTAAGGATTTAAGCCCTGACACAATGTCCATGATTCTTGACATTAATGATGGATTAGAGGTTGGCTTGAGCGAGGACGTTGCTGAATTAATGAATTCATTATTTGAGCGCGCTAAGAAATTAGAGTCAAAGTTTGAAGGAACTCTTAACGCTATTGGGGATTCGAAGAAGAAGCTGGATGATTTAAGTGTTTCAGATGTTTCTTTTGAGCGTAATGTTCCAAAGAAGGTTTTTCATAAGGCAAGTGAGTGGTATGCTCATTTTAAATGGTTTTATTCAAGCGAAGGATTCTTAGTTATTACTGGGCGTGATGCGCGTCAGAACGAAGAATTAATTAATAAGTACTTGGAGCCCAAGGACCTTGTCCTGCACGCTGATGTTCATGGCAGTCCTTTTACCATTATTCGTGACGGCAAGTCTTCTGGCGAGCCTACTCGTTTAGAGGCTGCGCAGTTCACTGCACTTCATTCAAGGGCTTGGGAGTTAAAGTCATCTATTGATGTTTATTATGTTAAGCCGCATCAGGTTAGCAAGCAGGTTCCTTCAGGCGAGTACATATCCACCGGAGCCTTCATGGTTACTGGTAAGAAGAGTTATGTGCGGAACGTATTATCAGAGTTATGTGTTGGCGTTGAGGAGTTAGGTGATTTTAATTACCGTTTAATTACTGGTCCAAAACCTGCTGTTGTTAAGAAATCCAGGCATTACTTAATACTCCATCCTGGTGATGATTCAAAGTCAGAGGTCATTAAGAAGGTTAGAGAGCATTTTAAGAATTATGGTTACAGCATACCGACTGAGGAGTTGCAGAAGGCATTGCCGAGCAAGGGCTTCAAGGTGTATTCAATTGTTTAAGGAAGTTTCTTTCAAGACTGAGCGCAGGATTCAAGTTATTAATCTTGATTCAGAACTTGCGAATCTTGAACTTAGTGGTGATGGCTTACTGTTCGCTTTTACTCCTCACGCTACTGCTGCCTTGATTCTTAATGAGGCTGAATCAGGTCTTATGGAGGATTTTGAGGAATGGATTTCAAAGAATTTTAATGGTTCCTGGAGGCATGACAGGATTGATGATAATGCTTCCTCTCACTTAGCGTCAGGAATGCTTGGTCAGTTCGTGTTAATGCCTGTTAAGAGTGGCAGGATTGTTCGAGGAATCTGGCAGAACTTATTATTTATTGAGTTAGATGGCCCTCGCAGCCAGCGCAGGGTTATTTTTAAGTTTTTACTGCAAAAAAAAAATAATAAGAAAAAATAAATGCTTTTTATAAGTCGTATTCTTTGATTGTTTTCCTGCCGTTTGCTTTAGCCCTTTTCGCTGCTTTTTCAATGATTCCAGCCACTTTAATATCAAGGGCGCCTAATACGCTGTCCGGAAGCCTCATGTTTAATTTCTTTGCTTCTTCCTTATTTGCCTTTTTAGTTATTAACCTTGCCATAACCCTAAAGTAATGTTTATGCCTGTTTTAAATGTTATTGAAAGAATTATAATGGAAAAAGTTTTTAAGAGTGAGTTATTAGTAGTAGACTTCTGTTTCTTCTTTTGGTTTTTGGGGTTTGAATAACTTGAATTCTTCACTTATTTTCTCTTCTTCAGGCGGCTTGCTTTCCATGAATTCTCCGAAACTGGTTGCTGGCTCTTCATCATGCTCCCAGGCAGTTTCTTTCGGTTCATTCATTAATCTTCTTAGCTTCTTGTCATGAATTCTTAATCCTTCATTAACCGCATCCCTTAATGCTCTTGCCTCGTCAGGGCTTAATTTAAAACCTGCTTTCGGGTATTCTTCTTCCCCAATTTTTATTAGGAATCTGCCTTCTCTAACCAGCCTTTCCTTTTCAGGTTCTTCTAATTCAATTCCTAACCAAGTATTCCTTCCCTGCCATTTATGCCTTTTATAAAATAATCTCATCATCCTTATTTAAGATTATTTTACGTTATTAAAGTTTTTATTTGCGTAATTAATTATTATTATTTCAATGAATTCAGTTATCAGTAAGGCGCGTAAGTTAGTTATTCCAAGTAGGGGTGAGTCTGCTCGTTTTAACAGATTTGTTTCAGAGGTTGCTTCAATGCTTGTTAATGCTTTTTCTTCTTCAGGCTTGAATGTTGAAGTCGTTGTTGGAGGCAGTTTCTCGCGTGACACGTGGCTTCCAGGCGCTCATGATGCTGATTTATTCATCCGTTTTATGGATGAGCATGACTTAAAGTCTTTTTCAAAAGTAATTACTGCTGTCTTCCCTAAAGCTGTTAGGATTAAGGGTTCGCGTGATTACTTTAAGATTAATTATAATGGTTTTGAGTTCGAATTCATTCCTGTTCTTAAGATTAACTCTCCTTTGGATGCTAAGAATTCAATGGATGCTTCATTTTTCCATATTGATTATGTTAGGTCAAGGCTTGTTAATACATTGCCTTTAGAGGTTCGTTTGCTTAAGTTATTCTCTAAAGTGCATGGCGTTTACGGTGCTGAATCCTATGTTTCAGGTTTTTCAGGTTATGTTCTTGAGTTATTAATAATTCATTATAAATCCTTTAAGAGGGTTGTTAAAGCGGTTGCTGGATTTAAGCAGGGCGCATTCATTGATTTAATGAAGTATTATGATTCAAAGTCAAGTGCTTGCAAGGCTTTGGGCTTTAAGGCTGAATGTCCTTTAATCATTATTGACCCTGTTAATCCGCTGCGTAATGCTGCGAGGAGTGTTAGTTATCATAGTTTTTCTAAGCTGGTTTTTGCTGCAAGAAGGTTTTTAGATAAGCCAGGCATTTCATTTTTTAAGATTCCGGTAATGACTAAGGATTCATTGCAGAGGCTTGCCAGTAAGAGAGGGCATTTCATTTTCTTTAAGAAGTTTGCTCCAACTCTTAGGAAGGATGCTTTTTTCTCAAAGTTATTGCATGAGCTTAAGAAGGTTGCAGGGATTCTGGAGTCACTTGACTTCTTTGTTTATGATTATGGTTTCCTTGAGTCAGGGCTTGTTTATTTTGAGGTTGTGAATTCAATTCTTCCTTCTGTTAAGAGGGTTGTTGGTCCAAGCGTTTACATTGATGGACATAATCTTAAGAGGTTTTTAAGCAAGAAGCGCAGGGTTATTCATGGTCCTTATATTATGGATGGCCGGGTATGCTTTGATGTTAAGCGTGAAGCAGTTCATGTTAAACCATTGTTAATGAAGTTGTTAGCTGATATATCCTTCTCTTAGTTCTTTTTTTCCTTTTTCACTCCATTTCTTAATGTATCTTGTTAAGTACTTTCTTACTATTGGTTTTAATTTCTTGTAGAATTCGTAGTTTTTACTTATTTGTTTTATTCTTTCCTCTTTGCTTATGTAGTTTGCCTTTATTGTTATCCAGTATTGAGTCATTATTTTCTTGTAAGTGTTGAATAATTCTTTTTTTTCTTTTCCAGTGAAGAATTTATGTTCTATAAGGCAGCAGTACTGTTGCGGGTGGAATATGCCTTCCAAGTCTAATTTAACTTTTAGTATTCTGTCCCACATCCTGCCGAGTACTTGACTTATTATTCCTGATGTTTCATTTAATTCAAAGTCAAATTCTTCTTCTAATTCTTTCAGGCTTGGCAGTCCGTACTTCTTTTTGTATTCATTATACTTCTTTACTGCTTTAATTCTTGATTCAGCCATTAAATTTTTGCGAATAATAATTCCTTTATAAACTTTTATAAGTTAATTCTTGGTAATTATTAGTCATGCCTGGAGAGCAGGAGCAGTGTATTTTCTGCCTGATTAAGGATAAGAAGTCGCCGAGTTTTGCTGTTTATGAGGATGATTTTGTTATTTCAGTGCTTGACAGGGCTCCTGCAACTAAGGGTCATTTAATAGTTATTCCTAAAAGGCATGTTAGCGGGATTCATGAGTTAAGTGAGGAGGAGGTTTCAAAGTTATTCATTGCTTGTCAGAGAATTATTTTCGCCCAGTCTCAGGTGTTGGATTGTGAGGGAGTGAATCTTGTTTACTCAATGGGTTCTGGTGCTGGTCAGAGGAGTCCTCACATGATTGTTTACTTAATCCCTCGTTATAAGGATGACCAGGTGTCAATTGTTTGGAATCCGGCTAAGTTGACTGATGATGATATGAAGGAAGTTTTTAATGCTTTAAGCCAGGTGTTAAAGGGTGCTGCAATGCCTGTGATTGCTGAGAAGGAGCCTGTAGTTATTGAGGAGAAGCCTAAGGAAGAGGAATTGATTGAGAAGAAGCCGAGAGTGCCTGATTATTGAAGCAGGTTAATTATTGTTTCCGCGTTTGACAGGCCGTAAGTGCTTAGTATTAGCATTATATTGCCAATCATCATTGTTGCTATCAGCGTGATTAGTAGTGCTGGGACGTAAGCAATACCATCCTTTATTTTAACTGTCTTGATTTTCCCTTGCGCGTACCATTTCATTAATTGTTTGACTTCTTTTTTTGATAATCCTTCTTTTTTGGGCGTAATCTTTTTCCTTCCTATCTTTATTTCTTCCAGCAGCCAGTCCCCGTCCATTAATTCAGGTATTCTTGCATCTTTTTTAAAGCATTTTTTCTCAATTTCCTTGAATAACCTGCTCATTGAGCCAGTCATTACTGCAGCGCTTAGTAGTAATGCCATTAACAAGTTCATTACGTTGAACAGTATTATGCAGGTGATTACTCCGATTATCATCATTGCTTTGTCAAGTGCTTTAATCTTAATTTTTTCCTTGCTCATTAATCCTATGATGATTATTGCCGGCACTCCATAGAATCCTCCTATGAGTAATAAGTTTGCCAGGTAGTCAAGGAAGTAGGGTATTGTTTCACCCTGAAACCATGATATTAGTACTCCAAGGGCTGTTACTAGTTTAGTGTCTCCTCCACCCCACATGCCTGTTTTGTACATTGAGTAGCCGAAAATGAATAGTATGGCTGTTGAAGGTATTGACCATATTGCTGTCATCCAATTATTTGTTTCAATTGCGTAGGCAATCCTTAGTATTATTGCTATTATTATGAATGAGTAATTAACGTAGTCAGGGATGTATTTCCATTTCATATCATATGCTGATGCTATTAAAAGCATTGCCAGTGCTGTTCCCAGAATGATTATTTCAATCATTGTTATTTATTTATTAAGTAAGTTTTTAATTGTGTTGTGCTTTATCCTTTTTTCATGTTATTCCTGGTTGGTCTTGGTTTGTCAGGTGTTAAGGATTTGTCGCTTAAGGCTTTTGATGTATTGAAGTCCTCTAATCATGTTTTCCTTGAGAATTATACTGGGGTGTTCAGGGATTTGAAGAGTCTTGAGTCCTTGATTAGTAAGTCTGTTCAGGTTCTTGCCCGTTCAGAGGTTGAGGAGAAGAAGGATTTCCTGGTTCTTGCCAGAAAACATAAGGTTGCCTTGCTTGTTCAGGGCGACCCATTATCAGCCACCACTCATATAGGGATTCTTCTTGAATGCGTTAAGAGGAAAGTTAAGTTTGAAGTTATTCATTCTTCTTCAGTGTTCACTGCTGTTGCCCGCACTGGTTTATCTCTTTATAAGTTCGGCAAGACTGCGAGCATTCCATTGCCTGAGCCTGGTTTTAATCCTTCATCTTTTTACAAAATCTTTGTTAGTAATCAGTTAATTGGAGCTCACACGCTTTTCCTGCTTGACTTAAAGCCTGACAGGGATAAGTATTTATCAATTCCTGAGGCTGTTAAGATTCTTAAGAAGCTTGATTCTAAAAAGTATGTTAATAAGTTTTTTGGCTGCGCCCGCCTCGGGTTTAAGGATGAATTAATTGTTTATGGTTCTGCCAGTAAATTAATGAAGGTTGACTGGGGCGCGCCTCCTTACTGCCTCGTAGTCCCTGCTGAACTGCACTTCATGGAGGAAGAGTTCTTAAAGCGTTTCTCCATTCCTTAGCGTTAATTCTTGGCTTCTTCCTTGTCCAGTTGCTTGCCATGCTCATCGTGTATGCTCCGCAGTTCTTAATGCGCAGGCAGTCGCCTGCCTTGACTCTGGGCAAATTATGCTTTCCTATATTATCAATGTCTGTTGGTATTGGACCGCACACCCTGTAAACATGATTCTTCTTCTCATTTTCTTTCCCAATCACTTCTACTTCGTATTTTGACATGCTTAACTTGTTGAAGAAATTAATTCCTGTATCAATTATCACGTTCTTTCCTTTAATCATTAATATTCTTGTTTTTAATTCGCATGCATTCTCAACTAATGCCCTGCCAGGTTCAATGATTAATTTTTTATCAGTCTTTTTTAGCAACTTGATTTTTTCTTCATTTATTCCTCCGCCTGCATCAATAATGCCTGCACTAGTCTTATCTGCAAGCCTTAACGCTTTTTTTAAGTATTTTTTCCATTCGCTTGTTTTAGCCCTGCTTGAGTGGAATGAAATGCAGTCCCATTTACTTTTTAGTATTTCTTTTTCATTTAGTCCTATCTTGCTGTCTTTGAATAATTTCATTCTTGCTCCTCGAAGCCCCAGAACTTTCTGCTCTGCTGACTCAACATTCTGCAAGCAGCACTTAAGCTGTTTAGTTATGAATCCGTTTATTATAATTTTCTCAAATCCAATCTTCTTTGCTATTTCATATTCATATTCTGAGCATATTTCCACTGCACTGCCCTGTTCTTTTAGTGTTTTTAGTATTCTTTTATCATAATTTGCTTTCAAGGCGTAAGCAATAATTGCATTAGGCAATGCTTTCTTTAGTCTTTCATAGTTTTCCTTTACTTTTGATAAGTGAATTATTATTTCTGGCATAATACATCAACTACCACGTGCCATTTTTTTGGTCCGTAACTCTTTACTAGTTGCGTGTTCATTAATTCGCATTTATATCCCTGCTTTACTCCTTTTTGTTTTACTGTTTCAAATAATTCATCAGCGTTCTCCTTGCTCTTTATTCCTTCATAATGAATGACTCCTTTCTTTTTTAAGCACTTGAAGGCTGTTTCTAAAAACTCTTTAGGTTCAGGCAGGCAGCCCATGATTATCCTGTCCGCTTTCTCGCATTCAAGTGCAAGTTCTTTAGAGTTCCCCAATAATGCTTTAACATTGTCTAGTCTGTTAATCTTAATATTCTCAATTAAGTAATGAAATGCTGCAGGGTTCTTTTCAATGGCGTAAATAATTCTTGGGCCATTCATTGCCATAAGAATTGTGAAATATCCTATTCCTGCGAAGAAGTCTATTATGACTTCACCCTGCTGAACAAGGCTTGCAAGCCTTTTGCGTTCGTTAATGTTGCCTTTAGCCCACATTACTTTAGTCACGTCGAGTTTGAATTGGGCTTTGTGCTCGTGATGAATTGTTTCAGTGCTTCCTCCCCATGCCTTCCTTATTTGCGGTTCCCTGAACTCGCCTTTAATTCCTCCTTCCTTAATGCAGATTGTTTTTGCGTATGGTGCTAATTCATGAACTGCTTTGACAATTAATTCTTCATGTTTTCTTAAATCGTCTTTAATATTGAGTATTATTATGTTCCCTATCATCTGGTAACCGCTTGGAAGCAGGTTTAATTCATCTTCATTTAATCCTTTTTTTAATTTCTTTTTTAACTCGTCTTTTAATGTCATGGGATTTTCTCAAACATATCCATTAATACAAACCCATCCTTCATTATTTCATCTTTATTTATTTCAGGATGATTATCTAATACTTCTTCTATGTCTTTATACCCGCCAGTATATTTGTAAATGAAGTTGGCGTAAACATCGTTAAGTGTTACTTCTCCGATATTTATTCTTATCTTAGTTTTCTTCATGTAATCATAGTATTTTTTAAATCCGCTCTTTCCTATTTCTTTTAATTCATAGAAGAATTCAATAATTTCATCTTCTTTTGCTCCAAGTGATACTGCATAATTTAGTACTACTTGGTCAATTAATTTTTTACTTTTCATACTTTCATTAACTCAAGGCAGTAATGTGCTTTGCCTGGGGCGTACTCAGTTACTTTGCGTTTATTGAGCAGTATTAATCCTTTGTAATTAATTTCATTCATTCTTTTATCGGTTATGTAGAAGTAAATTATTCCTCCTTTCTTCACTTTCTTTATTGCAGTGTTAAGTGTTTTCTGATTATTCTGTCTTGGAGCGTTCATTATTATTTTATCAGCAATTGGCAGTTTCTTTGTTATTTCAAGCGCGTCGCCTTCGTACGCGATTATGTTTTTCACTTTATTAAGTTTAATATTCTCTAACAAATACTTTACTGCTTTTGGGTTATGGTCTATTGCAAGGACTTTTAATGCTTTCTTGGCAATTGGTATTGCGTAGGGCCCGACTCCTGAAAACATGTCAATAACAATGTCATTTTTCATTGCTTGATTAATTACTCTCTTCCTTTCTGTTTGCAGTCTTGGGCTGAAGTAAGTTTTGTTTAAGTCAATCTTGAATCTGTAATTGTTCTCTTTGTGTATTGTTTCAGTGGTCTTCTCACCTATCACGTGTTTTACTTTCTTTATCCTGTATGAACTTCTTACTTTTCCACTTCTCTTTACTACTGTTTTCACGTTCTTGTTTTTTAGTATTTCTTTTGCTGTTTTCTTGGATGCTTTTTCCTTTATTACTGCTATGCTTCCTATTATTTCGAATGTTGTCATTTTTTCATGCTCTTGCTTACGAATAATACTCCAATAATTATTGTTATGATACCTATTATTCTTATAGCACTTATTGTTTCGCCTAGGAATTGCCATCCAAAGTATGTTACTATGCCGTAGCCTGAGGCTACGAATGGGTATGCGAATGATAATTCAACTTTGCTTAATGCCATAAGCCAGGTGATTGTTGAGATGAAATAAAGCAGCAATCCAAGGAAGACCATTGGAGTGAATAAGAGCGTGGCTATGCCTATAACGCTTACATCTATTCCTCCTAACGAGTTTACTCCTAACTTTAAGAATAATTGCCCGAATGCGCCCATTATAACGCTTGCAATTATTAGTGTTAATGCTTTTTTTGATTTCATGAGAATCCCACCATTATTATTCCTGTTATGATTATTGCAATTCCCATTAACCTGTTCCTTGTTATCTTTTCATTTAGGAATTTCCAGCTTAGGAATGTGACTAGGGCGTAGCCTGCTGCAAAGAAAGGGTACGCGAATGATAGTTCTGCATTGCTTAGTGCGTAAAGGTAAATGACTGCTGAGCCGAAGTAAAGTATTAATCCCATCATTATTTTAGGTGTTAAGAACAGGTTGAATAATCCTTTGATGCTGAATTTTTTAAGTTTGCCTTTTAATCCTTTTTTGTACAGTATCTGCCCTATTGAGTTTAGCGTCACGCTTAGTAATAATAATCCTATTATGAGTATTACCATTACAACTTAGGAAGACGAGGCGGATTTATAATGATTATTACTTATTAATAATTCCTTAACCCTTTTAAATTAATTATTTGTAAAAATTCATTAATGAAGGTTTTAATTACTGGTGGTGCCGGTTTCTTGGGCAGCCACTTGGTTGAGCATTACTTGAATAAAGGGCATGAAGTTTACTGCATTGACCATTTGGGCAGCGGCAGCAAGTCTAATATGGAATTATTTGAAACTAATGGGAATTACCACTTCTTTGAGCATGATGTTTCAAAACCCCTGCCTTCAAGTATTCCAAGAGTTGACTTAATTCTTCACTTTGCTTCACGCGCAAGCCCTCCTGATTACCAGGCATACCCTTTTGATACTATTAGTGCGAACACGATTGGAACTGAGAATTTATTACAGAGAGCTCTTAAAGACGGCTCCCGTCTTGTTTATGCAAGCACTAGCGAGATTTATGGCAATCCTCCAAGAGAGGTTGAAATTAATGACAAGACGTATAAGTTAATACCTTCTCCTGAATGCTTTTTAGGGTTAGTTAATAGTTTTGGCGTGCGCGCTTGTTATGATGAGAGCAAGCGTGCTGGCGAGGCGTGGGTTTTTGAGTATATAAGGAAAGGGGTTGATGCCCGCGTCGTCAGGATATTCAATACGTTTGGTCCTCGCATGAGGGTTGATGATGGCAGGGTTGTAACTAACTTCATTAAGCAGGCGATTCATAATAAACCATTAACTATTTATGGTGCTGGCGGGCAGATGAGAAGTTACTGTTATGTTGATGACTTAATTAATGGTATTGTAAGGGTTGCTTCATTCGAGTTTGACGATGAATTTGAAAAGAAATTAAGCAGGTATGTTATGGGGAATCAGTTAAAATATCCTGGTGATTACTTATTTGATTTCCATAATGAATTAAAGCTTAAACGCGTTTTTAATGTGGGTAATAATATTGAGCATAAGAGCGTTATAGAACTTGCTGACTTAATTGTTTCATTAACTGGCTCAAAGTCTGAATTAGAATTTCATGAATTGCCAGAGGATGACCCTGTTGACAGGGTTCCTGACACTACTAAGATTAG
The DNA here is from genome assembly GCA_030615175.1 of Candidatus Parvarchaeota archaeon. GTDB lineage: Archaea > Nanobdellota > Nanobdellia > WJKC01 > WJKC01 > JAFCFT01. Next base: position 154,958 of record JAUWZX010000001.1, read on the forward strand.
GTACTTGCTTGGCTACAAACCCAAGACAACTCTTAGAGAGGGGCTTGAGAGGACAATTAATCACTTTAAGGAAAAAATGAAATGAATGTTGTTGTCATTGGCACTGGTTATGTTGGTCATGCTATTGCTTGTTTGGCTGAGAAAGGGCATGATATTACTTTAATGGATATTGATGATAGTAAAGTTAGGATGATTAATGGCGGTGGTCCTGTAATTGTTGAAGAAGGTCTTGATGAAATAATTGAGCATGGAGTTAAGAATGATTTGATAAGGGCTTGCTTGGTTGATGATGGGCTTGAATACTTTAAGAGGGCTGATGTCATTTATGTTGCAGTAGGCACTCCTTGCAAGCCTGATGGCTGTATTGACTTGTCGCAGATTAATAGTGTTGCTGAATCCTTGGGTGGAATCCTTAAATTTTTTGATAATAGTCCTGTGATTGCTGTTAAGAGTACTGTTCTGCCAGGCACTACTGATGTTTTCGGTTCTTTAATTGAAGAGTGTTCTGGTTTGAGGAGGGGTAGGGATTTTTATCTTGTTATGAATCCTGAATTCCTTCGTGAGGGGTGCGCTGTTAATGATTTCTTAAAGCCTGACAGCGTTGTTTTTGGCGGTGATGAGCCGGGCGTCTGTGTTTTGAGGGAGCTTTACTCATGGGCTGATGACAGGATTCATGTTGTTTCTAATATCAGGACTGCTGAGTCAGTTAAGTATTTTAAGAATGCCTTGCTTGCTACTAAGATTCATTTGGCTAATCAGTTAGCTAATCAGTGCGAGGAGGTTGGTGTTGATTATTATGATGTGAAGCCTTTTCTTGAGGTGATGGGTGGTGTTGCTCCTAGTTTTTTCCGTAATGGTCCTGGTTTTGGTGGCAGTTGTTTTCCTAAGGATGTTTCTGCTATTAATGAGCTTGTTAAGTCTTCTCTTCTCAGTGAAGTCTTGGAGTTGAATGAGTTGCAGGCTTTGCGCGTTATTGATTATTCAAGGAGTGCTGGTTATTCTCCGGAGAATAAGAGGGTGTGTGTTTATGGTTTGGCTTTTAAGCCTTTTACTGGTGATGTCAGGGAGTCTCCTGCTTTGAAATTGATTAAAGTGCTTCATGATAAGTGTGAATTAACTGTTTATGACCCTGAGGATGAGGCGGTTATTAATGCTAAGAGGGAATTGAATGGCTTGAATGTTAATTATGCCTGTAACTTTAATGAGGCTGTTTCCTCTTCTGTGCTTCATTATGTCTTGACTGACTGGCCTGTTTTTAAGTGTTTGAAGGATGTTCCTGGGACTGTGTTCTTTACTCACCGGCTTGTGGAGCCTGATGTTAGTAATTATAAGTATTGTCTTGGCAGTCCATTAGAGAGAGCGGTTGATTATGAGGCAAGGCTTGGAGTGTTTGTTGATTTTGCTGAGAGAAAGGTTATTAGTGCCAGGAGAGAGTTTGCGCGTGATTTCGAGCAGTACTTTAATTCTATTGGAGTCAGGTTTGAGGAAGTTGTGAGCGTTGTTTGTATGGATAATCGTTTAAGTCCTGGTTATCTTCTTGACTAATGCCACATCTTCTTTTGTGTGGACGTTAACCCATTCGCCTGAAACAGGGTAGCCGTGCATTAGTCCTTGCTTTGCCAGTTTTGGGAAAACGTTTTCCTGAAGACTCCAATTAATTTTTCCTGGCGGTATGTAGTCAAATATTTTTTCACTCATGAATCCAACGAAAGTGTTGGCCAGGAATGTTTTAGGATTGTCAGGTTTTTCATAGTATTCAATTATTTTTTCTCCGCTCATTTCAACTATTCCTTTATTAAAAGGGAAGCTTGTCTGCGCGTGAATGCCGAAGGTGCATACTGAATTATTTTTTTTGTGGAATTCATAAATCTTTTTTAAGTCAAAATTAAAGAAGTGGTCTGCTAGTAGTATTAGGAAGTCGCTTTTTATTTCGTTTTTAATTAATTCAAGTGTTTTGGCGGTTCCAAGGCTTTCTTTTTCTTCAACGTAATTAATTGTTGCGTCAATTTTCTTGCCAGTGCCTAATGTTTCGTAAATTTTTGACAGCACTTCCTGTCTTCCAATGATGTAGAAGTTATGGAATCCTGCTTCCTTTGCCTTGAGTATTGTGTCTTCTATTAATGTTCTTCTTCCTACTTTTATTAGTGGCCTTATCGTGTTTAATCCTTTTACAATCATTGGTTTAGGGTCTCCTCCTGCAAGTATTACTGCGTTCTTCATGCTGGAAACGTATTCTCTTAGTATCCGTTCAACCGCGTCGCTTCTTGAGCGCACGAATAATCCGTCAACTAATCCATCAATCTTTTTAAGTAATTCTTTGTTAATGCTTAGTGAGATGCGTGCTTTCATTTTATTAAGTAATACGCTTTTATTACTTTTTAATACTTTTGGTAATAAAGTTAATACTCAGGTATTACTTTTTAATACTTTCATTACTCTTAATAAATACTTTTTGTTCAATCTTTTTTAAATGAATGAAGATGTTTCTAGGCAGGTAGTTACTCCTTCTGTTAGCAAAGGTCCGAGCAGGTTTCCTATTGTTTCTAGGTCGGTAGTTATTCCTGCTGCTGGCAAGGGTTCGCGTATGCTTCCTATTACTGCTATTGTTCCTAAGGAGGGGACTTTTGTTTTGACTAAGATTAATGGTCATTACAGGAATGATTTTCTTGTTAATCATGTTCTTAATTCCTGTATTGATTGCGGGTTGCTTGATGTTGTTATTATTGCTGGTTATCAGAAGGGTAGTTTGCAGGATATTGTTTGTATGGTTGGTCCTGAGGAGACTCGTGATGCTGAGTTCGTTGTTCAGAATCAGAGTTTTGGTTGGGGTTTAGGCAAGGCTGTTGAGGCTGCTGAGAAGGCTGTTAAGCATTATGCTGGTGATGATTTTGTTGTCTGGCTTGGTGATAATATTTTTGATAATACTGATTCAATTAAGGATATGATTTATTCTGTTGATGATTATTTTGCCAAGATTCTTGTTTTAAAGACTGATAGGCCTAGTTTTTATGGTGTTGTTAAGTTTGACAGTGATTTTAATGGTTCTCATGGTTTAATCACTGATATTTTTGAGAAGCCTGATGTTAATGAGAGGGCTCCTTATGCTGTTGATGGTTTTTATTATGGTGTTGCTGGTGTTTACGTTTTCAGTAAGAAGATTTTTGATTATTTGAAGCGGGTTGAGCCTGGCAAGGGCGGTGAGTTTCAGTTAACTGATGCTATTAAGCTTGGTATTGATTGCGGTGAGAGGGTTTGCTGTTATGTTCATGATGGTGAGCGTTATGATTTCGGCACTTGGGTTGATTATAATACTTATCAGGCCAGGTTCTGGTCTGAGGTTTATAGTGAGCCTGTATTATTGGACAAGCTTAATGAGGACCAGATGAATTTGATGTTAAAGTTAAAGAGTGATTTTTAAGTGAGGGCTTTGGTTACTGGTGGATTAGGATTCATCGGCTCTTTCATTGTTGATGAGTTAGTTAGGAATAAGCATTCTGTGCGCGTGCTTGATAATTTAGAGCCTCAGGTTCATGCAGGTAAACTGCCTGACTACACTAATCCTGAGGCTGAAGTTATTATTGGCAGTGTTTGTGATTCAAGTGTCTGGTCCAGAGTGCTTGAGGATGTTGAAGTCATTTTTCATCAGGCTGCGATGGTTGGCATGGGGCAGTCACAGTACTTGATTAATAAGTATGTTGACGTTAACGTGACTGGTACTGCTAAAATGCTTGATTACTTAGCTAATCATGAGCATAATGTTAAGAAATTGCTTGTTGCTGCAAGTATGTCCTCTTATGGTGAGGGTTTGTGTAAGTGTTCTAAGTGTGGTTTGGTTGAGCCTCCAATGAGGAGCAATGAACAAATAAATGATAAGAAGTGGGAGTTGCGTTGCCCGACCTGCAACTCCCAGTTATCATCAATGCCCACGCCTGAGACCAAGAGGCTTGACAGCAGTGCTGTTTATTCTTTAACTAAGAAGTATCAGGAGGAGATGTGTTTGTCTTTTGGCAAAACGTATGGTATTCCTGTTGTCAGTATGCGTTACTTTAATGCTTATGGTCCTAGGCAGTCATTGTCTAATCCTTATACTGGTGTTGCTGCTTTATTCACTAGCAGGTTGAAGAATGGTAATACTCCTTTAGTTTTTGAGGATGGATTGCAGAATCGTGATTTCATTCATGTTGAGGATGTTGCCTGCGCTAATGTTTTCTTAATGAATCATAATATTAGTGGTGAGGCATTTAATATTGGTACTGGTAATACTGTTTCAATTCTTGACTTGGCTAGGAAACTGGCTCAAGGATTGGGAGTTGACATTGAGCCTAGAGTTTTAAATCAAGGCAGGCCTGGTGATGTGCGTTACTGTTATGCTGATAATTCTAAATTAAGCAGTCTTGGCTTTTCTTTTAAGTATCCTGAACTTGATATTGATACACTTATTGACTGGAGCAAGGCGGCTGTAGCAGTTGATAAAAGCGAAAAAGCTTTAAATGAAATGAAGCAAAGAGGATTATTATGAGAATATTAATTGTTGGCGGTGACGGGTTCGTTGCTTTTCATAATACTAAATACTTATTAGAGAGAGGGATTGCTGATGAAATAATATTGCTTGACAATCAGTCAAGGGCTGGTGGCAGGAATATTAGTTACTTGCAGACAGAGTTTGGCGAGGATAAAGTTATTAATGTTAAGGCTGATATCCGCGACCTTAGTGAAATAATTCCTTACTTTAAGGATGTTGACCGCGTTTACCATACAGCGGCGCAAGTAACCATGACTAAGAGTTTAGAAAACCCTGTATGGGATTATGGAATTAATAGTACTGGGACAATAAATGTTTTGGAAGCAGTTAGGCTTAAGTGTTCTGATGCGCCAGTAATTTACTGTTCAACTAATAAGGTTTACGGCGACATTATCAAGGTTGATGCTCATAGGAAATTTAATAATAGTGACTACGTTGTGAGGAATAATAAGTATACTTATTCTGATGAGTTAATTGAAGGCATTACTGAAAATGGCTTTCATGTTGGACCTGAAGCAGCTAATTGTCCTTACGGCACTTCTAAAATGATGGGTGAATTGTCTATGAGGAATTACTTTGATTCTTATGGCATTAAGACTGTTAGGGCGCGCATGAGTTGTATTTATGGGACTCACCAGTACGGGTGCGAGGATCAAGGCTGGCTTTCATGGTTTACTATTAGAACACTTCTTGATGAACCAATAACTATTTTTGGTGATGGCATGCAGGTGCGTGATGTTTTATACGGCAGCGACCATGCAAGAGCTTTTGATTTAATGGCGGCAACGCCTAAGTGTTATGGCGGGGCGTTTAATCTTGGTGGAGGTCATGATAATACTTTATCACTTCTTGAATTATTGGATTTGATTGAGCAATTCACTGGCAAGCGAACAGACATTAAGTACTCTGACTGGCGCCACGGCGACCAAAGAGTGTATATTAGTGACATTATGAAATTGAAGGAATATACTGGCTGGGAGCCTGAAGTTTCTGTTCATGATGGTGTTAAGAAATTAATTGACTGGACTGCTGGTAATATTAAGGAAATCAAGAAAGTCATTTCTGAGTCTTCTTAAGATACAATTTGTATAGTTTCCATAAGCGCTTTAAGTATTTTATTCCTCCTTTGATTATGCCGCCGAATTTGGGTTTTCCTTTCTTCCTTCTGTACCAGTTATTCGGTATTTCAGTGAATTTATAGCCTTTAATCCATGCTTTTAATGGTACTTCTATTGTTATGTCAAATCCTTGTGATTCAAATTCTTCTTTCTTTATTACTTCTTTCTTGTACATCTTGAATGCATTGGATATGTCTTTGTATGGCATTTTGAACATGAATGCTAGTAAGTTATTGAATGCCCTGTTAGCGAGTAATTTCGTTATTGGGTAGCCGGTTACTTTTGATTTCTTTGTGAACCGGTTTCCTGTTATCACGTCGTAGCCTTGTTTTGCTTTTCTTAGCATTTTCACTAAGTCTTTTGGGTCGTCTGATGAGTCTGCCATTACTAATGCTATGTAGTCGCCTGTTGCTTTCTTGTAGCCTGCTTTTACTGCTTTCCCAAATCCTCTTTCGCCTTTCCTGTGAACTGTTTTAATCCTTTTATCGTTTCTTGCCAGTTCATTAATTATTTTTCCTGTATTGTCAGTTGAGCAGTCATTAACCAGTATTAATTCGTAGTTTTCATTCTTTAATGCTTTGCTTACTGATTTTGCGCATTTCTTAATATTTCCTTCTTCATTATTCCCTGGGATAACAACTGATAGTTTCATGGTGCTATCTTTGATTTAGGAAATGTTTATAAAATTAGCGAATAATAAAATTCTTTGATATGTTTAGTTTAATAATCCCTACGTATAATGAGGCTGAGAATATTGTTCCTTTACTTGATAGTGTTACTGCTATTCTTGAAGGGCTTGATTTTGAAGTAATTGTTGTTGATGATTATTCTCCTGATGAAACATACAAGAAGGTTGGTGAGTATCATGATAGGGATTCGCGTGTTCGCTGTATTGTGCGCAAGTCAGATAAGGGTTTATCGTCGGCTGTTATTGCTGGTTTTAAGCGGGCTCGCGGTGATATTCTTGGAGTGATGGATGCTGATTTATCTCATAATCCTAGGATTCTTCCTAAACTCATTAATGGTGTTAATGATGGTTTTGACTTGGCTGTCGGTGTTCGCAGTGCTGTTGAGGGCTGGGGTGTTAAGCGTAAGTTGATTAGTAAGGGTGCTAAATTGCTTGCTAGATTGCTTGCTGGCGTTAAGTTGTCTGACCCGATGAGCGGTTACTTCGTGCTTAAGCGTTCTGTTTTCGAGCGCGTTAAGGATGAGCTTAACCCTATTGGTTATAAAATTTTCTTGGAGATTTACGCGCGGGCCAGGCCTGTTAAAGTTTTTGAGGTTCCTTTCGTGTTCTCTGACCGCGTTGCCGGCGAGTCAAAGCTTGATTCAGGCGTCATGCTTGAGTACTTGAAGCAGTTATTCAGTTTGAGAACTTAGTTACTTTGCGAGCACTCCTACTTCTTCATTTTCATAAATTATTGAATAATTATACACCTCTAAATATATGTTAACATAATTAATCACGTCTTGCGTTCCAACATTATTAACTACTATGTAATTATAATTTAATAATTCATCATATAAGGTACCATCATGGAAGAATTTGGATGATGAATTCTCGTTAGCAACCACATGTTTTTTGTAAGTGAAGCATTTCCATTCATTGAAGCCGAGGAATGCATCGGAGTTAAGGAAGTAAATTGTTTCATTTTCAGGAATGTTTTCCCTAAGCCATAGTATAGCCTCGTATCGTTGATTATTCATTATTAAAGGTTTATTGTCAATAAATGATTGAATGTTTGTTATATCAATAATTAATATCATGATTATTGCCCCCATAATCATTAAGTTTTTAATTATGCGCCGGGCTTTTACTTTTAATAATAGCATTAAACCTATTACTCCTGCAATGCTGAGTAATTGAGGTGTCTGGAATAACACTCTTCGGGGATAGCTTGAGAGTCCAATGAATTGCAGTAAGTAAAATATTGTTGGTCCTGAAAAGAAGAATAATAAGTTATTACCTGCTTTATTCTTTTTATAGATTTTATAAATTAATTGTATTAAAAAGATGATTGATAAAATTTTCAAAGGAAGTGAGATGTGATTATAAACTTCAACACCCCAACTATCGTGAGGAAAGTAAGTTTTTAGTAAATTAATGTCAAATAAAGCGGTTATTGGTGGAGAGGGTTCGTACCCGAGGTTTTGTTTAAAAATAAGTTTAAAGAATCTTATTAAGTAAATTGTTGATAATCCAAGTGATAAAATTATGCAGAGTATTACTTGTTTAAAATTAAATCTCTTCTTATACCAGAATTTATTTATTAAATAATAAATTATTAATCCAATTATGTAAACCCCAAAATATACTATGTAAGAATTGATTATTGCCCACAGCAGAAATGTAAGTATTAGGAGATTCTTTTTATTATTATTATTATTCAGTAACTTATGAGTGTATATTATTAGTAAGGGGTAAATAGTTATTGCTAAGCCATGCATGAATGCGCCTACTGCTATGCTAAAACTGTCTGCTGGATTTATTGCGTAAATTAATGATGCGATTAATGCTGTTTTCTTATTTTTTAAAAAATAATTAACAAAATAGTATATTGTGAAAATACCTAATGAGTAAAATAATGCTCCGCTAACCCATCCAACATTAATATCTTTAACAAATGGTGATATTAGTAAGTCTCCAAGAATGTATGATAATGGGGGGTTCATTTGGAACCACCAAACACGGTCATTAATTGATTCGCCGCTTAAATACCAATTCGGGATTGGTATAAAGTCAAGGTAAAATAATGAATTAAAATTTTCTAATGTGTTAAGAATGCTTAATGTGTGGCCAGCGTAGTCATGAAATATTTGCGGGTACCCGTTAAATAGTATGTAACTTAATCTCATGGAAAAAGCAAGGATAAATAGAGATACAAGTAGAGAGAAAGTTATTACATATTTCTTTCTAAACTTATGTATTATCATAAAGCACTACTTCTTTTAGCTTCTTTAAATTTAAAATTCTTTGTCATGCTTGAGAACTTAATGTGCTTCAATGCCTAGTTGTTCTGGGTGTTGTTTGAAGTATTCAACGCCTTCTTTTATTATCTGCGTTACTGGTCTTGTCGGTGACCATCCTACTTCTTTTCTTATTTTTTCATTGTTCCCTATTAGTAATGGCACTTCGCTTGGCCTCATCCTCTCTGAGTCTATCATTATTTCAGCTTTAATATTCATTAATTGTTTTGTGAGTTGAGCGTAGTCAGCTATGCTTATTCCTTTGCCAGAGCATACATTGTATGGTTCTGCCTTTCTTCCTTTTTCAGCGCATAGTATGTAAGCGTTAACCGTGTCCTTGACGTGCGTGAAGTCCCTTATCGCGTTAGGGTTGCCTATTATTATTTCTTTTCTTAGTCCTTTCATTATTTCAACTGCTTGCCTGTGTATTACGCTTGTTACGAATTGTATTCCTCTTCTTGGTCCTTCATGATTGAATCCTCGTGTTATGATGCTTGGCATTTTGTAGGAGCTCCAGTAGAGCCATGCTATTTGTTCTGTTGCGCATTTGGTTATTCCGTAAATGCTTCTTGGTCTGAACGGGTTCTTCTTTAAGTTTTCTACTACCGGGACTTCTGATGGGTCTACTAGTCCGTATTCTTCGCTTGAGCATGCTACTTGTATTGTTTCTAGATTATTATTCACTCTTCTTGCTGCTTCGAAGATATTGATTGTTCCTTCTATGTTGTTGTGTGCTACTCTTGCTGGTTCCCTGAAGCTTGTTGGCACGAATGATTCTGCTGCTAGGTGGAATACATTGTGTGGTTTTATTTCTTCGAATACTTTTAGTATTCTTTCAGGGCTTGTTATGTCTGCTTCGTGCAGTGTTATTTTGTTTCTTATGTGTTCAATATTCCTGTGTATTGGGACTGCGTGTCTTCTGATTGTTCCGTGCACTTCGCATCCTAGTTCTATTAGTCCTTCTGCTAGGTGGCTTCCAGCGAATCCGCTGATTCCTGTTATTAGCACTCTTTTTCCTTGCCAGTGTTCTTTGCTTGGCTTTGCGCTCTCTCTTTCCTCGAATTCTTTTAAGTATTCTTTTATTTTTTCTGGTTTGATTATGAATCCTTTGCTTTCTAATTCCTTTACTCTTGGATTTTCCTTTATTACTTCGCTTAATTTGAGTAGTTTCATTTAATTTCACGAGTTATTAGGTGATATTTAATAATTTCTATTCTTGTTTGCATCCTAATCTTTTTTAAGTCATTCTTCTTCTCTTTTTTCTATGCGTTACTTTAAGAGGACTCTTGTTGTTTTCATTAGTACTGCACTTTGCTTTTTATTTTCTTACCTTTTTCACTTTGTTCTTGGCAGGTTGCTTGGTCCTGAAGAGTATGGTCTTTTTGGTGTTGCCTTGAACATGGTTTGGATTGTTGGTATTCCTGGCGTGGCAATTACTACTAGTCTTGTTAAGTATGCTTCAGAGTTCAAGGCGTTAAAGGAGTTTGGCAAGTTAAAGAGTCTTTTCTTGAGTTTTATTTGTTTTCAGTTAATATTTAATTTAGGTTTCATGTTGTTTTTTATTGGTTTTCGTTTCTTCTTAAGTGAGTCATTGGGTGGTGGTTTGGCTGATTTATTAATTGCTGCTGCTATTAGTCTGCCTTTTGCAGGTATTGCCAGTATTGTGTTAAATTATTTGCAGGGGATTCAAAGAATTTACTCTTTTTCCTTGGTTAATGCTTCATCAACCCTTTTTAAATTAATAATTGGGACTTTGCTTGTTCTTGCTGGTTTCGGTGCTTTCGGTGCTTTAACCAGTCTTATTTTTTCAAGTATTGGTGTTATTATTTTAGGGTTTGTTTTCATTATTCCTGATTTGCGTGTTAAAGTTGAGAGGATTAATTATTCTCGTATCTTAAAGTTTGGTTTGCCTGTTTTATTCACTAATCTTTTTATTAATCTTATTTTATATTTTGATTTATTTTTTGTTAAGGTTTATCTTGGTGCTGCCAGTGCTGGTTATTATGAGGCTGCGGTTGTTCTTTCTAGGGCTTTCCTGATGAGTTCTGCTGTTCTTGCTGTTTTCTTTCCTGAGTTTGCTAAGAATAAGGCATTGAAGAATTTGAAGAAGCTTCGTTCTAATCTTAAGTGGGCTTTATTCTATACTAGTGGTATTTGTGTAGTTGGGTTGTTTGCTTATTTTTTATTCCCCTCCTTTATTATTGAATTAACTTACTCTTCTGAATTCCTTCCTGCTGTTCCTTTGTTAATGGTTCTTGCTGTTGGTTATACTTTTTATTCGTTGTTTAATGTTGTATTATTTGCTCTTTGGAGTCTTGAGGAGCATAAAATTGTTGGAATGTTTGGGTTAACATTATTCATTTTTGATTTAGTGTTATTATCATTCTTTGTTCCAACGATTGGTGCAATTGCTGCTGCTTGGATTACAACTATTTTAATGATTGTTCTGTTTGTTTTCTCATGCTTGCTTGTTTTTGTTAAAATTCTTAGGAAATAATACTTTATTTAGCTCCAAATTTTATTAATTCATTTACTATGTAGGCATCTATTTTATGTCCATGGTGGAAAATAATTTTACCCGGCTTTATTAACTCAGTGATAATTTTATCCGCTGCCTCATCAAGAGTAATTAATTCCATCACGCCGTAAGGTTTTATTATTCTTTCTTTAAACTTTTGGCACGGGCCTTTCCCAATTATTGTCGGAAACTTGATTATTTTATAATCAGAATGATGTTCCATGATGTAAGATTCTGCCATTATTTTGTATTTAAGATAAGGACTTTCATTTTCAGAAAGAGTCGAAGTGAATATGACTTTTTTATCTTTATTATTTGACACAAATTCAGTAAAATCATCATAGCATTTTCTTTGAGTTTCTTCAGACTTATCATCTATATTCCAAGTATGATAAATTAATACATCTTTGTTTATTTGAGGCAGTTTATCCATTTGAGACAATTTTTCTTCTAATTTAGTTCCCATTTGCCCCCTGCCATTAATCAATTTAATCATACAAAGTCAATGTCCTCTATTTCTCTTAACTTGCTTATAAACTTATTAATCTCATGATTCTTGCAGCATATTTGGCATTCTGGAACTACTTTAACAGATTCTGGTGCATTTGACATTATCTCAATAATAGAATCCTTATAGATGTTCCCTAAATTAAAATTCTTGTTTCCTTTATGGTAAGCGCAGACATCAATGTCACCGTTTTGCCAGATAAATGGTACGAAGTGATAGCCTTCGCATAATCCATATGCCTTGTCTTTCTTTGCTTCTTTAAATTTATAATCAGTTAATAATAACAAGTTATCTTTAACCTCTATAGGTTTGATGAAAGTTTTTTCTCCATCTCCTTTTAATGCAGGTCTTACTTGGACGTAATCTAATTTATATTTGTGCGCTATTTTTAATGCATTTTTTACTTCTTCTTCATCTCCTAAATAATTTATGCATAATCCAAATGTTTTACATTCTCTAAGTTTATTGAAGTTATCTACATTCCAATCATTATTTGTTTTGCTAACTCTTACCCATTCAAAGTTTTTAGGACTATAATCTATTTTAGCTAATGCATTTGTAAACAGTCCTTGTTTTATTCCTTGTTTATTGCAGTAATCAGAAACTTCTTTGAATTTAGAGTAAAGCGTTGGTTCTCCGCCGCCAGTCCAGCTTATCGCCTTTGTTCCCATACTCTTAAGTTCGTCCATTAATCTTAATACTACTTTATATTCTAGTTCTTCATTGTCTCTATTATCACGGTAAAAACACCATGGACAGCTTGCATTGCACTTTCCTGTTAAACTTATTTCTACATTGATTGGTGCAACAAAGTTTCTATTTAAATATTCACTTAATTCTTTGTGCAATGCCAATTTAAAAGCTGGTGCAAATCTCATTAAATTACCTCACGCATTTAAGACTACTTTACCAGTATAATACTATTTATATTTTGTGTTAACCTTTTTAAGTAAATCGCCTTTATATTGTTTATTTTTATAGTCTAAAAAAGGCAAATTTATAAATAACTATTTGCCTGTTTTAATTTAATGGAAGGTTTAAGTGTAATAATGCCTGCTTATAATGAAGCAGAAAGAGTTATTAATTCTCTCCGCGAGTCTATTAAGATTTTTAAGTCCATTAAAATGCCTTTTGAAGTCATTGTTATAAATGATGGTTCAAAGGATAATACTGCTAAATTAGTTCGCAAGTTTTCAAAGAAAAATAAAAGTGTAAAACTTGTTTCTTACCGTAAGAATAAAGGCAAAGGTTATGCCTTGCGTCATGCATTTAAGTATACTAAGATGGATTTAATTACTTTTATTGATGCTGATTTAGAATTGCATCCTGAGCAGTTAAGGAATTTCCTGAAAATTATGGGAAAAAATAATTGTGATGTTGTTATTGGTAGCAAGCGTCACCCAGACTCAAAGCTTTATTATCCTTGGCATCGTAAGTTTTTATCTTATAGTTATTATTTATTAAATAGAGTTCTTTTTGGTCTTCCTTTAAAGGATACCCAGGCGGGTCTTAAATTATTCAAAAAAAAAGTATTGGATGATGTTTTCCCAAGAATTGTTATTAAGGGCTATGCGTTTGATTTAGAAATACTTGTCTTAGCACACAAACTTGGTTATAAAATTATTGAGGCTCCAATAAAACTTGATTTTAAACGTTCAGCAAGTCGCATTAAATTAAAACAAATTAAGGACATAGCGCTTGATACTGCCGGAATTTTTTATAGATTATACATTTTGAAGTATTATGATAGGTGATTTAATTGAAGTTTTCAATAATTATTCCATGCAAAGAAGATTCAGATTACTTGCGCGAGTGTATAAAGAATATTAAGAAAATGAATTTCAAGAACCACGAAGTGATTGTTATCCCTAATAAGAAAATTTATCTTAAAGGCGTTAAAGTTATCCCATTATCTGCTGGGCCTGCTGAGAAGCGTGACTTAGGTGCTGAAAAAGCAAGGGGTGAATACTTAGCTTTTATAGATGATGACGCTTATCCTCATAAATACTGGCTAAAGAACGCATTAAAATACTTGAAAGGAAAAGTTGTTGCACTAGGAGGTCCTCAAATAACTCCTGAAAGTGATTCATTACTGCAGAAAGCATCTGGTCAGGTTCTCTCTTCACGACTTGTTGGAGGCTTACGAGCTCGTTATGAGAGTTTAAGCAAGTCTTTTTTCATTGATGACTGGCCTACTGTTAATTTCATTATCAAACGTAGTGTTTTCTTAAAACTCGGCGGGTTTGACACTCATTATTATCCTGGAGAAGATACTAAATTATGTCTTGACTTAATTAATTCAGGTTATAGAATTAGTTATGCTCCTGACTGCATTGTTTATCATCACAGGCGCTTTTTATTCAAGCCGCATATTAAACAGATTTCTAATTATGGCTTACATAGAGGATTTTTTGTTAAGAAATTCCCTAAAACAAGTTTTAAAATTACTTACTTTGCTCCTTCATTATTAGTTATTGGTTTGTTTTTAGGGTTAATACTATCATTTTTTTCAAGTACTTTCTTAGCAATTTACTTACTAGCGTTAGCATCTTATTTTTTAATTTGTTTTCTTGCATCTTTGAACACAAAGAATTTAAAATTAACCTTTTTAACAACTTTAGGAATAATTACAACACATTTATTCTACGGCATTAACTTTATTAGAGGATTATTAGTTGGAGGTTTATTAAGATGAAAGTGTTAATCACAGCACCTCCATTAAAGGGTCCAGGAATGCCTCAGTTAGGTCAGAATAGGCAATTCCAGTGGTTTGATAATTGCTCTGCCATTTACCCAGTTGTTCCTGCTTACGCAGCAACAATGCTTAAACAGGTAGGTTACAATGTTCACTGGCTTGATGCAATTGTTGAAGGCAAGTCTTATGCAGAGTTTAAGTCTTATTTTAAGAAGTTAAGCCCCGACTTAACTACTTTTGAAACAAAAACTCCTGTTATTGAACAGCACTGGAAAATAATTGATAACTTAAAAAAGATTAATCCAAAATGTAAGGTAGTCTTGTTCGGCGACCACGTTACCGCAATCCCTAAAGAATCATTTAAGCACTCAAAAGTTGATTACGTCTTAACTGGTGGTGATTACGATTTTTTACTAGTTAATCTTTGTAATCATTTGTCAAGAAAGGAAAAACTTGAACCAGGGATTTATTACAGGAAAGGAAGAAGGATTTTATCAACCGGCAAGTTCAAACTTAATCACAACTTAAATTCACTACCATTTATTAACAGGGAGTTAACTAAGTGGGAGAATTATGCTTATGACAATGGAAACTACAGGAGTCTGCCTGGAACTTATACAATGGCTGGCCGTGACTGCTGGTGGCATAAATGTACTTTTTGTTCATGGCCAACTCTTTACCCGCGCTTTAGGGTAAGGAAGCCAGAACTTCTTGTTGAGGAGATTAAGCACTTGGTTAATAATTACGGAGTCCGCGAAGTTATGGATGACACTGGAACCTTTCCTGTTGGTCTCTGGCTTAAAAAATTCTGCAAATTAATGATTAAATCAGGATTGAATAGGAAAGTGCGTATTAATTGTAATATGCGCTTTGGCAAATTAAAACAAGAGGATTATAAGTTAATGCGCAAGGCAGGTTTCCGCTTTTTGTTATTTGGTCTTGAGAGTGCTAATCAGAAGACACTTAATAGATTGAATAAGGGTATTAAAGTTAATGACATAATTAGTGGCTGTGAGTGGGCTAAGAAAGCAGGATTGAACCCTCACATTACTTGTATGATTGGTTATCCATGGGAGTCGTATAAAGATGCGGAGAATACTATTTCACTTGCTAAGAAATTATTTAATAATGGTTGGGTTGACACTCTTCAAGCAACTATTGTAATACCCTATCCGGGCGCTCCTTTATATAAAGAGTGCAAAAAGAAGGATTTATTGGTGTACAATGGCTATTCTCAGTGGAAATACTATGACATGCGCAGAAATGTTATGAAATCCGAATTAAGCGAGGAACAGATTAAAGCATTTACTCGCGAGTTATACAAAGCATTCTTTTCACTAAGGTATGTGATTAGAAAGTTTTTAGAGATTAGAGGAATTGATGATATTAAATTCATTATGCGGGGAGTTAAGCAAGTATTCAAGCACTTAACTGATTTTGGAGGTTAAAAATGAATCTATTAGTGTCTGTTATAATAACTACAAAAAATGAGGAAAGAAATATTATTAATTGTCTTAAATCAATTAAGAAGCAGTCTTATAAAAATATTGAAATCATTGTTGTTGATAATAATTCAACTGATAAGACTAAGCAATTTACAAGGAAATTCACTAAAAAAGTATATAATAAAGGGCCTGAGCGCTCTGCGCAGAGGAATTATGGTGTGAGTAAATCCAAAGGGTCATGGATTCTTTACTTGGATGCTGATATGATATTATCACGCAATGTAGTTAAGGACTGCGTTAATAACATAAAAACAAGAATTGTAGGAATGTATCTTCCTGAGATTATTATTGGCGATTCTTATTGGTCTAAAGTTAGGCGTTTTGAGCGTTCTTTTTATGATGGAACAGTAATTGACTGCGTCCGTTTTGTTAGAAAATCAGTTTTCAATAAGATTGGAGGTTTTGATTTAAACTTAACAGGACCTGAGGACTGGGATTTCGATAAGAAGGTAAGGAATGAGGGTGGTGTTCTTCTTGTTAATGAGCCATTGTATCATAATGAGTCAGAATTTAATATTAGTAATTACTTATGTAAAAAGGCTTATTATTCTAATACAATGAATGTTTATGTTAAGAAGTGGGGTCCTGATGATGGGGACATTAGGAGGCAATTAGGTGCTTATTATCGTTTATTTAAAGTTTTTGTTGAGGATGGTAAGTGGAGGAGATTATTAAGGAATCCATTACTTGCTTTAGGTATGTATTATCTGAAGTTTAGAGTAGGATTTAATTATTGGAGGAGTAAGAAATGAGTTTTAAAAGCAAGTCTTATGTTATTGTAAGTCACACTTTTGTTGAAGGCAGTTCCCAAGTTCTATTGAAATTTTTAAATAAGCATAAAAGTAATTCAGTTGCTTTTATTGGACACCCATTAAACTACGCGCCTGACGTTGCAAACTTTTATGAGTATTATTCTAAAGGCAGGAAGATTAAATTAAGGAAATTCTTAAATGTTAAACTACCTGAGAAATTATCTTATTTTAAGGATTTTTTCATGACTTTTATTTCTTTTAGTTTCTTGAAAAAGCGTTTTGATATTTACTTTGGTTATGATGCTCTTAATGCATTTGCTGGCTTAATCCTTCGCAGAATTGGACTTGTCAAGCAAGTTGTTTTTTACACAATTGATTACTTCCCTCAGCGCTTTAACAGTAAATTTTTTAATTGGCTTTATCATAAAATTGATTCTTATTGTGCTGAGAAGTCTGATTTTGTTTGGAATCTTAGCAGCAATATTGGAAAAGCGAGGAAAAAGAAAGGAGTTAAGAAGAAACCATTAGTTGTCCCTGTTGGTATTGAAATTCATAAAATAAATGTAAGAAAGTATGACAAGCATCACTTAATATACGTTGGGGGTCTTGAATGGTATTACGGTGTTCAATTAGTAATCCAAGGCATGCCAAAGTTGTTGAAGAAATTCCCAAAACTTTATTTAACAATAATAGGTCCTCCTTCAGCAGTAGGTTATGATAAGGAATTAAAAAAAATGGTTAAAGAATTAAGTCTTGAAAGCAAGGTTAAGTTTTTAGGAAGCATTACTAATCAAAAGAAGCTTAATTCAATTCTTTCAAAAGCAGGCATTGGTCTTGCCTTGTATTTACCTGATGATAAAGGATGGAAAAAGTATACTGATGTTACTAAACCAAAGACCTACCTTGCTGCTGGACTGCCAGTATTAATAACTAGTTACTTAAGTATAAGTAAGGAGATTAGTGATTCAAATTTAGGCATTGTAGTAAAGCCAAATCTATCAGGAGTCATTAATGGAATTGAGAAATTCTTTAATAGTGATGTTGAGCAATTAAATAAAAATGTTTTAGAATTCAGGGAGAATTATGATTATAACAAAATTTTTAATAAAAATTTGCAAAGGTGTTTTGATTAATGGATATATTATTTTTAAATCATAACCAGAAAGGGTATGGCACTTATTATAGATGTTATCATTTAGGCAGGGAATTATCATTGATGAGACATAAAGTTACTTTATTATGTGCCAGTAAGAAAAACTGGGATTTAAGAATAAGAAAACATAAGATTAACAAGAATTTTACTATAATCACTTTTCCAAGATTAAGATTTCATAAGTGGCATACTGGTCAGACATTAAGGACTTTTCTCTACTCTATTTATGCATTTTTTTCAAAAGCAGATATTGTTCATGGTTTTGCAAGTGCTTTACCAGTTACAGTAATACCTGGCATATTATGGAAGGTAATAAGGAAGAAGCCGTTACTATTTGATTGGGATGACGTTTGGTCTGGAGGATTTGCTGATTATCATAATTCTATTTCAAGGAGAATACTTTCTTTTTTTGAAATGAATGCGCCAAAGTATTGTGATGGATTAACTGTTACTACTGATTTTACTTACAATCTTGCTAAGAAATTTGGTTATGAAAATAAGACTTGCAAAGTGCCTAATGGTTGTAATGTTAGGGGTATAAAGTATATTACTAAGCAGGTTGCAAGGAAGAAATTAAAAATTAAAAGCAACGAAAAAATCATTGTTTCAATGGGGCATACTTATTTTAAAAGCATGGAGTTATTGCTTAAATCTTTTAAATTATCTTTAAAGAGCATTCCTGACTTAAAATTATACCTTGTTGGCAAATTTGATGAATCAAAAATTGATGAAAAATTATTTAAGAGAATATCAAACAATGTTGTAATTGTTGGTGAGGTTACATATAGTAAAGTTATGGATTACTTGTTTTCTTCTGATGTATTAGCTCTTCCAATGGAGAATACTTCAATTGACAAGGGCAGGTGGCCAGTGCGATTAGGCGATTATCTTGTTGCAGGAACTCCAATAGTTAGTAATGCTGTTGGAGAAGTAAAGTTAATACTGGAGTCCTATAATTGTGGATTAACTTCTAATCCAAATGATATTAAAAATTTTTCCAGTAATATTATTAAATTATTTAATGACAATAAGTTAGGGGGAGGGATAAGGGGGAGCGCGGTTAAGTTGTCAAGAGGGGAATTTTCTTGGAAAAACATTGCAAAAAAATTAAGTAAAATATATGGGGAAGTGATACAAAAATGAGGATATTAATTGCTGCAATGGGGCACTCGCCAATGGATTTTGAGAATGTTGATTACAGGCCTAGAAACGGTGGCGAGATAAAACTTATTGAAAGTATAAAAGTTTGGAGCAGGAACAACAAGATTACTATTTACTGCCCAGAAGCAACAAAGAAGATTTATGGTAAAATTGGATTAAAGGTTGATTACATAACCTTGGATAAGAAATATAATAATTCGTTTCTTGGCTTATCCTGTATTTTTTTAAAAAGGATTATTGGTTCCCTTTCTAAAAAAATTAATGGAAATGATTTTGATTTAATTTTATCAAGCTCTGATTTTTTATTTGATGTAATCCCTTCAGTTTTATTAAAGAAAGGGAATCCTAATCTTAAGTTAGTAAGTGGTATTTACCTTATTGCTCCAGGCATTTTTAAGAATTTTAAAAATTATTATACAAATAAGAGGTCATTTCCAAAATTCAGAAACTTATTATATTACTTAAATCAGAGAATGAGTTTTTACTTATTGAAAAAACATGCTGATAAAGTAATGGTTTTAAATAATTTTGACAAGAAATCATTAATTAAGAAAGGCTTTGATTCAAATAAAATTTTTATTACGAGTATGGGAGTTAATCTTAATTATATTAAAAAAATAAAGCCTTCAAAAACAAAGTATGATGGCTGTTTTATTGGCAGATTACACCCGCAGAAAGGGATTTTTGATTTAATAGAAATCTGGGGAATTATCCGCAATAAATACCTTGATTTCAGGCTTTCTTTAATAGGAGGAGGTTCTAAACATTGGTTTAACAGGATTAAAAAAGAGATTAAAAATAAGAAATTAAATAATAACATTAATGTTCTTGGATTCCTTAAAGGGGAGGAGATATTCTCAATTTTAAAGTCATCAAGGGTTTGCTTATTCCCAAGCACTTATGAAAGCTGGGGTCAAGTTATTGTAGAAGCCATGGCTTGCGGGGTGCCTGTGGTGTCCTATAATCTTCCCTTTTTTAAGCATGTATTTGGTGATGCAATAATAAATGTCAAGATGGGATATAAAAAAGCTTTTGCAAATAAATTCTTGGAATTAGTGAAAGATAAAGGTTATTATAAAAAGCAACGCAAGAAGGCATTATTAATATCAAAAAAGTATGACTGGAATTTAGTTGCAAATAAGGAATTAAGTTTAATGAGGTCAGTTATATGAGACTGCCTAAAGAGTTAAGGAATGTTCATTCAAGAGTGAAGGAGCATTTTTATCCTGAATTATACAGTTACCGCATGCAGTATTATAAGGATTTAATTCTTTCAGGGCTTAAAGGCAGGAAAATTTTAGAGATTGGTTGCGGCAGCGGATGGTTAACTAGGAACATGGTAAAGAAAGGTTATGATGTGCATGTAATTGATGTTTCTAGAAAATCTATAAAAGAAGTGTTGTTTAGTTCAAAAATAGCTAGGTTTAATTTTAATTTTGTTCAGGGTAATGCTTTAAAATTACCTTTTAAGGATAATTTATTTGATTCTGTTTTAATGGTTGGCGTTTTAGAGCACATTGCTGATTACATGAAGTCCTTGAAGGAAATTAACCGCGTTCTTAAAAAAGAAGGAAGATTTATTTGCGGCGTGCCTAATATTTACACTTATGGTATTTTCTATGATAAGATTATTTCCCCTCTATTTGATAAGACTTCATTAGGTTATGATGTTCAATTATCAAAGTATATGAAGCCTTTAGGCCTGTCAAGACCACATGAACATACTGATGACCATATAGTCCGGTTTTCAATTAGGAAATTTAAGAGATCATTATTAAATTCTAAGTTTAAATTAAAAGATATTTCTAACATAGAGTTCATTAGTTCTTTTGTTTCAACTTTCTTTTGTGGGTTATTAAAAGTTAAAAGAAAGAGGCTTATGCCTTTTGAAAAACTTGACATTTTCCTTGCAAAACATTTTCCTTTATCATTTGGTTGCGGCTGGATTTCTGTATGTGAAAAATAAATTTTATTTCTTTTTTCTGCCTTCATATAAAATTTGAGGAGTGAATCTTCCTTGTTTTAGCATTGCTATTTTAACTTTAACCCCGCTTTTAATTAATTTTAGAACATATTTTAAGTCATCTAATGAACGTATCTTTTCAACAACCTTTAATGGATTCATAAGGCTTTTAATTCTTTTACTCCAGAAGAGGTTTGTATATTCTGTTTGGATGTTCTGTAATTGTTTTTTTGTAAATCTTTCCGTGTCACATCCATTCTGTGATAATGCTGCTCCTAAATTAGATAAGTCACTTTCACTTATTTTACCTAATTTCATGAACTTGTCAAAATTAACTAAGCCCTCTTTTTTGAAATCTTCATACATTTTTGTTCCTGGAAAAGGCATGGCTAGATAAAATAATGCAAAATCAGTTTCTGATTCAATTGCGAACTTAAGTGTTTTATTCATTTCTTTTTTTGTTTCATATGGAAATCCTATGATGAATGTGCATACAGTCCATAGTCCTGCTTTATTGCAATGTTTTATAACTCTTTTTGCCTGACTTAAGTCATGCAACTTGTTGATGTACTTTCTGGTAGTTCTTGAACCGGATTCTATACCAAAAGTTATGCGATAACAGCCCGCCTTTTTCATTTTTTTAATGGTTTCATTATCAAGTGACCAGTGGCTTGTTCCATTAGGTGTTGTCCATTTAATTTTTATTTTTCTTTTTAAAAGTTCATTGCAGATTTTATTTGTTCTTTTTTTGCTTAACGTCATGTTGTCGTCAATGAATGAAACTTCATTAATTTTATAGTCATTAATTAGTTGTTCAATTTCGTCAACAACGTATTTTGCTTTATGTGTTCTCCACGTATGACCCCAGACAGAATGAATAGAACAGAAAACGCAGTTTCCAGGACAGCCTCTTGAAGTTATCACTTGAGTTGATGGAGGGGCCATTATGTACCTGTTGGATGTGTATTTAAAATATTTTTTCATAGGAAGTAAGTCCCTTGCTGGGAAAGGAATTGTATCCAAGTCTTTAATTAATGGTCTTGGCTTGTTAATTATAATCTTTTTATTTTTTTTATACCCAATACTGAGGATTTCTTTAGGATTAAATTTTCCGCAACTTAGTGATTTTACTATCTCATTAAATGTTACTTCACCTTCTCCATAAACAACCAAGTCCAGATTTTTATCCTTTAATAAGAATCTTGGGAATATTGAGGCATGAGCCCCACCCATAACTGTTAAAATATTTTTATCTACTTCTTTTGCTAGTCTTGCAACACTGTGAGCGTCTCTGGCATACGCGGTGTACATTGAATTAATCCCAATAATATTTGGATTATACTTTTTAATTTCTTGTTTAATTTGCTTTTCATTTAAGCCGTATTTAATCCAGTTTTTACCCTTTTGAACATTTTCGATTCCCTCTGTTAATGCATCAATTATTTTAACTTCTGAAGTTTTTTCTTTTCTTAAGTATGATGCTATGTATGCCAGTCCTAATGGGGGATTAGTTGCTGGTTGTGATAAATCTTCTCCATATATAGTCATTGATGGAAACATTAATAATGTTTTAACATCTTTCATAAATTTCACTTATGGTTTCTTTCTTTTATAAATAATTCCATTATTAATATTAATAAGCTTCCAACAATTATTGTTATTAATAGTATACTTAAACCTATTGAATAATAAATTTGATCTTCAAAATAAATCTTGAATTCTCCTGTTTTATTTACATAAAAACTGTTGCCGCTAATTGATATTTGTTTATTAAAATCCGCATTACTTATCCATCCATCATGGAAATTCTGGTTAAATATTAAATACCCTATTTTATTTGTTGAAAATTCGAATTCAGTATTAGATAATTCCTGATATGGAATTGTATATATCTCATCATCATTATCAAGCAAGCCGAATACGTCAACATAACAATCCCCATCTGAAGTAAAATTAATGTTATTCATTCCCTTTTTAATATGGAATTCTGTTTCTCTTAACTCATAATTTCCACCAACATCATAATCTTGATTATTAACTTTTAATTTTGAGTTGTTACATCTCGCTCTAAAAATTAATCTTTTAACAGAATCACAACTAGCGTAAAAATTATAATTTAAAGGTGCTCTGGCGGTGTAGTGATTGCTTGCATTAATATCTTTAATTTTTGGGTTGAAAAATTCCCCTTCATTTACGAATAATTCGTCTAATTCATTTTTGAATTCATAGTTTTTTGGCAAAAACACTATTTCAAACACAGCATTTTCGCCTTCTTCGCTTTTGATTGTTATGTTGTTAAAATCATTTAAAGTTATGTCAAATAATTTTTCCCATACTAAACCTTTTTCTTTATCAGTTTTTGTAATTATCTCTTTATTAAAATCATTAATTTTAATTTCTACTAAACTAGACTGGTAACCCTTGTAAATTAAAGTATAAACAGTATATTCTCCTTGATTAATCTCGAATTCTTTAGTGATTGAACTATTAGTCAGACTGAACATGCCATTACCTTGTTTCGGGTATGATGAATAATAGTAATTAAATGGCCAGTGATAATTAATATTAGCCCATTCAGTGAGTGGGTCTAAATTACTTAAAACAAGTTTCCCCGGGAGTATTTTATAACCATCATTTAATTTTGAAAATTGGTATGTTATGTTGTCATTATTAATTACAATTAACTTAGTGTTTTCATTATTTTGTTTAAAATCATTTAATAATATTGCCTTATTATGAATATTAAAGTTTAAGTAATCAAGACTAATTAATCCGTTTAAATATCCTGAAAGTAAGTAAGCGTTTCTTGTTTGATATATCATTTTTGGCGTTATGTTTATTTCAAAAACATTAAATGTATCAAATAAGTCTAATTTATTTAAACCATCTTGGCTAGCTAAAAATGAATCTAACTCTGGTTTTTTATTAACTTGTAGCCATGGTACTGCGCTTTTTGAAGTAAAGTTATAGTCAAAAGGGTAGTAATAAAATTCATCATAATCTGGCACAATTACATATTTTACGTTCGCGATTTTTAGTAGATTATGAATGTTTCTTGTTCTTAGCTCGTCTTGGTTATAAATTATTGAGAAAATAAATCTTGAAGGATTATTAATTACAAAGAATGAACTTAAAAATTCTGGCTTTGGTGAATAAAGTGTAGTAAATTCAGTGAGGTGCTTAGTTTTTTCTCCAACATATGTTGCATACGTTGATGGCAAATACGTTACTCTGAAAAATCCATCTTGATTTAATAACCAATTATATAGTTGATAATCTTCAGGCTCATAATCCACAATTCTTAAGCACAAAGGCTGGTCAGTATACATTTGATGTTGATTTAAATTAAATGTTACAAACGGCCATGAATAATATATTATTGGAGAAATAATTAATAATATATAAAAAGCATTAATCAATTTTGAATTTTTGAATTTAAGAATTTTCCTAAAAAACACATTAGAAATTTTTCTGATTTTCTTATTATTAACAGAATAACCAACCAGCAATGCAATACTTATTGACATAATTGGATTAAACCGATTTGGATTAGAAAAAGTGTTAAAAACCATTCCTAAATTATTTAGCAAGAAATTATAAAAGATGGTTCCAAAAATAGTATTGACCCCACTGATTAATATTATGCCTGTTAAAAACAAAATAAAGAACAAATAAAATTTCTTATCTAGTTTTCCAAGTAGATTTAACATAATCAGGATTAATGTTAGTGCTGAAAAAGCTTTTATATAAAATGGGGATGGAAACACGAATTCAGGACCCAAGCCAGTCTCCGAAATAAAGTTAAGAGAACCTATTATTGGAGTGCTTCTGTCTTCTAAGTATAGACGTCTAATAGAAGTTTCTTCCTCAAACGCGCCACCTCTATATTTAATCCCTCCACTTAAAGTGTTTATAAATGGCAGAATCCAAAAAGAGTTCATAAGAGAGAAAATTATTATTATTATTGTGCTCGTATAAATAGGTTTCATATTTTTGTAATTAAGTAGTTCATATAAACTGAAAATAAATAATAATATTAATGATACTACTAATAGCATTGGATGTATTGAGGATAAAGTAAACAGAAATCCTGCAATGATACTGTTTTTTATTAATTTTTCTTCATTTGCTTTTAAAAAAAAGATTATGAATAAAGGGATTACTGAGTAACCAAACGCGATTGGCAGATGCCCTGCAACAAAGCGGGAATAAATAACAGGCGAGTACATGTAAATAATTGCTGATAAAAAACTAGCTTTATTATTTAATTTAAACTTTTTACTTAAGTAATACATTGAAACCCCAGATAATAATAATGTTGCAATCATTGAAAATTTAATTAAAATACTTGCTTCAACGAAATTAAATAAAAGGATTATCCACCAAAAAAATGCTGTGGGGGTAAGTGCCCACTTGGAACCCATACCATAATCTGAATTCCAAATCTGAAAATATGAACTGGCTTTATTTGTTATTTGTTCATTAAACGGCGGGGAATCCCAGTCCCATGTGCAGCAAACAACTCCTTGAGTTAGTAGGCTGGGTAATAATGGCCATATAGATAATATAAATAAGATGGTTAGTGCATGAGAGTTTTTTATTTTCATTATACAACAGCAACTGTTTCTTTTTTTAATATGTTTGGATAAGAATTCATTAAAGACTTGTTACATTGAACTCTAATTTCGAGAGCTTTAATTTTACATCTTCATTTACTCCAAGATAAATTGGTTTATCAGAATCTGCATAAACTTGAAATTTTAGTGTTACTTGTGTTAAGTTCAAATCCTTTAAAGTTAGCAGCGCATCTTTTAAAGAAATATGCTCCCCACGCACATCTACATGACCTCCTCCAACAATAGTGCATTCGTCAATTAAATTAGAATTATTAAATACTAATATTTTTACAAAACTTTTATTGTAAGGAACACAGGTTATAACATTTAATGAAATTTCTTTAATAACACTATTATCTTTTGATTTTAAAAAGTATTCTATCTCACCTAATTCTCTGTCCATTGTTGGGAACAAGTAACCATCATACTCTAGTTTTCGTAATGAAATATTGCTGAAACTATTACTATTTATTAGAAGAGCGGGTCCATTGAGTTCTAAACTCCAATTCCCTTCAGTTACAGGGATTTCTATTTTTCTATTAGTCCTGCTTGCCTTGTAAACATTAAAATTTCCGAATCTGAAGATGTCAGAGAACACTCTTTTTTCAGACAAGTCATCAGTATTATTATAATATATTTCATATGAAACATCTTGACCTTCCCATTTAAACCATCCCTTTATCCATACTAGAGCGTTTCCTGATTCTTTTTTGTAAGTGACAATGGTATAACCTGAATCACTTTTTTCTTCTGGCTTGAAGACTAACCAGTATTGTTCTGAAGTGTTTAAATTATTTAGGTTTAAGTAGATTTTATTAATACTACTTTCAATTGGTTTGAATGATTTATTATGGACTATTTCTCCTGAAGGTTTGTTATTTAAATCTCTATGGATTTCCAGGGTTAGGTTATAATCTGGGGTTTTATGACTTTTACTGAATCTTATTTCAATTAATGATATGCTTGGATTTGTTAGATTTATTGGCTGTGCAATGATGGAACCAAAATTAGTACATCCTAAACTATTGGCTTGTGAGATGTTTTGATTAATTGGCTGAAAGTTCCTCATTATTTCATAGAAATCTCCAGAATTAGGTATAATAAACCACAAAGTTCCGTTCTTATCTAAATTTCCAGTTGGTTGATTAATCATTTCCTTTAATCGTTCACTTGAATACCATTCAACTATTTCTTTTAAGCTTCCATCATTAATACTGATTGCGTCATTTTCCTTAACATTTTCTTCTAAGAACTCTGCCATAAATTGTTCATGTCTTACCCAATGGACTGTGCCTCCCAAATACGCAGAAGTTGCTGGTATTAAAATATAATTTAAAATATAAATTAATAAGACTGAGTAAATTAATATATTAATTGCATTTACAAGCGTTCCCTTTTTTTGAAGTAATTTAATATTCGGCAATCTGATGTTGCTTAATGTTATTGAAATTAATGTAATGCATAGGGGCAATAAGAATAGAAAGTATCGGAAATCTCCAGAATAAAAATTGTAATTAGTAGTATATAATATAATTAAAGGAATGAAAAGGAGCAGGTATAATGCAAATTTTCTGTATTCTTTTTTAATAATTAATATCCCAATTGGAATGAAAAGTAAAATGGAAAAGAAGAAATCATAATCTCTAAAATAAACATTGAAGAATTCAAGAAAATTTATTGAAGACTGCGAGTCTATATTGTACCTAATACTAAGTGCTGATATGTAGTTTGGTATCCATGGAAGGAAAAAAAGCGCGATTATGAAGAAATTTATTAGCATTTTTTTAAACTTTATTTTCTTAAATAAGTAAAAAATGATGAAGACCAGGAACTCTGTTAAAACAAGTAAAGCAAACCATGAGTGAGTGTATAATCCTAGTACATTACTTATTATGAAGTACTTATTGTCATTTTTCCCCTTTTTCCTGTATAGGATTTTAAAGAAAAAATGATAAGACAGAATTGAGAGAAGCGTGAATAAGGTGTACATTTTAAAAAATTTTGAGTACAAGATGAAGTAAGGTAATATCATTAACAATGTTGCAGAAAGTAATGCTGTTGCTCTGTTGTTTATGCTGAGATTAAAAAAGTAAATCGCGATTATTGATAGTAATCCGAATGTTAATGGAATTAATCTTATTATGAAATCAGAGTTATAATTTATTACTATTGGGTGAGAGATTAAATAAAATAAAGGGGGATTTGTTTTAATTGAGTATAAGTGATTAATTATTTCTAAGGGAGCTTTTCTTGAAACGTAAGTGGTGTATACTTCGTCCCAGTAAAGGGTTTTTGCATCAAGATTATAAACAAGTATATTAAACCCAATAATTACTAGTGCTGAGCAGATTATTAAATCAATTTTTTTAATTTTAAACACCATTTTGTAATCTGTTTATGTGAAGTTATTTATTAAATTTTTTGCCTAAAGGATGTTTAAAATCATAATATTTATTAATAAACATCTTTATTAATCTAACATAATGATTTCAGTTGTTCTGCCTGTGTATAATGAAGAGAAGAATGTTAGAATATTTGTTAAGGATATATTAAGGGTTTTTTCAAAGAATAAAATTAAGGGTGAAATAATAATTGTTGATGACGGCTCTACTGATAATTCATTAAAGGTGATTAAAAAATTGGCTGATCATAAACTTGTGAGGTTTTACCAAAACAAGGTTAATATGGGCAAGTCATTCGCGTTAAAGAAGGGTTTCATCCATGCAAAAGGGGACATAGTCTTTATGATTGATGTGGACTTGCAGCACAGTGCTGAGGATATACCTAAATTCATTAAGAAAATAAGGGAGGGTTATGATGTTGTTAATGGGTGGAGAAGATATAGGAAGGATGGAAATTCTAAAAGAGTTCCTTCAAGAATATATAATTCTTTAACAAAGAGATTATTTAATTTGAATGTTCATGATTTTAATTGCGGTTTCAAAGCGTTCAAGCGTGAAGTTATTGAGCAATTATCAATGATGTCTGGTGAGCATAGATTTATTATCCCTCTTGCCAGGAAAGTAGGTTTTAATGTTGGCGAGCTTGAAGTTAAACACTTTCCAAGAAAGTATGGAAGATCAAAATATAATTATAAAAGGATTTTTGGGGGCATGCTTGATTTAATAACTTTAAGAGTGAGGTTTATATTGGGTAATAAGCCTATGAAGATTTTTGCAGGAGTTGGTGGTTTACTATTATTTTTGGGCTTTTTATTGGGGTTTCACATATTTTATATTAAATATTTACTGGGTCAGGACTTGGGAGCTGGGAGACCAATAGTTATTCTTGATGTATTATTATTGATATCTGGCGTACAATTATTCTTTTTTGGTTTCGTATTTGACAGCATTAATGAATTAAAACAGAGTATTAATGATAGGGTGTTTAAGAAGTGAGAGTTCTTACTTTAGTCCCTCCAAGTAGTCAGACCAAAAATGTAGTCAGGGATTTAGTTTACGGGTGCTGGTGCAAGGGCAAGAGAATAGCCAAAACAAAGTTTCCTCCAATTTACTTGTTGTTGATTTCAACAATATTAAAAAATGAAGGTCACAAAGTCACTTTGATTGATGCGGCTTCAGAGGGAATAAGTATTGAAGAGCTTAAGAAGATTGTTTTGAAAAAAAGAATTGAGGCTGTTATAATGTTAACTGCAACAATGACTTTTAATGAGGACGTAAGTATTCTTTCAGAACTTAAAAAAAGCAATCCAGCGATGTTTACAATACTTTATGGTCAACATGTTACTTCATTTCCTAAACAAAGTCTTAAAAATGAGGCTGTTGATTTTATAGTTAAAAAAGAACCTGATTATATTATTAGAAATTTGATTAATTCTCTTGATAATAATAGGTCTTTTAAGAATATTAAAGGTATTGGATTTAAACAAAATAGGAAAATTATAGTCAATAGAGATGCACCTTTTATTAAAAATCTTGACGAACTCCCTTTTCCTGACAGAACAATATGTCCTGATGTTGAATATTTTAATCCATTAGCAAAAAGAGATCCTTATACAACCGTAATTACTTCAAGAGGTTGTTCAGGTAAGTGCACTTTCTGCACTTCTCCATATTTTTACGGCGGTGTTTACAGGTTTAGAAGCGCTGAGAATGTTGTTGAAGAACTTAAATTAATTGCTTCACAAGGGTATAAGGAGGTTTTGTTCAGGGACGAAACTTTCACAGTTCATAGAAAAAGGACTAAGAAGATTTGTAATTTAATAATAAAAAATAAACTTGATTTAACTTGGGTGTGTAATGCGCGGGTGGGAACAATTGACAAGGAAACAATGAAGTTAATGAAGAAGGCGGGTTGTCATAAATTAAAATTTGGTGTTGAGTCAGGAAGCCAGAAGATACTTGATAATATTCAGAAAGGAATTAGATTAGAATGGATTATGAAAAACTTTATGGATGCTTATAAAGTTGGTTTGGACACGCATGCTCATTTAATACTTGGTGCTCCTGGAGAGACTAAAGAAACAATTAATCAAACTATTGATTTTATTAAGAAATTAAAGGCAGATACAGTTACTGTTGGAATATTAACTCCTTACCCTGGTTCAAAATTATTTGATGAAATAGCGCGTATGGACAAGAGCATTCTAAAGAACTGCACTAGTCATGATTTAAGCAAGTTGCATACTAAAAGTTTTTACAATGAATTGATATGTGATTTGAGTAAGGAATTCCTTGAGAAGTCAGTAAAAAGGGTTTACAAGAGTTTTTATTTAAGATTATGGTATATCTTATGGAAGCTTAAGAAAATAAATTCATTTGAAGAATTTAAAACAGTTTTACGTGCTGGCATTACAACGATATTGTTTAGTGTGAGTGGTGATTAATATTAAATCCTTAAATAAGTTATACTATAAAGAAAGGTATTTTAAACAAAGTAATTGTGTTAAAGAATATGTCAAAAAAAGAAGGAAATTTCTTAATAAGGGAAACATCGTTCTTGATTTTTGTTGCGGTCAAGGGTTATTCTTATCGGAGCTTAAAAAGAAGTCAAATTTTGTTGTAGGTATTGACATTTCTATTGACCAGATTAAGCGTATTAAAAAAGAAAGAAATCTTTTCCTTATTGTTGCTGATGGGGAGCAATTACCTTTTAAAAAAGAATCTTTTGATTTTATTCTCTGTAATGCAGCATTGCATCACTTCGAAAACGTTAATTTAGGTATTTCAGAGGTATCAAGAGTTTGTAATCCAAAAGGAAGAATCACGTTAATTGAGCCTAATCGCGTAAATATATTAATATTCTTATTAGGGTTGAAAAAAAGAGTCGAAAGGAATAGTTTAAAACTTAATAAAAAAAAGATTGTTTCACAACTTAATGATTTTAAAGTGAGTTCTTCAAGGATTTGGAGTCTTGTTTACCCTTCTATGAATTTTAATTCAGGGTTCATTAAATTATTATTAACTGCTGAATTAATTTTTGAGAAATTATTTAATTATTTTGGAACACACTTAGTTGTTAAAGGTGTTAAAAAATGAAGGTTTTGCTTGTTAATCCTCCTTGGAGCGAAGTTTATGGCAGGTATAAGCCTGCGGCCAGAGTAGGGGTTATGAATCCCCCTTTAGGGTTGTGTTACTTATCAAGTGTTGCTAAGGACGCTGGCTTTAATGTTGACATCCTTGATGCTGAGGTAGAAGTAATGAATGAAGAACAAGTAGCAAATTACGCAATTAAGAAAAAATATGATGCTGTTGGCATTACTGCCACAACCCCTCTTTTTCATAAGGCAAACAAGATTGCAGAATTAATTAAAAAGAAGAATAAGAGTATTGTAACAATAATTGGTGGACCTCACGTAACCTTAATGCCTCACCTGATTAAGAATTCATATTTTGATTATGGTATTGTTGGTGAAGGAGAAATAACTTTTCCAGAATTATTGAAATCAATTAAAAAAAGGGTGAAGAACCCAAGAACCAGGGGTATTGTTTATAGGGAAAATAAAAAAATTATCAAGACAAAACCACGTGAATTGATTAAAAACCTTGACAGCCTTCCTTTCCCTGACAGGGAGTCCTTGAATTTGGATAAGTATAAATGGAGTGTTCCTAAAAAAGGAATTATGAGATTTACAACAATTTTAGGCAGTAGGGGTTGCCCTTTTAAGTGTATTTTTTGCTCAACTAATGCAATTTTTGGTAGGAAATTCAGGCTTAGGTCTGCGGAAAATATATTTGATGAGCTAAAGCAGTTGGTTGATGAATTTAATATTAGGCATTTTCTCATGATTGATGATACACTAACTGTTTCAAGAAAGCGCATGATGGAATTAAGCAGGTTAATAGTAAGGAATAAGTTAGATATTACTTGGGAGGGATGGACCAGGGCAAATTTAGTGGATAAAGTTTTATTAAGGACTATGAAAAGGGCAGGCTTTAACAGTATATCATTTGGTATTGAATCAGGAGACCCTAAAATATTGAAAGTTATTAAGAAAGGGGTTGATTTAAAATCTGTTGATAAGGCTTATAAGATTGCTAAGAGTTTAGGCATTGAAACTCGCTGTTCAGTAATGATTGGTCATCCTTTTGAGACAAGAGAGTCTGCTATGCGCACTTTGAATTTTATTAAGAATTTAAAATATTGTGACCAAGCTAGAATTAATATTTCAACTCCTTATCCTGGAACCAAGTTATATGACATGGCTTTAAAAGGAGAGGGAGGCATTAAACTTTATACTAAGGAGTTTTCAAAGTACAGGCGTTATGGTAATGCTGTTATTAGTGTTAATGATTTATCGAGGGAGGACTTAATTAAAATGCAGAAAAAGGGTATTAGGATGTTTTATCTTTCATCTCCAAGGAGAATATGGTATAATCTTAGGAGGGCTGGCTTAAAGGCAGCTATTAATAATTCGATTGCTTTTGCTAAGAGTTTTTTTTAAATCGTTGTACTATAAATTCCTATTACTGAAATGTTCTTTGATGTGTAAATGGTTTTTTCAGGCACGGCATTTGTATGCAATTCAAAAAATAATGAATTATTTTCATACTGTGAACGGGTTACCGGTACTCCAGGAAGTGATTTATTAGGACTATCTAATGAAAATATATATATTATATTATTAAATTCTTTTAATTTACTAGTTTCAAAACTTGATAAATTACTGATTGAACTAAATCTTGTGTAATTATAGTCCTCCAGATAGTAAAGGAAGGTTGATTTAAGCTCTCTAAAAGTAATACTAAGTCCTCTTTCTTTCAATGTTTTAACATAATCACTTAACTCACTCATTTTTAATCAACTTGTATATCATTATTCCAATTAAAATATAAATTATTATGTTTCCAAATAAGTTTGAAATTAATAAAGAAGCATCACCAATTGTGGTGTGGGGCACAATTGAATAAATTGTTAAGAATAGTCCGCCAAGAAATAAAAATAATATTGATAATAATATTAAAATCCCAATCCAACCAAATTCTTTCTTAACATTTTTAATAATCGCTTTAGATTTTTTAATACAAAATGCATAATTTTGATGCTCTTTAAAATCAATTGATTTGATGTAAATAATAAATAATAACAAAATAATTACTAGTGAAATAGTGAGGGTTATAAAAGAAATAAGCAACCCAATTGAGTATGTATCTGCCTTAGTAAAAACTAATTGAAAATTGTTAGAGTCATTCAAGAGATAAGCCTGTGCAAAGCTGTTAGCAATTAATGGGCTTGAATCATTAAGCATCCATGAAGGATGATATGTTTCTGAGAAAACCAAGTAGCCAGGGTTGCTAAATTCATAAGTAATATTCACATGGGAGGAATCAATTCTTTCGTAAAAGACAGAGTTATTTAACAGCTCTTTAAAATCTGAAACAGCGACTAATAAATCATTAATTCCTGATTCATTAAACTCGAAAATGAAATCATTAATGCCATTATGCAGAAAGGAAGAGTTTATGTTAACCCATTCAGAATCGCGCCTTAGAAAAATAGAGTAATCCCCTTGTTTAGGGATAAATAGTGACTGGTTAATGAATGAACTGTTAAGAAAGCATCCATTGCTTGAATTAAAATTCATTTCAGGATTAAAGAATTTAACTGACTTAATCCTGAATTCATAATAACCAGGCTCCGCGTTCTTTCCTATTTTTTTATGCACACGAATGCCTAACTTTGTTAAATTAAGAGCTGAAGCATTGTTGTCTATTACTGCTTGTTTTAGATTATAAATATAACTATTATAGTCACTGGATGTATACACACTCCATCCTACATCAATTATTTTTTCATCATCAGTAGTAAAGGCGACTTCAATGGTTTGGATTTCAGGATTGTTAACAGCACTTATAACTTCAAGGTAAGGGTAATCAAGTAGGCTGACATTAATTGACTTGAAAACAACTGCAAATTCGTCGACAGATGCATTGTTAAAGAAATAAGTAGAGAAGTTGCCTTCAATATATTCCTTATTGAATGTGCCTTTTAAATCACACTTATCACCACAACCATGTAAATTGACGCCAACACCTTCAAAACTAAAAACTTTTTCAGGTATGTCGCAGGATATTTCTCCAAGTTCTGAGTAAGAAATAATTGACTTACTTGATGAGTAATTAATGAATTCAGAGTAAGCATTATTAAAGACATTAACAGGCACTAAGGCAATTCTTGAAATGATGTTCTCACCGCTAAGAGGAGTGATTGTTAGATTAGAGTCAGAACTTATAAGGATTTTATCCCAAGTGAATCTTTCCGAAGGATTAATAATGTGTTCAGTTCCATTAAAGTTAATAATGATGCCATCTGTGGATAAGTATTTAATTAGCAAATAAGAATCTTTAGTAGTTGAGATGGGGAATGAGATAGATTTGTTAGACAATGTAAATATGGAGTCCTCAAGTCCTTGCGAGTAGTAAGTGTTATACCACCACCAGCCAAAGTCATAACCATACAATGGAGTCCAGGACTTTCGCGCATCACCAGACGTGACGAATGAAGCAGGGTCAAACTTATACTCGTCATGAATTAATGAAATAACAAAGTCTAAATATTCTTCATTAACAAGCAAGTAATCAACATTAAAATTAGGCTCTTGAGCAGCAAAAAAGAAGGCAGGCTTGGAATAATTAAGCAAGTCATTAATATAAGAAAAAGAAACAAGTGATGATAATCCTCCAGAAGCAAGAAATGATGAATCAACAGCATAAACGCGTGGCAGGAAAGCAAGGTTGTCATAATAGTTAATGAATGTGCACTTAGTTAAGTTTAGATCTGCCTGATTACTTAATACTAAATTAATCCAATCATTATTAAATGATAATGACTGAGGGAAGTCTCCCATATAAGAATGATTAGGGAAATCAGAGTAAAAGTCAAAGCGCTCGTAAATATTGCGGACACCGGCGAGTCCCAAAATAAAGCCGAGGTGGTTAGTTATTGGCTCGTGCAGTAAGTTAATGACAAAAGCAGTGAATTTATGACGGGGTTCTGATGAATAAATTATTTGGTCAAATGTGTCTTTGGGGCTGAAAGCAACGATTGGGTCAATACCAACATAAGTGTAATTCTTGTATTTAATTGGTTGAGTTAAAGGGGTATATAAGACTCTGTAATCACTAAGGTCCTTATCAAGTGACTCGGCTAAATGAATCAATGTCCTGTCAAAGTCAACGACTTGAACCCTGCCAGCAAAGTCTCCAGTGAAGAAAGGGAAACTAATAATTAATATTAAGCCAAGAGTTAATGGAGCAATGAATAATTTATACCTTCTGAAGTAATTAATAACATGAGAGTAAGATAAAAGGAATGTCAGGCAGAAACCGAAAGCAGTTAGGAACATTAAATGATAAACTTCACGAAATAAGAAATTAAAAGGCATATTCTCATAAATGAATCCAAAAGGAGGGCTAATCCCTGTAGAAATAATAAGTCCTAGAATCCAGATAGTTAAAGCAAAATAATATACTCTATCTTTTTTGAAGATTAAGCGTGCAAGAGCTGTTAGAATAATTATTAAGAATGAGAACCCCCAGACATAGAGATTGCTTGTTTCAAGCAGTGAGAACATGAAGTGGCGGTACCCAATAAGGAATAATGATTCAGTAAGTGATGGGCTTAATTCAGAAATCCATTCAGTGCTTGTTCCGCCAGCATGACTAACAACGCTTGAAATATCTTGAAATAAGAGATTAAGAATCCAAGGAGAATGAACTAAGAAATAAGTTATTAAGTAAAGAATTAAAACTAAAAAGAGTTTTTTCTTCTTTTCAAATAATGAATAAAGGAAAAGTATTAAGAAAATCATAATAGTAAGTTGTATCTGTTGTCCAGCAATTGAAAATAATAATGCGCCAATTAAAATAGTTGAATAATTAAAACCATTTTTTGTGACAGATTTTTTAAAGAGTAAAAGGCACAAAGGAGCAAGGGCATACCCAATAATAAACCCGAAGTGACCAGCAACAATTCTATTATAAAGCACTGGGTTAAGTATGTACAGGAGACTGGCAAGAAGGCAGGCAATCTTATTCTTAGTAAAAGATTTTGACAGTAAATAAAAACTTAGTCCAGAAAGAAGGAGCAATGAAATGGAAAAAAACTTTGAAAGAAAGGCTCCGCCAGCACCGAGGCCTGAAGCGAACCAAGAGAAAAGATTGAAAATAAAAGCTGTTGTATAACTCCTGTACTCACCAAGTCCTGGAGTGAACCATGGAGTAAAATACTGACTTGTGTGGTAATTAAGCTCGGGAGCAGTCTGTGGAAAAACCCAGTCATGATGTAAAGCAATAACACCATTTTGAGAAAGGATGTTTCTAAACGATATGAAGGCAAGGAAAGTCAGGATTAAGAGGATTATTGCTGTTGAATGTTTTGAAAGCAGTGGCTTTAAAGACCTTAAAACCTTGCCACGGATGAGGAAGTAAGAAAGGAATGAGAAAATAATTACTAAAATAAAGAGCGTGATGTCATGCGTGTACGCGGGAGGCGCAGAAGTGGCAATATTTATACGCTCCTGCGGTCTGTAAATAAAAGCAAGCACTAATAGAGCGAATATTGGAATAAGCCAACCTAATTTTAACTTCATTAAAGACTCTTGAGTTTTTTTAAAATATAAAAAGGTTTAGTCATTAGGGTTTCTCGCCAATAACCCATATTGTCGGGCATACTAGCGCGTATAATGGCGTTTTTTCAATTATTTTAATTAGTTTTATTATTATTTTTTTAAATTTATCATTACCAAATGGTACATAAATATGAATATACTTTTTAATTTCTTTTTCATTGAATTTTGGATAGAAACCTTTAACTGCGAATCCCTGTTTTATCAAGTCTTTTTTAACGTTTCTTAATGTTTTGTAATTAACATGCAAGAGTTCATATTCATTTTTTTTATATCTTCTTAGTGGGATTGCAATGCTTTTAATTATGTTTTCAGTGAGTAATTTGTATAATTTATTATCCGTGCGTATTATTACTCTGCCTTTATTTTTAAGAACTCTTTTTATTTCTTTTAACCCTTTAATTATTTCCCACTGGTATAGGTGTTCAACAATATCCATTAAGAAGACGCAGTTAAACATTTTAGATTTAAACGGAATTCTCTTAACATCTGCTTTCTTTATTGTTATGTTCTCCTTGCCTTTTGTGAATTTTTTAGATATTTTAATAGCTGAGTCTGAATAGTCTATGCCGTAAGCAAAACATTTATTCTCTGCTATTTGAAGTAATAATTCGCCTCTGCCACAACCAACATCTAATGCTTTATTTCCTTCTTTTATTTTAGATAGATTGATTGCTGTTTTTAATCTATTATTAATTTTTTTACCTTTTTTAAAAGCATCGCATCCAACACAGTTAGTTAAAAAATATTTTTCTGTATAAAGATTTGATGGAGTAGATTTCATATTTGTAATTATCCAAAGGAGTATTTAAATAATTATTGATAAAAAGGTTTTTAAGTTAAAAAAAGTGAATCATTAAGTAAGCATGAAGGAATTAATCATACTACTGCCAACACTGAACGAAGAGAGAGGCGTTGCCAGGGTAATAAAGACAATACCAGTCACTGCATTAAAGAAATTAAAATACAATACAAGCATCCTAGTAGTTGACGGGCACAGCAAGGACAAGACGAGAAGAGTAGCTGAGGAAACAGGCGCGCAAGTAATACTGCAAAAAGGCAAAGGCAAAGGAATGGCATTCAAAACAGCACTAAGCATTCTAAAAAAGAATCCTCCAGACGCCCTAGTAATGCTTGACGCTGACAATACATACAATCCAAAGGAAATGCCTCAAGTACTGCTGCCAATAGTGACAGAAGAAGCAGACGTTGTAATGGGCATGAGGCAGTCAAGACAGCACGTTATAGGGAATAAATTACTAACAATAGCAGCAAACCTCGCGTTCAGGAATAATATAAAGGATTTATGCACAGGCTACTGGGCGTTCAATGAAAAAGCAATAAGAACAATACAAGTGGATGCCAAAGGATTTGACTTGGAAAGTGACTTATTCGCAAAAGTTAATAAAGCAGGACTAAGAATTACCGGCGTGCCAGTAACTTACAGGAAGAGAATAGGGCAAAGCAAGTTAAAAATCAAGGACGCCTTCAAGATAGTAGGGAGAATAATAAGGAATATCAGGGACTGGAACCCGCTCGCATTATTCGGCGGCATGGGCGCGCTAGGGCTTGCAGCAGCATTCTACTTCGGCTTAAAAGTAATGGATGACTTTGTTCAAAGGGGTTCAGTAGTTGCAGTAAGCACTGCAATATTAACAGCACTACTAGGCATAACAGGATTCTTCTTCTTAATGCTGGGATTACTACTTGACTTCCTGGAGCGAAGAGTATGAAAATAGCAATAGCTCACTTTAACAGGTTGAAGAATGACGGGTTCGCACTATACATTGAAGAATTAAAGAAAGCACTGAAAGAACATGAAGTTGATGTGTTAATAAGCAATAACACTGAATGGGAAACTGACAAGACGATAATAGGATTAAGGAAATTCATCCCATACAAATTAGGATTAATTGATGATTACTATGCCAAAAAAATTGATGAAAACTATGATTACTTATGGCTAAATTGGTTAATATGGAGTGCGTTCGGACCAATAGCACTGAAATTAAAGAAGTGCAAGTTAATATTTGATTATCACGGACTCACTCCACAAAAATTCCTTAAAAACTGGTTATACAGATTACTAATTAAGAAAGCAAGCGACTTGAATAAAGAACTCGCAAGTAAGGCATCACTAATAATCACTCACTCAAGATTCACTATGAAAGAATTAGGAGTCAGCAAGGCAAGAGTGCTGCCACTACCTGTTTATACAAGAAGAAAAGGCAGAGGCAAAAAAAGTGATTACTTATTATACGTTGGCAGGATAACTCCAAACAAAAGAATTGACATTATAATAAAAGCTCTTAAAGGATTGAATAAAGAATTATTGATTATAGGTAATTACAAGCGCTCAAAAGAATACAGGAATGAGAAAAGAAAGCTGGACAAATTAATCAAGGAATTAAGAGTTAAAGTGAAATTCCTGGGACAGGTAAGTGATGGTGAACTGAATAATTATTATAAACAAGCATTTGCGTTCGTAACTGCAAGCGAGCATGAAGGTTTCTGCGCTCCAGTCATTGAAGCAATGAGTCAGGGAACGCCAGTAATAGGGGCAAGAGCAGCAGCACTAATAGAAACAATAAGTAGTGACGGATTATTATTCAAGCCAGGTGATTACAGGGACTTGGCGAGGAAAGTAAGAATGCTTGAAAATAAAAGATTATATAATTCATTAGTAAAAAGGGGTTTAAGAAAAGCTAAGAATCACTCGGCAAGTAATTTCAGAAAGAAAATCCTAAGTTTTCTTAATTTTTAATAGAAAACAAATCAAAAATGATTAGTTCATTTAAAAATAATAAGATTTATATACTTATTACTCTTATATTAACAATATGAACTATAAAGAACTAAATAAGCATCCAATAATAACGAAAACAACAATAAAAAAAATACTTGGATGTAAAGATGACTATGCTTACACAGTTCTAAATAGGTTGCTTAAAAGAAAAAAAATTAAAAAAATTACAAAAGGGAAATACACGACAAAAGATGATATATACCTTATTGCAGCAAACTTATACAGCCCAAACTACCTTTCTTATTGGAGTTGTTCCTATTATAAAGGTTACACAGAACAAATCGTGAATACAATACAAGTGGTTACTACAATGCCGCATAAAAACATCAGCTTCCAAAATTATAAAATTGAATTTCACAAACACGGCAAAAAAATGTTTTTCGGCTACGAAAAAATAAAATATAATAATGATTTTATTTTCATAGCAGAAGATGAAAAATTAATAATAGATGCAGTATCCTGTGAAGAATTAATGGGAAATTTTGATGAAATAATAAAGATAATCATAAACTCTAAAATAAGTAAGGATAAACTAATAAATTACTTAAAGAAAATAAATAATGCTTCATTAACAAAGAGAGTTGGGTTTTTACTTGAAAAATACAAAAACATGGACATATCAA
The DNA here is from genome assembly GCA_030615175.1 of Candidatus Parvarchaeota archaeon. Lineage (GTDB taxonomy): Archaea > Nanobdellota > Nanobdellia > WJKC01 > WJKC01 > JAFCFT01. The sequence goes on from JAUWZX010000001.1 coordinate 194,951, forward strand.
GTAAAATCAATTATAAAGACAGGAATTACGTGCAAGTATCAAAATATTTAACTGGAAAAAAAATAAATAAAAAATGGATGATAAAACATGATATCTAAAGAAAAACTAAAAGAATACGCTAAACTAAGAAATTATAATCTAGGACAAGCAGAAACAGATTATTTTCAAGAAATCATCCTTTTCATATTATACCAAGAACTGGGTAAAGAATTAATATTTAAAGGAGGAACAGCTCTAACAAAATGTTACGGCTTTGACAGGTTCTCACAAGACTTGGATTTCACAGTTATTATTGAAAAAGATTTTCAGAAAATAATCTCCAAAGGCCTTAAAAGATACTACTTAGATTTTGAAACAAAAATTAAAACATTTAAAGACTCCATTAACTTAATCTATAAAATAAAAGGACCTCTTTATAACGGACAACCAAATTCATTATGCAAGACCTCATTAGATTTCAGTACTCCTGAAAAAGTATTAATTCCTCCACTCATAAAAAGGATAGGTCTCTATGTAGAAGAAATTCCATCCTTTGACATCATAGTTATGGCAGAACAAGAAATACTGGCTGAAAAGATAAGAGCCCTGATTACAAGGAATAAAGCAAGAGACTTATACGATGTTTATTTTTTAATTAAAAAAGGAGTAAAAATGGATTTTAATTTAATTAATCATAAATTATCCTATTACTCTATTAAGTTCAGTTCACATTCATTTAAGAAAGCTTTAAAATTAAAAGAAAAAATATGGTCTAATGAATTAAAATACCTAACCAAGAATGTTCCTAACTTTAAAGAAGCAATAAACATTGTTCTAAAGGAAATGCCTAAAACTTAAAGACCGCATTATAAATAAAAAGTTGTAGAGAATGTTGAGAGAGTGCAAGAAAGGCTAATAATTTCAGGAAAAATGTTTTAAAACTGATTCATACTTTTTAGTAATCTTATCCCAGTCATGCTTTCTTAAATCAATCTTTTCAGGCTTACGCTTAAAAGATTTTCTAAGAATTGCAGAAGCATTCCTGCCTCGGAAATCAGAAGCGTTAAGAGTAACGCAACCGCAAGCCCTTGCCTCAAGCAATGACATGCCAAACCCCTCACGCTCACTCATACTAGCATAAACATGAGAAGACTTCATTAATTTTAACACAGCCCGATGCGATTTCAGGAAGCCAAGAAATCTAACCCTCTTACCAGCCAACTTCTTCAGCCTCCTTAATTCAGGACCCTCACCAAGAATAATAAGCGTGGCCTTTTCATCATCAAGTTCATTAAATGCCTTGATTAACTTATCAACATTCTTATCAGGAATTAATCGCGAAGCAGTAATGATTGAATAAGGAATCCTTTTCACCTTTATTGAATTAATTAATTTCACGTCCAAACCGCACGGAATAACAACACCCCTGCCAACTAATTCACGCGTCTTCTCTGAAATGCATAACGCCCTGCCCAAGTGCTTTGACAATGACTGGATAATGAAGCCGAGAAAACCGAAGAACCTGCCAGCATAATTCATCCAATAATTCTTTGACCAGTACTCATTAAAAGTAATGAATAAAGGCACGCGCTTAATCAATGAATAAAACTTAGCACTCCACAAGTGAAGGAAAGGGAATTCATCACAATCCAACACGTCAAGGTCATACTTAAAGAGTTTAGGCAGTAATGCAAGCGAGAACTTAATTGCAGGACCAATAGAACGACGCCCCCCAGTATAGAAATCTTTTTTGGACGGAGCCCTGCAAACACAATGAACATTAATGCCATGATAATTAAAATCCCACGAAGGCATTCCCTTCCAATACATAGTGAACAAGTGAACCTCATGCTCCCTAGCAATCCGCGTAAATAACTCAAACGCTTTATGCTCAGCCCCGCCAGTAACAAAAGGGTACAAGACGTCATGGACAAAACCGATTTTCATCATATAAAGAGAGTGCCTTAATGATTAATAATTATTATGGAAATGCATAAAAGAAGCACTTCTTTAGAAAATCATTAATGAAGTTAAACGCTAAATTATTAATAATAATATTAATACTCGCGCTAGCAATGAGAACTTACTCACTGCGTCTTTATGCATTCTTAGGCAACGACCCATTCCTGCACGCAAGCGTTATAAGACAATACATGGAAACAGGCAACCTTGACACTTACGAACTAACAGGCGGAATGAAGAGAATAAACGAGCCAAAAGGACTATACTGGGTCACGATACTGCCAGCACTAATGGATGTGCCATATGTAACAGCATTCCAGTGCATGCCGATTATATCAGGACTAATAAGTGTAATTCTGTTCTATTACTTGCTGAAGAATTTATTCAATAACAGGACTGCGTTAATAGGCGCATTCCTCCTTGCATTGAATGTCGGGCACGCTTACAGGACCATGGCCAACTTTTACAGAGGCGACGGGTTCTTCCTCACATTCCTCTTAGGAGTAATGCTCACGTACGAATTAATGCTCAAAGAAAAGAAGAAAGGCAGGCAGTTAATGCTTGCATGCTTAAGCGCATTATTAATTACTGGAATGATAACAGTATGGAACGGTCACTTACTGGGAATTGCAATAATAATTGCATGGCTGTTAATAACACAAGCAATCGCGTACTACAAAGGAGAAAAAGAAGTAACAAGAAAATTATTGATTTACGAGTTAATAGTCCTACCAACTTACTTATTGTTTAACTGGTTATTCATGAATAATGGAGTAATAACTAACTTATTCCTTTACGCTCCAGGAGCCATTGAAGCGCACACAATACTAGTACTCATGCCAGCAATCCTAAGCATGATTTGTTATCTGAGCATTAAATTAAAGAAAAAAGCAAGAATAATAATAATGCTATCCCTATTCAGCGGGGCATTAATATTCGCAGGACTAAACTCATCATTAATAAGCGGAGTGCTGTCAACATCAATATTCTTCACTTCAAAGATTTACACCATAGGGGTATCAGAACTGCTAGCGCCAACACCTTACTTAACATGGGCAATGCATAATATTTCATACTACTTCATGTGGCCAGGACTAATACTATTCGCATTAATGCTGACAAGAATGAAGGAGTGGGGGCGCTTAATGCTGTTAGCATACACAATCCCAGTACTATTCTTAATGCTTAATTACGGCAGGTACTCATTCCTGGGAGCAGTAATAACCACTTCAATGACTGCAGTAATACTTAACTACGGTTACTCGCAGGCAAAGAAGATAAAGCAGTTCAAGAAACTAGCAATAGGAATACCAATAACAGTGCTAACAATTTACTCAATAGTGAGTGCTAATACAATACCATTATTCAATCCAAGAGTTGACGTGGAATGGATTCCAGCACTGGAATGGGTGAAAGATAATTTGGAGCCAGGAATAACTGCCAGCTGGTGGGACCATGGCTCATGGATACAATACTACACTGAATTCCCAACACTAGTTGACTCAGTATATGGTCAAGTAGAGCACAGGATTAAGAGGATTGCAAAATTCCTAGTCACGGATAATAATGATACTTTCAAGGACGTTAATGCATCATACTTAATACTGGGCAATGACAATTTATTCTACATTGAAGCAATACTCGGTCTGGCTAATGAAACAGGTTATGAAATATTCTTTCCAGACCAGTCTCAGGTGCAGATGTTTAAGTTATACACTGACCGCACCGTGTACGAGGACCCGGCTGGCGCGGAAACACTAATTAAGAAAAGAATGTACGCTAATGAAACAGGCACGTCAGAAGTAGTATCACAAGAGGGGAATGGGTGCTTAATAATTAACCCGAGAATGGCATTCTACGCGAATGACAAGGCATGCAATTCAAACCTGGTGAAATTATTATTCAGCAACGAGACAGGAGGATATGAATTACTGTATGCTAATAATTTCGTAAGAATCTACAAGATTACTTAATAAGACTTACATACTCTTTAAGCAGTGATTTTGCTTTCTCCTTTGACCCTGATTCAGCGTAGACTTTAACAGTATGCCTTGTCTCAGAAGCGCGGACAAGAACTGAGGAACCATCATTTAAAGAGAACTTAACACCATCAATAGTTAAGGCATTAGGATGAGCTTTCAGTAATTCATGCTTAATGCGTTTCATAGCAGCATTCTTAGCCTTATGAGTAGGGAACTCAATCTCCTCCTTAACAACAATGATTACAGGCAATTCATTAACTAATTCAGATAACTTCTTGCCTGATTCATGAATCATTCTTGCAAGCATTAAAGTAGACATTATGCCATCAGAAAAAGGATAATACTCATTAAAGTAGAAATGGCTTGAGAACTCCCCTCCAAGAACACCCTTATTATTAAATAACTCCTCCTCAATAAACCTGTGACCAACCCTGCACCATAACACTCTGCCCCCATACTCCTTGACAAAAGACTCAATCCTTGACGAAATAGAGACAGGGACAACGATTAAGCCACCGCCGCGACGCTTTAAAACATTCTTAGCAAAAAGCAATGTCATTAAGTTGCCTCCAATAACAACTCCCTTTTCATCCATGAATACTGAACGGTCGCCGTCACCATCCAATCCAACTCCAAATAATGATTTAGTCTTTAAAACCTCACGCCTTAATCCTCCTAAATTCTCCTCGCACGGCTCAGGATTCCTGCCGCCAAAATCAGGCAGTAACTCATCATTAATTACTCTTGCATTCAATAAATTAGAGAAAACCCTGTTAGATAACACGCTTGTTGAAGCATTAAAGCAGTCAACAACGCATTTCACTGGCAATTTACCAAAAGTTGTTTCCAGAAAAGAAGAATAATCATTTAATGCAGTGATATCAACACTAACGCCAGCCATTCCTGACTTGAACTTGAACTTATAAAATGACTCCTTAACTTTTAAAAACCGGCCCTCATCAATTGTCACTCCATTCCTTAAACTTATTTTAAAACCATTATAATCAGCAGGCAAGTGGCTTCCAGTAACGTAAACACCAAAATCATAATTCTTAAAAACCTTATAATAACACACAGGCACTGGAACTAAGCCAATATTAATGACTTTAATGCCAGAAGTACGCAATCCCTCAATCAAGTGCTCAGTTAATTCAGGAGAAGTCTTGCGCGAATCATAACCAACAACGCAAGTCCCGGTTAATACAGAACCTAAAGCCTTGCCTACAAGGAATGAGTCATGAGTGCTTATATCTCTCCCTCTGATGTCATAAGCTAAAAAAATATTATCCTTCATTATAACCAGTACATGCTCTTTTTTAATTTTGAACTGTCAAACTCGGTTGGCAGTATATCACCATCAATTATCCCTGAAGTTGCAAGCAAAGGCCAGACTCGCGAGTGCTTGAATAAGTGAGACCTGTCCTTAATAACTGACTTAAAACCAATAATTGAATAATCATCAATCACTACATTATCATTAATCCATGCATGCCCGTCAACCATGCTGTTATGCACTCTGGAATTATCACCAATCCTTACATCTTCAAAAATGACTGAGCCAACAATAACGCTGTTATCACCTACCTGCGTGTCATGCATTAAGTGAGTGCACGGACCAATTATTGAATTCCTGCCAATAACACATCCATTCTCAATAATCACTGGAGGATTAATCACGGCATCAGGAGATATTTTTGCAGAATCATCAATGAAATTACAGTTAATAACCCTCATTGCCTTCCTGTTAGTGTCAATATAGGATTTTGGTTTTCCAATATCACCCCACAAGCCGTTGAATTTATAACCATTAATCTTCTCAGTCTTTGAAAAATACTCCCACAACCTTCCTATTTTATCAAGGTTGCCGATATTCTTTAAATAATTATTAAAAGGCCCGCTAAAGAAGCCTTTACTAATCTTATAAACAAGCGTGCTTGCAAGCTTAGACTTCGCCTCCTCCAGGCGAGGCTTCTCCTGAAAACCAGAAAGTTCACTGCCCTTTAAAACAGCAATACCATAATTCTCAACCAAGAATTTATTAGGCAACTCAAATAATGCAATGCTTGCAATGCCGCCGCAGGAATCATGAAATCCTGAGAAATCCTTAATTGACAGTCCTGAAAAGAAATTATCAGCTCCAATAATCAAGTAATCATCATCGCCAAGCAAATCATAAACATGCTTTAACGCGCCTATTGAGCCAAGCTTGTTAGACTGGTCAGTTGATTCTTCAAGAATTACTTTAATAAACTCATCACTGCCTAAGAACCCTCTGACTTTTGATTGATTAATATTAATGCTAAGGTACGCCTTATCAATACCGGCTTTTTTAATTGCTTCAATAATCCAAGTAATGTTTGGCTTGCCAGCAATAGGTAATAATAATTTAGGCGTTCTAAGCGTTAACGGATGCAGTCTCGTTCCATAACCACCACCAATAATCACGGTCTTCAAGTAATGCCCCTCCACTCCTTAATTGCCTTCTCATACCGCTCCGTATTATCAGTTGGGAACCACTGCCCTTCGAAAGGATAGCCTAAGAGTTTATTCTTTTCAAGAATTTTCGGGAACACTTCTAATTCAATCATTGAATAACCTTTAGGCACCAAATCAATTACTTCAGGTTCTAATACGTAAACACCGGCATTAATTAACTTGCTTGGAGGAATCTTGGGTTTTTCTATAAATGCCTTAATCCTTGATCCTTTAAGAACTGCAACCCCATAACTAGTAGGATTATCCACTGTTGTTAATGCAATAGTTACTAATCCGCCGCCATCCCTGTGGAACTCGTAAAGAGAGTTAATATCAATGTTAACCAGGTTATCGCCATTAAACATTAAGAACGGTTCATCAAGCAATGGCTTGGCAATCCTTAAAGCTCCTGCAGTGCCCATTTCTTCATCTTCTTCAATATAAGTAATTTTAACTCCAAACTTGCTGCCATCACCAAAGTATTCCTTGATTTTATGACCTAAGTAACCAATACTGATTATGACTTCGCGAACATCATACTTCCTTAATAATTCAATAGTGTGCTCAAGTATTGGTCTCCCCTTGATTGGAACCATTGGCTTTGGAATCTCATAAGTAATTGGTCTTAAACGCGTGCCCTTGCCTCCAGCAAGTATGTACGCTTTTTTCAATCTCTTCTGATTCAATGCTTTGCGCAGCATGAATTCAACAGCATGACTCCTGTTCCGGATTCTTAACCCGTCAACAAGTTTGTCAAGACTTAAAATTAAGTCCCTGTCAAGAGTGACTGTAACCCTTTCCTTATTCATACAAAGTATGAGGATTTTATATATTTAAATATTTTTTGTACTTCATTATAGTAGTAATGTTTTTTGGAAAACCCTCTTCTAAGCAAACGAGATAATAAACTCTTTTAAATAAGTAATAAATAACTTTAATTAGATTTATTATGAGAGTTGCAATGGTTTCAAGAACTTACTGGCCCAGCACTAGAGGTGGTGCAGAGAAATACTTTTATGAAGTTAAAAAAAAAATAAATCATCCAGTTACTGTTTATACATGGGATAAAGTAAAGGGAAAAGACATTGTCCAAGTGGAGATTCCTAAAGTAAAGATAATTGGTTCAATGATTTTTAGTTTAAAAACAAGTTGCTTAATAAGAAAGAAAGAACATGATTTAATTCATGTGAATCAATTCTGGAGCGAATACCTCTCATTTCTAACTAAAAAAAAATTAGTTTCCTCAATACATGACTTGCCTTCTAAGAATGATTTCCTTCACAGGATGATTATGATTCATAGTGCTAAGAAATCAGAAGCTGTTTTCTGTCTTTCAGAAGCAGTTAAAAAAGAATTAATTAGTGAAGGCGTAAACATTAAGAAATTATTTTACGCTCCCCCAGGGATAAGCATTACGAAAGTGAAACTTAATAAGAGGAAGTACTCAAAGGGTGAGAAAATATTCACTCATGTTAGTAGGATAGCACCTAATAAGGATTTAATTACTATAATAAGAGCTTTAAAATTATTAAAAAAAGATTATGACTTTAAATTTTATGTAATAGGACAAAAGATGAGTTGGACTGATTATTATAAAAGAATAGTACAAGAAATTAAAGCCAATGATTTAGAAGATAATGTAAAAATACTAGGCAAAGTTGATGAAAAAACAAAAAATGAATTAGTAAGGTCTTCTGATGCTTACTTGCATGCAAGCAGATATGGAGAGGGCTTTGGCATGCCAATAGTTGAAGCACAAAGAATGGGTATACCAGTAATAACAAGCAACTTATTTGAAAAATTAGGAACAGTTAAGAGCAATCATACAGGATTAATATTTAAGGCAGGCGATGAGAAGGAATTAAAACAGAAAATAAAGAAATTATTAAGTGATAGTAGACTGCGAAGGAAGTTAATAAGTAATGCTAAGAAAATATCAAAAACGTATGATTGGAATAAGACTTCAAAAATAATACAAGAAGTTTATGAAAAAGTTTATAGGGGTAAATTATGAGTAAATTATATTACATAAAAAGAAAATTATGTTATTATTATTTTAAGATTTTTAAATCGACAAGGACATTTACATTCAAAAAAGAAAAATACAACTATTTTTATCATATGTACACTTCGACCTGGAGTAATGAAAGAGCTATAGAAATCCCTATTATTAAGAAAATAATTGAAAGGCATAATTACAAGAAAATACTTGAAGTAGGTAATGTTCTTTCAAACTATTTTAATGTAACTCATGACATTATTGATAAGTATGAAAAAGCTAAAGGCGTAATAAACCAAGACGTTGTTGATTTTAAACCACAAAAAAAGTATGATTTAATTATTAGCATCTCAACTTTAGAACATGTAGGTTTTGACGAAAAGCCAAAAGAGCCTAAAAAAATATTGCGTGCAATTCAGAACTTGAAAAGTTTGCTTAAACCAGGAGGTAAGATAGTCATTACTTTACCTTTAGGTTATAATTCTGAAATGGATAAGTTACTTAGAGGAAAAAAACTAGGATTCATTGAACAATATTATTTTAAAAAACTGTCAAGAGATAATAAATGGATTCAAACGGATTGGGAAAATGTAAAAAATTTAAAGTATAATAAACCATTTTTATGTGCTAATGGATTATTTATAGGAATTATTAAAAAGTAGGGATTATTAAAAAAGTTTTTATTCAGCTAAAGAAAAGGTTTTTAAGACGAGATTAAATGTTTTTGTATTAAATGAAAATAAGCGTTATAATACCTGCTCATAATGAGGAAGACGAGATTAAGAAATGTATTAATTCAGTACTAAAACAGTCTTACAAGGCTTATGAAGTCATAGTTGTTAATGACGCCAGCACTGACAGGACTGAGGGAATTGTTAATGGATTCAAAAGAGTTAAACTCATTAATCATGAAAAAGCAAGAGGTCCTGCAGGAGCGCGCAATCACGGTGCAAGAATTGCTAAAGGAGACATATTATTCTTCCTTGATGCTGACGAGTGGATGCTCAAGAATACTTTAAAAAACACTATTAAATTATTCAAAGAGCATAATCCTGACGGAATCGTAAGCAACAGGAGGGTTACTTTCCCAAAGAATTGGACAAGGATTTGGGCTTACGAGTTCAGTAGTAACTGGTGCATTTACAAAGGAACATACTTCTCAAAGGACGCTTTAAGTTGCCCTTACATTATTAAGAAAAAAGTATTCAATAAAGTTGGGGGTTTCCCATCAAATACTTACTATTTTGAGGATTACATATTAATTAAGAAGATTCATGAATTAGGCGTCAAGGTCTTGTTAACTGATAAAATAACTGTTAAATCTGATATGGGTTCAAGTTTTAAGGACTTCTATAAGAGAGCGAGGAATATTGGTATAGGAGTCGTGAAGTCCAGTCTTTCAGGAAAGCAGGCAAGGATTTTGTTAATAACTCTTTTTTTAGGCGTTTCATTTTTTTACCCAATTCTTTATGCAGGATTTTACCTTGCTTATGGCTTGTTATGGCTTAAAAGGACAAGGGATTTATTAGTAGGGCTTACAGCCCCCCTGTTATTCACTGTTAAGAAATTCATTTCTTGTTATTACTTAATAAAGGAGATGGTAAGAAAGTATTAAAAAACTTTGTTTGCATTAAAATTGTTATGAAAATTGCTCAAGTAATAATTGGTTATCATGAAAGAATTGGCGGTTACGGAAGGCATGTTAATTTAATAACAGAGGAATTAAAGCGCAGAGGTCATGATGTAACAATTATCAGCACTAAATTCAGTCCAGGAGAATACAAAAAGGAGAAGGGGGTTGTAAGATTATGGAACACTCCTTTACTAAAGATTACTCCCTCACTCTTAACTCATCTTTTAAGCAATGATTATGATTTAGTTCACGTCTTCGGCTACCCTAGTTTCCAGCCTTTCATTACCTGCCTTGCAAAGGAGTTTAAGAAGTTCCCGTTAATCTTCACGCCTCACTACCACCCATTTGGTTACAAGCCGGCTCCATTAAGAAAATTATTTGACCTGACTTTCGGCAGTTACGCGTTAAAAAAACCTGATTACGTTATTGCAACAACTGATTATGAGAAAAGAATGTTAAGGCGCAGAGGCGTTAAAAAGATTAGCGTCATACTTAACCCATTAAAGACTGATGAGTTAAGAAAAATTAAAGGTTTTAAGAAAAAGTATGGTATTAAAAAGGACTTTATTTTATTCGTTGGCAGAATTGAGAAGGATAAGGGGCTTCAGTACTTAATTCCGGCAGTTAAAGGGCTTCCAATAACCCTCGCAGTTGTTGGAGAGGATCTTGGTTATAAAAGCAAACTGCCAGAGCAGGATAATGTATTATTCACTGGTTCAGTGTCGCAGGATGATTTAATGAGTGCTTACACTGAATGCAAGTTCCTGGTTCTCCCAAGCAAGTATGAATCCTTTGGCATTGTATTAATCGAAGCAATGCATTATTCTAAGCCAGTGATTGCCACGAGAACCGGACCAGTCCCTTCCATTGTTAAGGATTCAGGATTACTGGTACATTACAGTGATATTAATTCATTACGCGATTCAATTAAGAAATTATTAAATGATAATAAATTAAGACAATTAATGGGCAGGGAAGCGTATAGGGATTCATTAATTTATGATGTTAAAAACGTTGTTGATAAATTATTAATTATTTATAATGAAGTGTTGAAGAAAAAATGATTTTAATATATTTTGCAGGGGGTTTCTCAAGGGGGGCTTGCTCCCCGAGAGTGTTAAAGAAATGAGCAGTGCAAGGCAATTAAGTAAAAATGCGGGGGTAATAACTATTGGAAGAGGTATAGCTTACTTTATTAACTTCATTACAATAATACTTCTGGCAAGGGCTTTGAAACCACATGATTATGGTGTTTTCTCACTTGGGATTTCAATAATAATGTTATTGCACGGGATTAATAATTTAGGCATTGAAACAGCGCTTCCATACTTCATCCCAAGACTCTTAGCGCAGAAGAAGAAAGGCAGGGCTTTATGGGTTTATAACAGGATATTAAAGATAAGGATTGCAACATCAGCTATTTTTGGAGTGGCATTATTCTTATCATCCAGTTTCATTGCATCCATTTATAATATCCCTTTATTAGAACCGCTTTTGCAGGTATTGTCATTAGGATTTACTTGTTATTCAATACTTTACTTATTCCAGAGTGTTTTCCAGGCATTTAAGAAAATAACTTACATGATGTCCCCTGACATGATTCTTGCAGCAGCAAAATTAATAATGCTTCTGCTGACAATCTCATTAGGATTAATAATTATAACTATTGGTTATGTGGTTGCAATAATAATTACTTTAATTATGGTGCTCTTAATTGTTTACAAAAAAGTTCTGCCAAGAGTTAAGCCGGAAAAGATTAACTTCACTAAAGTCAAGAAGTACGCGTTAACAGTTTACGTAAGTATTCTGGCATGGCATGTTGCAACATATATTGGAAGCATGATAATAGGAATATACCCTGAGCATAATGCTTACCTGAATCTTGCTCAGAGGTTGGGGATGTTCTTAACTCTTCCTGCAGTGTCGATTGGCATGAGTTTGTTCCCTGAGTTAAGCAGTAAATTAAATAAAGAGAATATGAAGAAGTTATTCCGTAAGGTAACTCGTTATACAGTAATTATTTCAAGCATAATGTCTTTTTACGTTCTTGCAACTGCAAATCAATTAATTAATTTATTCTTCAGCAGCGAGTACGCTGGAGGAGTGTTAACTCTTCAAATAATGATGATTAGTCTTTACTTGCAGGGGGCTTTCATGACTCTTTCAACTCTTTTCATGGGTTCTGGCAGGCCGAGAAAATACACGATAGCGGTTATTATTCAAGCAGTCATCAGCACTGCACTTACTATCATTCTAATCCAGTATAAGTCAATTGGTGCTGCGCTGGCAATTACTGTAGCAACCTTTGCTTATGGATTATACTTGTCAGTTAATACTGGTTACCCGATTAAGACTTTTATTAAAGCATTAATAATAGGGCTTTTAAGCTCTTCAGTAGCCTTTATTGGCTTTGAGCTAGGCATTATTAACTTAATTGTTGTGTCATTAATGTATTTTCTAATCTTTTTCAGTCTTGGGTTTGCGTTAAAATTAATAAGAAAGTATGATATATTAATAGTGATTAAGGCTTTAAGACACTGCCTAAGGAGGTTTTATTAATGATTTTAAAACAGCCAAAACAAGTTGTTTTAATAACTGTCTATGATAAAGTTAATGACAGGACTAATATCATAACTATTGGATGGCACTCCCTTATTAGTTTAAACCCACTTATTTATGGTATTATCATTAAGTCATCGCATTACTCTTATGAATTAATTAGGGAGCAGAAGGAATTATGTATTAACTTTATGTCTTACGAGTACAAGAATCAAGCACTTATTTGTGGGACTAAGTCAGGCAGGGTTGTTGATAAATTTAAATTAACTGGTTTAAAATCTTTAAAGTCAGGCATTAGTGCTGACAGCATTAGCGAGGCTTACTTAATCCTTGAATGCAGGGTTTTAGAAGAGCATGAAATAGGCGATCACGTGTTGATTGCATGCAGTGTGATTAATACTGTTAAGAGGGATGTTGATTATAAGCCTTTAATCTGTACTTCCTGGAGTGAATTCACGACTTTAAGTGATGATAAATGAGTGAAGTAGTTATAAGAGAGGCGCAAAGGAATAGTAAGGGTATTCATAAATCCTTAAATGATGTTCTTGAAAACCTTGAATTTAATTTTTATAAAAAGAAGTTCATTGCAATAAAGCTTAATCTATGCCTGCTTAGGTATCCTGAAACAGCATCAACAACTGACCCTTTATTTTTAGAGCAGTTATTGAAGTTAATTAGGGAACAGAATAGGAGGGCAAGGATTTTATTATTAGAGAGTGACGCTACGACAACACTTGCTGACTTATTATTTAATTACTTAGGCTTCAAGAAGCTTGCCAAGAAGTACAAGGCAGAGTGTTTTAACATTAGCAATGCCAGTTTAGTAAAGAAGAGGATAAGGGGTTTATACTTTAAGGAGGTTATGTATCCGAGGATTCTTAAGAAATGTGATTGCTTGATTTCTCATCCTAAATTAAAAACTCACACATTAACATTAATTACTTGTGGAATGAAGAATATGTTCGGCTGCCTTCCAAAGAAGAGAAAGGCTTCCTATCATAAAATGATTGATGAAGTGATTGTTGATTGCTGCAGGTTATTTAAGCCTGACCTTACAATAACTGACGGCATCCTTGCAATGACAGGTCGCGGTCCTATTAATGGATTCCCAACCTACTTTAATAATATTATTGCAAGCAGGGACGTGCTCGCTAATGACGTTGCCTGCGCTAAGATTCTTGGCTTTAACCCAAGGAAGGTTAAGCACTTAAGACTGGCGAGGGGAGTTGTTGGTTCTTTTAAGTTTAGAGTAAATGGCAGGTTAATTAAGAAATGTGATTTAGGCGGTTTTGATAAAAGTTATTATTACCTTAACAAGTTAAGGAAGGTGATTGCGTGAAGGTAGGAGTTCTTGGTGTTGGATTAATGGGCAGGACTCATGTAAGGCTTCTCAAAGGATTTGGATGCGAAGTCATTGCATGTGATAAAGATAATGGTAATTTAGGTAAGGTAAAGAGGTTATACAATGTAAGGACTTTTTCTGATTATGATAAAATGCTTGATGAGGAACCTGATTTTGTTACCATTGCAACACCTAATAACACCCACTTTAGAAATGCTAAGAAAGCATTAAGCAAGAACATTTCAGTTCTTGTTGAGAAACCATTAGCGCTTAATTATGATGAGGCCAGAGAGCTTTATAGGGTTAAGGGCAGCAATTCATTATGCGTGATTCATAATTACAGGTTTAAGCCTGCAATAATAAGGCTTAAGGACTTCTTGAATGATGGGGTTTTAGGAAAAATATTATTAACTAATATTACAGTGACTCAGCCTGCACCTGTGCTTAATAATAAATGGCAATCTATTGACAGGGTTAGCGGGGGATTATTTTTTGAATTCATCCACCCTATTGATTTGTTAACAATGATTAATGGCGGGGCGAGGAGGATTGTAATGATTAAGAATCATGCTTATAAAAGTTATTCCCACCCGACTTCAATTAATATTTTTATAGAGTTCAGTAATGGAAGCAGAGGCGTTTATAACCATTTAAGTTTTAGCGGCGGCACTCAATTCACTGTTGACATCTTTGGTTCCGCAGTTAATTATAAGGCTAACATTTGGGGTGATAGGTACAGGCTCGGAGAGTTTAATGTTGCCCAGGAGTTAAGGGAGGTAACCAAGGATGCTTTAAGGCTTGCAAGGATTGTTTTAAAAAAGAAGTTAAAAGATTATCAATGGATTGGTCATAGAGAATTATTTAAGAGTTTTATTAAAGGATTATCAAATGATGAAATGCCTGTTAGCAAGGAAGATGCATTAAACTCAATTAAGTTGGCTGAAGTTTTAAGAAAAGCATATAATTCAGAAAAGAATTATTTGCAGGTGAGTGTTTAATTTATGAAGGTAACTGTTGGAATTGCCGCATTTAAGGATTACCCAAGGATGCATGAAGCTAGATATAATATAATGGTTGACTTGGCTAAAGGTGGAAAGAAATTGCTTGATTTAGGTGATATTAATTCATCCCCCCTTGCTAAGAAATTGAAGAAACTTTTTCAAACAACAACACTTGATATTAGGAATGGTGCTGACATAAAGTGTAATTTGGAGAAGGGTCTTAAACTAAAGCAGAAGTTTGATGTGGTGATTGCCGGCGAATTACTTGAGCACATTTATCATTTAAGGTTCTTACTTAATGATTTAAAAAAGATTTTAACAAAGGATGGTAAGTTAATAATTTCTGTTCCAAACGTCTGCAACTTGAAGTCACGGATTAAAGTATTAATAGGGAAGCTGCCAACTTACTGCGCTGACGCTGATGAGTATGACAGGGACATAGGAGGCCACATCCGCGACCTTAACTTATCTTACATGAAGAGGATACTTAGAGAAGAGGGTTATGAAATCCTTAAAATCAAGTCAGGAGGCCTCTGGTATAATAATAAACTAATTATTCCTCCAAGACTGTGCAAGCCAAGTTTCGGGGATAACATTATACTCAGTGCTAAGGTGTTAAGAAAGTGAAAATGACTGTTGGAATCGCTGCTTACAAGGAGCCGAGAATAACTAAGTGCTTGAAAGCAGTTCTTAATGAAGGCTTAAAAAATCTTGAAGTTATTGTTGCATGCCCTGATGATGAAACCGCATCACTTGTTAAGAAATTTAAGACAGTGAAGTTGATTAAGGAGAAGCGCAAGCAAGGCAAGCCGGCTGCAGTGAACAAGATTTTAAAGGCAGCAAAGGGCGAGGTCATTATCCTTACTGACGCTGACATGATTATTCGCAAAGGAAGCCTTAAGAGACTCGTTTCACACTTCAAGAATAAGAGTGTAGGCATTGTTAATGGCCGTCCAGTAATCACTAATAAGCATGACTCAATGCTTGGCTTCTGGGGTTACTTATTATACAACCTTGCTCATAAGCGGAGGCTTGCAGGCGTTGCGCACGTCACTACTAATTTATGCGCTTTCAGACGAGGACTTGTTAAAAGAATTCCAGAAGAATCACTGGTTGATGATTACATTATTGGACTTGAATGCTTAAGAAAGGGTTATAAATTCGTTTATGAGCCCAGAGCAGTTGTCAGCGTTACTTTCCCAAACAATACCAGTGACTTCCTGAAGCAGCGCGTCAGGACTTTTGCCGGTTACATGCAGGTTAAGGACTGGTACGGGGAGTCTGAAAGAAGTTTTTCAAGCGAGGTAAGGAAGGGTGTTAAGAGCGTGTTCTCTTATCCTAAGAATTTAAAGGAATGGTTCTGGCTTGCATTACTATTCATTTACCGCTTAAGAGCTTGGCTTGGCGCTTACTACCTTTACAGGATTAAAAAGAAGAAATTATCTGAAATCTGGACTCCTGCTGAAAGCACTAAAATATAATAATATTTATAAGATATGAATTATGTGAAATCCTTAATGCGCTTGAAATTATTACACGTTTTAATAGTGGCTTACTTCATTTTCTTATTCATGAATATTAACCCATACTACCTTGACGCTGATGAGGGAAGCCATGCAATGACTTCAGTATTCTTCCAAAGATTAATAATTGACTGGTTTCAGAACCCGACAGTATCGCCTGGAAGCGTTTACGGCTACGCTAAATCATATTACGTTCACTACCCTAAATTCTCATTCATTTACGGACCATTATTCCCATTAATGTCAGGATTCATCTTCTTATTCACTGGTCCTTCAATAATTATTTTAAGGATTATTGAAGTGATATTAAGCACTGCTTCATTAATTATTTTTTACTATGCTTTAAAAAATTTATGGGATGAAAGGGTTTCACTGCTGGCAACATTATTACTAGGCACATCCAGTTTATTCATTAATTACTCATTAAAAGTAATGCTTGACGTCCCATGCTTTTTCTTCTTCATCACTGGTTTTTACTTCTTCACAAAAGCCCTTAAAATTTTATCCTTTAATGCTAAAGCGAAAGTCCTGCCCATGCATAAAAAAACCATAAAGCAGTTCTTCCTTGCAGGATTATTCCTGGGCCTCAGCATCCTGACAAAGGAGATTGCCTTAATATTCACTCTTGGTTTAGTCATCACTGCACTCATTAATTACAAGAGAATTAGGGTGGTCGGGTTGCTGTCAATGATTCTGGGAGTGCTAGTCTTCACGATTCCTTACTTCACCTTCCTTTACTTCACGCAGGGAGGGCTTGATGTCATATTATCATATCCTTTAAGGCAGGCGTATTATGGAGCTCAAGGCAATGACCCTCAATGGTACGAGCCTCTTGGATGGATTTACTTCTTATTAATAACAACTGAGAACTTCTCAATAATATTCACTATTGCATTATTATTATCAATTTATTATTTAATTAAGAAGAGGGATGCATTAAGCAATTTATTAATAACTTTATTCTTAATTACTTACCTGTCAATCACTTTAATTAATGATAAGAATCCTAAATTAATGTTTTTAGGGCTTGGTTACTGCGCAATAATTGTCTCGCTTGGCTTGAACAAGTTTTTCAAGCATTACCGTAAGAATAATTACAGGTTCATGACTTTATTCATAGCAGTGTTAATACTTGTTATTGGATTTCCATTCAATCATTCAATGCCTGTTATTCCAATGGCAGAAATATCAATGGAGTTAATTAATAACTGCCCTAACTGCACAGTACTAGTGGCATCAGAGACTGGAAGAGTTTACAGCAGTTACTTAATGTACGAGTCATTAATAAAGGATGAAAATGCTTCACTCAGGTTCTTAAGACCAACCGCCTTCTCATCAATGAATGCAATGGAGTTAATTAACAATGAAGCAGTTAACAGGGTTATTGTGATAGGGAATTATGAATTCTTAAAGTCAAGTGATGAAGTCTCATCCTATCTTCATAATGTTGAATACATAATTAATAAGTATGATTTAATCAGTGTTCATGATTCAGACATTGTTGGGAAAATATTCATTTATGATACTAAAATTAATGAAACAAGGAGTCCTCCATACTGCGTTACTGCATTAGGAATTAATAAAGGATTCTGCACTGATTATTATAACCCTATTGACGCGCTTAAAAACTTATAAGTATGTTTTAAGTCAAGAATTTTGTGAAATTTAAATTAAGAATTCATCATTTAATCATTCTCGCATTATTATTAGTCGTTTTCAGGGTTTACTTGTTGAAATTCATTTACTTAATGATATTGCCAGGATTCTGCATATTACTCTTATTATCATTAAAATTTGATTTTAATAAAACGCTGTTATTATCGCTGCCAGCATCAATTATCTTATACATTTATCCATACTTCCTAATAACAAGGTCGCTCTTCCCTATTCCTGTCTTTATTTACTTCCTAATTCCTGCAGTGCTTGCTTACATTGTTTACAGGAAGAGATTATTCACTCTTGAGTTTAAGAGTATTATTGACTTTAAGTCACTTTTTTACATGCTGCTACCAATCATTGTTTTATTAATTATTTATTATCCTTACTCAATCAGGAGCGAGATTTCATTAACTGCTGGTTCAAATGTTTTATTATTCTTAAAAATTAATGCAGAGCGAATAATTAGTGAAGGAAGAGTTCCGATATGGACTCAGGCGGAGTACGGCGGCAGTCATTATTTTTACACTTACCCTCCATTAGCTCATGTGAGCACTGCACTCCTTAATGCAATACCAACTGAATCAATTAATTATACGATTAATCTGACTATCATCATCCTGTATCTTTACATGTTATTCGCTGCTTACATGCTTTTTAATTACTTAGGGCTCGGGGATGACGCTTCAATTCTTGGAGTTTCAATAATGATTGGCGTTCCAATACTGGCCGGTGAAGCAACTTTTTCAGGCAATATTACAATGGTTTACATGTTCTCTCTTTACCCTGCAGCGGTTTACGGTTTCTTAAACATTTTCAAAAAAAATAATCTTAAGGAAATCCTGGTACTTGCATTAACAGTTGCTGCATTCATGACTGTTTATCATTACATTGGTTACTTCATGTTACTGCCGGCATTCTTTACCTTAATCCTATACCTTATTTTCAGTAAGCCAAGGAAGGAATTATTTAAGAATTCATTAATTTTCTTCACAGTAATAGCACTCTTGTTCAGTGCATGGTTCATTCGTTACTATCTTACAAAGGATTTTATTTCAATTAAGGGCTGGGAGGGTTCATGGAATACTCCTTTAAAAGACTTTGATGAATTCCTGAGTTATATTTCATCAACAGGTCTCGAAACTGATGATGTTTATAAACAAGTAATTACTTTCACGCCGCTCTTCTTCTGGCTTGGGATTGCTTCAATGTTCCTGTTATTAAGAGTTAAGGGCAGGCGATTTCACTTTTTAGGCATTGACTTGTTATTATTCACTTACTTTGCATTAACATTTTTCTTAATAATCTGCGAGATATTCCCATTCCACGTATACCTGCCTTTAAGGATTAATTATTATCACGTATTTAAGTTCTGGGCAGTACTAGTTCCATTATTTGCTTTCAGTATTGCCAGATTATATGAGAATTTAACTGGTTTTTTTAATTTCAAGCCATTAATCTTCATTGCATTCATTTTAATGTTCTCATCAATGATTGCATTATCTTCAGAAAATGTTTCTAACTGGCTTCACGAGGATACAATTATAGTTGAGGATAGATTAAGCGGATTAAATGATGTGCTTAAACAGTTACCTGACAGGGTTGCATTATTCGGCGGGTTTGGACCGGGATTAATACCTTCAATACAGAACTGGACTAAGAGTTTAATGATGAAAGGTTACGGTTACCAGCGCCACAGCCCCGCATTTGTTTACGAGAACCTGCTTGAACCATTCACTGAGGCAAGCATGGATTACATTAAGGAAGGCACTCCGCCGTTAAGAATGTATAATTCATTTAAAGTATCAGGCACTAATACAATTGTCTTATTCACATGCGACTCTAAAGGCAGTAAGGCTCTTAATGTAATAACTGCTTACCCTGGTTATGAATTAAAAGCGCGAAGCGACTGCCTTACAATATTATCATTAGAGCCTGCAAGCAGTCTTGTTGAGAAAGTGCTTCTTACAAGAGTGACTGCAGGTAATGAAGTAAGGAAAACAGTGCTTAATCATTCAGGAGGTTATAATCTGGTAATGCCTTATTACGAGCTGGATTCAAATGAATACGGGTTTGAGGTTGATGAGGATTTCATACTAGCAGGTAATTATTCATCAATTAATTATGAAACAAATGAACTTTCCTATGAATTCCTTAGTGATGAGTCATTAATGATTAATGCAGTGCCTGGATGGATATTATTTAAGGGAGGTTACTTCCCAACAATGCATGCTTACCAGAGCGGGAAAGAATTATTAGTTACTCCTACTTTTCACGGCATGACTCTTATTAAATCATTAAGTGATGAGTCAATAACGCTTGTGCACAGCCCGCATTACTCAGAGACTATTGGATTACTCATTTACTTAGTATTCATTGCATTGTTATTAGTGATTTATTTACGCTGTAAATAACTAATAACGCGTTCGACGGGTCAGGGTAGGCCTGTATTGGCATGAATGCCTGCGGATTCAAGTTATAAGTGTAATCAGGATGCTGCTCGTAAACGCTTACAACAATGTATTCAATGTTTTTCTCAAGTATTAATGAATAAAAAGCAGTTTCATTGCCCGGGAAAGGGCTGGTACTAACTTCACCGTAATAAGTTAGTTGAGGCAGGCTTTGACCAATAATGCTGCCAGCCCCCATGCTTTTTAAGTACTCGCCTGCAAGTTTAATATTATCATAAGAACTTGATGCAGCATACACTCTTTCATAACCAGTAATTGAGTTCTCAAGCACTGTGAGGAATGAAAAGCCAATCAGGAATACTGTTAAAAACCTCTTGTTTTTAGAAAATAAGTTATAAACAAGCATTATTCCAACAACTCCTGCAACACTAATGAATGGCAGTAAGTGTATCAGGAATCTGAACTCCTTTACCTGCGTTACGAAAGAGTAAAACAGTAAGAACACTGCAAGATTCAATAAAACGAATAAGTTATTCTTCTTATTAAGTTTAAGCAGAATCCCGATTAAGCCGAAACCAGCAAGCAAGCCTATTATTACGCCGTAATTAATGAATAAAGTGCTGACGTAATAAAATGCGTCACCTGCCTGCGACCCGCCGGTTGACTCTAAATTAAATCTTAGGAATTCAAGCGCTGAATTCAGCGGGTTGCCGTAAATTATTAATTCATAAACTCCTAACACTGAGAAGCCTATAATGAATCCAAGTATCCAAACGTAATTCTTTGGTTTAAAATTCTTCATTAATGCCAGGTACGCCATGTACACGAGTATTAATACCCCGCTCGTAAATCTGATATTAAATGCAAATCCAAGAAAGATTCCTGAAATCATGTTTAATTTCCAGTTCTTATTTAAACTCTTAATGAAATAGTAATTACTTGTTATCAGGAAGAATGCTGAGGGAATGCCTAATAATATCCTGAACGAGTAGAAGAAGAACACCCACTGAGCACTCGTAATCAATGCTGCTGCCAGAGCATACCTTTCACTGTATAACTCCTTTACTAATTTATAAGTCATGAATATTAAGCCAAGTGAAAATAATGCGTTAATCGCCCTAATCCATAATTCATTAAATCCTATTGGCATGCTCAGCGCAGTAAGTATTAATGGATAGAATACGCTTCTGCCTTCCCACCATCCAGTGGTTGGAGTGCCTTTGAAGAAACTCTTAGTCATTAATAGGTACTGCGTTTCATCCCACCATGCTGCCTGATTAATTGTTATTAATGCAAACCTTGATATTGCAGCGAATAATAATATTAATCCTATATAGAAGTACTTATTGCTGATTATGTCGTTTAGTGTTATTTCATCACTGCTCATATGAATACCCTTGATATTATGAATGCCAGTGTGCAGAAAATGCCTGCAATACTCATCATGAATGGTGTTATATATTTTTCTTTCTTAACTAATTTCATTCCAATATGAGTCCATGAGTAAATCTTTTCATGCTTTGACTTTAATGTTCCATCCTTTTGCAGCACTCCAAGACTTGACGCCTGGAACTTAACTCTTGCCTTGAGAATGAATTCAATAAACCATGGAATGAACGCTATTAACGCGAACTTTTCTATGTTGCCTATGATTACGCTTGCAGCGAAACTTGCGCCTATAAAGTAAGTTAATGAATCTCCTGGCAGGAACTTTGCAGGATGCTTGTTATGATACAGGAATCCTATTAATGCTCCTGTTGTTATTAATGCTATTATTGCTCCTTCAATATTACCATACAGTAATGCGTAAACACTTGTTGAGCCCAGCAGTATTATTCCAAGCCCTGCTTCCAAGCCGTTCATTCCTGCAAGCATGTTAGCAGCGTTTGTGCAGAAAATAATTATTAACGGGATTATTAGTAACGGGTATATTAATCCTAAATTTAATTCTCCAATGAAGGGAATGTTTATTATTGAAGTTCCAGCGTTCACAACCATTAATGGCACTATTCCAATAATTGACAGTAATAATTTATCCTTCTGCCTTAATCCTATCCGCGTATCATTCTCGCCTTTAAGGGTTTTCCTTTCAGGCTGTATTATCAAGTCATCAAATAATCCTGTTAACAGAGTCATTAATAAGGTCGTTGTTATCCCTGCAAATATTAATGTAAGGTTTGTTGGCGCTCCTGAAATGAATGTAGTGTATGCCACGTACATTAATATTCCAAGCAGTGAACCTATCACTACTGGAACGCCTCCTGACGTTGCCATTTTAGGGCTTCCCTGTTTCTGCACGTCCATTGCCACTAGCCCTATTAATTCAAATTTTTTCTTAATATGAGGTGTTATTAGCAGGGTTACTGTTAATGCAATGAATGAAGAGCCGAGCAGTGAGCCGTACCCGCCTATTATTAGGAATATTGCTCCATAAATAATTGCTGCAGTAAAAATTAATTTTAATTTGCCATTCATTAACTATTAAGGTTAATAGGCATTATTTTTTAAATATTATGCACTTAATTCCTGCGCACTCGCTGCTTCTAATTCATCATAATTAATCCTGTATATCTTAATGTCTGTCGGGTCGTACTGGCTTATTATTGACTGCGCGCTTAAAGGTGTTGCATTATCATCATACACTGTTTCAAAGCCTGGAACTGTTAAGTTAAGAATGTATAGTTCAGTCATTAACCTGTCCCTTAAGTTGGATGGTATGTGAATGAGTCCCTGCTGAATGAAATTATAGCATGAACTAATGCCCTCCTCCTGCACTTGACTGCAGCCAACATTAGTTTCGCACACGCAGTTATAAACCATTATTGATTGGGTGTTAAGTTCTGTGTTGTAAAGAGCTGCAAGCACTGGCCCGAATTCCTGGCTGTCACTGAAAGGCACTAAAATATTAATCACGTAAGTGCTTGAATCAGCAAGAACTTTATTATCAGGAAGTATTATGTCCTGGCCAATCCTGCCTGGACCGCTTGCTGGCTGGAACACGAGCAGTGTTGAATAATTCTCAGGCATGAATATGTTATTCTTAATCTGGCTCTGGAACGTGTAGACCGCGTAGTATCCTGGTCTGCCGCCAATATTAGCCATTTGAACATACTTTAATACATCATCATCAACTATTAGGAAGTAGTCAGGCCTCTTCAAGCCTTCAGTAGTATTCTTTGAAAAGAAGTTAAGTGATTCAAGAATTTCTGTTGAATTATAACCACTGAATAAGTATCCGCCAATCACTTCATCCCATTGGACAATATAATTCCCGCCGTCAACAGTTGTTGCCCGCTCACCCATTGCCTGCACCCAGTAACCATAATCCCACCAGTGCGTGAACACTGCATCAGTGCTTGTATTATCCTTAACCCAGTCCATGCTCTTAATCCAGTCGCCAGTAAAGCTTGGAAAGTAACTGTCAGCACCGTCAAGCGTTGTCATGAAAGCCCATGAACCCACCAGTATTACTATTAAGTAAAGTGAGTACGCGTAAACCTTATCCTTTAAGAAGTGCCTGATTATTTCCTTGCCGCGGGTAATGCAGTAAGCTGACAGCACTAATGCTACAGGCGTTAGGGTGAAGATTATCCTTACAGCCCCTCTTGTTGCTATCACGCTTAGCGAGAACCAAGCAATTAATATCATGCTCACAGGGCTTATTGAATTCCATGCTCTTGATTTATGATTTACCAAATAGTCAAGCACTAAGACAATAATGTATAATGGCAGGAAGTAAATGAACACTGACCCTAAGAGCAGGTTTGTTGCCGCGTACTTAGGGTCTGTTGAGTACTTGCTGAACATGAATATTAAAATGAAAGCTCCGAACGCGAGTAATTGAGGCATTGCTTTATAACGGAATTTTTCCAGTGATTTCTGGTAGTATAATAAGCTTCCAATAATGAATAATGGTATGAACCAGGACAGTCTTTCCCACCAGCTAACGCCTCTTTGAGGGTCAAAGAAGTAAGGTGCTTGATTCTCACTGACTGATATGCAGAACGGGCACGTGCCGAACGGGTGGAAAATAGTTTCAACCGCGCTGTTAACCTGGTTCGTAATGCTGAACACTCCTGTTACTTCTCCAGTAATCATTAACGGGATGGCAATGATTGCCAGAAACACTGTGAAGTGAACTGCTTCAGGCCAGGCCTTAGGCTTTCTTGACTTAATGAATGAATCATAAATCACTCTTAAGACTATGATGATTATTGCTATGAAAGTGCTTACAAATATTTGATGCCCGTATAACTTAAATCCGCCGTAACGCATGGTTAATGCAGCGTTCATTAAGAGGGTTGGTATTGCCCATGAAAAGAAAGTTATAGTGTAATTCTTACTTAACTTATTAATTAATGTTAATGCAATGAATGCTAATGCAATGCTATGGAACAAGAAGTTTGCTCCGCCCCAAGTTAAAGCGTTTAACCCTCCCAGGAGGCCTGATAAGAGCCCCCACTTTAACACATCCTTATTATTCTTAGCTTTTAATGACTTTATTAAAGCCCAAGTCATTGAGAACCAGAATACCATTGCAAGCGCCTCCTTGTCAGCGAAGCCAGCGATTGTCCTGAATAAGTAGCTTGGCGCGAAACTTAGCAGTAATACAGCGATTAAGGCTGTCTGCTTGTCAGTGAATTCCTTAACCATTAAGAAGTAAAATATTATTCCTATTGCAAAAGCAATCACAGGGTATATTATTGAAACACTTACTACTTCTAAACCAGGCATGAACGGGCTTAGCAGGTAATAAAGGCCTGCAATGAAGTAAGTGTTCATTTGCTGCTCTTGGAAAGTGTTAAACCCTTCAGGGAAGTACCTTAACTCATCTCTTTCAGGCAGGTATCCTTTTTCAATTAATTCCTCAGCATACCTGTTGAACACGAACGGGTCAAGACCTAATAATATGTTATTATAATGCGGGATGCTTAAAGTCCTAATCCATGAAGCAACAAGTATTATTGAAACAAGCGCTATGTAAAACATTATTTTCTTATTCTCTTTAAGGAATTTAACTGCTGCTTGGAAGTCAATTTCCTCACCCCTTTCTTCCTCGTCTGCTTTCTTCTTCTCTTTCTTTTTCCCAGGCTTCTTGCTCTTCAAGCCTAGCGCTTTCTTCATTCCTTTAAAGACTTCTTTTAAGTCAATTTCTTCAAATTCATCTTCACTCATTAGTTAATCACATTTGAAGTGATACGTATACTTCAATTATTGATGCTATTATTATTAGCACACTTGCTAATAATATTAAATCTAAAGAATCAAGCAGGACTTCTTTAAATTTTTTGCTTTTAGTGCGGTGCCTTATTATTCCAGCGCTTATTATCCCGCCAGCAATGCCTGCAAGGAAGTAGGCAATTATTTCAGGAATCCCGTGAAGCATGTATCGCCCGAACCCTAATGGCACTGCACTGAAGTATGACCAGATATCTGATAAGTTAATCTTTATAGCATTACCTATTGCTGTTCCAAGAACGCTTGCATTCCATGTTAGTATGAATATTGCTCCAGCCCCGTAAATTAAACTGAATAACAGGCAGAAGAATAATACTTTGAAATTATTCAGTATTATGACTCTTAGTAAGTCAGGGCTTGTAATTCTTCCTGAAACGTTTATATTAATTGCCTTTATTGTCTGCATTTGCTGGTTAAACACGCGGCTTGTTAGTTCTTCTGGAAGGATTATGTACCATGTTGTATAAGCTAAAAGCATTCCTGCGAATAGGAAGAAGAATATGCCTAGGATGTCCTTATGCTCTCCGACAAGCCATGTTTTCTTTTTAATCTTTAATTCTTCTGCTTCCTCTTTTTTTAATGAATTAACCAGTAATGGTATTCCAGCCATTGTCGTGAGGAATACTAGTGTTAGACTAGGGTCGTCAGGGAATATCCATACCCCGAGTATTAAGCCGACTGTTGCGTAAATGAATCCTAGTACTATCATGAAGTGAGGTTTCCTGCCTGCTTCAAGAGGATTAGTTAGTGATTCTAATACCATTTAATGATTCTTAATGATTTAATTATTTAAATCATTTTTTAATCCATAGTCTCCTGCTCTTACCGTGAAATCCTTCTCCTGTTCCTTCAATTGTTATTAAACCCATTCTTTCAATGATTTTAATGTATCTTCTGAAGCTCCTTAAGGTTAATTCACCTTCATTGTTTAAGTAATCCGCGTAGACCCGGCCTGATATTTCACCTTCATTATCCTTGATTGCTTTAAGCACTCTTTTCTCTTCATTACTTAAACCTGTCGGAGCATCATCCTTTAAATTAATTATTGCATTCTCAACATACTTTTTTAGTATTTTCCTGCTCGCATCACGTTCTGCAAGCCTTGCAGATTCAATTATTAATGCCATTCCCTTCCTAACGTCTCCTTTTGACTTGCCTGCAATAAGGTTTATTAATTCCTTATTAATTACTCCCTGCCTTAAGGCCATGCCAGCCCGCCTGCTCAGTATTTCATTCATTTGCTCTTCATTATAGTCTTTGAATTCTAAGTTCTTTAAATTAAGCCTTGACAATAATCTCGGCTCAATGTATGCTTTCCATTCATTATTATTGCTTATTAGTATGAAATTAGTGTTGTCTAATTCCTTTAGTAATTGGTATATTATGCTTAATTCATTAACCCGGTCTGCCTCGTCAAAGCAGATGATTAATCCTTTTTTCTCTTTAAGTTTCTTTATTGCATTCTTGATTATTAAGTCTGCTGGAACTCCTTTTGGAGGGAATATTAATCCACTCTTGCGTGCAAGTTCCAGCGCTATTGCATGAGTTGATTGATTACTCCAGCAGTTAATGTGTATTGGCGTGACTTCACTGCTAGTCTGCTTTAATTCGTTGAAAACGAATTTAATGCTTGCAGTCTTGCCAATGCCTGGCCTGCCGTAAATAAATAAATTGCTTCCTCTTCGTTCACTGAATAATGGCTTTATTGACTCAGCGATTTCCTTTATTTCATTGTTCCTTTCAGGCATTTTCTCTGGCACGTATTTATAATCAAACAGTGATTCGTCAATGAATAATGTTTCATCATGCATTAAGACATCTGAGAATAATCCCTCCATGATGTTACAGGACGCGTTAAGTGTTATTAATGTTTCCGGTAAAATAATTTAGTGTCATTATTGGATAGCGTAAAGTATTTAAATAGTGATTCAAACTTTAAGAGGATGAGTGACGAGTTAGCCGAGTTTTTTGAAGAACGCAAAAAGAAAGAGTATGAGAAGCCTGGTTTAATTATTGAATTTATTGAGACTTACATGAGTGCTGTTATTAAGCACATGGATGATTATATTAATAGTGTTGATGCCAAGCTTCAAGAATTTAATAATAAGCTTACTAATCTTGAGTATAAGATTAATTTAATTGATGATGGTGTAAAAACTTCTTCGCCTCCTCCGCCTCCACAACCCGCTTCTCTTAATCAGCAGCCAGTGAATCGTGTGAGTTTAAGAAGTGCTATTTTAGGCGAACTTAAGGAAGTCTTCAAAAAAAAGAATAACATTTAAATTTTACTTGCTTTCTTAATTCTTAGCATGGGCGTTAATCTGAGAAGCCTGGTGAACCCTGTTGAGATTAACTTAAAGGAGTTAAGTGGCAGGGAGTTAGGAGTTGATGCTTTTAACTGGATTTACCAGTTCATTTCAACTATCAGACAGCCTGACGGGTCTCCGTTAAGTGATAATAAGGGCTGTATTACTAGTCATTTTATAGGGCTTTTCTACCGCATGTCAAGGCTGCTTGAATTAGAGATTAAGCCTTGCTTTATTTTTGACGGCGCGCCTCCTGACTTCAAGGCAGTGACTGCTCAGCGCGTTAAGCGCAAGCAGGAGGCAGAGGTTAAGTACAGGGAGGCATTGAAGAGGGCTGACTTTGAGCGCGCCCGCTCGCTTGCAAGCCAGACTGCTCACTTAACTAGTGAAATGATTGAGGAGAGCAAGGAATTCCTGCAAGCCCTTGGACTGCCTATCATTCAAGCGCCTTCTGAAGGCGAGGCGCAGGCTGCTTTCATGACTGGTAAAGGTGATTTTTATGCTGCGGCGAGCCAGGACTTTGATACCTTATTATTCGGTGCTCCAAGGCTTGTGCGCAACGTTAACTTCACTGGCAGGAAGAAACTGCCTGGCAGGAATGCATGGGTTGCTGTTAATCCTGAAATAATTGAATTAAAAAACGTGCTAAGCACTTTAAGGATGACTCATGAGCAATTAATCATTCTTGCAGTCTTAGTAGGCACTGATTATAATCCAGGAGGCGTTAAGGGTGTTGGACCTAAGACTGCCTTAAAACTTGTCAGGGAGCATAAGGATATTTCAGTCTTTAAACATGTTGACTGGGCTTTTGATATTAAACCTGAGCGAATAATTAATTTTTTTAAAAATCCTCCAGTATTGAATGATTACGAGCTCTCCTGGAAACCTGTTAATGAGGATTTAGTTCGCGAGATACTAGTTAAACGCCATGACTTCTCTGAGGACCGCGTTAATAATACTTTGAAGAAATTAGCAAAAGCTAAGGAAGGGCAGAGCCAGCAGGGCTTAGGAAAGTGGTTTTAGTGAGGAGGATTCATGCAATTGTTTTAGGAGTTGTGCAGGGAGTATTCTTTCGCAGGAATACTAAGATTCAGGCAGGCAACTTAGGACTTACTGGATGGGTTCGTAATTTGCCTGACGGGACTGTTGAAGTAGTTGCTGAAGGCAGTGAAGAATCTTTAAAGAAATTATTAGAATGGCTTCATAAGGGTCCTTTGGATGCTGTAGTTAAGGGAGTTAAGTATGAATGGCTTAAGGCTACAGGGGAGTTTGAAGGATTTGAAAGAGTCTAGGATTAAGTGATTATCTTCTGCGTTTGAAGAAGTTCTTTGCAGGTCCTTCCTTTATTGCCCAGCCAAAACCAATGCCTATTGCTATTGCAAAACCTAAACTAATCCCGAGGACTATGTACCTGAATGAGTCCTCAATTAATTGAGTGTTCTCTAACCCGAATTTAGGCAGGGCCATTACGATGCCGAAGAATAGTGTTACTCCATAAACAACCCCGCTGACTGTTTCCTTGAAAGGGAATTTTGACTTCATAATCTTGTTCTTGAAGAAGTTGCTTATTATTATTGTAGCAATAATTATTGCAGATCCGAGGATTATTGACGGGATTGCTGTTAGTAAACCGCCAAGTAATTCTGCAATGAATGGGAGCGCTGCCTTGCTTGCAGCTTCTTTTAAGAAGACTATTAGTATGTAATATTTTATTATAATGCTTGCAGACTTATTAACTGATACGCCAAATAATGATTCATCGAGTTTTAATTTCTTAGTCCATTTATCAACTTGCATTGTAATCATTAATTTGTAAACAATTTTTTCACCAAGTTTCGCAATTAACCAGCCTAGGAGGATTATCATTAATGCAGTGACAACTCTTGGTATGCTCGTTAATATTGTATTAATCAATTCATTAATGAATTGCGCCGGCAAGTCAAAGAAATTATAAGCAGTAGTTGCATTGCCGTTAACCATTAATTAATAATAGTTAAATCATGATTTAATAATGTTTTGGGAGGCGTAGTAATCCTTAAAAGCCCGTCTTTTCATTATTCTCTTTTATGAAAGTAAAGACTTTGAATAAAGAGTTTGAATTAAAATTTAATGGTTCAGTCCTAGCCCTGCTTGGAGAACTTGGATTAAACCCTGTTGAATTTTTGGTTGTTGTTAATAATGAATTGGTTCATGAGTTAAGAGTATTAAATGGTGATGAACTTGTGGAAGTCATCCCTGTAGTTTCAGGAGGGTAAAGAAATGAAGTGCAAGAATTGTTCAAGACAGGTATTAATTAATGATTACTGTAAGGACTGCTTTATTAAGTATTTTGAAAAAGAATTTAGAAAAGGATTAGGCAACTTGAAGGGCAAGTCCTTATGCATTGCTGTTTCAGGCGGCAAGGATTCATTAACAACTCTTTACCTGACTAAGAAGTTCTACCCTGAGAATAAAATTCTTGCTTTACTAATTGATGAAGGAATTCATGGTTATAGGCATGGGACTATTAAGTCATTAAGAAAGTATGCTGTTGAGTGGGGTATTCCTTATAAGATTCTTAAATTCAAGAAGCCTCTTGACAGTATGAATCCTAAACGTCCTTGCAGTGTTTGCGGCGTGCTCAGGCGTTATTACCTGAATAAGCATGCCCGCGTCTTCAACGTTTTAATTCTCGGGCATAACCTTGATGATGAAGCCCAGTCAACACTCATGAATGTATTCATGCGTTACGCTTCACGCTTTAACAGAATGACTGTTAAGCAAGTCACTCATGAATTATTCGTTAAACGAGTGAAACCAATGCGTTATTTAAGCGAGCGGGAGGTAATGGCTTACTTCCTGCTGAAAGGATTTAATACTTCAATGAGGGAGTGTCCTTATGCTCGTAGCAGTTTCAGGGATGTTGTTAGGAAATCCTTGAATGATTTTGAATACAAGCATTCAGGCACTAAGTTAAGCATTATTAAAACATATGATTCTTTAGGGATTATTAATAACCCTGTTAATCTCGGCTCCTGCAATGCTTGCGGAGAGCCTTCAAGTAATGAGGTGTGCAAGGCATGTATGATATTAAAGGGTTAGTTCTTAAAGAGGAGAAGCGTGCTGATGAGGCTTTCGCGGCATTAACTGTTAATGATGACCCTAAGGCCAGAGACCTTTACGAGCTTGCTTTTTCTTATTATGAGGATGCAAAGCATTTCCAGCGCAATGACCGGTTATTGGAGGCTTTTGAGTTGTACTCTTATCTTTGGGGCTTGCTTGATGCTGGAGCACGCCTCGGATTATTTAATCCAGGTATTGCTCGAAAGCATTTTAAGGTTGACCA
This sequence comes from Candidatus Parvarchaeota archaeon, assembly GCA_030615175.1. Lineage (GTDB taxonomy): Archaea > Nanobdellota > Nanobdellia > WJKC01 > WJKC01 > JAFCFT01. The sequence goes on from JAUWZX010000001.1 coordinate 226,342, forward strand.
GCATTAAAATATTCTGTGAAGTACAGGTCTGAAAGTCAGAAGCAGGTGTCATTATTCATTCTTGAAAACTCTGTTCAGGCAAGGAATAAGATTGATACAATATTAACTGAAACTGATGCTTACACTACTTTTGTTGAAGGAGTTAAGTATTCTACATTAATAATTGATGAATCCTTCACTGAGTTAGTTGAGTCAAGGCTTAAAGGGCTGATTAAGCAGCGAATCACTGGCTTAACTGCTTTCTTCCTTTCATTTCCCAAGGAGGCTTTAACAATGCCAGGCATCCTATCATTCATGCTTAACAGGTTCAAGCAGTTAAAAATTAATGTTGTGCAGTTAATCACTTCATACACTAACCTCATCATTATTGTAAGCAGTAAGGATGGTGTTAGGGCTAAGAGGTTATTAGGGTAATCTTTAAAAAGCATTGCCAGTTACGTTCTCATTTAATGACTAATTTATGTATTTCATGCAGCAGGGAGGTTAGCACCATTGCTAATTCAGTTATCTTTAAGTGCCCTAAGTGCGGGGAGAGAATTGTTAGGTGCGGTGCCTGCCGTAAGTTAAGTATTAATTATAAATGCCTTAAGTGCGGTTTTGGTGGGTTATAAATGGGCAAGGTAGTCGTTACCCTGAGAGTAATGCCTAAGAGTGTTAAAGTAGATCTTGACAAGGTTAAAGAAGAGTTAAGGAAGGTGCTTGAAGGCACTGCAATTGGGGCAATGGGTTTTAAGAAAGTCCCTATTGCTTTCGGCTTGACAAGTCTTGAAGTTACTTTCATTATGCCTGAGCAGGAAGGAGGCACTGAACCAGTTGAGAAGGCAATAGCAGGACTTGATGATGTGTTAAGTGTTGTTCCTGTTGGCTTAACTCTTGTGTAAAACTTTTTTCTAAAAAGTTTTGTTTAAATTCTTCTTCTTAGAATAACTGCTTTATTCTTTGGGAAGATTCCTTCCTGCCTGCTTGCAATTTTAAAGCCTAATTTTTCCAGCATCTTAATTCTTTTCTTGCTTTTATCATTCTCCATTACTCCCACGCGCCTGTAACCCATGCTCCTGCTCTTTTTAAATAAATCTTCAAACAAGCTCCTATCCTCTCTTTTTAGTCCCCACGCCCTGATTTCAAGCATGCCAGGCAAGCCCTTGGCAAGTATTACGCCTTTCACGCTGCCGTTAATCTTCATGATTGACTCGTTACCTTCATCCATTATATTGTTTAAAACACTGTTAATGTTAATGCTTAATCCCTGCTTATTCAAGAACTCCCAAATATTCATAGCATCACTTAATTCTGGTTTTCGTAAAATCATAATAAATATAATTACGCACTAATTATTAATTCTTTGTGATTGATAAATTAGTGAGTGATATTAAGTCCTTGCGTGTTAGAGGTGCTTCAAAGATTGCGCGGGCAGGGCTTCGTGCAATGGATTACGTTGCAAGGAATTCCAAAGCCAAGTCAAAGAAAGCGTTCTTAAAGGAGTTAAATACTGTTAAGAAAAAATTGTTTAATGCAAGACCAACTGAGCCAATGCTTAGCAATGTTTTAAAGTATGTTTTATGGAAGGCAGCGGAGGATGCTGGCGAGCGTGATTATAAGGCGGAGACGAGGAATAATATTAATTTATTATATGGCATTATTGAAAAAACAAGGCGCAGGGTTGTGAATATTGGCAAGAACGTGGTTAAGAAGAAGACAGTATTAACTCATTGTAATTCAAGCACTGTTATTGAAATATTGAAGGCAGGGAAGCCGAAGAAGGTTATCTGCACTGAAACGAGACCATTATTTCAGGGCAGGATTACTGCAAGAGAGTTAATTAATGCCGGTGTTAGGACTGCAATGATTATTGACAGTGCAGTGGCGGATTACATTAAAGAGGTTGATATTGTATTGCTTGGCTGTGATGTGATAACTCCTAACATGGTTATTAATAAAGTAGGTTCTAATAATATTGGCTTGTTATGCGAGAGGTATGATATTCCATTATACATTTGCTCAACCAGTTTTAAGTTTGACCCTGAATCAGTGCTTGGCATGGGGGTTGGTGTTGAAGAGCGTGATGCTAAGGAAGTCTGGAGCAACCCTCCTAAGGGTTTGAGGATTATGAATCCAGCGTTTGATTCAATTGCTTATGATAATATCACTTCATTCATTAATGAGTTAGGCGTTTTAAGTCCTGATTCATTATTTATTACTCTGCGCAGTAAGTATAAATGGATGTTTGGAGAAGGGTTATGAAAGCAGTGATTTTTGACGCCTCTGACTTATTATACATTAGGAGGATGGGGAGGTATGCTTTTTTAAAGAAATTATTGAAGAAGAAAGGATTAAGGATTAAGAATCCTTGGATAGTTTATGACGTTATTAACAGGTATTCAAAAATTGGTGCAATCACGAGGCGGAGATTAATTGATAACTTCCTTAAAGTTTTAGGGTTATACAGTCCTGAATTCGCTGAAGAGTACTATCATATTTATGAGAAAGTAAAATCAAGTATTATTTTACTGCCTCGCGTTAAGGAAGGGCTTGAAGAGTTATATAGGATGGGTGTGAAATTATATGTTTTCTCTGATAGTTCAACAACTTCAATGGAGAAGCTTGAATGGTTTAAGAAGTTAGGTATTGCCAAGTATTTTGATAAAGTGATTTGCTCATGTGATGTTGGTTACTTGAAGAGTGATATTAAAAAATTCAGTAATTTCTTGAGAATGATTAATGTCAGGAAGAAGGATGCAGTATTTGTTTACCATGAATTAGGAGATGTTGTAAGCGCTAAACTCCTTGGAGTAACATGCGTTAGCATTACTAAAGGCATTTGCGAGGATTACTATATTAAGCATTTAGGTGAACTGCCTGATTTATTGAGGAGGATTTCTTAATGAAGTTTAAGGTTAAGGATTTGAATATTTCTGGCGGGGGTTTTGACATAGTGGTTGTTAATGAGATTGTTGCTTCAACTCTTGACATTCACGTTTCCAGCCGTCTGCGCTTAACAGATGATAAGGTGTCTGTTGTTGCAGTTGTTGATTTAGCTGAATCTTCAGTAATCAAGCCTGGCGAGATTGGTTTATTTAGTGAGGTTTATGAGAAGCTTGGAGTTAAGGAAGGAGGTTTAGTTAGTGTTTCAGTGGTTCCTCAGCCTAAGAGTGTTGAATTCATTAAGAAGAAGCTTGATGGTCTTGAATTAAATTCACGTGAGATTAATAGCATTATTAAGGACATTACCTTGAATCATTTAAGTCAGGTTGAGATGAGTGCTTTTGTTACTGCCTGTTATACTAGGCGTTTGACAATGGATGAAGTTTTTTACTTAACTAAGTCTATTGTAAGCACTGGCAAGACTATTAATTTTAAGGATAAAATAATTTTGGACAAGCATTGTATTGGAGGAATATCCGGTAATCGCACGACAATGATTGTTGTGCCAATAATTGCTGCTTATGGTTTGAAGATTCCTAAGACTAGTTCGCGTTCCATTACTAGTCCTTCAGGAACTGCAGATACAATGGAGGTTTTAGCGCCTGTTGAATTATCTGTTAAGAAGATTAAGAAGGTTGCTGATAAAGCAGGTGGCTGTATTGTTTGGGGTGGTAATGTTAATTTAGCTGCTGCTGATGATAAGTTAATCATCGTGCGCCACCCTTTAGCTCTTGACCCTCCTGGCTTAATGCTTGCCAGTATTATGGCTAAGAAGAAGGCTGTTGGTTCAACTCACGTGATTATTGATATTCCTCTCGGCATTGGAGCTAAGACTAAGGATTTAGGTGAGGCTAAGTTCTTGGGCATGCAGTTTAGGGAGTTGGGTGAGAAGTTTGGCATTAATGTTAAGTCAGTAATCACTGATGGAAGTAAGCCTATTGGCAGGGGTATTGGACCTGTGCTTGAGGCGCGTGATGTTTTAAGCGTGTTAAGGAATGATGTTAAGGCGCCTAAGGATTTGCGCAAGAAATCATTATACCTTGCTGCTGAATTACTTGAATTGTCAGGAGTTGTTCATCAGGGTGAAGGTTTCAGAATTGTCAGGGATATATTGTCCTCTGGCAGGGCGTATAAGGTGATGAGGAGGATTATTAAGTTGCAGGGAGGCGACCCTGATGTCAGTATTGATTCATTAAAGCCTGGGAAGTATGAGTTCACTCTTAACTCGCCTAGGACTGGCCTGATTAAATTCTTAAGTGATGATTTGGTTTCCAGGATTGCAAGGGCTGCTGGAGCTCCTGTAAGCAAGAAGGCTGGTATTTACTTGTATAGGAATGCTGGTGATTACGTTAAGCGCGGCCAGCCAGTACTCACTATTCATTCAGAGTCAGAGGATTCATTAGAGAATGCTAAGGAATTAATTACAAAAGATTTATATACTATTGCTTGAACGAATTATTTATGAAATTCACTGAGGATTATTTAGACTCTGCTTTAAGTAATGCTAAGAAGTGGTGTAGTGAGAGTCTTTCAAAACACCTTGAAGGTTATTCTGGAGGTTTTGACTTCAGCATTTTCTATTATATCATTGATAATGAAATGATTCCAGACATGTGCTTGGATGAGGAAGTTGATGGATTAATCAGGGTTTCTTTAAGGAAGATAAAATGGTATCTTGATAGAGAAGAATTTTTTAAAGAGCATAATATTCCTTATTCAGAGTACGATGTTGAATCTACCTTTACTCATGAGATGATTGAGTACTTAGTTCATAAAGACAAGAGTGTCTATTTAGATTATATTAAAAAATTTGGTTTAACTACTCCACATAAGACTGCTTTAATGATTGAGAACATTAACCGCAAAGAGCGAGGCTTGAATGATTGGATTGATTGAGAGTTATTCACTATTCCTTAACCATTTTGGAAATCTTTTTAAATCATTGCTTAATTCTTTTCCTTTTATGGGAAGGATTAGGACTAGTGAGATTAAGAATATCACTAAGTTAGTTATTGAGAAGTATACTCTTTCAAGTTTCAGTGATGATTTTGAGAAGAATAAGGAAGTCCTCAAGTCATTTCCTGAGGAGTTTCCAAGCAAGAAAGTATTGAATAAGATTGCTGGATACATTACTTTTAAGTATAAGAAGGAGCGCGAGGCTGAGAAGAGGTTATTAGAACCGTCTGGTGAGGGAGAGTAATCTTTATAATACTTTAATTTCATTATCTAGTTCTTATGAGAGATGATTTACTTTGGCATTAGTGAATCAGTTTATTTAGTCCTGACTGCCCAAACTTTTATTAGAAATGAATTAGTGGTGATTACTAATGACTGATAATGTAATTAATCCTTTTGGCGCGAGCACGATTAAGGATTATGATAAGATTTTAAAGGAATTCGGGGTGCCACGCTTTAATGAGGTGTTAGCCAGGATGCCTGACCCATTAATCACCATGAAGCGAGGCATAATATTCGGGCACCGCGACTTAAATCCTGTTATTAAAGCAATGAAGGATGGAAGTAAGTTTGCAGTTATGAGCGGGATTAAACCATCTAATTACCTTCACATTGGCTCTAAAATGGTTGTTGACGAGATAGTGTACTTCCAGAATCATGGTGGACTAGTTTATTATTCAATAGCTGACTTGGAAGCCCTTGTTGATAATGGATTACTCCTTAGTGAATCAAAGGCGTTCGCTTATGATAATTTACTTGACCTTGCAGCGCTCGGCATTAACTTTAAGAAGGCACGAATTTACTTACAGTCAAGAGAAATTAAAGTTCAGCGCCTTGCTTACATTTACTCACGCCACGTTACGAATAACATGCTTAAAGCTATTTACGGCGAGCACCCGGTAGGTATTTACATGGCTGCATTAACCCAGGTTGGTGACATATTACTCCCGCAAGTCGAGCATGGCAAAATTCCTGTAGTAGTTCCTGTTGGTTTTGACCAGGACCCTCACATTAGACTCACGCGCGACATTGCAAAGAAGCAGGGCTTGATTCCTCCTTCATCAACTTATCATAAATTCATGTGCTCCTTAACTGGTGTAGGTAAGAAGATGAGTAAGCGCGAGCCGCAAGGCATTATTTACTTAAATGAATCACCTAAGAGTGCTCGCAAGAAAATCATGAAGTACGCTTTCTCAGGCGGTCAGCCAACAATGGAAGAGCACAGGAGGAAGGGAGGAAACCCGGAAATTGATGTTTCATACCAGTACCTTACTTACTTAGAGAGTGATGAAAGAAAATTAAAGAAGATACATGACGATTACAAGGCAGGCAAGTTATTATCAGGAGAGTTAAAGCAAGTGCTTGCAGAAAAAATAGAAGCATTCCTTATCTCGCACCAAGAGAAGCGTGAGAAAGCAAAGAAAATAGTTGATAAATTCTTTAAGTAATCCTGTCAAGTATTCTCTGCCTTGACTGCTCTACCCTGAGTCTTATTCTTCGTTCATCAATCCTGTCTGTAAGCCTGTAATTCTTCAGTTTGTATTCCCCGTTAATAATAACACTGCTAATGCAGTTACTTCTAAGTATGTTCATGTATAATTTATCAACCTCATTGTAAGGTTTGACTTTCCATAAGTCAATTAATAACAGGTTTGCTGGCGCGCCTTCAAAGATTCCAGCCTGCTCCCATAAGGTATGCCCTCCCCACAGCATGCTGAAAGCATCCTTAATTTTTAAGCGTCCAAGATTCTTAGCCCTTAATGCTTCACTCCTCACGTCAGGATTAGGATTCCATGGGAATTCATCAGTTCCTAAACCAATTATAACATCATGCTTGAGCATTAACTTTGTTTCAGGAATATTCCTTGCTATCTCATAATTACTTGTAGGGCAGTGAATCACTGGCACTCCATGACTTGATAGTAATAATATATCTCTCGTGTCTGCGTAAGTGCAGTGAGCGAGGCTGGTGTCATAGTCAAGGAATCCGAGGCTTTTTAAGTAATTAATCGTCCTCTTACCCGTTAACCTCTTTATTTTCTTTACTTCATTCCTTGTCTCGCAAGCATGCATGTGTATCTGCATATCATGTTCTCGCGCGAACTCCAGTGCTTTATGCATTAATTTAGGCGTGCACTCAATCTCATTAGCGAGTCCTACATAAATCTTGTCTCTATACTTCTTATTAAGTCTTTCAAGCATGCTGAATGATTTCTCAACATTCTGGGCTTCCTCAAACGCATCCTTTAAAGGATAACCTATAAGGTAATTAAGCCCTAAATCCTCTAATGCTTTAATTACTGGTTTTGGATGAACATCCATTGTTAGCACATTAGTAACGCCTGATTTTAAGAATTCAATTCCTGCTAATAATACAGCATTGTAAACATCATCCCTTGTCCTAACCTTATGAGCTTTGAATCCTATCTTAGTGAAGTATTCAAACTTTGATAATCCTATGCCTGAACCAGTTACTATTCTTGAAGCCATATGCGTGTGAGCGTTAGCGAATCCTGGCAGTAATAACTTGCCAGCGCATCTATTACCTTTCGGCAGTGACTTCGCTATCTTGTGTATCCTGCCATGCCTTATCTCCACATCCTGCTTTACAAGCGAGTTCCCTGCAATTATCCGCACATCATTAAGTATCATTAGCAGTATTTTTTAATGCAGTTAATACTTATTATTTTTTGCAGTTTAAGAAATAATCTTTTAGTTTTTTCTGCCTGCTCTTATCTATCACATTCTTCATTGGCGGCTCTACTTGAGCGAACTTGAATCCCCAGTCCTTAAGCATTTGCTCAGAGTTCTTTGTCATTCCTGGCGCTGCAATGTAACCAATTACTTTGTCCGTTCCTTTAGCTGTCTTTATCCTTTCAACGTAGCGTCTTAATTGCTGTACAGCGTTAAGTCCTGCCTTATCCCTTTTGCATTCAATAATTATTAGCGTGCCTTCACCATCATGCCCCATAACGTCAATATACCCATACTTTGTCTGCTCCTCTAAACTTACTGGTTTAAAGTCAGGATTAATGAGGTATGGTTTTTCGTAAATCATGCGCGCCATGTCAGCCTCGCTGCCCATTATTGACACTTCCTCTGCATCGCTTAACTCGCATGAGTGCAGCAAGTGCACTTTTGACACCTTGATTATCATGCGCTCCCTTGGATTAATGGATTCAGCATTAATGAATAAAGAATCATTATTTGAGTCAAACTTAATGCTCGCGCCTTCCTTCATCCAGTTAACAGGGTTGCGACCAGTCGGCTTGTGCACGAGCAGGGTCTTGTCCGGCTTGATTATTATCACGCGCTCCCCGCGCTCTAATTTGCTGTAAGCCCTTCCCTCATAATTCACCTCGCACTCGCAGTACACTGTTATTAATTCATTTCTTTGCAGAGCACGTTTAAGAATGTTCTTTGAATTATCCTTATCCGGCTCAACATGACTTCTCATAATATTAAATTCATCATTCTTTTCTTTTATAATTTATTCTATTAGTATTCCAGGCTTACCTGGCAATGCACTCCTTGCCTTCTGTTCTTTTGAGTTCTCTGCCTTGATTACATTCACTTTGCACTTGAATTCCTTTTCCAGGAAATCTTTTAACTCCTTTAAAGCGTTGAACTCATTCTTGTCACTGTCTAATAATTTACTTTGATTCCTTACTACTGCTTTAATAATCTTTGCTGCCTGATTTGCATTAATCTTTATTTTATCATGCTTCATTGATTTCTTAATTATTAAATTAAAATCCCTTTTATCCATTGATTTCCTGATAATATTAAATAATTCATGCTTCCAGTCCTCACATGTATATATGGAAATCACTTTAGGCTTCTTGCCAATGAGTTTAATGATTTCATTAACATCACTCATAACAGCATTAATTAAATTAAAAATCATGACTTTTTTACCAGCAGTCCTCTTAACTTTAGGCCATGATGCTAAGCTAATGAACCCTTTATTGCCTGATTTTGCCCATAATTCTTCACAAACATGGGGGATTACAGGAGTCAGTATCTTAAACCAGTCAGTGATTAATCCTTTAACCCCGCTATAATCACCTGTTAAGTTTAAGTAATCAGTAAATAAATTCATTATTTCATAAAAACTAATCTGGACATACTTTCTTAAATTAAAACCATTAATTTGTTTAGTTGCATTAAACACTAAGTTATTAAAGGCTTTAATTAAAGCCGTCTTAAATAATGAATTCTTAACAGCTTTTTTTGATTTAATCACTTTTTCACTTATGTTAATGAATTTTTCAAAATGCTTTTTAACAGCATTAAACTCAGCCTTCCTCCAGTCAACAACTGAACTGAATTCAGCATTATTTATCATATATAACCTGAAAAGGTCTGCACCGAATCGTTCACCAATTTCACTTAAAGGAATGATGTTGCCTTTACTTTTACCCATTTTCTGACCTTCAACATTAACTGGCTCAATAAGCGTTAAAGTCTTAGGCCAATGCTTTTTAGGGAATATTACTGAATGATGGAAAATCATGAAACTTAAGTGATTGCTAATATGCATTATTGCAGTATGACGATGGTCCATTGGGTACCAGTAATTAAATTCATCATGCATCATCTTAAGTAAAGATTCACTAATCCTTGTTTTCTCACTAATGTTTTTAAGAATGCCTTTGCCTAGGAGCACGTAATCAAAGAATTCTGGGATTAATTGCTCAGGCTTTACGTTATTACCTGTTAAGTGATGAACTATTGTGTAAAAAGACATGTAAATAGTTGAATCTGAAAGACTTTCAATAATCCATCCCTTCTGGTAAGGGAATCCAGTGCCTAAACCCTTCTTCCTGATACAGGGTCTTTTGTCAAGCCAGTTGAAAGCTGCTTTAAAATCATTCCGGTACTTGTCAGGATATATTGTTATCTTATTTAAGCACTCAAATGCTTTACGCTTCCATCCTTTAGCATTATAATCAAGGAACCATTGATTATCAAGCACTGCTACAATAACTTTGCCTCCGCACCGGCACTCAGCTTTTCTTGAAGTTTCATAAAACTTAACTGCTAAACCTTTTTTCACTAAATCATTTTTCACCGCTTCTTTGGCTTTTTCAACAGGCATGCCGGAGTACTTGCCTGTATTCTTTTTTAGTATTCCAAGGTGATGTTCATCCCTGTATAACTCCTTTTTTAATTTCTCAACATTTTTAAGCCTGCAGGATTCAACAATATCCTTTGCCGGATGATTGCCATAACCTTTTAATTTTATCATTGACACTAATTTAATATTCTTAACCTCGCTTGGCTTTAATCCATACTTTTTAATTTTTTTATCATTACCTTGCAATTCTTTTAGCATCACGTAATCCGGTGGCGCATGGCTTGGCACGCTCATAACTGGTCCTGTGCCAATATCATTATCAATATTTTTTGCTGGAAGTATGAGTAATTCCTTATTAATTATTGGCGCCTTAGCTTTTAATCCTATTAATTCTTCTCCCTTAATCATTGAAGTCTTTATTAATTCTTGTCCCTGATAATTCATTTTTTCAAATGCTTCTTCACTAATTATCCATATTTCATCATTCTTCCTTGCTTTAATATACATTGTTTCAGGATTAATCCATAGGTTTGTTAAACCAAATATTGTTTCAGGTCTTAGTGTGGCGGTTAATATGTACTCCCCTTTTTTTAATTTGAATTTAATGCCTGTGAATTCCTGGACTTCAACTTTTTCCTCATCTCCTCCTTTAATATCATCTTCTCCTACAGCGTTTTGGTCAGTTAAGCAGAAGTTAATCGGATGCTTCATCTTTTTTAAGTAACCTTTTTTCTTGAACTTGGAGTACTGCCATTCAATGAATTTATTATAAATTTTATCACCAGTAGTGAACACTCTGCGCCAGTCAATACTCATGCCTATTGTTTTAAAATCCTGCTTCATTGTTTTAGAAAAGTAATTGTAAACCTTCCATGGTTTATCAAATGATTTCAGTATTCTTTCAACTTTTTTATCATCTTTTGTGTGAAGTTTTATGTAATTCCTTATCATGTTTGTGAATTTAATGTCGCCACTCTTAATCCTGTTACATATGGCGAGTACTGGGGTTCCTGTTATGTGGAATGCCATTGGGAATAACACATTATAACCCTGCATTCTTTTATATCTGGCAAATACTTCGCCGCAGGAATAAGACCTGCCGTGACCTATATGGTAAGGGCCTGATGCATAAGGATAGGGAACTGTTATGAAATACTTTTTCTTTCCTTTTTCAGGGTCTGCTTCGAAAATCCTGGCTTTAGTCCATTTCTTCTGCCATTTCTTCTCAATCCGTTTTAAGTTCATGATTCATTAAACCTCAACGCCACTTATTAATTTTATTCATTTACTAACCTATCAAGATAATATTAAATAAGTATTATGATTATTATTACTTAATGGACTATCATGGTGATTTAAGCATTTTCTTAAAGGAACGGTTAAAGCAGTTTAAGAAAATGGCTGACATTAATGCAGTCTTCTTAATATTTGGTTTTGGATGGGCCTTTGTTGCACCAATCTTTAATATAAGGATTAATGAAGTAACCGGCTCATTATTCCTGTCAGGAATAATAATTGGCATGTGGGGTTTAGTGCGCTTATTCACTGATATACCTGTGGGAATGCTTAATGATAAGTTTTCTTCAAAGCGTTTAATTCAAATATCTTTCTTAGGGTATATAGTAATAACTCTTCTTTACGTTTACGTTGGCTCATTTGCTGAAATTTTCTTGTTAAGGTTTTTTCACAGTATTATTGGCAGTTTCTTATGGATTAGTTCATGGACTTACACTAGGAGGATTAGTGTGGGGGCTCATGCCAGTGAAAGGGTAAGCCTCTGGTATAGTATTAGGAGTCTGCCAAACATAATTGGACCTTTAATTGGCGGATTAGTAATAACCTTGATTAACTGGGAGTTCTCATTTTACCTGCTTTCATTATTCATGCTCTTCTGCTTCTTATACACTAGTTTTAAACTTGATAAACTTAAAGTAAAGCATAATGTTAAGCGTGATATTAAAACAGAATTAAGACACTTCTTTAAGAACAGGGGGCTTGCATTAAGGATTTCATCGCTTACAATCATTTATGTTATAATAGCAGGCATTTATGGCAATTACTTGCCGTTATTCATGCAGGATAGAGGATTTAATATTGAGCAGATAAGCATTGTAATTGGTCTTGCAGCTTCAATTCCTTGGTTCATATTCAGCGTTCCAGTAGGAATAATTGGTGATAAGTATGGCAAGCGCTGGCCAATCTTTTTTGGATTAATAATGTCAGGCATTACTCTTTCATTAATATTTAGTGTTAATTCATTGTTTGATATTTTATTAGCAACGTTCATAATTCAAACTGGTCTCGTATTCGTCACGGTTGCCTTGAATTCAAAGGTTACTGATTTATTTCCTAAAGGTGAGGAGGGGAGTATTACTGGAATATATGAAGTCATGAAGGATATTGGAGTAATTATTGGGCCAGTACTCGGCGGTTACTTAGCGCAGACGCTTGGATTCACTAATGCATTCATGATTGCTGGATTCATAAGCATCCTTTCAAGTTTTATATTAATTAAGAGAATAGTCACGGCGAAAACTTAAAAAAGAGGAAGTCATAATTAATCTTAATGGGCCCGTAGCCTAGTCAGGATAGGGCGACAGCCTTCTAAGCTGTAGGTCGGGGGTTCGAATCCCCTCGGGCTCATAAAAATTTTTTTAATATACTCTGCTGATTGCTCAATAACTTGCTCTGCCTTAAATCAAAGCCAGTAAGCCTGTTAATGTAAGTCTTGGCATCATTTAAGTTAGCGAATGACTTCCTGTTCTGCAATGCATTACTCATTGCTTGGCGGACAACCCATACGCCGAGAGGCATGTAGTATTCACGTGTTACTTCACGGATGGCGAGCACGCATGCCTGTGATTTATTCTTGACTAAGTAATCAGTAACTGGCAGGCGGGCAGAGTAGTAACCGCCACCGCAATTACTTGCATACTTTTTGCGGTTCATGAAGCCTTCACTGTCAGTAACAATGTTCATGCTATTGCTTGAGTAAACAGCTCCAGGATTCCATACTTCGAATAACTCAAAACTCCATGGATTAGGCATTAATAAAACAGTAAAGTAATTACCAAGATAATGCCCTCTGAAAACTAAGTAATTATCAATTAACCCATAATTCCTAATGGATTTTAATTGCTCCTTGCTTAATGAGTCATCAGTGGCTGTGATAGCCCATCTGGTTGGAGTTAACTTGCGTCTGCGCCCAACACCAAGGGCGCCTGCTGATAATAATTTGCTAACACTGAAAACACTAATCTTTTTTGAGTATAAGTAATTCATGGCATCATTAGCCTTAAAGTCAGTGTCATAATATGCTTTCTTAACAGGACTCCTAATCCTTGGATTATCCTCAAGAACTAATTTTTTAACCTCGCCAGCAGGTCCCATTGGCAAGGCATGCTGCGTGAAATTAATTCTCATAACCGGCTTCTTCTTTAATGAAACATCAATGCTTAAAGGCTTGCTTGACAGGGCAACACTAGTCACTAATTCCTTGAAACCTTCATTAATTCTTATTTGAGTTTTTCTTCTTGAATTAATAAGTGACTGGCGCTCAATCATTACGTCACTAATATTATAATTATGCGAAACCCAATAAGAAGGGTTGTCCTGGACTTCAGCATTCTCAGGAGTAATGGAGCTAAGAATTCCAGCGTAAACATTAGGGTATCCATGCCAGCCAATAAATACGCCAGGAGTTCTTGACTTGAAATCCTTGCTTAACTTATAATTAATTCTCTGCATGTGGGATGCGCGTTCAAGTACTGGGCAGCGAGGCAGGCCGCAGAACAACCTGCCCTTGCATTTAATGCATAATGAGTCACTGATTGGAGCACTAACCATTAATAATTCTTAATCTAATTCAATAAATTTAAATATGTTTATTGCCAAGTCAGTAATTAGATGAGTATTACTCAGGTATTAAAATACCCGTTACAGGATTTAAGAACGTTCTTAAAAGGATTGTTATTACAATTTCTTTATTTCCTAATAATTCCATTAATAATTATTTTCGGCTATCAAATAAGAGTGATTAATCATGTGATTAATGGCAAGAGCAAGCTGCCTGAATTAAAAGAATTTAAAAAAACAATAATGCTGGGAGTTAAGTCATTATTAATTCACTTAATATACTTGATTCCATGCTTTCTAGTGTACTCTGCTTCAATGCTGTCAATATATACTAGTTCATTAATATTTGAACCTGCGCAGCGCGGCGCTTATTTTAGCAATGCTTATGACAATTACTATCAAAGCCCTAATTATTATGCTTCAATAATTCTTTATTATGGAGGTTTCTTCTTCATCCCTGCAGCGTTATGCCTTTTCGCGCATAAGTGGAAGTTCAGTGATGCATTAAAATTGAAGAAAGCATTACGCATCATAATTAATGGATTTGCTCGCTACGTAATCGCTTTTACATTAATACTATTAGCAACCCAAGCAGTTAATAATGCTTTAAGAACTGTTAATTTAAGCATTATACTGCCAGTATTCCATTTTTACATTATTGTAATATCTGCTTTTGTTTATGGAAATATTTATAAAAGGGTTAATAAGTCCAAATTAATTAGTGATTAAATTAGTGATTAATAATGAAACAAGAGATACCTTGGGATTTAATGATAGAACCTGAAGAAGAAGAGCATGATGAAGAATTAAAATATAGTCCCTCGGAAGATGAAGATGATGAGGACACGAAGAGAGTAATTGATTCTTACATAGGGTGATTGCTTTTGGATGAATTAAAAGGCAGGGGTTATACTGTTATTGGCAAGCCATGGGGTGGCTTCAAGCAGTTCATTTTAAATAATGAGTGTACTGTAAAGATTCTTGAAGTAATCCCTGGAGGAGTGTTAAGCCTTCAATCGCATGAAACAAGGGATGAATTATGGGTTGCGCTTGATAATGGCTTAATAGTTGAATTAAATAATAAGGTTTTTGAATTAAAAAAAGGCGATGAAGTATTCATATCAAAAGGAAGCAAGCACAGGTTAAGTTCTAAAGTGGGCGGGCGAATGCTTGAAATATCATTAGGACACTTTGATGAGGAAGATATTAAAAGATATGATGATGAGTATGGCAGGGCATAATTATTTAAATAGACTTTTTTTATTAAAATTCTAAGAAGGGGTCGTAGTCCCCAGAGGGCAAGCCCCCTTAGGCATAATCCCCAAAATATATAAAACATAAACAAAGTAAGTAAATAATGTGGGGTCGTAGTCTAGCCAGGTAGGATGGCCGGCTCCAGACTATAAGCCATGGAGCGCTGAAGGCGTAAAGCTTGATGATTATGGCGAAACCGGCTGACCGGGGTTCGAATACGCGTAAGCGGATTACAAGCCGTTTACGGGTTGAATGTCCTCGCGACCCCATTTGGACTTTTTTATCCACTTGTGTAAAATAAGTATTAAAGCATAAAAAGGTATTTAAGTAATATAAGATGAAAATTCTTTAATGAATAAAATATTATTAAGCGCTGCATTAACTTTAATGGTTTTAGGAATCGGTTTCGCAGCACCAATTGATTATAATATATCAATGAAGGTATTGCCAGGAACAGCTCACGAGAATAATAATGTAACGGTTTTCGGCTACATTGAATTATTGGACTGGGGCAATGCTAACTCAATCACTGACATGAACCTGAGATTAGTGAGGAAGGGAGATCTTGATAATGATTGGTCACGAGATAATTTTGATGATGAAGGGGTACGGGATTACCCAAGCAGTGAAATAGAATACCATAATGACATTAATGACAGTGAATTATTGTTAGACGGATTCTTCTACAAGGATTTGGGAATGCTGAGGGACGGGGATTATGTTATCCAATTAAGAATTGATGATAAAATGGTTGATTATAAAAGATTTAATGTACTAGACTTCTTAACAGATGGGTCAAGCAATTTAGCAATGGATTTTATAGAAGTTGCTCAATCAAGTGATGAAATTAAATTACTGGTTGACTTGTATAATAATAATGATTCTAGTGCTCTTAACGTTAATTTAAGCATTTACGGCAGGAAGAACTTTGACAACCCACAGCAAGTAACAGGGATTAACATTAGTCCAGGAGAAAAATATGAATTACCTGAAAGTAATGATACATATAGTATAGACCTTTTTGCTGATGAGAATCAGGTATTTGGTTTAGTATTATTCGCTTCAAACCTGTTGCAGAACGCGAGCCCAGCAATAGTTGTATTAAACACTGGGTTAAGCACTATAGCTTATGATGGTGAATTAAGCATTACACTGGACAGCGTTAAGAAGAATGAGGAAACCGAGGCTGAGTTAAGCATTAGTAATAAGGGCTTGTTAACAGCCACTTATTCAATCCTTGTTTCAGGAAGTTTAAGCAGTTATGTTCAAATCTCAGATGATAGTTTGACTTTAATGCCAGGAGAGGAAGTGACAGTTACTTTAACACTGAACATTCCTAAAGATTATGATGGAAATAATGATTTAAAGATTATATTAATGCATGATGAAATAGAGATTAGTTCAATAACTTTAAATCCTGAGTTAATAACTGCTGACAAGGAGCACTTAATTATAATTAAAAGCATTAATTACAAGGCAGACCAGTTCTTCCCAGACCAGAACATTGAAGGTTCAGTAACAATTGAGAATGCAGGTGATTACTTTGAAGAATTTGTTAGAATTGAAATTAGTTACGGAGGAGACATTATTAAGCAGCAAGTTTCAATGAATCAGGGGCAGTCAAAGGATGTTGGATTCACGCTTGAACCGCAGGGCACTGTTGAACTAAGCGTTAAAGTAATTACTGAAGATATTAGCACTGAAATGGAATCAACAATTCCTTTAGTTGACAAGGTTTACTCATTCACTTTAGTGCTAAGCGAGCATGAATTAATCTCGGACAATCAGGATGTTGAAACAGTTAATTTAACTGTTGAGAACAAAGGGAATAATGAGGATTACTACACGATAAGCACTAGTGGTCATGATTATTACACGATAGACCCGAAAGAAAACTTCTTATTAAGCCCTGGCGAGAATGAGACAATAATAATAAATGTTAACATACCTCCTGACGAGGATGAAATAAACATGTCAATAACTGTTAATTCAAAGTTAGGCAATGAATCAAGCACTGAGTACTTGCTTATACACGTATTCAAGACAATTGAAACAACTGAAGAAAAGGCAACGATTAATGTTGATGAAGAAAGCATTCAAGCAGTAATTGATGAAGGAGTTATTTATTCAATAACAGTGACTAATAATAAATTAATAACTAAGACTTACGCGCTGGATGTTTCATCAGATATTAATGGTTCAATAACTGTTTACCCAAGTGATGGTGTTTCAGTGCAGCCAGGAGAAACTAATAATATATACATTTATGTTACACCTGAATCAATCGGCGACTTCACAATTAGTTACACTGTTATGGAAGATGATGTTGACGTTGGCAGTGGTTCATTATCATTATCAGTTAGTGAACTCCAAGAGGAATTCGGACTTACAGGATATATTGTTGCTGCAGGAGGGGTTTTCGGCGTGGCTGGTTTAATTGTCCTGATATTATTCATTTATTTCTACTTCATTAGGCAGCCGCCTAAAAAGGAAGAGGACGCGTTTAAACCAGTGGAGGTTAAGAAGGCTGAATTAGGAAAGCCGAAAACGAGAAATGAGGGCGAGAAGTACTGGTGAAGTTAAAGCACTAATTTTTTTATCATTATTCTTCTTAGTTAATAGTGTTGCCATGGCAGTTAATGCATGCCAATGCAAAACAGTAGTAACTGAATTCTTATTCGTTAATGAACATGATGCAATACAGCGTTACACTATTAATAAAGGCGGGACTGCTGCTACGTGGTTAAGCACTGAACATACTTTTACGTTAGCACCTGGTGATGGAAAAATTATTGTAGCACTTGGCACTATTCCATGCAGTGCAGCGCCAGGGGATTATGACTTGGAGTTAAAAGCTGTTTCAGAGGACGGCGTATTAACACAGACCAAGGTTTTCTCAGTCAGTACGTGCCATTCATTCAATGTTGAAATAGCGCAGGATGAATATGATGTATGCATTGACAGTGAATTAATAATTCCAATAATAATTACTAATACAGGAGAGTATGAGGAAGCAGTTAGTATTTCAAGCAGTGCAGGCAGCCTGGTTGATGGCACTGTAGTAATATTATCAAAGGATGAGAATGCAACAATTACTTTGGCATTCACGCCTGATGAATTAATAACTACAGGCATTACTGTTAAAGCAGTTAGTGATAATTATGAAGTTAGCAAGGCATTAACCATTAATGGCATTGAATGCAGTTTCTTTAATGCAGAGTTAAGCACTGATTATGTTGGATTATGCGAGAATGAGGATAAAAGCATTGATTTAATATTAACTAATCTTAATGATTCTGACGTTAAGGCGTATTTATTAATTGATTCATTATTCATTGATGCTCCAGGCGAGGTGGATTTAAGCGCTAATGAAACTAAGAGTGTTTCATTGCAGATTCATTCAACATGCGATGCGCAAGTACTCACTCCTGTCTTAAGGGTTTACGTTAACGGCTCTGAGCGCAAGAGTCTTTCATTAACACTTAATTTCAGGAGTTGCTATCAGCCAATAATTATTGCCTCTCAAAAAACTGATAATGTGTGCGCGTGCGAGAACACTAGTTATGATTTCTCAATTTATAATCCAGGAATAAAGGAGATGACTTATGCTTTAAGCGCTGGCAGGGGAGTTATTAGTGATGAGAATGGCAGTTCAATCAGTGAGATTCGTTTAAGCCCTGATGGCAGCGCTAAATTAAGCATTGATTCATTAATTGAATGCGATGAGAGTGGTAGTATTCCAATAACCATTAAAGCAGTTGGGATTAGTGTTTGCAATAAGTCAAGCGAGGATTATGTTAATTTGGATGTTAAGTCATGGAGTGAGTGCGAGGCAGTTAGTGTTGAATCCATTGATGCAGTCTTTTTTAATGAATCCGGGCAGATAGTTATTCAAGTAAGCATTAGTAATATTGGTCGCAGGCCGTCTAGTTATAATATTGAAGTTTCTGGCAGCGCTATGCCTTACCTTTTAGGAATTAACACTGGATTCGTAACGCTTAATCCTGGCGAGAGTGAAACTGTTGAGTTAACGCTTAAGCCTTATAACTTTTCAGATGCAAGTATTATAATTACTGCATTAAGTCTTGATAATCTTGCAAAGGATACTAAGGTCATTAGTTTAATTAACACTGAGTACGTTTTCAAGTTTGACTTTTATTACTTGTTAATCCCTGCATCTGTTGCTGTTTTAATGATAATTGTTTTCTTAAGAGTAGGCAGGAAGGAGAAAGCCAGGGATTCAACAACCAAAGGCAAACCAAAAATAAAGAAAGCAGAGATTAAGAAATAATAAAGTGTTTTTAAAGAGTGTTTTCTTAGTAATTTTTTATGAGGACAATATTTAAGGCAGTTATTATCTTGCTTGTTGCAGCAATTGGGTTAATTACTGTTTGGTTTTCCTTAGATAAAACTACTAGGTGCAGTCTTGTTTATGGAAGAAATATTTGCAACTTTTATGCTATGATGGATTCAATCCCTGATTTTAATAAAATGATGGGCTTATGCAGTGATATGGGTGACGTGCCTAAAAAAGATAGTTGTTTTAAATTTATTGCAGAAACCTTTGCCCGCATTGATGTTAATAAGTCAGAGGAGGCATGCAACCAAGTTCAGGGATTCCGTGGAGTCCACAGCATGGAAGAATGCCTTAACAGGGTGGAAAATTTCGAAATCTTCAGAACTGAAGAAGACTTACAATATTAAGTTAATAATAAAGTTTTTTAAGCCGTTATATTTTATTCTAATATTATGCCAAGAAAAAAGAAAGTTGAAGAGAAGCCTAAAAAAGTCAGGCAGAGAATTATTAATGCAGTTCTTGCTGGTGATAAAGCAATTATTAAGGAAGACTTTGAAGGAGCGCAGTCAATACATGATAAGGGTTACTTTGGAGAATTCATTGATGAGACGCTGGAATTATCACTTTACGAGAGCTTATTCCTGCTTGAAAAGGGCCGCGTAAAAGTTTTTGATGGCAGGAAAAAGGAAGTTACTTATAATGCTTTCATGAGGCGCGCCAAGAAGCATGACTACAGGTTCTACACTCGATACTCAATATACAGGGATATACGGAAGAGAGGTTACATTACTAAGGCAGCGTTAAAGTATGGAGCTGATTTCTCAATTTACCCCAGAGGCAAGAATCCTAAGAATTCTCATTCAAGGTGGTTGTTATTTGCCGTCTCTGCTGACGAATTATTTGACTGGCGTAAGTTTGCTGCAATGAACAGGGTTGCTCACTCAGTGCGTAAGAAATTATTAATAGGAATTCTTGATGCCATGAGTGACGTTACTTACTATGAAATAAAATGGAAAAGGCCTTGAATATTTACATCCATAATTTAATTAATTCATTAGTAAGTAATCCGAGTTCTCCAAGAGAGTATAATGGCGGTTCGCCGTAATTACTGAAACTAAGGCGTGCATTGCTCTTATAATGCTTAATTAATAAGTGCTTCTTAATGAATTCCAAGTCATCACTTAAAGCAGCAACTCTGATATTATCATTAATTTTTAGGAATACAGGATTCTTCTTAAACTTCTTTAAAGGCTTTATTAATCCAAGTGATTCATTAACGCGCACAGCATCATCAATTAAGTTATGAGGACTTACTTGCCCGTAATCCTTAACGTGCTCCTTTAATTTTAAGAGAAATAAGCCGTCCCTGATACTGTCCTTATCATGGAAGAGAGGAGTCTTAATTAATAATTCACTGATTAACTCATGATTTCCTAACTTACTAATGCTTACATTTTTATTCTTAAATTTTAAATTACGCGCTTCATTAATTAAGTCCTTGCTAGCAGCCATGATTTCAAAATCATTTACTGTTTCACCATTAATTTTAAAATTATTCTTAAGCACTTCCCTGTAATCATTAAGCATGATAGTCGTTCTTGGAAGGATTAATTTATAATTATAATTACTAATCTCAACTTCAGGGTTAAGTATTATACAGTAATTAATTGCGGTGCCAGTAATCCTTGGCAAGCCGTCACTGACTGAAAGTAATCGTGTTTTATGAGTCACTAAATTCATTAATTAATTAATAGTATTGGACTTCTTATTAAAATGTTGGTATAAAACTTTTTATTAAAGTAATGATTCCATAAGATAATTAATGGAATGGGGTAAGTCAGTAATTATTATGACAGCAATTATTTCAATAATTATAATTCTTTTAATCGTGATAGTGATTCCAGCTCAGCCACCAGTGGTTAATGAAGATGATATGGGGCCTATTACTTCAGGAATGCCCGTCATTGAGGAGGAGATTCCAGCGCTTTACTGGGAGGCATTTAGTTTTAAAGCAGGTGAGTCATACTCCTTTAGGAGCACGTTTCCTGACCAGATTGGCGAGTACTCATTTGATGTTCAAAGCGTTTCAGGTGATGAAGTAACTATTCACTTTCACGGCGCCTTAAATGATTCATTTGATAAAGTTATCACGTCAACCAAGGATAATTTATTATCTGACATGGTTGCTGATGATGAATTAAATTTTCTTGGCAGCATTGTTTTTTTCCATCTTAGTGACGAGTACCGCAGGGCTTTCTCTAAATTAGATTTAAGTGTTGGAACTAATTATGTTAGTAATGATTTCTTAACAGTTAACTTAACAGTTACTGGTTCCAGGACCATTAAAGAAATTAATTGTTACTTGGTTGATGTGTGCAGGATGAAGTATAAGTATTTTGAGGTGTGCATAAGCCCTGACCTTGCAATGCCAGTAAGAGTGAGGCATTACCAGTCAGTTACTAATGAACTTGATTACGTGATTTCATTAATGAATTATACTATTTCATAAATTTTTATATACTCTGAATGTCTTTTCTTGAAGCATGCCTAAACGCGTGGACGCTCCTTGGCGTAAGTTCGAGAAGTTTCATGACAAACACAGGTACTTAATTCCATTAATATTCATTAGTGTTGTATTAATGACTTTCGGGATTAATTATTTAGGACCTGTCACAATCATTAATCACGCTAACCTGACAGGCCCCATCACTTTCAGGAGTGACTCTAACGTTCTTGCATTAACATTGCTTCCTGGATGGTCCTTCAGGGCTGACATAATAACTACTAAACCAGTAACAATGGAATTAATTGACTTATCAGGCAACTTGATTAATTCAACAACTAACAGCATCCTGTTCTCCGGTATTAATTATTTGGATTATTATTTCTTAAGGCTTAAAGGCAGTAATTTCGCCCTGCTCGAATTAAATTATTATTATTCAGGTAAGGCGCCTTACGCGCTTGAGTACTCATTATTTGGCGGCGGCTTATTATTGTTATTATTAACGTTGATTTACTTTTTCATAAGCCCGTTAAAAATAAAGTTTAAAAGAATTTTTAAGTCAAGGATTGACGGATTCTTCTATCCTATGATTGTTTTCTTAAGCATAATTGTTTTCTGGGTTTTCATGAATGCATTCATGTGGATTATTCCAAAAGATATTATTTCAATAATTACCCATGTTATAATTGCTTTAATCATTGTCTTAATATTATCATTCATTTCAACAAAGCGTCAGGCGTCAAAGGTTAATGCATTCATTATTAATTATGCCTTAACTTACTTCTTATTATACATTGTGTTATTACTTGCTTATGGTGGTTTAGTAATTGGCTTCTGGATTTTCCTTCTAAAAATTAGCATTCTTAGCTGTTTAATTCTTTTATACCGTAAGTCTAAGAGCCGTGTTGCTGTTAATTATTTCATTCTTGTATGGATTATAAGCACTGTGCTTAATATTGCAGTGTATGTTGTCGGAGTCCCTGTTAATTTTGACAATGCCTTAGCCGTTCCTAGTATGCAGGGCACTTGGTTATTATTCATGCTGGTTGAAGGATTCATGATTGCGGCACTTTACTTCATGATTAGGGGTTACTACTCAAGTAATCTTGCAGTGTCATTAGAGAACGGCTTGTATGCAGGCGTGTTATTTCAAGGGTTAATGCAGGCAGTAATGGTTACTAATGTAATGATTTAACTTTACTGTTTAATCTTTTTTAAGTTTTTAATTAATTCTTTTACTCCTTTGTTTATGTTTTCTATATTATTGCCTCCAGTACATACTATTTTTCCAGTATTGAATAAAAGAAAACTTAATTTTGAATTAATTGGTTTATAAACAAGTCCTGGGAATTGTTCAGGATTGTATTCGGCTTTGTTAAGACCATAAATTATTTTATTAAGATTTAATGGGAAGCCGACATCGCCTGAAACAACAATGTTTTGTACTTTCCAAACAGGACTTTTACTAAATGTTACTCCAAAACTCTTTAGTTTGTTCTTAAGAATTCTAATAACTTTTTTAATCATCTTCTTATTCTTTAATCCTGAAATAACTATTCTTCCAGAATCAAAGATTAGTATTGACACTTTTGGTTCTTTTAACCTGATGCATGCTCCCGGGAACTTGTTAGGGTCGTATTGGACATCCTTAAGATTGTTAACAACTTTTTTAACAGAGCAATTATTTGTAAATAAATTACATGATACAACCATGTTTTGCACTTTAATACGCCCCTCCATGCATGATTTAATAGGTCTTAACTTACCTTAACTGTTGCGGTTTTTCTAAATCTTTAATTATTTTTTACATAATATTTTAATTATCTGAAATCCTTTCATATTACTTAATGAGGAGGTTGTTATTATTCCTACTTCTTGCATTGTCAGTTGCTCCTGCTCTTGGCTCTACTTGCAGTACTGCAATTGCTGGTGTTAAGAAGGATGGATTAATTTATGAAGGAATCCTTGCTAACTTAACTGTTGAAGTGGTTTCTGGCAAGGGCAGGGTTTTCGTTGATACAATGCCTTTAACGCAGGTTGACACGCAGGCAAGCGCTCGGCTTGCAAAAGAAGCTGTATGCGAGTTATTAAGTATTGACTGCAGGGATAAGGATTTTTTTTATATTATTAGAAGCGAGCACCCGTTAGTTGGCGGGCCTTCTGCTGGCGCTGCAATGGCTTCATGTACTTTAAGCCTCTTAACTGGAGCATCTTTGTATAATGATACAATAATTACTGGCACGATTAATCCTGATGGGAGCGTTGGACCTGTTGGAGGAGTTTTTGAGAAGTTAGTGGCTTTGAAGGACAAGGGTTATAAATTCTTCCTTGCGCCTGACGGTTTAGGAATTGAGTCAGTAATGATTGATAATGCCTTGGTTGAAATTAATATTACTGAATATGCTTTAACGAGTCTCGGCATTCAATTCATTTTCATAGATGACATAATTGAGGCATTTAAGTACATGAGTGGTTACACTGTTGAATTATTAAATGTGAGTTCAGCTGACGTTGCAAGCCAGGAGTATGCTAAGGTAATGGAGTCCATGAGTTCTTCATTAATTAATGAAAGTGTTAATCGCTACGAGCAAGTTAAGAATCTTGATTACCATGAGTCCTTAAGCCAGGCAGCGTCATTAATTAATGAATCGCGGAATTATCATGACCAGGGAATTTATTATTCAGCAGCAAGTTATGCCGTGCGTTCATTAATATTCTCCACTTATATTAATTACTTGAAGGATTATAGTGAGGGCGATGCTTCTTATGTTTCCGCAGTGATTAGTAACTTGAATAATTCATTTAATGAGTTCAGTAATTCCTTTTTAAGCAATTTAGTTATAGACCATGTTTATGACCTTGAGAGTTTAGCAGTTACTATTGACAGGCTTAGGGAGGCAGAGTCCTTAATCAGTCAGGCTCAGGAAGTTTATGAGTTAGGTTTTCACCCTAACGCTTTATATCTTGCATCTTTTGCTGACGTCCGCTTATTAACTACTAATCAATGGTCTGACTTGATTAATTACTTCAGGAATAATGACAGCATTCAATTTAATATTAATGTTATCGTGCCTTTAGTTATTGAGCGTTTAGAGCAGGCGCGTAATAGTGTTACTTATGCAAACACAATGTTAAGTGATATATTAAATGCTGGGGAGCACTTGAGTAATGCTATTGACGCGTTTAATGAAGGTAAGGTAATTTATTCATTATTTGAGGCTCTTAAGGCAAGGGCTGAGGCTAATCTTGCAATGGAGATTAGGGGTTTGGAGAATATTTCTATGAAAATTGATTCGAAAATTAATGGTGCTGTAAGGGCTATTAATAGGGCTGAGGAGCGGGGGCTGCTTCCTTTTCTTTCAATATCCTTTCTCGAGTATTCAAGCACTTTTACTGATGAGCCGTTGCAGGAGTTAATCTTCTTGTCTTACAGCAAGGAGTTTGCTAGTATTAGTTCATCACTTAATGATTATGTTCAATACAGTGAATTGCCTGCTGGAGAGGGCTTTGTTGTTTCGCCTTTTAAGCGCCCTGAAGCCAGGGAAAACCCATTGTACCAGATAATCTTAGTTATTATTGGCTTTGTCTTCGGTTTAATAGTAACTTTAATAAGATTTGAGTCCTAAATATAAGATTATGAAGAAGTCTTATGATAAATTAGCATCTCTTTTTAAGAGGAAGGGCTATATTTGGGGTCCAAGCCCTGAGATTTATGAGGGAGGCGTTGCCGGTTTCTATGATTTAGGTCCTTTAGGTACTATGTTGTGGCGTAAAGTTGCTGACACCGTTAGAATGAATTATTTTGAGCATAGTTTTTATGAAATCACTGCACCGCTCATAATGCCTAAAAAAGTGTGGGAGGCTTCAGGTCATTTAGGGGGTTTCACTGACCCATTAATTAAGTGCATTAAGTGCGGTTCAGTATACAGGACTGATAAATTGATAACTGGATTATTCCCTAAAGAAGAGGTTGACGGCTTAACTTATAAGGAATATGATGAGAAGATTGAGAAGTTAGGCATTAAGTGCTTGAAGTGCAAGATGCAGTTAAGCAGGACTGTTCCTCAGGACATGATGCTAAAAACTACTATCGGGCTTGACAAGGAAGCTTATCTTAGGCCTGAGACTGCTACTACTACATATCTTCCATTCAAACGTTATTATGAGTTTTTCCGAAGAAAACTTCCTTTCGGCGTTTTCCAGTTAGGCAAGGCTTTCCGCAATGAAATCAGCCCCAGGCATGGTTTAATCAGGACACGCGAGTTTAATCAGGCTGAAGCGCAGTTATTCATATTTAAGGGTGATAAGAATAAGTGGGAGGCGTGGAGTGAATTCAAGGATGCTGAATTAAACCTTTATTCCTGTAAACTTCAGGGCAGGGGCTTGCGGAAGCCGAAACAAGTGCTTTTAAAGGATGCTGTTAAGAATAAGTTATTGCAGAGCAAGGCTTACGCTGCATGCCTGGGGATTTGCTATAAAATAGTTCTTGATTTAGGCTTTAATCCTAAGCGCCTGCGCTTCAGGCAGCATTTCCCTAATGAGAGAGCTTTCTACGCTCTTGATGCCTGGGATATTGAGTGGCATAGTGATTTCTTTGGCTGGGTTGAATTGGCAGGGGTTCATGACAGGTGTGATTATGATTTAAAGCAGCATGCCAAGTTCTCTGGTCAGGACTTAAGAGTTCTTAATAATGGTAGGAAGGAAGTGCCTCACATTCTTGAAATCGCGTTCGGCATTGAACGCCTCGTTTACTGCTTGCTTGAGCAATGTTATGATGAGGAGAAAGAGCGGACTGTATTGAGGCTTCCTCCTCACATGGCGCCGATTACTATTATGGTCTTTCCATTACTCAATAAGGATAAAATTCCAGAAAAAGCGAAAGAAGTTGAGGATTTCTTACTTGAAGAGGATTTTTACGCTGAGTATGACGGTACTGGAAGCATTGGCCGGCGTTACCGGAGGGCTGATGAGGCTGGCACTCCTTTCTGCATTACAATTGACCACCAGACACTAGAGGATGATTCAGTTACTGTTCGCGACCGCGATTCAATGAAGCAGTTAAGAGTGAAAATCAGTGAATTGCCTGAATTCATTGAAATGGCTGTGTCAGGAGAAATTGATTTCTAATGAAACCGGAAGGTATTGCTGAGCGCTTGCATGAATTAGAGAGAAAAGTGCTTCTTGCTTTAAAGAAAAAAGATAAGCAATTAAGCACTGAATTAGAGGAAAGCACAGGGCTTGGCGAGGCAAGCATTAACAGGGCATTGTTATGGCTTAGCTCAAAAAAATTAATTAAATTAAAGGAAGAAGTTAAGGAGGTAGTAATCCTTGACAAGAATGGTGAGGAATATGCTGAAAAAGGATTTCCTGAGAAAAGATTTCTGAAGATAGCATTAAAAAATGACTCGATTCAAGGAATAAAGGCTGAACTCTCAAAAGATGAATTTAATGTCAGCATTGGATTACTTAAGAGTAATGGGTTAGTTAAGTTAAAAGAAGGTAGGATTATAGTAACGAAGAAAGGGCTTGCGTACTTGAAAACAGGAACCCTATATGAGAAAATTCTTAAGAAACTTCTTAAAGAGCCGTTAGGATTATCAAAGTTAAGCAATGAATTAAGAGAGGCAGTTAATGAATTAAGCAAGAGGAAGGACATAATTAAGATAGAAGTTAAGACTTGCAGGCAGGCTGGTCTGGCAAAACTTGGATTAAGCGTGCTCCCGTATGTTAAGTTAGAGAAACTCATTGGTCAATTAACACCTCAATTACTGGGCACTGGGGCTTATAAAACCGCTGAATTCCGCAAGTATGACTTAGGTGCTCCGACTCCAAGAATTTTTTACGGCAAAAAGCACATTGTAACAATAATCCGCGACAGGATTAGAAAAATATTTCTTGACATGGGTTTTAAGCAAGTTCAGGGGCCATTGCTTGAATCAAGCTTCTGGAATTTTGACTCCTTATTCCAGCCGCAGGATCATCCTGCAAGAGACATGCATGACACTTTTTTCATAAAAGAACCAATGAGAGGATTGCTTCCTAATAAGAAATTAGTTCAGAGAGTTAAATTAGTTCATGAGAGTGGATGGACGACTGGCAGCAAGGGCTGGGGTTATGATTGGAAAGAGTCAGTTGCTTCAACTAATATTTTAAGAACTCACACTACTGCTGTTAGTGCAAGGACGCTTGCTCAATGCAAGCCAAAGGACCTGCCGGTTAAAGTTTTTAGTTTAGGGCATGTTTTCCGCAATGAAACACTTGATTATAAGCACTTATTTGAATTCATCCAAGTTGAGGGTATTGTTGCTGCTCCTGGTGTTAATTTCAGGAATCTGCTTGGAATCTTGAAGAACTTCTTTAATAAACTCGGGTTTGATGAAGTGCGCTTCAGACCTGGTTACTTCCCTTACACTGAGATGAGTGTTGAGCCAGAAGTTCTGCACCCTGTTAAGAATGAGTGGATGGAATTAGGGGGGGCAGGTATTTTAAGGCCTGAAGTAGTGAAGCCGTTACTAGGCATTGACGTCCCAGTTCTTGCATGGGGTCTTGGTCTTGAGCGTTCAATAATGGATGTCTTTAACATTAAAGATATAAGGGCTGTTTATTCAGATGATATTAATTTTTTACGGGAGAAGTCATCATATACGAAGAGGTTTTAAGTTATGCCAGTAATTTCATTTAACAGTAAGGATTTCTGCAAGTTAGTTGGTAAGAATTATTCTAAGGACAAGCTTGAGGAGTTAATGCCAATGATTGGTATGGAGTGGGAGGGCAGTGAAGGTGATGAAATAAGCGTTGAAGTATTTCCTAACAGGCCTGACTTATTAAGTGTTGAGGGGCTGGCAAGAGCTTTCCGTTCCTTTACTGGCTTGAAGAAAGGATTAATTAATTATAAGGTAAGGGAGTCTAATTATGAATTAATAATTGATAAGAGTGTTAAAACTGTTCGACCAATTGTTGCAGCAGCAGTTGTTAAAGGCATTAAATTAACTAATGACAGTGTTAAGTCATTAATGCAGTTGCAGGAGAAGCTTCACTTAACTCATGCCCGTAACAGGGCTAAGGCGGCTATTGGAGTTCATGATTTAAGGGCTGTCAAATTCCCGGTTACTTACGCGGCAGTTGACCCTAAAAGCGTTAGATTCATCCCGTTAGATGGTTCTAAAATGATGACTCCTGAGCAAATCCTTGCCGAGCATCCTAAGGGCATTAAGTATGCAGGTCTTGTTAATAAATTCACTGCTTACCCAATGATTCTTGGGGCTGATGATGAAGTCTTATCATTTCCTCCAGTAATTAATAGTGAGTTAACCAAGATTAGGCCTAAAACCAAGGATTTATTCATTGATGTTACTGGCACTGATGAATTCACTGTTAATAAGGCGCTGAATATTTTAACAACTTCACTGATTGAGAGAGGGTCAAAGGTTCATTCAGTTACTATTCATGATGGGTTAAGTAAGAAGAAACTGCCCAACTTTAATGTAGAATTAATGAATTTAAATTCGGATTACTGTAATTCATTATTAGGAACTAATTTTTCAGTTAAGAGGGTTGCCGGGCTTATTTCAATGATGGGTTTTGGTTATAAAATAAAAGAAAATTTGTTAAGTATTAGCATTCCTTGTTACAGGACTGACATTCTTCACCCAATTGACTTAGTTGAGGATGTTGCAATTGCTTATGGTTATATGAATTTTAAAGCAGAGCTTCCAAGCGTGAGCACTATTGGCTCTGAATTGCTGATTGAAGGATTCTTAAATCAGGTTAGGGATTTTTTAATAGGCAACGGATTCTTAGAGGTTATTAATTGGCATTTAACTAATGAGGAGGCATTATTTAATAAGATGAATGCCAAGGAGAGGGCTATTGTTAAAATATTAAATCCTAAAACAACTGATTTCACTGTTCTTAGGGATTACTTGACTCCAGTAATGCTTGGTTTTTACTCGCAGAACAGGCATAATGATTACCCGCAGAACGTGTTTGAGATTGGGGAAGTGATGAAGCTTGATTCAACTGAGAGCACTGGCGTTAGGGAGGATATTAATTTGTGTTTTTCAGTAGCGCATTCAAGCAGTAATTACTCTGAAGTTAAGGGAGTGCTTGATAATTTAATGAAGGTTCTTGGCGTCGCTTATTCAATTAAAGAGGTTGATAATTCATCTTTTATTAATGGAAGGGTTGCAGAAGTAATGGTTAATAAGGAGTCTGTTGGTTTTATCGGGGAATTAAGTCCTGAAGTATTAATTAGTCATGAGCTTAAAATGCCAATAACTGTCTGTGAGTTAAACTTGTCTAAGCTCTAAGAAATTCTGATTTCGTACCGGAGGAGGTCTATTAATAATTTTAATGCCATTCTAATATTTAAATATTTTGATATTTTCGTCTACGTCGTACACCCCTTAATTTCCAATGGAAAACCATGTGGATTTTTTCATCCATTAAGTAAATCATTATTGGAATAGTTATTAGTCCTATTAATTGCGTGACTTGCAGTGCCTTGCCAATTAATAATGATAAGAGGCTTGTTATTACTGAGCCTATGAGTAATATGCTTGCTGCTTCAACTGCTTTGAGTATTTTAAGCCCTTTATAAAATGTTATTACATAAAAGAGCAAGAAAGTACTGCTTATTGTAATCCATGTCCATTGATTAATGCTGAAGTTAATTACATTAATTAGTAAGTTATTTGACTGTAAGTAAATTAGTAAGAATATTGAGCCAAGAGTCATTCTTGCCCAGGCAACAATGCTTGCAGGCAACTCTTTGAGTGCGTGTTTTGAGATTATTATTTCAGCACTCCAGAACAATGTAGCGATGAAGATAAGCAAGTCTCCATGGTTTAATTCAAGCAGGTTGGCATTAAATAATAAATAAACACCGAAAAGCAATCCTATAATGCACATTAATTGTTTTTTCGTTATTCTCTCCTTTAAGAATACTGCACTTATTGGTCCAACATATAAGAACATTGTCTTGTGAATGAATGCTGCATTAACTCCTGTACTAATCTTCAAGCCTGAGAAGAATAATAGGAATGGAATGCCTCCACCAATTAATCCAATAAAGATTAATTTCAGCCAATTCTTCTTATTAATCTTTAATAATCTCTTGTATTGTTTTATTGTAATTAGGATTGATGTTAAAATTAAAGCAACTGTTATGTTCTTAATTGTCGTGAACACGTAGGGGTTGAATCCTTTTACTGCAAAATTATTTGACCAGTTAGCGAAACCCCCGATAAGTGCTGCTATTAAAACAAGTGCTAACCCTTTCTTATATGTATTCATGATATTCTTTAATTAACTCGCTGTACTTATTAAATTCTTCCCTGCTTAGGGTTTCAACTGCTTCCCAGTAATGGATGCCAACGCAATCACCCTTTCTTGCTTTGCAATTATTAATAACTTCTTTTTCCTTTCCTAATATGTTGACAAGTAGTTTATTATTATAATTTTTTATTACTCTCCCAACTAATGCCAAGCAGAAGTTAGCATCTTCCCTAACGCTGCACCATTTAATTACTAATTCATTATGCGTGTTAAACATGTATTCCTTCATCGGGTTTTTAACACTTTTTTCAATTAATTTCAGAACCCTGGGGTAAGCCATGCACCAGCCTTTTTTCAGTACTTCGTCATTAATTACTCCTGTTTCTAAGGCTTTTTCAGTTTCATTTCCTACTTCTAACCATTTCTGCTTTATTTGCTCTCTTTTACTTCCTGTATAGAAATCATAGTATTTTATGCATGGTATTGCCCAGGCAAGGAATTCCTTAACACATTTTTTTTCCATTCATTTTACAATAGGCTTTGTATTAATTAAATATTTTCTGTGCACTTAGTCTTTAATTATCTTCTTTGTGGATGAACTTGTAGAATGGAGGCCCGTTTTTACCTAATTCCTCAATCCTTGCAAGAGCTGGTTTAACTTTTGTTCCTGGCTGCAGGTCGCATCCTGCTATTAATGATTCCACTATCCCGTTTGGTGTTTTTATCATGGCTTTCCTGAAAATACCGTCAAGTGATTTTGAAGTGGACACTACTTCTCCTTTGCTTATATTATTGCGTTCAACAGTTTTGCACCCTCTTCTTTTCATCTCGCTTTTATACTCTATATTCCTAAACTGGGGCATTCCTTCTGCTCTGAATTTCATCCAGTCTAAAACTGTTTCAGGAGAAATGTATTCCTTAACCCTTAGAAATTCTTCAACAGTTTTTTCACTCTTCACAACTTCCTGTAATCCTTCACGAGTTTCGATAAACAAACTCATGGCTGTTGCTCCGGAACCGTATGATATTATTAATAATTTCTCATCTTGTCTTGACTGCTCAAGCATGTTTGCCAGAGTTATAAGCACTGTTACAGGGTAAGGGTTGCCGATTACGCTTCCTGTTTCCCTTGCTATTCTTGTTTTTTCAAAAAAAGTTCCTTTTTTAAGAAGTTCTTCAAGAGGATTATCCTTTATTACTGGTTCTTTATCTGCTCTCGCGCTCCACTCCATCATTTTCGGGAAAGGCGTGTGCATTCCAATCTTGTTAAAATCATGAATTGTTTCTTTGCATTCTTTAAGCATGTTCTTTAGTGATTCAACAACATGCTTCTTATATGATTTAACTGTTTCTTCTCCCATGTGTGATGGTGCTTTTTCACCTGGTTTTCTCCAGAAATCTTTTGTATTACTTGTGTAATTACCCACGTGTTTAATAACTGCAACAGGGTTTTCTCCAATAATGAATGCGGCAGCGCCGTCGCCAACAGTGTACTCTAAGGCATCGCCTATATTTGCTTGCGCAGTGTCTGAGGCAACAACGAGAATGCATTTATTATTATAATTTGCTTCTCTGATAGCAGAAATTATTCCGCTAGTGCCTGCCTGGCATGTGAATGTTAGGTTAATGAGTTCAACATTGGATTTTAAGCCCAGTGATTCAATAAGTTCTGTTGCTGCAACAACTTCATCAATATGCGTTTCGGTTGCGAAGTAAACAGAGCCGATATCTGCTGGTTTAACTCCTGCTCTTTTAAAGGCATTAATTGATGCTTCATGAGCCATGGTTATGACATCTTCACTTGGATGCGCTTTTCTTCTTTCAATAACTCCTAATCCTTCTGTTATCTTCTTGAAATCTATTTTATCTTTTTCTTCTTTATACTGGTTTCTGTACTTAATGTATTCTTCATTGCTTATTGTTTGTAATGGAAGATAAATCCCCCACCCTTTAATGCCGTACTTTTCATTATATCTTTCGTTAATCATTAAATAATTAAGCAATCATGTCCCTTTTAAATATTTTTATAGGCTTTCCCGCGCAGGACTTTGTTCCATCGCGTCCAACGCGTTTTTAAGAATTTTTTTATATTCTTCCTGTCAATTACGAATATTGCTGTGAGGATTATGAAATTTATTATTACGAAGATGTAGTGTTCCATTAAAATTTAAGGAATTAATTGATAATAATAAGTTTTATTATGAAGAGAAAAACTTTAAAAAATAGGATTTCTAATAAAGAGAAGAATGAAGAAATATCGAGGTAAAAACAATGAAAACTAGGTTTGTATTTGGTATTGCAGCGATGCTATTAGTAGTAACAGCTGTAACAGCGCAAGCCAGTCAAATGTCGTATTACGTAGAGTCCGACAATCCGGTATTAAAGTTTTTCCTAGGAGTAAAGCATGAATTCCCTGGAGTGTTTTCAACAGAGTTGACACAAGGCCAAGCAGGATTTCTCAACGCTTTTGGAATAAAAACAGAGCCAGTTCAGATTTATGAAATTACAGGAAAGCCAACCTGTAATAATAATGGAATTTGTGAGCCAGAACAAGGGGAAAATCCAAGTTGTGCAGATTGTAAGAATGATGGCGAAGAGGAACCACCAGCAGAAGGAAGAACTTGTACACCTTCTACACAATTACCATATGGTATAACAATGGTTAATGGCGGCTCTGGCGGATTAGGAGTGATAGTTGCTGTTTTAGATACAGGAGTAGACACGGACCATCCAGACTTGGTGGGCAATATTAAAGACTGTGTGACAAAAGTTACGCACTTTGTACCTGACAGTAAAAATTGCGAAGATGGACATGGCCATGGAACCCATGTGTCAGGAACAGTGTTGGCAAATGCTGGTTCAGATGGATTAGGAATCTATGGTGTAGCGCCAGAAGCGAGTTTGATGGCAGTAAAAGTTTGTGATAAGAGAGGACTGTGTTATGGAGATGACATTGCAGCAGGAATTTACTATGCAGCAGACAATGGAGCAAATATAATATCAATGAGTATTGGTGGAGATTCACCAGATTCACAGATTTTGGCAGCAATAGACTATGCAGTTGATAAAGGAGTTCTGCCAGTTGCAGCAGCAGGAAATGATGGGCCAGAAGATGGTAGCATAGATTATCCAGGAGCTTATGTAAAAGTAATAGCGGTTGGAGCAATTGACATTAACGAACAAGTTCCAGACTGGTCTTCGAGAGGAGTAAACGATGGAGACGATGTTATAGAGGAAAGGGAAGTTGAATTCGGAACGCCAGGAGTTTCAATAGAATCAGCATACAATGATGGATGTTACGCCTACAAGTCAGGCACGAGTATGGCAACACCACACGTTTCAGGATTAGCAGCTAAATTGTGGGATGCAGCAGACGGGGTACTGGATGGCGCTGGTAATGCAGTAGATACAAGAAGTTACTTACAGGGGATAGCAAGCGATATCTGGACTGTAGGGGACGACACTGCAACTGGATTCGGATTACCAATAGCATCATAAACTTTTTTCTTTCTTTTTCTTTATTCTTTTTTTTTATTGTAAAAGAAAAATTATTTAATTAAGTTATTTGCTCTAATGATTCGTGGTTGTCAGACTTAACCTTGGCAGGATTAGTGAATTTGAAGACAGAGAGCCTGACTATAAGAATAATCCTGTAATCCAGCAGTATTTTAAAATATTACTTAAAACAACTAATTGGCTTGAAGCTTATCATCCTTGCTTGTTTAGCACGCCTAGTAATTGGAGTCAGGGTGAAGGGCACTTGTTCACTGACAGAATCTGTGTGGTGGAGGGATTAGAGGCTGAGTTAGGGAGAAAAGGATTCATGAGTCCTTACCATGATGATATCATGTTTACTGATGCTGAAAGGGAAGGCCTTCGAGAGATTTTGGAGCAGACGACTCTTGAGTTCTTAAATAAGTCCAGAGAGCCAGGTGAGTACTGGTCGCTTGATGGAAAACCAGATAATAAGCGTTTACTGCACACCTTTTTTATTTACTTTAATGAATCGCATTGGGAGTGGTACATGGTTATCGGTTATGATGATAGGAAAACGTTATTCTCAATAGATTATGCCAGTGTTGTGAACAGGTTAAACAGGCGGGAGTTCAAGGAGTTTGTTAAAACAGCAATGGAAAACGTTGAACAGGGCAGGATAGTGGAGCCGGATGGGATATTTACGGACAGGAACTTTACTAAAAGCCCATTAATAACTGATTACTTATGAAACGTAAATGATTTAATAATATTTAAAAAGCATATATACTAAAGTTGATACATAATTATTATATAGCGTTCACATTTATATTAATCATTAATGGTTGGCGTCTTTTCAAGAAGTTTTAAATTGGTGAAGGAAAGTTTTGCAGTTCTTAAAAAGGATAAGGAGATTATGTGGTTTCCAGTAATCTCTGTAATCGTGACTGTTTTATTGTTCGTGTCTTTCATAACTCCAATTTATTTTTCCGCAGATATCAGATTAGGAGATTTAACAAGTAATTATTTATATTACGTAATGTTCTTTGCTTATTATCTTTTAAGTTATTTTATTATTATATTCTTTAATACTGGATTAATAACTTGCGTTCATATAAGATTGCATGGTGGGGATCCGACTCTTAGTGATGGTCTTAAAAATGCTGCAAAACATGTTAAGAAGATATTCATATGGGCTTTAATATCTGCCACTATTGGAATCATTTTAAGAGCAATTGCTAATAAGTCAGGTACTTTAGGTAAGATAGTTACGGGGATTATTGGCATGGTTTGGAGTTTACTAACCTTCTTTGTAATTCCAGTTATGATTTTTGAAAATGTGAGCGTGTTTCAGTCAATTAAGAGGTCAGGGCACTTGTTCAAGAAGACTTGGGGTGAGAATGTGGTTGGTAGATTCTCGATAGGAATCTTCTTTGTGATTTTAAGTCTTATCGGAATTATTCCATTAGTGTTGTCATTATTTACAATGTCTCTCACCATGATTATCCTGGTGCTTGCATCCGTGATTACTTACTGGGTCATCCTTGGAGTGATTAGTTCAAGTTTAAGCGTGATTTTCACTACCGCCTTATATGATTACGCTAACACTGGTAAAGTCCCTTCTGCTTACAGTCCTGAAGTTATTAAAAATGCATTTAAGAAGTAATAAAAAGACTTCAAAAAATTTAGCCCTGGGTGAGAGTTCTTTCTATGATTCATATCTTACCATCATTATAATTAAATTTAATGGAAGAATTATTTAAGGAATGTGTTAAACGGTTTTATAGCAATTATCTTCAATATCTGATTTTTTTAATATAATAAATTTTTGTGTTTTTCTGAGCTCGCTAGCAAAGCCAAAATTTACACTACAAACTATTGCCTCTTTTTTATTTCTTTTTACTAGGTTTAAAGCAGGAATGAAATCCGCGTCACCTGAAATGAGAATGCAGCAATCACACTCTCCTTTTAAGACACTATCTATCATGGCTACAGCAATCATTACATCTATGCCTTTTTCTTTTTTATTAAAGTCACCTATGCATTCCATACAATGTTGAACAACTTTTGGTTTGCATTCTTCGCAGAAATCTAATTCTTTAATAAGTAACCTTTTTGCTTCTTGTAATTCTTTATTAGACCTTTTTTGCAGTTTTCGTGTTTTAACTACGAATTTTTCTAAAGCGTTAAGTTCGTTTAAGAATTTAATATGTTTGTAATAGACTTCTTCACTATCTCTTATATCTGGGATCGCGTTATAATAATATGTTAGTTTCCATCTGTAACTAAGTTCTTTACATATAAATTCGCATAATTTCTTGAAATCAATCATTTTAGGGATTAATCTAATCCCTTTTGAGTTATGATAAAAATTGCTTCCATCAATGAATATTATTGCGCTCTTCATAGCGTTTTTATAGCTGGCACTAATTAAAAAGTTTTTACATTAAAATTAAAGAAGCCCAGTATTTCCTCCGAAAAGGGCATACTGGGGACTTAATATTTATTAAATAGATTCAATCATATAAAAAACTTTTGTTTCAGTTTTTATACTCAAAATTTTCAACAAATCATGTAATTCCTCTATTCTATGGTACATTAGTTCTAATTGCCATGCTTCTGTACATTCTTCTTTAAGCGTGTGTAATCTTTATAAATTCTCTATAGATTTGCTCCTTGTCCATTAGGAAACTTTAGTTAATAACTGATTACTTATAAGCCCCGGATGAGATTTGAACTCACGACCTATTGCTTACGAGGCAATCGCTCTAACCAGCTGAGCTACCGGGGCAGTTAAGAATATAGAATAATTAAAAGAGTATTTAATCTTTACTAATCGGGACGTGAGCATCTTTTCTAAAAGTAAGTATGCGCCTCGCTTTCGGAACGTAATTCAATACTAATTCACCGTTGCTCTTGCCGCAGCCGAGAACGTCAGGACCATTTTTAATGATGACATATCCCTTGTAAGGATTCTTTAATTTTAATTTAAAACCGCGAGTCCAGTCATAAACTAATTCATCAGGGATTATTAGCACGTTTTTCTTGGCATTAATTAATTGAGCGCCCTCCATGGATAAACGGAACCCGTCACGCTCCAGCCTTCCAATGTACAATCCAGCGCCATCAGCATTAAATTTATTAGGATTAAAATTAATTAATCCGGAGACTAGGAAGACTTTGTTCTTATTATTAATGAAGAACGCGCCCTTGATAACGTTGCCATACTGTTCCATCATTAAGGATTGTAATCTTTTAATATTCCCTGCCTTCATTTTCTTAGCAGTAATCACCTCTTCCTCACCTTTGCAATGAAGAATCCTTCAGTATCATTATCCATCGGGTAAACGCGGGCGCAGTGCTTAATGCTTGAATCATAAGATTCTTTACCCCATTCAGTGATTCCTGGACGCGTTTTAAGCCCTTTAATCCTGAATGGAACTACCCGCGCGTCAGGAAATCTCTGCAGTAAACAGTCAATAACTCTTTCATTCTCTTCAGGAGTGAGCGTGCAAGTGGAATAGACAAGCACGCCGCCCGGCTTTAAAGCAGTGAATGCAGAGTAAATAAGGAAGCGCTGTAGGCGTGACAATTTATTAATCATGCGCAGATTCCATTGATTAAGAATTGACCATTTCTTGCGAACAGCTCCTTCAGCACTGCAAGGAGCGTCAACCAGCACTTTGTCAAACATGCAGGGGTTTTTCCTGTAATTCCCGCCGTCGCGTCGCGTAATAATCACGGAACTAACACCAATTCTTTGAAGATTAATCTTCAATATCTTAATCCTGTTAATTTGCACGTCATTAGCAAAGATTAAGCCTTCATCATTCATCATTGCAGCAATCTGTGAAGTCTTAGACCCAGGTGATGCTGCTAAGTCAAGGATTAATTCACCAGGCTTTGGATTCATCACTAATGGTGGAATCATGCTTGCTGGTTCCTGGCTGTAAAAGTAGCCGAGGAAGTGTTCAATGCAGTTACCAATGTGCTTAGGACCTTTTAGTACCCAGAATCCTTGTTTAATGAATGGAACTTGTTTTAACACCCAGTCCTTTCCTTCAAGCCTCTTAACAAGTGATTTAATATTAATCTTTAATGTGTTAACGCGTAAACTCTTAATTAATGGTTTTTTAAGTATTTCAAAGTAATCCTCAGCTTCACTGCCTAATAATTTGACTGCACGTTCCTTAAATTGTTTTTTCATCATAATTTAATTGTATTAATTAATAAGGCAAGGAGCGAGGCATGGACTAATGGGGCTGTTAAATTGTCATAAGAACTCCTGCTTTTAATTTCAGAAATTGCTGTGAAAAATGCAGCACCAAGACTTGTTAAGATGATTAATTGAATGCTTAAGCATGAAGGGGCATTAATAAATCCCTGAACAAAGGGGATAAACCTTAATGATATTGCTGTGCCAATAAATGAGAATGCGAACATTGAGAAACTGCCAATAAGGGTGCTGTCACGAGTTATTTGCCTCCTGCCGTACTTCCTGCCCAGGAGTGTTGCGAAGCCGTCACCCCATGCCAGGGTTAGGATTCCAGCGCCAGCCAAGCGGTAATCAAAGAATATTGATAATAAAAGCATTGACGTAATGTAATGAATAACTCTCCATAATGCACTTGTTCTCTTCTCCCCTGTTCTCATAATGATTGAGTAAATCCTTTTGTAACGCCTGCTGAATAGTGCTGCAATGATTAATAAAATGCATAGAATAATTATTATTAACCTGTCAAGGAAAAAATAAGTGATTACGAAGAATCCTACTATTATATGCACTAACTTCCTCTTAAATTCCTGCTCGACCACGATTAATCACTCAATAACTGTGCCAATAAATCTCTTACCATTAATAACTTTCCTTAAATTACCAAGTCCTTTAATGAAGATTAACTTAATACCTTCTTTCTTTGCCAGTCTGCACGCTTTTAAGTCGAATATGAAGTTAGATCCTAACCCAAGCACTTCTTTTTCAGCAAGCATTATTAATTCATCGTAATTCATTTTTTTATACATTTTAGCATCTTTATGCTTTACAGGGTCCTTGTTATAAACTCCTTTAACGTTTGATAAATTAATTACTACATCAGCTTTTATTAGTCCTGCAGCCATTACGCTGTCAGCGTCAGTAGTCATGCCTGGAAAGTAACCGTAGCCAGTAATGAATTTATCCTTATTAGTCCTTATTTCGCGCAGATTGTTTGCTGCCTTGCAGCCAAGGATTTTGGCAACTAGTGTTGCATTCAACTCTGTTGCTTTCATGCCAATTAAGTCCATATTAGTCTTACTCATCTTGAATTCCTTAGCAGCATTTATGTAATTCCGAGCCGTTTTCCCGCCACCGCAGACGAGAACAAATTCATGCCTTGACTTTGTTAATAATGCCTTTAATTCTTTTAAGAATTTAATATCAACTTCATTAGGAACTATTAATGAGCCGCCAAGACTGATAATGAACTTCATATAAGATTACAAGGCGTTTCTTATTTAAAAAATACGTGCAAAATTCCTAGTTTAACTCTTTGTTCCTTTCCAGTCAGTAAGTTCCTAACCGTTACTTTTCCTTCCTTTAAGTCGCGCTCGCCAACTATTAATATGTACTTGATTCCTTTCTTGGCTGCGTACTCAATATTCTTTGTCAAGCTCCTGTTCTTCAAGTCTGTTTCAACATTAATGCCTTTTTTCCTTAACTTGCTTGTAATGCTTAATGCCTTAATTAATTGCGCTTCACTGACTGGTGCCACGTAAGCCATGGTCATTGTTTTCTTAAGTTCTTTTTTCTTGGCAAGCGTTTGATAAACTGGTTCTATGCCTATGCTGATACCTACTGCTGGTATCTTTGTTCCAATGAATTGCTGAATCATGTCATCATACCTTCCGCCGCCTGCAAAGGAAACATTAAGTTCTTTAGCGCTTACTTCAAAAATTGTTCCAGTATAGTAATCAAGTCCTCTTACCAGACTTAAATCAATTGAGTAACCTTTCTTTATTCCCATTGCATTAAGGTAGTTGATTAATTCCTTTAACTCCTTAATTCCTGCGTTTCCCGGAACCCATTTTTTTACTTTCTTCAGTACCTCGCTTGGCATCCCTTTTATCTTAATGATTCTTAACAAGTTCTTTACTGATTCATTGCTTATTCCATTATCTTCCAGTTCCTTCTGTAATCTCTTAATTCCTATTTTATCTAATTTATCTATTGCCCTGTAAGCCTGTAATGTCCTGTCAGGACGCACTCCAGCGTAATTCATTAACCCTTGCAGTAGTTTCCTGTTATTAATTCTTACTTCATAGTTCTTGAATCCTAATTCCTTAAAGCAGTCTATTGCGACTGCTATGCATTCAGCGTCAGCCATTAATGACTTGGTTCCGTAAACGTCAGCGTCTAACTGGTAGAATTCCCTGAGTCGTCCTGGCTTTACTTCTCCATACCTGAATACCCTGCCGTACTGGTATCTTTTGAATGGCATTGGCATTCTTGGATTCATTGCAAGCACTCGAGCGCTTGGTACGGTTAAATCAAATCTTAATCCAAGCCTCCTTCCTCCCTGGTCCTTAAAATTATAAGTTTCCTTTGCTATTGCTTCTCCACTGCCGCTCTTGATAGTGAGTGTTT
Organism: Candidatus Parvarchaeota archaeon; assembly: GCA_030615175.1. Taxonomy (GTDB): domain Archaea; phylum Nanobdellota; class Nanobdellia; order WJKC01; family WJKC01; genus JAFCFT01. The sequence continues at coordinate 267,581 of JAUWZX010000001.1, forward strand.
CCCATCTCTCAAGTACTGGCGTGTCAAGAGGTAGGAACCCGTACTTCTCGAATACTTTAATACAGGTATTAACTATCTCGTTTCGCAGTAATTGCTCTGGCGGCAAGTAATCAGCAGTTCCCCTAACCCTTTCTAACTCCATGTTAATCATAATAAATCACTTCTTTTTATTATTTGTTTAACAAGCATGATTGCTTGTTCAGGAGTGTCTGCTGTAATAAATAACTCTTTTCTTCTTTTATCCAAATATTTGTTTTCAAGTTTACCAGACCATCCTTCAGTTCCTTTAATAATAACAACCGGTATCTTGTTTTGGTATGCAACACTTAGTTCATTTAGCGTTCCACTGCCACCATTTATTGAAATAATTGCTTGACAAGCTAAAGGTAATAAATATTCTCTTAACCCTATGGCTCCATAAACTGGTATGCAGATATCCACTTCTGGAGCAACGTTTTTCTTATCTCTGACAATGCCTATTACTAACCCATTTCTGGATTTAGCTCCTCTCATTGAAGCTTGCACTAAGCCTCCCTGCTCTTCTCCACCACAAATTAATGCAAATCCATTATCAGCAATTAACTCTCCAATTTGTACTGCAATCTTTTCTAATCTCTTGTCATACTCAATATCCGAGTAGGATCCAATAACACCCACTTGCTTCATGCTGCCACGTCCCTATTAATGTTGCACATCCCGCATTTATCTTCTAAAGTGCTTAATAACTCATTTAGCTTCCTGTTTTTCTTACTTAAGGTGAACTAATTCACCACTTTCATTTTTCATATTAATCCTCCTCTTTTTATTATTTTAGAAATGGGGCCTGGACCGGGATTTGAACCCGGGTCAGGGGATCCACAGTCCCCTATACTAAACCAAGCTATACAATCCAGGCCATAAATGAACTACATCACTGTAGCACTCAATAATTTTATTATAGGCGAGACTAAGAAAAACTTTTCTGTCAATGAACTAAATCAACTCTGGCCATAAGAAAGTAAAATAAACCTGTTCATTTATAAAGTTTTCTGAAGTAAAGTATTGCTCTCGTAATCACGTTCAAATTCTCTAAGTCAGAGTATTTCTGCCCTACTATCCTGGCTGCTGCTTTCTTGAATCCAATGCTTGCCCTGCAGTTAGGTTTGTAATCAACTACTGAATGATTCTTAACTTGACTAATCTTCACATGCTCATCGTTAGGTACTATTGAGAGTAATGGAATGTTTAGGAATTCCTTAACATTCTCAGGCGATAATTCATACTTGCGGCCGTTATGCCTGTTAAGTATGAATCCAATTGCTGGGACTCCTAGACTCTTGCTTAATTCAATAGTCTTGAGAGAATCAGTAATGCTTGGAAGGTTAGGGTTGGTTATGATGAGTAATTCATCGCTGGCTTCAATTGCAGTTCTTGCTTCATTCCTAATGCCTGCACTGCAGTCAAGTAATATTATGTCGCAGATGCCGTCAAGTTTTCGCAATTCTTTGCCTAAATTCTTTTTTGTTTTCTTGCTTAACTCCCACATACTCATTCCTGCAGGCACTATCTTAATGCCATTGGGATGAGCGTATACTGCTTCGTAAATGCTTTTATTATTTGCTAGCACGTCATGAAGAGTTGTCCCTACTCTCGGCATGCCTAAGTGTAATGATAAGTTTGGAGTTCCCATGTTAGCGTCAATTATAATTGTGTCATAACCGAACTTGTTAAGTGCAGAGCCGAGGTTAACCACTGAAGTGGTCTTGCCAACGCCGCCCTTGCCAGAAGCAACGCAGATAACTCGAGTCATAACAAGTTTTAGTCAACGTAGTTATTTATAAGTTTTGTGATGCCCTTTTTCTATTAAAGAAATGCTTAAATAATTATTAATCCTAATAAATAATTATCATGCCGGACAAGGATGTGATTATATTATCTAGTTTGGGCATTGCCTTTACATTTAATTTATTCCTGCTAGGATTCTTTGCTTATGGAGAGGGGCAATTACTAATAACAGCGCTTGCGAGTTATGAGGAGGACTCCACTTCAGTAACAGCAACTGTTTCAGAGTTTGTTGATGTTTCACTAACAAATCCTAGCCCGGATTGGAGCAGTATTGACCCTGGTGACGTGAATGAGACTGCTGGTACAAATCCAACAATGACTATAAGTTCTGCAAGCGCTACGAATCTTGCAACTGATATTTACATAAGGTGCACTAATTTCACTTCAGGGGATTATAATATAACGCCGAATTATCTTTACTTTGAGAATGATGCTCCTGTGAATTTCTCATGCGATCCTGCTTATGATGTTGTTACCAAGGTAGCGGACTTGACCTGTCCTTGCGGTGGCAGTGCGCAGACACAGGATGTGGACTGGATGCTTAGCATTCCATCTGGTCAGGCAGCAGGGTCATATACTTCAACGGCCTATATCTGCTTGACAAAGGATGGTACATCAGTAACGGGGAGTACATGTTCATGAAAAAATTAATTATGATTGGGCTTGCATTGATTATGATTTCTGCAGCAGGTGCTCAGGTGTATAATTATGCTTCTGTGCAGCCTGGTAAAGTTCTTAATGTTATTCCTGGTGGGGAAGTGACAACTAAGTTATTGTTTTATAATTATTATGGTGACGCAATCACGCACATATCTCTTTTTCCGATATCAATTCCTGATGGCTGGATACTTGAGATAATTCCCTCGGTGCATAATGATACTTTTGATGTTAGCGGTGAGTTAGTTACTGTTAGTGAAAACTTGTTCGTGGCTCCTGAGGAAGCGTATCTTGAGAAAATGGTTGAGGAGGGTTATGAGTATCTTGAAGTTGCGGGAGTGGATGGTTATGTTCGAGCCAAGGTTGTTAATGTTATAATTAAAGTGCCTGAAGATGCAGAGGTGAGGGAGGTTTTTGATGTTAAGATAGGCAGCCGCGCTGCTTGGCTTGGTCTTCGTAGTGGTACTATAAGCGTTAAGCAGGAGAGGGGGTTCAGTTATCAGGTTAAGATTGTTCCTGAGGAGGAGTACATAAGGTTTGTTGAGCCGACAGGTTTTTCAGTGTTAGATTTTGTTCAGGAAAAGGCTGTTTTAATATTAATATTTACACTAATAATATTAAGCATCACAATGTCTTACATGGTATTCCTGTTAAAGAAGAAGAGGAAGAAGTAATGAAAAAAAACTTATTGTTGGATAAGGATACGATTATAACCTTTAGTTTAGGCGTTGCCTTTGTATTTAATTTATTCCTGTTGGGCTACTTTGCTTATGGAGGGGGGCAATTACTAATAACAGCTCTTGCAAGTTATGAGGAAGATACTACTACTGCAGTAGTTGATGTTTCAGAGTTCGTTGATGTTTCACTAACAAATCCTAGCCCTGACTGGGGCAGTATGGACCCTGGTGACGTGAATGAGACTGCTGGTACAAATCCGACAATGACTATAAGTTCTGCAAGCGCTACGAATCTTGCAACTGATATTTACATAAGGTGCACTAATTTCACTTCAGGGGATTATAATATAACGCCGAATTATCTTTACTTTGAGAATGATGCTCCTGCGAATTTCTCATGCGATCCTGCTTATGATGTTGTTACCAAAGTAGCGGACTTGACCTGTCCTTGCGGCGGCAGTGCGCAGACACAGGACGTGGACTGGATGCTTAGCATTCCAACTGGTCAGGCAGCAGCAACTGATTACACTTCAAATGTTTATATTTGCTTGACAAAGGATGGGACTGCAATAAGTGGGAGTACATGCGAATGAAGAAGGCAATAATAATCGGACTTGTATTGATTATGATATCAATAGCAAGTGCTCAGGTGTATAATTATGCTTCTGTGCAGCCTGGTAAAGTTCTTAATGTTATTCCTGGCGGTGAAGTGACAACTAAGTTATTGTTTTATAATTATTACGGCGACGCAATCACGCACATATCTCTTTTTCCGATATCAATTCCTGAGGGTTGGGTGTTGGAAATAGACCCAGCAGTGCATAATGATACTTTTGATGTTAGCGGTGAGTTAGTTACTGTTAGTGAGAACTTGTTCGTTTCTCCTGAGGAAGCGTATCCTGAGAAGAGGGTTGAGGAGGGTTATGAGTACCTTGAAGTTGCGGGAGTGGATGGTTATGTTCGAGCCAAGGTTGTTAATATTGTGATAAGAGTGCCTGAAGATGCAGAGGTGAGGGAGGTTTTTGATGTTAAGATAGGCAGCCGCGCTGCCTGGTTAGGTCTTCAGAGTGGGACTATAAGCGTTAAGCAGGAGAGGGGGTTCAGTTATCAGGTTAAGATTGTTCCTGAGGAGGAGTACATAAGGTTTGTTGAGCCGACAGGTTTTTCAGTGTTAGGGTTTGTTCAGGAAAATACTGTTATAATATTAATATTTACGTTAATAATATTAAGCATCACAATGTTTTACATGGCATTCATGTTAAAGAAGAAGGGTAAAATAGCAAGTAAGAGGCGTAAGAAAAAATGAAAAAAAAAAAAAATTAATACTGGTTATTTTTTTATGCATTAATTGTGCTTTATCACAGTCATTAGATGAAGGGTCTTCCACTGCTACAGTCACTGTTAATGAAATGTACAGCGTTCTAAGCGTAAGCCCTGTAATAATAGATGACATGGTTTACCCTGGTCATGATTATGCAACCAATATAAGTGTTTCTGCAAGGACTGGTAATAAAAGGATGAATGCAACTTGTTCAATAACAGGGGACTTGGCTGAGATAACTAGTCTTGAATGGAGGGGTTATGATTTTTCGCCAGTAAAGACGAAGACTAATACAATTAGCCTTGAGGCACCGACTACTGAGGGTTATTATGCGAGTATTATAACTATTAATGTAAGTAATGCAAATAAAGGATGTTGCAATGGACAGAATGAACAGGAAATTAATGTAACCTTTAACCTTAATGTTACGAGTCACTCATCACAATTGAATCTCACTATTTTTGAATGCGGGACTAGTGATGCAATTGCAGACGCTAATGTTACTTTTAATGGAGTTACTTACGAGACTGATTCTAATGGCAATTTTAAGAGCCCGTGGGTTGCGCTTGGCGCTTATGCTGTTAATGTAAGCAAGTATCGTTATGAGGATAATAGTTCCACTTTTACTCTAAGTTATGGTATGAATAATGAAACAATATGCCTTGTAGCCCAGCCTTATGGCAACCTCACTGTTTCTCCCACGAGTATTAGTTCAACAATTGATGCTGGCGAGAGCGAGAACCACATATTGACTCTTTCAAACACTGAGGATAGCAATGATGTTGATAACATTACTTTGACAGCAAGTGTTAACTGGATTCATCTTGGGGAAACAAGTATTAGTTCAATAAGTGCTAATGATTACACTCAAGTAGGGCTTACTATTGGACCAATCAGCACTGCTGGGACTTATAATGGTGAAGTGCAGGTAAACTCGTCAAATGGCGGGAATGTTTCAGTGTCACTGGCAGTTACTGTTGAATCTGTAAGTGCTGGACCCAGTCCAGCATGGATTGTAGATACAAGAGTCTTTGAAGAAGTTGAGGAGGAAGAAGTTGAAGAAGTTGAGGAAGAGGAAGTGATAACTCCTAGTATTGCTGAACTCATAAAAAAGTCTTCATTTAGCGTTGATATTCCGCATATTATTGAGCTTGCAGAGGGCTCGGCAGTGACTATTCATGTAGGCGTTAATAATATTGGGCAAGTGGATTTGGAGAATGTCTGGATTAGGACTTATGAATTGCCTGATTGTATTAGCATGATTATAACGCCAAAATTGTATAATTATATTCCTGTGGGCGTGGAGAGGTTGTTCATTATTGAAATGCTCGCGAATGAGAATTGCGCTGTCAATATCCTGAATTTCACTATTGTTTCTGATTACTTAAGCACTATTAACTTGGTTGAAGTCAGGATTATTCCTAAAGTTACGGTTAGTGTCAGGAAAAGGCTTTTGGATGAGCTTTTGAGGATTGTGGAAATAACTAATAATTTGCATGAGGGCATCCTTAAGATAATGGAGAGTGGTTTAAGCGCTGAGGAAGCTGATGAACTACTTACTGAAGTGGAGGATAAAATAAATGTAGTGCAGCAGTTAATTGATAATAAGGATTATTCTGTAGCAATTGATACCATATCTGAATTAAAGAATGGTGTTAAGGAAGTGAATTCTGAAATCACGCTTGTTTACGAGCGCGAGAGGATTAAGTACATGTCCATTCTCTGGTTTAATAGCGTAGCCACTATTTTCATGCTTATTTTCACGTTTGCAGCAGTAGTAGTTGTGTTAATGAGGCGCGGGCAGGAGGTTTCGAGGAGGTTAATAAGAAGAGCGATGAGAAGAGCGGAAAGAGGAGTTAGGAAGCCGGAGCACGCGGAGGTTCTGCATGATAAACCTGCAATAGAAGTAAGGCCTAGGAGAAGAGTTAAGTCAGGCAGTGTTTTACATGTAATTAGGGGGGTTAGTGTTGGGGAGAGGGTCCTTTTAGTTGAAGTGAAATCCAGTTATCTTAAGAAAACGTCTAAGGGATTTATATTAAATTTAACAGATAAGACTGGAAGCATTCATGGTTTATTTAAGGAGAAGGTTGAGGGAAGCGTCTTAGTGGAGGGTAAAGTGGGTGTTGACGAGAAAGGACGCAAATATATTAGTATTAAGAGGATTAGAAAATAATTATAAATAGGTAGTGATTAATAATTTAATGAATGGTTGATATTTTACAACCCAAGGAGAAGGGCAGTTTTCACTTTAAGATTGGCAGGGTCAATAAGAAGTTAAAGGATTGGCTGAAAAGAGTTAAGACAAAAACAGAGAGGACTGAGGGTTTATTAAGTGAGAAGGAGTTAATTGAGGAAAAGTTGGATAAGAGTATTAAAGACCTTAAACAAGAAGAGGTTACTTTATTAGAAATGTTAAAAGAGGTTCAGGATGAAATAGACCAAGTTTCTAAAGAGAAGAAATTAGTTTTTGGTGATATTAAGAAGTTACGCTTAAGGAAGGAGAAGTTATTGAAGGATATAGAGTTTGTAAGGAATGCATTGAACAGGGAGTTAAAGTAGTATAATCCTTTTTTTCAGAGTATAGTGAAATATATTAAGATTAATATATTAAAAGGATTTATCAATTAATGTGAAAATCATTTATTTATTAATCCTTATCTTATTGGCTGGGATGGTATTCTTAAGCCCTGGCATTACTGGTTTTATGGTTGCTAATGCTTCACCAGTTCGCGCTAATCTACGCTTTAAGAACAGCGCTGGAATGGAGTTGCCTGCAGAGAAGAAGATATACAAGCAGGGCTTGTTAGTTAATAAGTCAAGTAATGGGACAATCATGTCAGGCAGGTACGAAGTTGACGTGAACTTTCAGGATAGCGTTGTCAAGAAGATTAAATTCAAGAACATTAAATTAGACAGGGATGAGTTATTATTCAGTATTGACGAGCTAGAGAACCATGATTATGCCCAGATTTACAATATTGACCCCAAGGACCTTGATTTTGATTTAGCAGAAGTAACTGTTAATGCAAAGGGCAGGATGCTGTACAAGTGCGTTGATTACGTTGACGGCGCGTGCTTAAGCGACTGGCTGTTCATCATGGATTTAACTCCTGGCATGGATTACACTTTTACCTTAATACCTGAGGACCCTACTTATGTTGAATTGCAAACGCCTGTTTCATGCACTAAGTATTCTGGCGGCAAGGACGCGGCTTGCGCTGACGTGGCAAACATGCAGACTGCTGACTCAAATTATGAAGAGGCAAGCACGGCTAGCGGCACTGTTGCGTGGATTCTAAGTAATCATACTAATTCCGATTTAATACCTGCTGCCGCGACTAGTATTAATTGCTCTTACATATGCGTTATCTGGTGGAAGGAAACTACAACCATTGATACTAACTGCCAGGTGGATTTCAGCGTTGATATGGGAGCTAATTTTGATACTGTCTGGAGCAGCGCTGACTGTTCAGGTCTTGGTACAAGCGACCCAGGGGATACTGTGCCTGATAACTGCGTTGGGGGCTGGATAAATGTTACTACTTATGTTGATACTATTGCAAAGGCTGAAAAGGTTGCAGTAAAGATGTCTGGCACAAAATCAGGAGCTGCCGGTGGAAGCAAGGATGTACGTGTTGATTACGTTGTGTTTAACGTGAGTTTTGAATCAGCAGCAGTGACTGTTGACATTTCATTAACTAATACTCCGATTCTTTTCTGCCCAACTGGTATTGGGAATGTTCAGGCAGATGACGGCGGCGCAACTTATGACTGTAGTGGAGGGACTTCAAGCGAGCCTGACGGTTATCCTCTGGTTGTTTCAGTTGAGTCTGGAACAACAGTTAATGTTGACCTTTGGATTAAGGGGTCTGGTGATTTAGTGAATAATTCTGATTCAGTACTTCTTGCAAACCTGACATTTGATAATAGTACTAGCGGGACGCCAACGAATACAACAACAGATTATCAGATAGTGTATAAGAATTCAGGGCACCCGTCAACTAACAATATTTACTGGTGGATGTTCATTCCAGGCGGCGCGAAAGCCCTTACTTACGAGAATACCATAACTATAAAGGCAAATGAGACTTCAGCATAATAGAAAATGAATGGGACGGGTGAGATTTGAACTCACGACTTCATGGTCTTCAGCTTTGCAGGAATAATAACGCACTGTTAATATCCTCATGCACTCTCCCATGCTGAGTTACCGTCCCAATATTTTTTCTCCATAAAGAGAAAGTTTAAATGCTTTTTTATTTGTTCCTTTATACTTTCTTAAGTGTGTATTGAATCCTTTATCCTTTAAAATTTTAACCATTTAGTCTATTATCTAAAATTCTTTTCTTTTAGGTGCGAGTTCTTTCAGTATGCATGACCGCGAAACTTGTGTTTCATTGTTTCTGGTAATATTCAAGAACCATTCGGTACCAGTAAAAATTCCATTGTAACTCATTTTTATTCCATTACTTTAAAATTTCATACTTTCTTAAAAAAGGTAAAGTGAGTGAAAAAAGGCATGGACACAAAAAATCAAAGTAAACGCTGCGTACTTGGGTTTTAAGAGCAGTATCTTATTCACGATTTCAGGTTTTTAAGTATTTTCCTTTTTGCGCCAGGAGTCACTTACCAAACTTAGGAATTGTTCCGTTGTAGGGTTCACTGATTAATTCCGTTAATCTTTCATTGCGCGCGGTTTGGAACTCTAATGAAAGTAGTAATTTACTCTTAATTATTAGTTTTCCGTTCTCGCAAATCTTATATAGAACTTGCTGTTTAATTTATATTAATGTTTAAGCGGTTGTTTGGGATTCATAAAATAGAGAAAAAAATTGATGGTTTTACAGATTCTTTAGTAAGGTCCTGGGGGTGGATTAAGCACTTGAATAATATAACAGAACTCTATGAGGAGCGTATTAAGAGGTTAGAACAAAGCAATATTCAGTTGATAGAACTTACTAGTCAATTAATCGGCAGCATGGAAGAAGAGGAATATGAAGAAGTGGAAGAGCAAAAACAGCAACTTGTTTCTTCAAGGATTGAGTTGCCTAATAAGGATATTGCTTTAATGCAAATCCTTTACCAGTACGCTGCTTTTGACAGGAATAATGCTGTATCAACTCAAGAAGTATATAATAATTTAACATATAAGATTACTGAGAGGGGTTTAAGAAAGAAGTTAATGAGTTTGATACAGTCTGGTTTGATTAATAGTATTAAGAAAGGGAACACGAGACATTGGTTTATTAATACAGGCAGTTTGGCAAAAATTAAGAAAGCGATTAAGGAAAAAGAGGAATAAGTTCCGTTAGGGGTGTTCCTGTTCTTGAGAACTTCTGTATTAGTTCCGTTTGATTCCTTAAGGTTCCTCTTCGTGTGAGACCTCCTTCCCGGCACCCAAGACGAAGAAAGCCGGAGTTAATCAGTATCATGCAGGTTCTTTAATAAGCCGGTTATTTTATTAATATCAAAAGGATTTAAAAGTGATTAATTATTAAGAATTATTGATAGCCCCGTAGTCTAGCGGCCAAGGATAACTGGCTCTGGACCAGTAGACCCAGGTTCGAATCCTGGCGGGGCTATTCCATTAATTATTTAAATAGTTAAAGGATTCTAAAAGTTAAGGTGAAATAAATGCCGGTAATAAATGTGCAATTAAAAGGGATTAACATTAATAGGGAAGACTTTATAGGTAAGATGCAACTGAAGAACATTCATAACAATGTTTTGGTAAAAGATGTAAGAGAACAGAAAGTTAATATGGGTAATATCAAGAAAGCTCTTGTGTTTACATTTAACTTTAAGAGCGAGTACTTGTTGGATAAGCCCAAGGATAAGAAGTTCGGAACTTTAGAATTAATTGGAGATGTAGTCTACGTTACTGAAGAAAAATTGATGAATTCCATTATTAAACAATGGAAGAAGGACAAGAAGATTAAGGAATCAGTGTTAGTGGAAGTATTGCAAGCAGCCTTTGATATGGCAAAAGTGGAAGCAATATACTTGTCCAGGAAAGTAATGTTGCCAAGCCCAATAGAATTACCTAAGGTTAGGCCTCCAAGTCAAAATCAAGGATACATTGGTTAATGTCATTTAAGTTTTTCTTTGTGGTCTTTGTACTTTTAGTAGCAGTAGTAGTTAGTTCCGTTTTAATCGGAACTTTAGTTCTGAAAGAAACAACAGTTGTTTACGTTCCTTCGGAACAATTAATTATTAACTTCTTTTTATGGGCTGATGGTTCTTGGAATTTAAAAATTAAGAATGACCATTCGCAGAACATTACTTTAAACAGTCTTTTTATAAGCATAAGTGATGTTGTGGTTAATTCCTCACTTTCCGATATTATGCCTGTACAGGGATTAAAGACTCTTAAATCAAATTATATAACGAGGACCGCGTCAGGAGTTGCTAATCTTGATTATTATGGGTTTATTCGCCTTGTTTATACTCTTGATAATAAGGTAAGGATATTAACCAAGGAGGTTACCGGCTTTTACAAGTAGGCTTAAACTCTCACTTTTACTTAAAAACCCCTTTTTCTTTAATGAATTATCTATCCTTTTTATGTTCTAATAGATTGTTTGTGCTTAGCCAGCTCTCACTTTTATAATGATTCCATAGGGGGCTGCATTTAACTCACTTTTGACGAAAAAACACACGCGTCCTTTACAGTACAGTCATCAATTCCGAAACATATCTTGTAATCTATATTTAGTAGTGCTTGTGTTGGATGTGTTGGAACAGGTGTTGGAACAAGTGTTGGATGTGTTGGAACACAACTTTAATAAACTTAAAATACTTTAATTATACTATGGGGTTCTTTGACAGATTTAAAAAGAAAAAGAAAAAAAAAGGAAGAAAAAGTAAAAGAAGTGTTGGAACACAAAAAACAATTCAAAAAAAGAGGGAAAAAATTGTTGAACCAAGTAGCGTCTTGCTAAAAGAGTGGACTCAGATAATTAAAAAAGTTGAAAACCACCCTTTATCCCAGGCAAGATTGATAAACACAAAAATTCTGGAGCAGTTAACAGAGATTTTGACAAGCATGGACCAAAAACTTGAAAGTTTAAAGAAATTAGATGAAATAATTAGCCTGCTTAGCAGGGAAAGGGAGGAATTAGAGCAGGCTGGGATGCCTACAGAATCACTGGATGCTGCTATTGCAAAGCTTAAAGGCTTAAGCACCAAAGACAAAGAAGCGGTTGATGTGTTAAAAAAACACAAGTCAATTACAACTGAACAGTTTGCAAAGAAGGTTGGATTAAGCAGGTCAACTGCATCAAGCAGATTAAACAAACTGCACAGCCTTGGGCTGCTTAAAAAAATGACAAAAGAGAGGAGAATAATATTTAAAATGGATAAAAACTTTTAAGCAAAGATTAAATCATTTATAACAATATCTTTTAAGCAAAGACAGTATTTTTATGTTCAAAAACACGCCCTAAAAGGGCATAATTAACACAAAAAGTTAGGTTATTTGTGAACACAAAATCAGACATTTTTGTATACGTATTCCTTTGCTATACTTTTTGTATAATAGGGATTTGTATTATTTTGTCCAACAAAAGCAGTCATTTGGAATATATTACTTGAAGTGTAATAACTCCACCTTGTGTAAGGTAAGCTTGCTTATGCGTGTCAAACATGTAAAAACATATGTTTTAAGCCGTTTTTCCGGAGTGTTCCTTTTTTTCGGAAAAATGTGTTCAAATTGCCTAAATTTCAGGGTCAATAAAATCGATAAAATTTTATGGACAAAACCATACATATTGCAAACTGCTTAGACTTCAATTATTTCGTCAAGCATTTTTAGCATTATTTGCTTTTCGTGTTTGCTTATTAACTGTTTTTCTATTGCTTTGGCAAATAGCGTTGGCATGAATTCGTACTTGTGCAGTTTGGTGCCAATATCTGTTCTTTTAATCAGCCCTAAGCGCTGCCATTGCTTGATTATCTCATATGAGCGGCTGCTCTTTAATGGCAGGTCCGTTGTTGCGAATTTCTTATTAAATACTCTAATGATGAAGTTCATGTGCTTGCTTAATTCTTTATACTCATTGCACAGCCATTTAGTGATTAGTAATTGGTATATCAGTTTTTCGTTGCTTTTCTCAAAATCCTTTTTAATTACTCTTTCTTCCTTGCTTAATTCCATATTAATATTATTACTATAAACTTTTTTAAGTATTTACTTATTCTAATAATCATTAATGGCTGAGGTTCCTGAAATCGTTTCTGAAGGTGATGAGGGTGGGGATGTTGTTTTCACTCCTTCTGATTACGGCGGGTCCGAGACTTTAGAGCATGCTGATAAAGTAAATGCCCCTGTTCCTGATGAGAATAAGCCTGCTGAAGAGCCCGGGTCATGGCTTGAGAATAAGAAAACAGCTTTAATAATTGGTGTTATTGGTTTTATAGTAGTAATTATTGTATTTGTATTCTTATTCGGCACTATTGACTGGGATTTAATAATGAATCCTCCAATGAATTCTTAAAGAATTTCATGCAGGGGACGAGCCCAATACAAAGTGTTAATTGAGTGATCTAGTCACTTTATTTCTTTTAGCACTTCATTAATATCTTTTTTTCGTTTAATTGATGGATGGAAATAAAACATGCATTTAGTGTTATGTTCCCCAATTGCATAAATTAATGGTCTTTGAAACAAGATATTAGATAAAATTGCAGCCCCTAACTCCGCGTGCAATCCCTTACCATAATCATTACCAATTATTATGAATACATCGCAGTCCTTAAGTCCATTAATATCCTCACTAGCATATTGCTTTGCAAGTTCTTGATTCTCTTTATACGGCTTTATAGCTTTATGTAAAGTCCAATCAACAGTAATTTCATGACCCTTACTTTTTAACAAGTCATATAACTTTCTAACTTCCTGCTTGCTCTCAAACTTAGCTGCAACATAGAACTTCATGATAAGAATACAAGAATCAACTAATATAAAAAATGTGCGGGGGACGAGATTTTCTAAACCCCAAGCGTTTTTCCGTGAACGCTTTTTCTAAAAGGGTTCTTTGAACTCGCGCAGGCACTAAGCCACTGGATTCTTAGTCCAGCCCGTTTGACCAGACTCCGGCACCCCCGCAATGAGTAATTAAGATATTAACTTAGTATTTTAAAGTTTTTCTTACGCTGCTCATAACTATGCTTTTAAAATAGCATTTGTACCTCTTTAGTCCAATACTTTTCTTCAGGATTCTTCCCTGCTTGCAGAGTAATTTTTCTATTGCTTCATCAATTGTTTCAGCGTTTACTTCAGTTATTAATTGACCTATTTCTTCATAGTAATGAGCATCACTGCCCCCTATTAATGGGAGCTTATACTTTTCTGAGAATTTTAGTACTTTGTTATTAAAGTTCTTGAGCAGGCACCTGCCGTTTAATTCAATGAAGTCAAAATTTCTTAACTCAAAAACGTGTTTTTTAACGCCCCTCCTGAACGGGTCAAAAACGTGTGGCAGTATCACTATCCCCCCCATCGCTTTTATTAAGTTAATTGTTTTCTGAGCGTCAAGTCCTGGCTTGATTGGTTCCTTAATGAATAATCCGATTATTTCTCCCTGCTTTGCCCTGATTTCCTCTCCTATTATGACTTTAAAGTTTCTGTCATTATATTTTAATAATTTATCATGATTAACTAGTGCTATAGCATCTAATCCTTTTTTCCTAGCAATTTTCACTGCTAGTTTTGGCTTGATTGCAGCGCATGGTGATAAATTAGTATGTACGTGAAAGTCTATTTTCATAAGAATCTTTATTAAGAATTATCTTTATAAATCTTTAGTGTTTCCTCATCTTTCTCTTTCTTTTTCGTTCTTTCATTTTCTTCTTGCGAGTACTCCATCTAGAACTTTTATATTTTTTCCAAGTTCTTGAACTCCTCTTCATTAAATATTAAGATACAGGGATTATTTTTTAAGCTTTTTCATTTTCCTTGCTGGCACGCCAACATAAACACTATTACTGTCTAATTTCTTATTCTTTGGCACGAAAGCATGAGCCCCCACTATTGTGTTGTCGCCAATAGTGACTCCTGGACTAATAATTGCATAAGCGCCTATGGTGCAGTTCTTGCCAATCCTTGTTCTCTTAATTTTAAGCTTATCTCCTTTAATATAATGTGCAAGGATTAAACTATTATTACCAATTATAGTGTTATCACCTATCTCAGTTAAGCAGGGATCGTGAATTAAACCAGCTGTTATTCTAAGCCTGCCAATCTTTGCTTTAAGGGCTTTACGGTAAACCCACAACACACCGTCCTGTGGGACTCCTAGTATGGTCATTAAGTGATTAAGCATGCCAACGAACAGGTTATTACCCATCCAGGCATCAGCTTCTTTTGAGTGAAGTTTAAACTCTCCTTCGCGAGGGAAGCCGCAAATCCTGACTATTAAGTAAGCAGTCATAACCCTTAGTATTAGGTAAGTGATTAATGCTGTAAATGCGCTAAGCGGAAGCAATATGTAAAAGAGGATTCCACTAAATAATAATGAGTGCAGGTAAATAATTAAACCAGTTAATGGTAATGGAGCAATCCAGATGAGTAATATGTAAATTACCCATTTATCATATGAATACCCGTTCCTGTTTATAATTAATATTCACCCTTTTTTTAATTAATATTTAATGCTCCCGCCGGGATTTGAACCCGGGTCCCTGGCTCGAAAGGCCAGAATCCTTGACCGGACTAGACCACAGGAGCATTACTTTTAAAAGAGATTTATTCCTTTTTTAAACCTTTCACTTCTTAAAAACTTCAGTAACTAAGCACAGGGACTTGATAAGGAATTCATTTTTAACTTTTAAAAAACGATTAGTTATTCCTAACTTCTTAAAACCAATATTAAACATAATATTGTTAAAATCATTTAATGAAGGAACAAAAATGTGTGTATCATCAGGATAAAAGAATTTGTTAATAAACCTGCTTATGAAATTATTAACAGTTGGTATCTCAACTATGAATAATCCCTGCTTTTTTAATTTAGAGTAAATATTATTTAAAGCCTTAACAGGATTATTTAAATGTTCAATAACATCAATGGCTGTGATGACATCAAATTTTTTGTTAAAAGGTATTTCTCTTTGCACATCGCCTTGTTTTAGATTTTTTAAATTAAATTTCTGCTTTGCTCTTTTAATCGCAAATTCTGATATGTCCACACCATGAACATTGAAATCATTTCTAGCAGCATTAAGTAAATGCCCGTAAGCGCATCCAATATCTAGTAAATCCCCTGAAGTCCTGTACTCTTTTAATAATTTAATCACTGATTGCCAGTTCTTAAATAATTTCATTTTTTCCTCATAATTCCCAAAAGTTTTAAGTGGAACTCTTTTACCTTCAAAATAATCTTTATCAAATAAATTTTTCATTTGTACTCTTCAAAGATTTTTATTATCTTATTTGTTGTTCTTTCGCAGTCGTATTTTTTTGCCATTTTATATGCATTTAAGCCTAATTTTTTCCTCAGACTTTTTGAATTAATTAATTGATTTATCCTTTTAATAAAGTTATTATAATCATTGCATAGGAATCCATTTTTACCATTACTTATTTTTTCCTTGATTGGTGGAATGTTTGTCGCAATTATTGGGCGCTTGCAAGCGCCTGCTTCAAGAATTGGCAGCCCTTCATTCTCAGCTCTTGTTGGGCATAAAAAAATGTCTGCTCCGCAGTAAGCAGAAACAATATCATTAATATACCCTGTGAAGAAAAGATTCTTTGGTTTTTGCTTGACTAGTCTCATGATTTTAAGCCAGTTCTTCTTAAATGGGAATTCACTGCCAACCCAGATAAATTTTACTTCAGGAAATTCACGCGCTAATTTTATGAAAGTATCAATGCCTTTTCTCCAGATAAGTGTTCCAACATTAATAATTAGTGTTTCATCTTTCTTTATTCCATATCCATTCCTGAATTTATCTCTTTTCTTCTTTGAGTACTTGAATTTCTCAAGGTTAACGCCGCAGCTTACAACGTCAATTTTTTTATTAATGCCTGTCTTAATTATGCATTCCTTTGCAAACTCTGATATAGTGATTACTCTATCAGCAAGTGAATAAATTTTTTTAAGGTATTTCACTATCAGGTTATAAAACAGGTCGAAGAAAAAGCATACGTCTTTTAAGTCGCTAGGAGTTGTTGTAACAAATATGATTCTTGGCTTGCTTTTAATCCTTTTCAGTTTTAAGTAAGAAATGGGGTCAATAACTGGTGCATAGGCTATATCATAATTGTTTCCTTTTTTAATGATTTCATGATCTTTATTAATTAAGCCTTGCTTTAAGTAGTCCCAAGCAGTTCTGGTCCCTGAAGTTATAAATGCGTCAGGTGAGATTTGCTTTATTATCATATTTTTCAAATCCTTTTACAAATATAGCCTGTTTCTATAATGAATTTTTTGCAATAAATTGTTTTCAATCCATTTTTTTCTAATAATCTTATTCCATTTTTAGCACTAATCGGTTTTTCGTAACCAAAAGGCCATTCTCCTTTAACCTTCTCTACTACACCTCTCCACATTTTATAATATATTGAAGGTCTTGGAGCAGTTATTAATGCAATCCCATTTTTTTTAAGGAATTCCCAATGCTTTTTAATAATCATATTCTGTCTTTCACCCTTGAAGTGCTCTATTAATCCTTGGCTGTGTACTAAATCATACTTCTTTTTTAGTTTTAATCTTGTTATATCTTCATTTACTAACTTTACTTTCATTTTATTTTTGCTGTATAATTCTTTTGAGAATTTTAATGACTCTCTTGAGTAGTCTACAATGGTTGCTTTCCCTCCATACTCTTTAAGCAGCCATAACGTTATTATTCCTGAACCGCATCCAAGTTCTAATATTTCCGGGTTTTTTGGCAATTTAACATTTTTTAATAAATTTTTATAATTATTATACGTCCCCTTTGATAAAAATATGAATAACTTACTATGCTTCTTAGCTCTAATCCACCACGTGGCCCAATTTTTTTTAGCCATTTTAAATAAATTTTACTATCTTTCCTTTTAAAAAACTTTTTTAAAATACTCATTAATTAAAAATATACAATGAAAGCAAATCTAACCTTTGAATACCCTTCCAAAGGCCATGGCTCTAAAACAGCGTATAATAATTTTATTAAAGGCTTGATTAAGAATAACATTGAAGTTGACACTAATTCATTAAGCAAGGATTCCGATTTAACTCATGCATTAATACCAGGACCTGTTTCCTTTATTCAAACTTTTATTAGGAAGAAGCCGTTAATTTATGCATTACTTTTTCATCCAGAGGAGTTAAGAGTTGTTAAGGGTGGAGGGTTAATGAATTGGGTTTCTAATTATTATATCAGGAAGGCAAGGGTGATAACTGTTTGTTCAAAATTCAGTAAAGATGAATTAGAAAAGTTTGTTAATAAACCAATAAGCGTGGTTAGTTGCGGAGTTAATACAACTGTTTTTAAGAAAAACAAACAAAAAAGAAGGCGTTTCAGGAAGAAGTATGGCATAAGTAAGGATGAATTATTAATTTATGATGTTGGCAGTTTAAATCATAAAAAAGGCATTGACGGATTTCTTAAAATGGCAAATGTTTTCAAAGATGTTAAGTTCTTATGGGCTGGCAGGAATTTTCCTCATTTTAAAGGAAAATATGACTCAAAACGCATTATTAAGAAGTATAGCAATGTAATACTTACTGGTTTTGTTGAAGATGTATCAATGGTTCACGCAGCAGGTGATGTACTATTATACCCTAGTTATTTTGAGTTGCAGGGCATACCTGTATTAGAGGCAATGGCAAGCGAGAACCCTGTTGTTGTTAGGGATATAAAAGTATTTGATGATTGGTTAATGCATGGTAAGAATTGCTTAAAAGCAAAGAGCACCAGTGATTTCAAGGATTCATTAAATCAATTAATTAATAATAAGCGGCTATTTAACAAGTTATCAAAGAATGGACATGAAACAGCAGTTAAACATGATTTAAAAAGTGTTGGTAAAAAATTAAAAAGAGTTTATGAACTTGCTTTAGCAAAGGATTTTAAACCAATATATAATGATTATTCCTATGAGTAAAATAATGAAAATAAAGCCTGGAACATTTTTCCTTAAGACTACTCCAAAGGCTTTATGGGGTTTTTTCAAGTACAAGATTGGGAGGCCCAATCCAATTGTTGCTCAGTGGGAGATAACTTATAATTGTAATTTTAAGTGTAAGTACTGCAATGTTTGGAGAAATAAGAATAACAAGATGAAGGAATTAAGCCTTGACGAGATTAAGGATATTATTGACCAGTTGGACAGGATTGGAGTTATATGGATTACTTTTACTGGAGGCGAGCCATTACTAAAGAAAGAACTTCCTGAAATTATAAAGTACTGCAGTGAGAAAGGGATTATTACTTTAGTGAATGATAATGGTTCTTTATTAAAGCGTAAATTGCCTGAATTAAAGGATTGCCTGAATAGTATTAGTGTTTCAATTGACTCGCCTGATGAAAGAATTAATGATGACCTTCGTGGCGTTAAGGGCGCGTTTAAGAAGGCATTTAGTGCTGCAATTAAATCAAAAGATTATATTAAGACGGTTGTTAACATGACTGTTACTTCTAATTCCTTGAATTCTCTTGAAAAAATGGTTGCTTTATGCAGGAAGAAGGGTTTAAAAGTTGAATTTACTCCTGTATCCATTATCCCTACTGAGGGTTATGAAAAAACTTGTGCAAAAAATGATTTGGTAGACCCAGTGAAGTTTCATGACACTGTTATTGAATTAAGGAAGAAGTATAATAACATTGTATTCTTTAAGCCTTACATGGAATTAATCAAGAGGGGGGGTGTTTCAAAGAGTAATTTTGTATGCCGGGCGCCTGAATTAATGATTAATCTTAAGCCTAATGGTGACGTTGTTTACCCCTGCGGTTACTTCCCTGTTAAGAGGTTCTCAGCAAAGAAAATGAGAATTAAGGATATAATTAAGAAGTCTAAGGGCTTTGCTGGAAAACATTTTGATTTCTGTAATAATTGTACTTTGTTTTGCTTTTTAGCTTCTTCATTAGCTGTTAATAATGTTAAGGACCTTAAGGAATTTGCATTAATGATTTAAAATGATAAAGAATGTTTTGCTTAGGAAGCCTGTGCTAGTAGTGTTTGATGTTACTAAGAGATGCAATTCTCGCTGCACTATGTGCAACATTTGGAGGAAGCAGAGCAAGTTAAGGGATGAGTTGAAACTTAGTGAAATTAATGAAATATTTAGTGACTTGAAGTCTTCAAGGGTTAGGCATGTCTTCCTTCAAGGAGGAGAGCCGTTGCTTAGAAGAGATATACTTGAAATCATTAAGTTATCAATCAGTGCTGGATTGACTCCTTCCTTAATAACTAATGGCTTGTTGCTTAATAAGAAACTTGCAGTTAAGATAGCTGGGCTTAAATGTAATGTTAGTATAAGCCTTGATACATTAAAGAGAGGGAGGTACAAGCTAATTAGGGGAGTTGATAGATTGGATTTAGTTTTAAGGAATATTAAAGCGTGCAGTAAAATAAGGGGCAAGAACGGAGTGTGGGATATTAATTCTACAATTAGCAGGGTTAATTATGATGAAGTCACTGACTTATTTAATTTTGCAGTTAAGTATGGTTTTAAGCATTTTGCCTGCCCGTATAATTATTCAATATGTAATGTTAGTGCTAGGAGTTCTAAACTGGCCTTTGATAAAGAAGTTAGTAATGTTATTAAGGCTTTCAAGAAATTGTATTCATTGTCAAGGGATAATGGATTAATAATTAACTGCCTTTATTATGACGAAATTATTAAATTTTTAAGAGGCGATTACGAGAAGCCCTGCGACGCCTTGAAGTATTCAGTAATGATTAATGAGAAAGGTGAGTTAGCGCCTTGCTTGGAGTTAAAGCCATTTATTAGTCTTAAAAGCAACAAGTTCAGGGATGCAGTTAAGAATTTTGATTATTCAATTATAAGGAAGTGTTATGAGAGCACTCCTTGTTTTTATGGCTGTACAAGGGGTTCAGGGATTGTTGT
Organism: Candidatus Parvarchaeota archaeon; assembly: GCA_030615175.1. GTDB lineage: Archaea > Nanobdellota > Nanobdellia > WJKC01 > WJKC01 > JAFCFT01. The sequence continues at coordinate 288,115 of JAUWZX010000001.1, forward strand.
TAATAATTTTCATAAAGTTTTATTACATGTTTTAAGACATCCTAAAAAATTTAAGGAACTTAAACATCTTTTTTAATTATAGTTATGGTTTTACGTAAAACAAATTGGGGTAAGTATGGTGGTTATGAAGATTCATTCTTAATGAGATTATTCTTGAACAGAATATGGGCTGGTTATGATAAATTATTATCTGGAGTGAATTTAAAGAGTGGAATTAAGATTCTGGAGTTAGGGGCTGGTTCAGGTTATAACAGTTTAAATCTGGCAGTGAAGTTTAAAGCATCTAAAGTAGTGTTGGTTGATTTTAATGATAATGCACTGAAGTCGTCAAGAAATAGGTTTAAGGGAAGATTTAATTCACAGTTTCTTAAAAAAGATGTTTTTGATTTAAATATTAATGGAAAATTTGACATTGTTCATTCTCAGGGACTAATTGAGCATTTTCAGGGCAGGAAATTAAAAGAGCTTTTGAGGATTCATTTAAGATTTGCTAAAAAGAATGGTTTAATAATACTTATTTACCCGACACCAACGATTTCTTACCGAATCATTAGGAAATTAGCTGAGATTGCTAAAAAATGGATTTTCGCAGACGAGGTTCCATTAAGGAAAGAGCAATTAATTAATTTAATGAGTGAGAATAATGTTGAATTAATTAATTCAACAAGGATACATTGCGGCATAACAGAAGATGGCTTGTTATTTATGAAAAAGTAATTATTTTATTATTGATTCATAAAACTTTAATAATTTTTTTCCTTGTTTTTTAATGCCAAATTTATTTTTAATTTTTAATGGTTTTTTAATATAATTATTCACGTTTGCCTTATTTATTAATAAATTAATTTTTCTTGAAAACCCATTAATTGTTTTTGAATAAAAAACATTGTTATTGAATAAACTTTTATAAACTTTTAATTCTCTGCAAATTACTGGTAATCCAGATGATGTGGCTTCTATAATTGTAAGACCAAATGTTTCGCTATAAGAAGGTGTTAAGAAAATATTTGCCGAAGAGTAAGCTTTTCTAACGTCATCAATGAATCCGTAAAATATTAAGTTTTCATACTTTTTCTTCATTAATTTCTTAATTTTAAAATAGTTTTTTGAGAAAATAGAGTATGGTTGTCCTCCTATCCAAATAAATTGTAAATCCTTGTTTTTCTCCGCAATTTTTATAAAGTCATAAATGCCTTTACGAGGTGATAATTGAGCAACATTTAAAATAATTATTTTATTTTCTTCAATGCCTAAACTTGACCTGAACTCCTTATTTAATTTCTTGTTCTTCTTAAAATAATTTGTATTAATGGCATTATAAGATATGTCTATGTTTTTAAAACCATTTTTAATAAGCCATTCTTTAATGAATTCTGAAACCGCTAGTAAGTAATCACTTTTTTTGTATATCCAATTATAATACTTTTTTTCTAATTTATATGAACCAATTGTGTTGCCTCTATTTGTTTCTGGTATTGAGTGTACTGTGTAGACTATTATTGCACCTTTCTTTTTGTATTTCATTGCTTTTAAGATAGACAATGGCGAAATTGAATGTACATGTACAATATCATACTCTTTACCTGCTCCGTTTAAGTCAATATCAATTTTTTGTTTTAAATAATTGTAGTAATATTTTGGAGCTGTTGAAGACCCAAAGTATTTTAATAATTTATGGTCATCTATCAAGAAATTTACTTTCATAATACCACCAAGTAGTCAAGACCAATTTCTTTAATCATTTTTGGCTTGAACTTCATGAAGAAGTTGTAAACTTCTTTTTTATTCTTAAACCACTTGCTCCTGTTATCGAAACTATTAAACCCGTCGTCATCTCCAAACATCTTATCTAATAGTTTATAAACCCACTTAATTTTGTTATTGGTGTAAAAATTCACGTGCGGTTCCAGGATTATTAACTTCTTTGTTCTTCCCTGAGCATTCCTTATTAATTCTTCATGCCTTGGAGTTATATGGTGTAGCAAGTCAGATATTACTATCACATCTGTTTTTGGATAATTGTTATAATCAAAAGCGTCTTTTAATTTAACATTAATTCCTTTATTATTCTTTATGAAGTGCTCGTTAAGGTCCCATCCTTCATAACTGCATGACGTATCTAAGTATTTATATAGCAAGCAAGTTCCGCACCCCAAGTCCAGCACTTTTTTGTTCTTGCCAATTATTCTTGCAATTTCCTTGTACCTTATTGGTAAGTATTTTCCATGAACAAGTTTTAATAATAAGTTATACAGTCTTGGAAACCGGTACATTAAGGAAGTCATTTTTCATCTCATAATTGAATGGGCCTGCCGAGATTTTCTAAACCCCAAGCGTTTTTCCGTGAACGCTTTTTCTAAAAGGGTTCTTTGAACTCGGGACCTCTGGTTATCCTAGAGTGAAGGTCATATAAGACCAGCGCTCTACCAAACTGAGCTACAGGCCCATTAAATAATTAGAGTTTTTAATTCTCTTTTATAGATTTCTATTTAACTTATTAATACTAAATTTAGTCCAAGTATTAATGCTGCTGTTAGATTCTTGATTTTAATGAAGGATGAACTTAAACCTTTCTGCTTATAATGAGGGTACATGATGATTGATGCAATTAATGCGATGATTACTGCTATAATAATTTTAAGACTTATTTCCTTATCAAAAAGGATTGATAAGGGCATTACTATTGCAAAGAACACTACTAATAGTATTAGTTTATGATTAAAATATTCTTTATCTAGTAATCCACCTTTGTAAATGAGTATGTAAAATGCGAAAATCATTGAAGGCACTAACAAGGTTATCCAGGGGATTAATTTAATGCTTTCACTGATAATGCTCCACCCGCAGATTAATTTAACATAAGTGTTTAATATATGCCAGTAAGGGATTAAGTTAATATGCTTCTTTATTTTATAAGTGTAAGCAATGTTTAGTATTAATAGCCATGTTATGGTTGTCGTAAATAATGAATTAATGAGTAGTGAAGCAGTCAAGCCTGAAGCAATAAGTGTTAATGCTGTAATTCTTGCTTGTTTAACACTTACTTCGCCAGTGAGTAATGGCCTTTTCCTCTTCCATGAAATTTCATGCTTCTTGTCATACTCTATGTCACGCAAGTCATTAATTATGTAAGCAGCGCTGTAAGTAATAGTGAAGATTAACACTCCTAAAATGAATTTAATTAAATCAAAACTCTGCGTTAAAGTATAAGCTGCGGCCGAGCCCATTGTAAATAATGCAATATTAAGTGGGTTAATCCTCATTAACTTGATTATGTTCTTAATCATCTTACTTTTACCTTCTGGTGCCAATATTCGCGCAGTCCGTATCCTATTTCACCAAGCGCTAGTAAATAATAGTAAAAAATGGCTGCTATGCCGTACTTAAGGAAGCTGCTAACCTGCTTTGATGTTTTAGTATTACTAGCTTTAGTATAGACTCCTTGAAGCAAGTTTGTGATGTTGTTAATGTCTGTGTAGTCCTTTATATCACTTGATGTGCTGTTTAATTCATTATTTTCTAATAATGAATCTATTTGTAATGCATACTCTCTTGGGTCATCATTCTTTACTATTATTCCATTAACTCCGTGCTTGACAAAGTCAGTTGCTCCTGATTTTTTATTAATTATGACTGGCGTGTTATAAATTAAGGATTCGGCAACGCAATTATTAAAAGTGTCATAAATTGCTGGGCTTACAAAAACATCTGCTTTATTATAATAATCAATTAATTTTTTCTTACTAATGATCCCTGTGAATTTCACTTTGTCAGCAATATCTTCTTGTATTGCAAGTTTTTCAAGATGATTTCTTAATAGACCATCGCTTGTTATCACGCACTTAAAGTCATGCTTCACATGCTTTAATGCCTTTATTAGTACATCAACTTTTTTCTCAGGGCTTAACCTTCCAACATGCAGTATTAATGGTTTCTTATTTTTCACTTTCTTTTTTACTTTTCTTGTTTCAATTGGGTTAGGGACAACAACTATTTTTTTATTGTTAATTCCCTTCTTGATTAAGATTTTTTTTGCAAACTTGCTTGGAGTAATCAGCCATGAACCTAGGTTATAGTATAAAAGCCACCACCATATTGCTTTGTCATTCATCCTTATCAATAATTTATCAATCCTTGTCCTTTCCATCACCCTTACCACTCTTATCTTTTCATGTGAATCCTTTGTCTTGTAATTTTCATTGTAGTATTCAATGAATGCCTGAGAGTATTGCGGGACTAGGGTGTGGAATGTCATGATTAATGGAATTTTTTTAACCCTGCTTAATAGTAAGGCACAGAAACCCATGCTTAAATGAAGATGCGAGTGAATTACGTCAAATTTCTCTTTCTTAGCAATCTTAAAAATTTTCCTTATTGGTGAGGTGAACCTTATCCTATAATCCTTGTAAGTTTTGAGTTCTCTTGCCTTGAACTTGTGAATGAATACTCCATCAACCACTTCATTAGAATTAGTGTCTGATAAGGCGAATAAATGAACTTTATTACCCGCCTTTCTTAATCCCTTGGCTGTGCGCCATACAGCGTCCGCCACGCCGTTAGTGCATGGCTTAAAAGTGTCAGTAAAGATTGCTATGTTCATTTAAAGGATTTCAATTTTTAGAGGTTTTTAAAGATTGTCTTTCCCCTTTATAACATCCAAAAAATCCTTACGATTTGCATTTTTTATTTTAAAAATAAATGATAGCTCCCCAAGCCTCAATAGTTTGTAAAATACTCTTAAAAGTCTGCGGGGGTTTTTATAAAAAGATTTTACGAAATCATCCTGCACTTCCTTTAATTCCTTGTAAGTGAAATTTGATAATTTCTTATTAGCAAAAACCATGTTTTGGTTTTCTTTTATTAATCCTTTTTTACAAGCATCATCCCATAATCTTGAACCTTTAATATAAATTAAAATCGAGGCTATTGCAATGTCTAGTTTTATGTCATTAACAAATTTTTTGTTGTTCTCAAAATGTTTTTTTGTTTCGATTGGTGCGCCAATAATGAAATAACCAAATGTTAAAATACCCACCTTATTAGCAAGCCTGACTGCTTCTTTTATTTTTTCGACAGAGATTCTCTTGTTGTAGAAGTCAAGTACGTCTTGATTAGTGCTTTCAATACCGAACATTATCATAATAACTCCTGCCTTTCTTAACTTCTTGTATAATTCATAATCAGCTGAGTCAACTCTTCCTTGAATAATCATTTTAACATTTATTTTTTCTTTAATTATCCTGTCCATTATTTTAAGAGCCCTGCGTTTATTTAATAAAAAGTTATCATCACAGAAAACAATGTGCTTGTAACCTTTATTAAGGCTGCTTTTAATTTCTTCAATAACATTATCAACGCTTCTCTCTCTATACTTAATCCTCCCGCTGTGAGTGCAGTAATTGCAACTGAAAGGGCAGCCTCTTGAACTCATTATTGGAGCAAAAGGTATTTTAAAGCCAGCAAAGCTCCCATAATTTTTATTATCAATTAACTCCAATGCTGGGAACTTGCTTAAATCTAAATCTTCAACTTTCATGATTCCAGGATTCCTCACTACCCTGCCATTCTTCTTGTATATCAAGCCTGGAATGCCCTTTAATGATTTCTTAAATCTTATAGCATCCAGTATTCTCGTTATGTAAGCCTCTGCCTCACCAATAGCTGTTACGTGCGAACCATTGATGTATTCTTCACTCATATTGCAGTGAGGACCGCCGCACAAAATTATTGTATTATTATTAAACCTTTTAACATCATTTATGATTTTTTTAGCATTACTTAGCGAATCCGTATAACAAGATATTAAAATGAAATCATTATCTTTAATTTGTTTAATGAATTTCTTCCTTTCGAATTTGTTAACATTCAAGTCAATGAACTTAACATTATAACCTGCACTTATTAATGGTGATGCTAAGTACATTAATCCTAAAGGAGGAGTAAGGCTTTCAGTTTCTTTCCATTTGTCACCAAAGGCGTAACCATTAAAAGAGGGCTGAATTAATAAAACATTCCTGCCTTTAGCGGAGTTCATTGCATTCTTTAATAAAAAACTTATATAAAAAGTATTATTAGGCCTATCATTAATATCACGCTTTCAATCAGTATTTCCTTGGTATTATAGAGCCAGTTCTTTATTGCTATTATTGGAGTGTCTTCCTTGAATTTTTTTGATTGTTTTGATTTTAATATGTAAAATTTCTTCCTGCTGAATGGGTATAATAACATTATTCCCGGGTAACTTATTGAATCAATTATTAGGTGTGATAGTATTCCAAAACTTATTGGAGTCATGAATCCGTAAAAGAATGCTGGTATTATGAATGCTAGCAGGAATAATAGTGAGTGCGTTAGTTTCCTGTGATAATCATACCAGTGTCGTCCTGTCAGGCACATTAAGATATCAAGGTCTGGCAGCACGGCTCCAATAATTGTTAGTACTGGGTTTAATTTGAGCAGTCCTGCGGTTATTAGTGCTGCTCCTATGTGCCCGCAGAAGGTCATCATGATTAACTTATTAGGATTTACGTATTCTTTTTATTGTTTTCTCTTTATTTAAGTTTGGATGTGTGTGAGCGCCTCGAGCAGGACTCGAACCTGCGACCACGTGGTTAACAGCCACGCGCTCTACCTACTGAGCTACCGAGGCATTAATAAGAATAAAATTTGGACTCATATTAAAAGTTTTTTGGTGTATAATGCTTTAGGGGGTTTCTCAAGGGGGCTTGCCCCCTGAGTTAAGAATAAAATTTGTATACTTATTAAAAGTTTTTCTATTTATTTCCTTTGGACACTTATTCAAGCCAGTCCTTCTCGCTTAATTTTTGAGGTAAGTAAGTTTTGGCAGCGAATTCCAAGCCTTTCTTGCTCAAAGCCTCTAATTCTAATTTAATGCCTTTCTTCATCATGTGCTTAATCTCTTTCTGCCATGACTTCTTTTGAAACCATGGGTACTCAAGAATCTGGCGGCAGCGAGTAATGTCAGTCTTATTAAGTTTAATAGTCACATTATTAGGGATGTCGAACTTTTCCTGGTCAAAACTGGATAAACCAATGAATTTAGCTTCAGGCACAGCCATACGCTTACTCTCGTACGCCAAATTAATACTGCCCTGCTTGTAAACTGAGTAAATATAGAAACCCCAAGGGTCATTATCAACGAATACGTAGACAGGCAGTTTTAATTCATGATTCAAACGCCATAATAAGCGTCTAACTCCTCGCGGAGCCATGCCCTGACCATGCATGAGTACGCAATTATTTTTTTTCCAGAACTTATCTTCATTAAGTCTCCGCCACATAGCATCCTTCTCAACAACGAGTACGAACTTTGCATCAACATTCTTGAATTGAATGACTTCACTCTCAACAATTGATGGAATACCCCATCCACCAGAACCCATTTTACGCAAGTTAATTGTGTCACCTGAATCAACAATAGTGACATTACCAACCATTGAGCCCCTAGTGCTCGCGAATAAGTGAAGGTTCTCCCTTAAAACGTCAAGAGCGACTTCTAAGTCTTCAATAATTGGATTGCTTTCATCCTGGTCTTCGAAAGTGTTCTCCTTACCAGTGCCTATTGTATGCTTGGTCATGTAGAATAAGTCCCTAATACTCGTTGTCTTGCCGGACTTAATTAATTCCTTGCACTCTGATGCGAGGAGTAATGTCTGCATAAACTTCTTAGTGTGAGCAGAGTTAAAGTAAGTCCTTACCTGCTTCTTACTGCCAATTTTAAGTATCTGATTTTTCTTATCAAAAATAGTGTTAGACAAACTCCTTAAAGGAATCTTAATATCAGGACTTCTCATTTTCTTAACCTGCTCAAGCACTTGCCTGCCGAAATCCTCTAACTTCACTATTTCCTCAGTTCTTTTCAATTTCTTCATTATTCATCACCTTCTTTAATGAATTCATCAATATTCTCGAATTCATCATTACTTTTACTCTTTTCCTCTTCACTCCCCCCTGCTTCTGCAAGTGAAGTTCCAGTATTGCTTTCAATTAATTTATCAAATGATTTCCTAATCCCTTCCTCTTTCTCGCCTGTAAGAATTACTAGTGACTTAACTGATTCATTAGAGTATTTAATAAAGGTTGAAATCCTCTCCTGCTGCTTTAATGCCTTATGCTTTCTTGATAAGTAAATCCTTAAATCACGCGCGCAGTCCTGTAATGCTAATCGCATCTCTTTCATAATTGTATTATAATGGGCAATAGCGCTCTTGCCTTCGGAAGTGTAAGGAATCCATGTTGAACCCATGTGGACTAGTATTATTGCAGGACCAGTCGGCATTCCCCTGCCACCAGTCTGGTTTAACCCGTAACGCCTCCAGTCAATGCCTGAAATGGCTTCAGTGATTGCGCAAGCCCCTGCATCATACTGTAGTGGCATCTTATTAGCGAAGCGGATAATCTTAACTTGTTTGTCAGTACTCAGACTGCCTCCAAAAGCAATTGCTGCCTCTATTAAGAAAGGCCTGCCTTTGTAAACGCTTGGATTCCTGCTAACAGTTGTTACGAATTCAGCATCAAGTCCTGTGCTTAAACTCTTCCTTAACGTATTACTCCCTATAGGGCTTAGGCAGTCAAGCGGCGGCGCCATGAATTTCGTGGCCTGCATTAATTTAACAATTTCTGCTGCTTGGTCCCTGCTAATCTTTCCTGGCATATGCCTGAGGTTAACCCCTACTTTATTAAGTATTTCCTTGGCAGTTCTTGAACTAACCCTTGAGAATTCCTGAGTCAGGAATGACTTTACGGTTTTGGACTTAGTTAATTTAGATATCCTAATTAAGTCTCCTACTTCAATCCCATAAGGATGAGGCTTTATTGACTTTGATTCCTTTGGAACGCTCTCACTTGTTCTTGGGAAAATAATCTTCTTGCCTTCAGGGTCGATGAATGTAATCCTGACGTGGGGGTTAACAATGCTGGTTCTTCTTAAATATTCATAAATGCTTTTCTCACCCTTGTTAAGATAAGTTCCTACTACTTCCATTTCTACCTGCGTTCCGTGGTCCCATTTAAATCTTTCCAGCATTCCACTATTAACTATTTCAGGGCGATTCTTAGAAGTGTCAATCCTTAAGTCATAAAAGTATGCTGGGCTCCGAAGACTTGTTTTTGAAACAACATGGGTTGCCTTGCCAGTTGTTAATTGAGAGTATAATACTGCTGCTGAAACGCCTATTCCTTGCTGCCCCCTGCCCTGTTTTTCTTTATAGAATTTTGAACCGTATAATAATCTTGTGAAGACATGGGGTATTTGGCCTTTAACGATTCCTGTGCCGTTATCAATAACTCTTACTACATATCTTTCCCCTCCTATCTTCCTAACCCTGACATTGATTTCAGGCAGCACGTAGTCCTTTCCTTTCTTCTTGCTTTTATAAATCATTTCCTCACAAGCATCAATGCAGTTGTCAATTATTTCTTTAATGCACGTAAGCATTGCCTTAATTTTGGAATCGTATCCTAATAGGTGCCTGTTTCTTTCAAAGAATTCAGCAACGCTGGTTTGCTTCATTTCTTTTGCTAAATCTTCAGCAATTGTTCCATCCGTCATTAATTAGATAAATTATCAGGAACTTTTAAAGTTTATGGTAAAAAAGAATATATTAAAGTGAATATTTTATAAAAATACTCTTAAATTAAAATTATTTCTTTAAAAGATGCTTTAAAATGTTCTTAATTTCCTTTTCTTTAGTTTTTTAGCTTCCTTTTGAATGTAATTGTATGCTGTGTTGTGCTGAGCTCCATTTAAAAGTATTGCAACAGCATTACTTGCAATGTTTGCCCACTCATCTGATCCTATAATACTTATTGTTTTGCCGTAAACGCTGACATGACATCCTGTCTCTTTTTCAATGAACTTTCTTGTCTTTCCTTCCTCGCCAATTATTCGCCCCTTGATGCGAACCTTGCCTTTCCTTGTTCTTTCAAAATCAGTTATGTCCATTATTTCAAGTTTGTAACCATCGTTAAGCAGTATTAACGCCTTTGACGGCTTAAAACCTCTTCCAATTGCCTTAATAATTAATTGAGTAATCCATGCCTTATAGGAGTCATCGCTGTTGATTGTTACTTCTTCTTCTTTAATAATTATTTTAGTGCTTGTTCTTTGCTCAATCATTTTTTTCATCTTCCCGCCCTCGCCTAGAAGCACTGCTACGCGTTCTTTTGGAATTAACACTTTATAACTAACTTTCATTTTTAACCCTTTCATACCATTTGATTAAGCTCTTATCATCTACTCCTAACTTATTAAACCAATTGCTTATTATCCTGACATCCCTTTCCAGTAATTTCATGCTTAACGGATGTTCCTTTAATACTGCCTGGCTGATGTCAATTAATACTGGTTTTTCATTATAATTTATTAAGTTAAACTTGTTTAAGTCGCCGTGAACTAAGTTAGCTTTGTTCCATAAGTTACGAACCCATTTGTATACTTCCCTGCGCCACGCTATAGGGTTTTTTGGAGGCAGCTTGTTGGCTGTTGGTGCTGGAATGTCATTTTCTCCTATGAACTCCATTACTAGTGCGTTCTTCTCTACTGCGATTGGTTTTGGAACCCTGACTCCTACCTTGCTTGCCCTTTCTAAATTCTTGTATTCCTTTTTCGCCCATGCGAATATCACATCACGCGGCCTGTTGCGCACGTGGTCAAATCTCGGGTCGCCATTAATGTATTTGTAAATATCCTTGTAAGCTCTGGCGACCATTCTGTATAATTTTATTGCAACTTTTCCCTCTCCTTTCTCTGCTAAATAAACATCTGCTTCCTTTCCTGTGGCTATTACGAATCTCAGCCTGTCAAAGTGCTTAGCGTATAACTTGTATAGAGCGCTCAGCGTTGTTTTGTCAAAAACTCCCTGCTCCACCTTCCATTCCTCGCGAGGCTTCATATGAATTTTTAAGAGTTTTAAGAATTAAAAATTATTGCCTTGATGATTATCCTCATTAACCTTCATATAACTAATATGAACAACCCAGGGCCCTATAAAACATTGTTAATACATTCTTATCCCATTTTTACTTCTTAACACTTTTTTATATAATATATCACAAACTTTTAAAAAACAAGGGTCTCCACATGGTTTAGAATACTCATAAGGAACTTCATCAGGCATTTTACTCCAGTAAGTCTTTATAAATTCTTTACAGTCATTAATTGTTTTATGCAGAGTAATGCCATCAGGTCTTATACCCCAACCTCTTTCACTTTCAATCCAGTCCTGCTTTACCATAATTTTTGATTCTAAATCATCTTCCATTTTTATTACCTACAATAATAAATTAGCACTGAGGTAATAAATATTTTAAACTATTACAAAAAAATTGTAATATGACAAACTATAAAAAGAGAATTTTAATAAAAAACCAGTATGGAGAAGAAATTAACTGCGCAAGGACCGAGAGACAGGAAATCATACACTGTTACTCTCCCCAAGGAGTGGGTGAAAAAAGAGAAATTAGACGAGTTAAGGCTTGTAGAGCTTAAAGTAGTTGGAAATAAACTTGTTATTTCGCCTAGCAAGGAAATACAGGAAGAGGCTATTATTAATGCTGATGACTATAATAAGAGTTTAATTAAGGTTATCCCTGGATTATACAGGTTAGGAATTAATAAAATCAGGATTAACTTACTTGATAATAATTTATTGGAAAAAATAATTGAGATTATAAATAAAAGATTAATTGGTTACGAAATTATTGAACAAAGAAAGGATTTCATAATAGTAAAGGATATTACAAAGGAATCTGGGGAGGATTTCAAGACTATCTTAAGAAGAGTATTCCTTCTTTTATTAGAACTCTCAAATAGCGAAGACGCAGTTCAAGTAAGAACTCTTGACAAGAATATAAAGAGGCTGATTAATTACTGCCAGAGAATATTAATAAAAAATGGGCATACTGAATTCTTAAGGACGCCCCTGTATTACTTATTGCTTGACCAGCTTGAAAAGATTGGTGATGAGTTAAAGTGGATTTTAAGCATTAAGAGGAGAAAGGAGATTCTAGACAAGATTACTAAGGTTTTCAGGCAGGGTTATGAAGTATTCTATAAGTTTGACCCTAAGAAATTTGATGAATACAGTAATAAGGCATATCAATTAAAAAATGAAATTAGGTTAGGTGATAAAATTAATACTGGTGATATGTATCTGCATAATCTTGCAAGATTGATTAATTCCTTATCAGGAACCATGCTTATGATAAGATTTAATGATTAGAATTCTTCCTCTAATAAAAATTATTGATTTCCCCATCTGTGTCTGTGCCTGCCGTGAACTCTTTTACTTCTAAGGTTTTTTTCAGGCACAACGTAAATGTTTTGAGCATCTTCTTCGCTTATGCCATACTTGTCTTTATAATTACTGTTTATTTTCATGCCTAGGGCAAGTCCTAGTTTTTCATCAATCCTTTCTATTATATACTCTTTTCCTTCAGTAATGTCTGATAATCGTATGTGAGCATATATTTTTTTCATAAGACCTCCTCCTATTGCAAATTTAGAGCCTTTAATAAGTACTATGTATCCTAAACTTTTTAGTAATACTTCTACTTCAACATCTGGATACACGCCTAAGTTAGCAAGCCTTGTTTTTGCTTTTCTTCCTGCATCTACATGTATTACTACTGCTTTCCCAATTATTTCATCCAGCGTGCAAGTAAATTCATTTATTTTTTCCATTTTTGTTTTTTCCTTTTAGAATTCTTCCTCTAATCTCTTTATGTAGCCTTTCCTTCTGAGCCATGATTCCTGAGTTTTTGAGTATTTGTAAATAACATCTCCTTTAGTTTCGCCTTCAATGTCCCATGGTTCGACAATTACTAAGTTGCTTTCCTTTAACCATAATCTGCGCCTGAACCTTCCTGGAACCCTGCACCGTCTAGTCCTGCCGTCAACGCATTGCACATCCATTCTTGCAGCACCAAGTAATTTAATAATGATGCCTATAACTTGTTTGCCTTTAGGTAGTTTAACCCTGATTAATTGCTTACCCTCGCGGAATTCCTCTTCACCTTTGAACTTTTTTCTCATTAAGGAATAATTAATTGATTCATTAATTAAAAAACTTATTATTACTATTCTAAAGAATTTTTACCCACTGAGCGTGGGGCACTCCCTGTATTTCAGTTACATTTATTATTTTTTTTACTTTTCTTAAAGTATTAATTGATTCCTTGCCAAGAACATTAATAATTGTTGCCTTGCTTAATTCATTAATTACTTCCTCCTCGCTTGCTTTTAAGTTGCCGTAGAATCCTTTACTTACTTTAATCTTTAAACCGTTTTCCTTTAATATTTTGCCAAGCAAGTCTTCATCGCACACACAGACTAAGTAGTTATTCCCTGCCATCCTTTTATTCATTATCATTTAATACTCCTTACTGGTTTCTTGCCGCCGCAAGCCATGCATTTAATAAAGGTTAGCCTGTCTTCCTTTACTAGTTTGGTGTCAGGCTTGCCGCATTCCTTGCATTTAACGAATTCATTAACGTACTTGTTAACTTTCTCATTTAATGCAGTGCTTGAGAACCTGCCAGTGAATACTGCTCTTGGACCGTTAATATCGCCTTGCGTTGCCAGTTCTCTTAGTAAGTATTTCATTAAGTGTTCAGGTTTTCTTGCAATGTAATCAGTAATTGTCTTGAAATTATTAATTATTGTTTTATTTCCTTGAACCAGGCCCCTAACTCTTGGGACTTCAAAACGTTTTTTTTCAAAGACAACGCTGGGCAGTTGACTCCTCGCTTTCTTTAATAATTCATCATAATTATGTTTCCAAGCCATAAGCATAGAAAATGCAGGCACTTCCTTTTAACTTTTTCGGCAGGAAATTCACAGATTATTAAGCAAGCACTTGCTTAATCAAGTACTTTGTACTTGCCTGCCTTTGGCTCAAAGACAGAGCCGTCAGCCATTAACTCACGGATTAATTTAAGGCATTCAGGCTTCTTAAGTTCCAATTTATTCATCACGTTTTTTAATTCAGCACCTTTACCTTTATCCAGTTTCTTAATGATTTCATAAACTTCATTTTTACTTATTGCGCGCAGGACTTTCTTCTCCTCTTTCTCCTTTTTTTCTTTGATTTTCTTAGGTTTGCTGCTTAACTCAAGTTTTCTTAAAACAAAGAGGTCAGGCACTGCCTTACTTATTATTTCAGGAACAAGGTATGTTTCCTCATTATACTGCCTAACCCTTCCCACTAAGTCAATTAAGTCACCTATAACTACTTTATCGATTACTTCAAAATTATTCTCCCATACACGAGCCCTGATAGTCTCTGTGCCGTCATCAAGCACTAAGAAACCGCTGTTATTATCAAAAGTCATCTTATTAACCACTGTTGCCATCACTCTTGTCCTAGCAACTTTTAAGTCCTTAATTTCAACGTAATCAACTTCCCCTTCCTTTTTAATGTAAGGATTGCTGACTAAGTCTTTAATTATTAATTTATAAGCAGTATGCCTTTGAGTGAACATCAATACTTTTTAATTCAATGAGTTAATTATAAGCATTTATGTACTGCCGGAATTATCTTGGCAGCATCCTGATAGTGCCATGCTTTGGCTCAAATATTTCTCCCTCGCGTTTCATTTTCTGAATTATTTCTTCAGTTTTTCCTTCACTAATGCCTCGAGTCTTTGCTTCTTCAATGATGTTGCCCATTGGTATATTATTACCTAATCTATTAGCAAGGTCTTTTAGGACTTCTTTAATTATTAAAATCTTATTACGCTGGGAAGCAGTTATTCCAGAAACTATAAGGTCAATGTCTAACTCACCTGTTTCTGGGTCAACACCAATCTTTGACAAGCAGAATTTAAGCAAGTTAATAGCTCTCTCAGCATCCTTTCTCGTAACTTTATTAGATAACCTAATCCGCGCGTAAGCCTCGCTTATGCGCACTAATGCTTCTAACTGCCTTGGACTAATGGGTATTGGTCTAACTTCATCATCACCCATTACGCGCTTATTGCGCAGTGAAACATAAAAATCCTTTAATTCATTCATTGCTGAATCAGTTAATTGAGGATTAATCCTCTTAGCATAAGCAATGTACTTGCGCAAGTATTTCTGAGCAAAAATTCCTCTCTCCTTCTTAGGTGTTTTGGCAACGTCTAGCATGTGGCGTGCAATTTTCTCATCACGCTCCCTGTCAGGTATGTCCTTCATAGGGAATATCAAGTCAAAACGGTTAACTAGAGTGGCGGGCAGGTCAATTTGTTCAGCCACCGGAGTGTAAGGATTAAACCTTGCGTACTTAGGGTTAGCGGCAGCAAGCACGCTCGCCTGCGCATTAAGAGTGGCATGAATATTAGCTTTTGCAATAGTAACCACTTGTGATTCCAAGGCTTCATGCATGGCTACTCTGTCTTCATTACTCATTTTATCTAACTCATCAATGATTGCGATTCCTTTATTAGCAAGGACTAAAACGCCTGCTTCAAGACTCCAGCCTCTCACGAATTCATCTTTTACTACAGAAGCAGTTAAGCCAACGCCTGAAGCTCCTTTGCCTGAAACATAACGCGCTTTAGGTGCGAGTGTTGAAACATACTTCAGCATTTGAGTTTTAGAAACACCAGGGTCACCGACTAATAGTATATGCAGGTCTCCTCTAACTATTGTCCCATCAGACCTTTTCTTCCTGACGCCGCCGAATAATTGCACTACAATAGCTTCCTTTATTTTTTCATAACCATAAATTGTTGGGGCTATGGAACCAACTAATTTATCATAAATTTTAGGGTCGCTTGCGATTTTCTTAATTTCATTAACATCTTCATCGCTTAATTCAATTTCAATGAACTCATATTCCATTGGAGTTATTGAATTAGCATTAATGTGGATGTCAAATCTTGTGCTCTTAGCGCCTGTTCTTAAATAAATAGGGACTTCCTCAACAATACCTACTATCTGAACTCTCGAGCCAGGACATGTTTTTAAAACAATTGTTGGATCAACCAAGTCCTTGTTTAGTATTACACTAATTCTTTGAGGCTGCTCGCCTCCTTCCATCATTTCAGGTGATTCTTCAATAACTATTTTTTGAACATCCTCTAATAATTTTTCATGAACCGTGAACTTCCCTCTGCGGCCGCATTGAGGGCATCTCTTAGGTTCTTTAACCCTGCTAGTTGTCTGCTTTTGCTCTATTAATTGAGCGCATGCAGGGCATTCAAAAATAATTAATGAACTTGCAGGCCTCACTTCTGATGCCTGCCTCACTAATCCATCAATTTGTACTAACTTGCTTAAATGCTTTGTCCTGATGTTCTTTACCTTAATAATGTTTGATTCAGGCAGGTTAGTGAATCTTGGCTCTAAATTAAATCCTAGTTCTTCATAAGCCTTTCTCGCGGTTTCTAAGAATTCCTTAGGGTCTTTAAGTAATTCATCGCTTATTTTAGGTTCTTGATTGTCAAGTACTGTGAAGTCAATGAAGAATGAGTCCTCACCCCTGCTTGAAGCCAGGGCTATTTTCTTGCCATAATTGTTAGTTATGAAGTCGCGGAACGTCCTTAATAATTCATCCAATTCAAAATTCCCCCCATTCAAAGATTATTTATATTCATTGAAATAAAAACTTATTGATTTTATAAAGTTTAAATAAAAATGTAATGCCTTAACTTCTTATGGAAAAGTAAAAATAAAGAAATTTAAGATTTTTTAACTAATTTTTTAAGTGTTACTGTCAGTTCCTTAACACTGTCATTTACTTCTTTTGCATTCTTTGCTCCTGTGCAGACTATCTTGCCTGTGCCGAATAACAGGAATGTTATGTGACTGTTCGGTACTTTGTAAACCAGTCCTGGGAATTGCTCTGGCTCGTACTCTGCGTTCTCAAGTTTGAGTACAAGAGAGTTTAAATTAAGTTTCATGTGCAAGTTTCCTGAGGCAACCATGTTCTGTATTGTTATTTCAGGCTTCTTTTTAGTGATTAAATTAACTTTTCTTAATTCTTTTAATATTTCCTTTACTCCTACCTTGACCATTTCTTCTGATTTAGCGCCTGTGCAGACCATTTTCCCTGAACTAAACACGAGCGCGGTTATTCCTATATGTTTAAGTCTTAGTACTAGTCCTGGGAATTGTTCTGGATTGTATTCAGTGTTTGGTAGTGTTGTCGCTAGTTTCTCTAATGGAATGTCCATGAATGTTGTGACGCTTGCAACCACATTTTCAATTTTTATATCTTCAGGCATTTATAAAACTCCCTTTATAAATGATTTGTAAATGAATTGCCCTTTATAAATACTAATGGTCGTGCCTGTCATAGTAGAATACGTGTTCTCTTTCATTAATGAATGAAACATTAAGCGTCATAAATGCTTGTTTTAATAGCTTTTCAGCATCAGTGAGTGGCTGCGTGTTATTAGCGTAATTAAATATTATTTCAGAAATTTTAAATCCATTAATGTATTGCAGTATTTTCATTACTTGATTAATTATTTCAGCAACATTAAGTTTTCTTCCATGCTCAGTGACTAAGTTAATGAATGCTTTATTCTTAAAGCACATGACTTTTGGCTTAATAATTAACCCGTCATGCGTTCTCAGAAATAATGTATAGCCTTCATTAGTATCCAACACCTCAACCAATTCAAGCTCAAAAGACTTCATCTAAAATCATGTATTGCTGTGTTAAATAAAAAGTCATGGTTTAAAAATTGATAAACTAAAAAGTTTATTAAATTATATAAATAAGTTTAGTCTTTGTTTTCTTTATGGGTCTTAATTTCTTCGTTCCATTCTCAGGAACCAAGCATGGGGTTAAGGATCATGTTATTACAATTCTCTCTTATAATTGGCCTCTAAGCGTTAAGAAGATTTATAATCTAATTAGGAAGAAGTATTCATTAAACATTACTTATCAGGCTGTTTATAAGACTGTTCATGAATTAATTAAGATGAGGATTCTGGTACGGGCAGGCGAGAGGAATTATAAATTAAATCTCAAATGGCTTAAGGATCTTCACTCTTACACTGAATTGACTGAGACTAATTATTATACTAAGAAAAGACATAATTTGATTATGGGCATCTTGGACGCTAAGGAGGAGGGTTCAATGAGTCTGCTTGTTTTTGAAACATTTTTTGATGTTGAAAAGTACTTGTACTACTTGCAAAAGAATTTCGTGTTGAATAATAATGATAAAAGTGTTATCTGCATTCACCATAATCATGAGTGGAGGCCTTTGTTTTATTTGCGCGCTGAATATAATTGGGTTCGCAAGATTCAGGAACTCGGAGGAGAGACTTATGTTTTATGCGCTGGCAGGACTCCATTGGATAAGTGGTGCGCGAAGTTCTATAAGAGTATTGGCTTGAAGATTAAGACTGGCGTTAACTGCGCTGGCTTGAGTGAAATCATGGTTTTCGGCAACCTGGTTATTCAAATATTCCTTCCGAGCATGATTAAGAATAAATTACACGAGTACGCTGTTAAGTCAGGCAGTATTGAAGAACTTAAACTGTCACGTCTTGCAATGGACGTTTTTGAAAAGAAAGCAGAGATTAAGGTTGTTATTAATAAGGACTCTAAACTTGCAGAGCAGATAAGGAAGGAGACAATGAGTCATTTTAAACAGTCCTAATATTAATCCTTAATTCCTTGCCCTTTATCCTGTACTCAACAGCATCTGCTGAAGTCTTGTTAAATAATAATTCTGAATTAGTCTGTTTAGTAACCCAGTCCAAGTGCTTTTTAAGCATTGTCTTTAATTCATTGTCACATTTAAGAATTATTTTAATCTTCTGGTTTCTCTTTAAGCCAAACTTTTTGCGGGTTTCCTGAATTCTCCTAATTACTTCGCGGGTGAATCCCTCACTGATTAATTCAGGACCCTGCTTTGTGTCAAGGTAAACGCTTAATGCGTCAGAAATTCTTTCACTGAGAATGTTATTAGGTAATTTCTCAGTTATTATAAAAGCATTTTCTGGCAGCACGTAATCCTTACTTTCAACATTAATCTTAACTGACTTTAACTCTAAGAGTCCTCTTTTAATGTACTCCTGACTTAATTGCGTTAGCCTGCCAATGATTTGTGCAACAACGCCTGGGAATAATTGATTAAGCACTTTATAATCAGGTTTAACACTAAAGTCAACCATTGGATTTTCAAATTTTAATTCTTTAATATTCGCCTGCTCCTTAATTATTTCAGTGAATTCATTTAATAATTTAGCATCCTTAGCAGCCACGTAAGCAGTCATTAAAGGCCACCTCTTATTAATCCCTGCTTTCTCCCTTAAGTGAAGAATTGCTTGAGAAATACTCCTTGCTAATTCAAAACCATTAATGAATGATTTATTAAATGGTCTTGCCTTGGGCCATGAAAGCATGAAAACACTCTCTTCTTTAAATCTTAAGCAATTCCTTAAGTTTAAGTACATTTCCTCAGCAATGAAAGGCGAAACAATTGAAAGCATCCTGATACTGGCACTTAGGACTTTATCAATTATTGCAAGAGCATTCTTTTTCTCTTCCTTGCTCCCGAGCAATACCCTGTTCTTAATTAATTTTAAGTATTCCCTGCTGAAGTCTTCGACAAGTAATTTCTTAATTAACCGCGGAACTAAATGAATAAAGTAATTATCCATGCACTTAGTTGTTTCACTAACTGTCTGGTTTAATCTGTTAATTATCCATTTATCCTCAGGCAATTTAATGACTAGTTCCATCACAGGCTTGTAATGTTCTATTTTAAAATTCTTTAAAGCATATAAGTGAGTGTTCCAAATCACGTTCAAAGCTCTGTGAGCATCCTTTAAATCTTTAATATTAAATTTTGGGTCAACCCCCGGACTAGTTGAGCCAATCTGGTAAAAGCGCAGGCTGTCTGCTCCGAACTTGTTAACCATCTCCTTTGGTTCAATAACATTGCCAGCACTCTTGCTCATCTTCTTACCTTTCTCATCAACAACGAAGCCGTGCATGAAAATCTTCTTATAAGGAGCGATGCCCCAACTCGCATTGCTTAAGCAGATAAGCGAGTTAAACCAGCCTCTAATCTGGTCCTTGCCTTCAATTATGAATTCCATTGGGAAACTGCCTTTAAAGTAATTCTTCTTCCTTGGGAAGTTAAGACTGCTCCATGGAGCAGAGCCTGAGTCAAGCCACACGTCTAGGACGTCAGGAACCCGTTTCATTAATCCTTTGCATTTCTTACACTTAAAAGTGACTTTGTCAATGTGAGGTCTGTGAAAATCAATTTCCTTCTTAAGATTGCTTAACTTTTTTAATTCAGTCCAGGAGCCAACAAGTGTTTTTTCACCGCACTCATCGCAAATCCATATTGGTAATGGAATGCCCCAGTAGCGCTGCCTGCTAATGCACCAGTCATCAAGTTCTTTAAGCCATGAATCAAACCACGCGCTGCCAGCCCAGTCAGGAATCCAGTAAACTTTTCTGTTCTGGGCGCGCATCTTATTCCTTAACTTGCTTGTCTTAATGAACCACTGCTTGCTTGCTCTGAAAATTACAGGATTCTTTGAGCGCCAGCAGTGAGGGTATTCATGCTCAATCATTACATTAGTTAACACGCTGTTGCCGAGCATTTCAGTAATTTTTTTATCATCATCCTTAGCTCTTAAGCCATTTAATTCTCCTGACTTATTACCGAAGTAGCCGTCATCATCCAAGTCATTAAAAACAGGCAGTTTATACTTCTTACCGACTTCATAGTCTTCTGGACCGCAGCCAGGAGCGCAGTGAACAAGTCCTGAACCAGCGCTTGTATCAACATATTTCTTGCTCAGGATTACTGTATGAACATTCTTTTTCTTAGAGTACTCTTTTAATTCAGGTATCTTGTTAGACAATGGGTGCTCATAATTTAATCCTAATAATTTATCACCTTTAAATTCCTTAATGAATTTGTATTCCTTGTTCATTAATCCTTGAATGAATGGTTCTGCCAATACCTTGGCAATAATCCAGAATTCATCACCCACTCCTGCCTTGACGTAATCTATTTCCGGATTAACCATTACTGCCATATTAAATGGTATTGTCCATGGAGTAGTAGTCCAAATAATTAAGTACTCATTAGGATTTTCTGTTTTGAATTTGATGTATATTGAATTTTCCTTAATTGTTTTATAATCAAGTTCATGCTTTGCCAGGGCTGTGGCGCAGACAGGGCACCAAGTAATAACTTTCCTTCCTTTGTATAATAATTTATTCTCCCATGCCTTTTTTAAAGCCCACCAACTGCCTTCAATGTAAGTATTATTTATTGACATATAAGGATTATCCCAGTCCTGCCAGATGCCTAATCGCTTGAACTCCTTATTCATTGCTTCAAGCATTTCTAATGCATATTTCCTGCACATCTTTGTGAATTTATCAATACCTATCCTGAGGATTTCCTTCCTGTTCTTAATATTGAACTTTTTCTGTACTTGAACTTCTATTGGCAAGCCATGCATGTCATATCCTGGCTGGTCATTAACAATGAATCCCTGTATGCGTTTGTAGCGCAGTATCATATCCTTCATTGCCTTATTCCACGAGTGACCTAAGTGTATGTAGCCGCTGGTGAATGGCGGTCCGTCAATGAATAAGAATTTCTTCTTGCCTCCTCTTTTCTTTACCTTCTTGTAAACATGGTTTTTCTCCCAGAACTTAATTATTTTAGGCTCTATTTTCTGCGGGTTATACCTTACTTCCATAAAGAGTGGATTAGAAATTTTTCATTTTTAAACCCTTTGATTAATTTACTAAAACTTATCCTTAGAAGCCGTAAATATTTAAAAGTAGTAGTGCTATCACAATTAAGATTATGAGTGCTCTTGATATTTGGACTGAGAAGTACAGACCAAAGCGATTAAATGACGTTTATGGTCAGGTAGGCATTATTAAGCGATTAAAATCATTTGTTAAGGCTAAGAGCATGCCGCACTTATTATTTGCTGGTCCTGCAGGCACAGGAAAAACCACCTGTGCTTTGGCAATTGCCAGGGAGTTATATAGTGATGAATGGGGTCATAATTTTATGGAATTAAATGCGAGTGATATGAGAGGGATTGATGTTGTTAGAGGCAGGATTAAGAATTTTGCGAGGACAATGCCCTTTGGAGGATTATCTTTTAAGTTAATACTATTAGATGAGGCTGATGCGTTAACAAGGGATGCGCAGCACGCTTTAAGGAGGACTATGGAGAAATATGCTTCAACTTGCAGGTTCATACTTGACTGTAATTATTCATCAAAAATTATTGACCCAATCCAGTCAAGGTGTGCTGTATTCAGGTTTAAGCCGTTAAATGAGCCGGTAGTTACTGAATTATTACGTGACGTTTCAAGGAAGGAAGGATTAAAAATCACTGAGAATGCATTAAAAATCTTGTATGAAGTTTCACGAGGCGACTTGAGGAAGTCATTAAATTTATTGCAGGCAACTTCAAGCATAACTAAGGTGATTAATGAATCATTAATTCATGAAGTAGCGAGTTATGCAAAACCTGAAGAAATGAATAAAGTGATTAAATTAGCTCTTAACAATGAATTTGATAAGTCAAAGGACTTAGTGATGAACTTAATGATTAAGTACGGCTTGTCAGGGGTTGATGCAATAAAACAATTACACTCGCAAGTAATCAGGATGGACCTGCCAAGAGAACTGAAGGTGTCATTAATAGACAGGATAGGGGAGTACGAGTTTAGAATGATTGAAGGAGCAGACGAGTTCTTGCAAATGGATGCATTAATAGCTCAGATATGCTACTTAGGGAATAAGTGATTTTATGAATCTTCCATGGTATGACAAGCACGCGCCAAGAGAATTAAAAGAGATTATTGGACAGGGAACTGCAAGAGTGCTGGAATGCGTAAGAAAAAATAAAACTTGTCTTATTACTGGACCATCAGGGACTGGGAAAACAGTGACTGCGCATGCAATAGCTCATGAGTGTGGAATGCAGTTAGTTGAGTTAAGTGCTGACGAGAAAAGAAATAAGGATTACATAAATAGCGTTCTCAGTAATACATTAGTGACAAAAGGATTGTTTGGCAAAAAATTAGTGCTCGTTGACGATGTTGACTTGCTGGATAGAGGAGGCATGCCTGAATTAATTAAGTGCATAAAAAAGAGCATGGTGCCAGTGATACTTACTGCAAGAGATAAGTGGGACAAGAAACTAAGAACATTAAGGAATTACTGCGAGATAATTGAGTACAGGAAGTTAAGGACTGCGTGGACTGCAAAAGTGCTTAAAAGAATAAGTGAGGAGGAAGGCATAAAAGTAAGTGATGAGAATTTATATAAGATTGCAGTGAACGCAATTGGTGACTTAAGAGCTGCAATAAATGACTTGGAGTTACTCGGCAAGGATGGAGAGATAACAAATTATGAGGTAAAATCCTTAACTTACAGGGAGAAGCCGATAAGCATTCATGAGGGATTAACAAGGCTATTCAATGCAACGAGTTTTGAAGAAGCTCATAATTCATTAATTAATGTTGAAATGGATATTAACGAGAAAATGCTCTGGATAAGTGAAAACGCATCAAAGAATTCTTACAATAATTTATCAAGGGCTGACGTGTTCATAGGCAGAGTCAGAAGGTGGCAGTATTACAGGTACTGGGCTTACGCTAACGCGTTAATGACTGCAGGCGTTAAAGGAAAATCTTATTATGGATTCAGCCGGCCGAGTAAAATCATGAAGTTATGGAAAAGCAAGAGCGAGCGCGTGTTAAGAGATAATGTCCTAACACTTCTAAAGGAAAGAATTCATGCAAGCAAGAAGAAAATAATGAGTGAACACCTGCCTTACTTGAAAGTCATGTGTAAGAATAAGGAATTCAAAAATTCATTAATAAGTGAATTAGGGTTAAGCCCTAAAGAAGCAGGAATATTATCTTAATCTTCTAATTTCCTTTTTTATTTTAGTGAGTAAATCTTCATTGTCTTTAAACGGGATTAATTTAGGTTCATGGCTTTTATCCCTTTCCTGATAATCTTTTAATAAAATGACATCCAAGTCAGACCATCCTTCTTCTTCCTGTTTCCATTCTGGAATATTTATGTAAATGTCTTCATTACAGTTTTCACAATACATTATAAATAAATCTTCTTTAAATCTAGAGAAGTCTGATAATTCTTCATGACTGCATTTCTGTTTAGGCAACTCATAATTTTTTGAAGTGTAAAATCCTTTCTTAATCTTTCCCTGCTCTTCAAGTTCATAGAATTCCTTTACAGACATGTCTATGAATTCTGAACAATCGCAAAGCCAGCAATGAATATTTTTCTCAAAATCATGGCCAGATACATTCATACTTCTGTCTGTCATATAAAATGATGCTGAGTGACAGTTCTTGCATAAAAAAGGAGAAAACCCAAACCCCTTTTTTAAAATATCGCATTCAGGGCAGTATGAATGCTCATAAGACAAACCGACAAGGTTAACGAACGTCTTTAAGTCACTTTCACACCCAGGGCAATTCAATGGATTCCCCATAATGTTTTTATTGCTTTTCATGAATGCTCGCTTAAACTAAACTCATAACTAGTGATATTATACTCTGATGATACTTCCCAATTATTAGTAACTAATTCATGCAAGTGAGCAGATGGCTCTTCATTAATGAGGAACCTGTAAGTGCCTGATTTATAAGCCTTCAAGCGTAGGGTGGAATCATTAATGTGCACGGAATTATTATAAGAAAGGTCTCTTGGTTTGAAAATGACAGAGAGCGTATCATTTGCAGCAGTCTTGCGAACATAATTAATGACATTCCCTAAATTAACCTTGTTAATGTAATTATCAGTGTCACTTTCATTCAAGAAGCCGGAGCCCAGGTAGTCATAATAAAGAGTGTCAGAATTATTTAACTTAAAATCAGGACCAAAGGTTACTTCCACAGTTGAATTAACTATAACGTCAAACATTGAAGCATTATAATAAAACAAGAAGTAATAATTAGTGTTGGAAGCATTAGCATATAAAACAACTCTGGCAGGACCATACTCCAAGAATTTAATGTTTGAAAGTCCATTAACGCATGAAGGGTCGCAAGTAGTCCACCCGCTACTCCAGTCAACGCCGTTAACAATGAAGTCTGAATCATCAAGGTCGAAACTAAAAAAAGAATTATTAATCTCGTAATCACTTAAATCATAACTTAAGTCACTGCTCTGATTCTTGCTATTGTAGTAAGAACCAGTGTTATAATAATAATAAAAATTCTTAGGAACCGTACTCGTAATTCCATAAGATATTAAATTAATATTTGGATTATCAGGGTCAATGCAGAATAATTCATTAACGCAAGCGTAACGCAGACTGGAATTAACAAGTGCGGGACTAGTACTATCAAGAGTTAATTTGTAATAACAACCGTCAAGGCATTTGGAAACAATTGAGTTAAGGGCTAAAGTGCTGCCGTTATCAGTGCTTAAAGTGTTATTCAAATAATCAATTAATTTAGCAGTCCTTGAATAAGTATTAACTGACATGTTCACTTCAGTCACTGATTCGTTAACAACGAAGGACAGTTCATTAAAATGCGCGTGAGCAGGCAGCCCGACAATTAACTTAGGCGATGAGGAATTAACAAAGAATAAAGGATTGCTGCCATTAAATGAGACATTATAAAAACCAGACTGATTAACATTCTTTAACTCAATATTATAAAAATCAGCATTAACGTCATAAAAATTAATTAAAGTGCCATTAGGGTAGTAAGTGTAAGCGCTTAAAGCACCAGTTACTTGCTTGTTAATGCTAACATTAAAATCCCTGCCATCCAAGTTTAATAATAAAATTGAATTATTATACAATGAATTATTAAGCAAAGGACTCATTGATTCATTCAAGTAATTATTAGTTGATAACTGCCCCACTAACGCTCCTTCCCTGCCCACTAACTCAACGGAATTAGGGTCAAAACCACTGCTGAATAATCCATCAATAACTAAAGGATTCTTTGAATCCCCGCCAGCAACGTTAATGCTTGAACGCTTAGTCAAGTTATCATGCCAGTAAGACCGGTTATTATAAAATTCCAAATTCTTTGAACTGCTCACTAAGACAGTAACAAAGGAATTGAACTGGATAAAGTACCTGTTAAGAATGTTTAATAAAATAAGCATTTCATCAATTAAATCCTCATCAAAGTTATCAGTCATGACAGTGTAATTCAACTTGTTAATCTTAATTGAGTCATTATGCATTGGTAAGAGCGTCAAGGTATTATTATAATAAGTGCCTTTGGTTAAAGGCGAGCCATTAAAACTCCTTAATATCAATGAATTACTTGAAGCAGTGCTCTTAAGAAGAATTTCAGTAGAAGTGCTACTAATTAATGATCCTAAAGCATAATTAGTGTCATAAAACGTACTCCAATCCCCGGAACTAATAATTATCTCATCCTGCTCTGGAACTGGCTCATAAGAATTGCCTGCTGAATCATTGTAATCGCTTAAATCACTCTTTGAAACGTCAACAGCGAATTCCCAGGTATTGCAACTGGAATTAGCGGCAACAGTTAAGTAGTCATAAATAATAATCCTATCAGGTAAGAAGTATTCTTTAATTTCATAACTGCTGTTAGTGAATCTCGAACCAGTAATTATGACTTCCAAGAAGTATTTATAGTCATTAACTGTGTAAACCTGATTAGAACTCTCTGAAAGATTATAATAATTATTAGAACAGTTAAGTCTTGCTTCAAGAAAATTCAGAACACTACCCCTGCCTGAAATATTAAGATTATCAAATGAACCGCCAAGACTCTTATTAATCCTTAAAGAGTAAAGACCAGTCCTTATATCAATGAATTCTGAAGTATCATTATAAACAATCATTGATTCAGTGAACTCATTGTCCTTTTTAGGGCTTGAAATCTTATTATAATATAAATAATACTTGGAGTTGTCCATGGAATTCATTGAGGACTGGAAGTAAAGCATGCCAGTCTTCTCACTCACATTAGACCATGACACGCCGAAAGGAACTCTGCTCTTATTCTCGTCAATAAGTATTAATGACTCTGCATGAATGTCATTAGGCAGGTTAATACTCATGCTAATCATGTTATCCTTTAATGAGAAATTATTATACACCTTAATAATTGTCCTTGAATCATAAGGCAGAAGCCATTCATTAATGAAGTACTCATTAAATGAATTCTTTAGCGTGTCCTTAACGAAACGCAAGTTCTTAACATCCTGCAAGTCAACCTCAAAGTCACGATACTTTAATTCATTAGGAATTGTTAAAATATTGGTTATTACTGAAACCGCCATTGCTACGAGCACTATTGTGCTAACAAAGAATTGAGCTCTTTTCACGGGTACCCACCATAAATAGTTAATTTAACAAATCCTCCTTCCTTAGGGAATACTCTGCTCGCTGAGTACTTGCCCATGAAAGTTGTGTAAACAGGAGTCGAGCCCTGTTTAAGGTAATTTAACTCAGGGGTAATTGTGATGCCTGAGTTATTAACTAATGTAATATTAGCGTAATTATCATCCTGATTTGAGTATAATATGTAAGTAATGTAATAAGTATCAGTGCTAACTGAACTAACATTTACTGGAGTAAAAACCACCTGCCCCATTGTTGACTTAAAAGTGCTGAAGTAATTGTAATTAACATCCACTGTCTTAGTGAGGGAAGGATAAGTGAAGTTGATTAAACTATTATTCTGCGCGCAGTAAACATAAGTTTTAATATTCTTCTTAACTTCAGGCACGAATAATACCAGTGTGACATTAAAAACATTTCCACTAATGAGAGACCAGTTATGAATGTCAAGGCTTGAACGCTTGTCATTAACAAAGTACATTAATGTTTTATTATCAATCCCTTGAGCGTCAATTGTTATGTTAACTTCAACATAAGTGTTATTCAAGTCAGTATCAAAGACTATTGGCGTGGCATACCAGTTAAACAAGGCGTTAGTGGGAAGCGCGTACACTGAATTCGTAACACTCACTGAATTCTTGTCAGTACCTAATGGGAAGTGATACGTGAAACTAATGTTGGGCATTGATTCATTAATGCTTGCCTTGACCTTTACGCGCTCAAAATAAGTTGGTTCAAATGAGTAATAAATTGACTTTAAGAATAATTTACGAAAAAGATTGTCAATTGATGTATAGTCATAGTCATTAATTGCTTCATTAATTAAACCGTTATTATTAATCATTCTTAAGAAATCATTCAGTATGGCTATTGGATTGCGCTGGAACACGCCTAATTGCTCATTAACGTGCGTCTGCACTATCATGTACATTGATAAGATAATGGCTGCAGCGTATATTGCTTCAACGGTTTTAACAAAGCTTAACCTGTCCACCATATATCACCATTAATTTTTATTGGATAAAATTCCTGTGCATGCGTTAGCGTTCCGTAACGAGTGAAGGATGATTGAACGCCCTTGAAACCTCTTGTCCCGCAACTATTATTAAATCTTAAGTCACCAACGTATTGACTTCCAATTGAAACATTATAAACTTCAGGGATTACTAAAGTTCTTTTACTAAATGGTCCTATAAGAACTTCATCAATGTCTCCATCACTAACTCTTGACTGTATTTTAACAACGAAATTATTTAAGGAATCATAATAAACGCTTAAGTTTTCTAAAGACTCAAGACTCTTATTTAAAACCGTTGTGCCGTAATCCATGTAAAGGTATAAAGTAACATCAGTTATTGGCGAGCCATTAGAGCCAATCATAACCCTTAAGTAATTATTATCTCTTAAGAATAAAACTCCAGCGTCACTGCTTAAATTAGGCATTGAATAATCAGCATCCTTCTTAGGCATGAAGAATCCTAAAATATTATACTTAATGCTCTTAGTCCTAATGTTTGAATAATTCATTTCATTGCATAAATCATTAATGTCACTGCTCTTAAAGTCTGTACTGATTAATTCAGAAGCGCTTACAATATTCTTCTCCCTTGAAAGAGTGCGGAAGTCAGTGCTGAAAGGAATTATAAGCCCTAATGTTAGTTGCACGACTATAATAATTAAACCCATGAATAACATGTACGCTACTATTAAGTCAATATCTACTACCGCACCCTTCCTATCTGACAGTGATTTGAACATTTGCAACTGCTTCAAGTCCCTCATAGTTAGAATTCACCTCTGCATTGTAAGTACCTTCAACGGTTGGAGCTTTAATTAATATGCTGAAGTCACCGTACTCGTCAGTACTTGCCACCCCGATGTTGCCTCCGAAATTCGCTTTTACTTCAATACCTACAAGAGGCTCATTCTCTAAGGTTACTGAACCATACAATTCAACCATTTCACTGGTTGTGATTTCAGTTTTAGAGCTCATTAAATTAATTGTAAACATTTTAGGGAAGATGAACATGGCAAAAGTTAAAAGCGCCACGCTAAGCATTATTCCAGCATGCTTAGCGCCTGCTGCTAAACTGCCTTCTTTAGTTACTCCAGCAACCATTCCATTACCAAATGACTGTATAGTCATTGTTAAGAAGAAAAGTAGTTTATAAAAGTCAAGTGGGGGTGGCTTGCCTCCGCCGAATGTAGCAACTAAACCTGCACCGCCTCCTCCCTGAAAGCTTAGCAGTGGAATTAATATTGTATACAATGCTACCAGTATTCCAATGAATATAAAGTGAATTAAGTAAACAATTATTAATTGCTGCTGGAGCGTTGACTCCCTGTCCTTTTCAACCTCTTTAAGCATCCTCGTGCTTTCAGCAACAGCATCCATTGAATCCTCAATCCTCCCGCCAGTGAAGTATGCTTCAAGAAGTATTGCCAAACCCCTCTTAATGTAAATACTGTACTTAACTCTATCCTGCAGCAACCTTATTGATTCAGGGAATGGGATGCCCCATGACAGTAAATTACTAAACCTCTTAACCTCTTTTGTTAATGGACCATAATCTGTTTCAGCGCTTAAGGCAATAGCGTTAGGAATAGTCATTCCAGCCCTCTTTGCTTCAGAAATGTCTTTTAGAAATGCAGGGAAATATTCCTCCATGCCCTTGGCATTGCGAACCCTTAAGTAGACAATTATTGAATAAGGAAAAATGATAATCATTAACGCTGTTATACCTAAGTAACCAATGTATAATATTTCAAAATTCGCTAAGAAGGTTCCTATAACGAATTGTATGACTGCTATAACTACTGACCATACAATTATTAACAAGTCTTTCTTTTCCATGATTCACACTTCAGTCGGGCTTGATGATTTAATTAATAAGATGAATATGCCTGACATCATTGGAAGCCCAACAGTTACTATTAAGATTTGCAATGTTTCAATACCTACAATGCCTCCACTAATGATTGACATTATGGTTGTAAGCACGAGTGCTAAGACGCTTCCAACAATGACCATTGTGATGTAAATCTCCATGTATACTGCAAGAAGTTTCGTGAATTCTTCAAGTTTTCTTCTAAACTCATTAACAAATGCATTGGCTTTTTCTTCAAGATATTTTTTTAAGTCGCCTCCACTGGTTATGGTGCTCCTCATACCTAATAATAATTCACGCAGGTTGCTGCTTGGAGTCTTCTCAGCAGCCCTGTTTATTGCTTCAACAGGGTCTAAGCCGAACATTTCAATATCCCTGCTAATCTTTCTTGAAATATCAGCGATCTCTGAGAATTCTTCAAATGAGCCTAGTATCCTGAATAATATGTGAGGCGGGGCGCCTGTTCCTGCAAGAGTTTGCATGTAAATTGCTGCGAAGTGCAGGGAGTTATCAATCTTCTTCTTCCTGCCACTGGCAACCTGCGACGGGTAAACATAGAATAATGCTATTATCCCAACAAGCACTATTGAGTAGAATACGAATCCTGAAATAATTGATAATACTAAGTCATCAATTAGTGTGTAGAAGAAGAAGGCAATGACTCCGATTAATGGTGTTGAGAACAGTATTGAGACAATCATCATTGCAAAATACTCTTCAAGCGAGTGAGGCAGGTTACTGATTTGCAAGTCTTCTTTAATGCCTTTAAAAAAATAACTGTACTTTTTTGCAATATTATGAACTAATTTATAACTGAATTCTCCAAAGTTCATTCAGCCCTCCTCACAAGCTTCTCAACTTTCTCAGGACTAGTGTAATACATCTTAAAGTAGCGGGCAACTTCCTTATAATCAGTTAAGTTATGTTTTTGAAGCCATTTAAGCAGTCTTATCCTCCTAACCATGTCAAGTTTTAATTCATCAATTGTGTAACCAAGTTTTTCTCTAATCTTGTCAAGTAAAATGCTTTTCAAGAGCACGAACTTATCATTGTCCGAATCCCACTTGAATGCCCTGTTAGTAACTAAATTCCTTGTCTTTGCATTATACCCTATTATTTCAATAATTTCATTAACCCGCCTAACGTACTCGCCTCTCTTCTTTGTTTGAACTAAGAACACTATTAAGTCAAGGTTTTCAAGCATTGATTTAGGAATATTAATTGGTTCAGTGGTTAAACGATCAATAACTGCCGCCATATTATCAGCGTGAAGCGTTCCGTACGAAGGATGACCAGTAGCCATGCCTTGGAACATGACGTAAGCCTCCTTGCCACGCACTTCTCCAACAATTACGTAGTTAGGTCTCTGCCTTAAAGCACTTTTAAGCAGGTCAAACATTGTTACTTCTCCATAACCTTTAATCCCGAATCCTGAACGAGCAACTTCTGGAATCCAATTAGGATGTGGAAGCCTGAGTTCTGGCGTGTCTTCAATACTAATTATTTTTAATTCAGGGTTAATGAACATGCTTAACGAATTCAAGAAGCTTGTCTTTCCTGTAGCGGTTGCTCCAACAATTAAGCCGCTAAGCCCTGATTCAACAGCCATCCAAAGGTACGCGCATATCTCCGGGCTTGCAGTGCCAAAATTCATTTCATCAATAGGGGTTATTGGGTTCTCAGTGAATTTTCTGATAGTAAAATTTGAACCTCTCATTGCTATGTCAGTGCCGAACGTTATTTGTACACGACTTCCATCAGGCAACGCGCCGTCAAGTAACGGCTCAGCAATGCTTAAAGCCTTACCGCACTTCTGGGCAAGCCTTAAAACGAATGAGTCAAGTTTTTCTTTATCCTTAAACATTATGTTTGTCTGCATTTCACCATATAATGGATTCCTGTGGGTGACGAATAATGGGATGTTGAATCCGTCGCAGTGAATGTCCTCAAGCCCCTTGTCATGGAGTAATGATTCAATCTTGCCTAAGCCAATGAAGTCCCTGAAAACGTAGTAGTCAAGCACTACTTTTTCCTTGGAATCAACTTTAGCTCCAACCTCTGATAAGATGTTGTCAAACTTATTCATTAAGTATTCATATGCTTTCTCAACTCTAATCTTTGTGAAGTCAATGTCAAGTTTCTGCCTGAGAAGATGTCTTGCCTCTTCAAGTATTGCTTTTAATTTATCATTAAGTTTTGGTTCGTGGATGTAATAAATAAGGCTTCTTGTGGCTTCATTCCATTTAATATTAGCCCATGAAACAACGATGTCCTTGCCTTTAATCTTTAAAGTTATTAATGGCACTTTTTCATCAACCTTAATTAATTTATCGACGAATTCCTTAGTCTTTCTCCCTAACTCTTCACCTACTGCTGTTTCAAATTCCTCAGGCATCTCCATGCTTATTGGTTTGTATTTTAATTCAAATCCTCTCTCACTCCCTATCTCCATGCCTTCAGGCATTTCCATAACTTGTTCTTTAATAATCTGCGGCCTAGCAACTGGTGCTTGAATAATTACTTGCTGCGGCGGGACGAGTAATTTAGGAGCCCCTTCTTTAGGCATTAGCCCCTTAACAACAACTTTGGGCACTTCAGTAATCTTAGGCATTCCAGGAGCAGCGTATAATTCAGGCATCCTCCTAACCTGAACTGATTTAGGCAATGCAGGTTCATCAATTCTTTCCTCAGGAGCTTTAATCTTTTTTAATTCTTCCCTTTCAGCCTGCCTCCTTGCCTGACTGAGTTTTTTTGACATCCTTTTATAAAAATTAACCATTACTATCCCTCTTTAAGATTATAGTTTTTCCTGATTTAAGGATTTTATGGTTCAAAAAATGAGGATTTTATTCAAACTTAAGGTTTATGTAAAAGTAAGTAATATTTTCTGTTCTTTCAATACGGTCCCTTGACACTCTTAAAATCTTCCTGCCCTCGCCAGTTCTGCATCCACTGGTGCATTGAAGTATTGTCTTAGTCTCCCTGCCTTCAGCGTCAATTAATCCTCTGTAAACAAGCCTTAATTCAATATGCTGAGTCCTGCTTACTGGAGTGCTTTTCCCAATTATTATTCCTGCAGGGTCAGTGCCTAGTACTCCAAGAGTTTCGACTTCAGGACCTGTCAGTATTACTTCAGTCCCCTCAGAGTCAAGCCATGACAGGGTGTAATCATTAACTCCCATAGTTAATGTTTGCCCTTCAGTAATGCATTCACTTGCCTCTGCTTCTTGTCCTTCATAAATGCATGCAACATCATAAGTGCCTGATGGACTTATATTATAAGTAGTGACATTGTAAACAGTAGTGTTCAGGGTGACATTGCCAAAGTGAATGTCAGTTCCAACTACATAATTAGTTGGCGTGTAAGTAGTGGTTGTATTAGTCTCTGTTGTGTTCACATCAATTAATTCACTTTCAGATGGGAGTTCAGTGTAACTGATTGGCACGTAAGTGTAAGAAGTTATTATTGGGATTATTGTTGTAGTCTCAATAGAGACTGCATTAATGCTTGGCTTAATAGCTACTACTGCGTCACTAATATCTAACTGCAGTTGTGATGGACTGCCTGACTGCTGGGCGTTGTCAATCCCATTCTTAATTGTTTCAAGCATTTCAGTTAAAGCATCAATCTTTATTTTATCAGTTGTTTTCTGAACTAATGGTTGACCCCAAATATAAGTTGCTGCAACTATTGAGAGTATTATGCCTGATAGTAGTACAGTGCTGATTATTGCGGACTGCGCTTTCATTTGATTAGTAATAAATGATTTTGAAACTTATAATTATTGTGCTATGCAGTCACTTGTCTGTTCTGCTCCTCCTGGCATAGTTATCTTCATGCCATAAGTCACATTCTCTGAAAAAACATCGATATCTGTATAATTAAAAGTTCTTATCTGGTTTTGGGATAAGATAGCATCTAAAGTGCTTGTCGCTGTTTTTAATACCTTATCCTGAGTATCAGTAATTGTTAATGCCGTTGTTCCTATATCAATATTATTTGTTCCAGTGTTTTGTACTGTAATATTAACAACCTCTTGAGTGAGATCGCAGATTACGCTGATAATGTTTAAACTAGTCGTGCTAGTAAGGGTGGTCTCGCTTACCTGTGTTCCTATTTGTCCTTGTATCCTGCTTTGAATAGTGGTCATCCAGAAGAATGCTGCTCCTCCTGCAGCGACTGTCATCATTAATAATAGTACTACTGCAATGACTGGTGTTATTGCTTTCCTGTTCATTAATCTTTTAATAAATTGTTCAGAACTTATATACTTTATTACTTGCTCTTGCAGACGCCTGTCTGTTCTGCTCCTCCTGGCAGGGTTATCTTGATTCCGTAAGTCGTGTTTGGCAGGAATGAAGTTGTTATGAATTGAATTGTGGTTATTCCTTCTTGAGAAAGGATATCACTCATTGTTGAAGTATTGGTTGCAACAACTTTTCCTTCAGTGTCAGTAACTGTTATTGCCGTTGTTCCAGAATCAATTAGTAATGAACCAACATTTTGTATTGTTACATTAACCCTGTTAATTGTGTGATTTGCGCATTCAACACTTATTATCTGCACCTGCCTGTTCTGTGATGCTGATTCACTTGCCTGTGTTCCTATTTGTCCTTGTATCCTGCTTTGAATAGTGGTCATCCAGAAGAATGCTGCTCCTGCTGCAGCGACTGTCATCATTAATAATAGTACTACTGCAATGACTGGTGTTATTGCTTTCCTGTTCACTTACTTTCACCTTCTGGCGGTTTTGGCAGTGGCGTTGGTGCAGGCACCGCCCTAGGCTTTGATTCTAATGCTCTTCCAAGCATTTCCCTTCTGCGACTCCTGAATAAGTATTCATTAAGTTTCTTAAACCCTTCAAGTATTTGCGCGTTTTGAGCGTTTATGCTTTTTAATTCATTAGTTACTGGTCCTAAGTCAATTTTTAGTTCTGGTTTTGCTTCAGGTCCCATCTCAACTTCTGAAGCCCTTTTTAGTAATTGAACCATTTCAGTGACTCCTTCTATTAATTCAGCATTCTTTATTAATAATTCAGTGATTTTTGCCTGCAAGTTAATATTAACTATTACTAACTTGCTTACTTGCTCGTTGAGTTTTTCAATATTATCCCCTAATTTCTCTACAGGTACTTGCGCTACCTTTCTTTTCTTTAATTCCTCTACTTCCCGTTCAAGCCTCTTGATTGGACTTACAGGAACTAATTCATATTCTGCTTCAGGAGCCTTTCTAGGCATATATTTTTTTTAATCACTTAGGAATTATAAAGGTTATTCTTCTCAATGAGCAATCCTCCTTTAAGAAAATCACTTGTTTTAGGATTTTTAGTATATTATTCTTTTATTTACTTACTTCTTTCTTTGTTTTAAAATCATGTCATCAATTCTTAGTATCATCTTACTTGCCTCGTAAGCAGTTTTAATTACCTGTTTTTTCAGTTCTAACGGTTCAATTATTCCTTGATTTAATGCATTAACTGGTTTGTCGCCAGCGCCCCAGTAATTCCCTGACTCATGTAATTTTATTAATTTAGGCATTAAATCCAGCACTTCGCCGCCACTATTAGTGATTAATGCTTTAGGGATTACTTCAAGCGCTTCTGCAAATGCTTTAACAGCTAATTGCTCCCTGCCACTGATTTTGTCAGCGTATTCAAGCAGTTTCTTCCTCTGCATTAACTCGCATGCTCCTGCACCTGGTAATACCTTGTCATCCTTCATTACTGTTCTTAAGTTGCCTAACGCGTCATCAACCGCTCTTTTAACTTCGTCAAGTAATTGTTCCTGAGCACCCCTTAGTAGTATTGTTACTGCGCGTGGATTCGTGCAGTTATATATTATTGTCATCTCCTCATCCCCTACTCTTTTTGTTATCATGCTCGCATTACTCACATCACTCTTTTTTAAATCCTTAAGATTGGTTGTTATATTCACGCCCAGGGCTTTTGATAATAATTCCATGTCAGTCTTCCTCACCCTGCGGATAGCTGTTATTCCATTATTTGCAAGTAATTGCTGGGCTTCCTCATCAATTCCTTTCTGGCAGATAACCATATTCACTTTGACTTTAATTATTTCTTTAATCATTAATTTCAGAATTTCCTGCTCCTTATCCTTAAATGACTTTAATTGTTCAGGAATTTTTATTTCAATTTCCGATTCTGTTTCAAGAGTCTTGACTTCAATAGGCGCGTCAGTAAGTATTATCCTAGCATTATCTATTTTTTTGCTCATTTCACTGAATACTGGCTCCTTGTCTATTAGTATTCCATTAATCAGGCGGCTATTACTTAATGATTGGCCTGTTTTTTTCTCAATCTTTATATTGTCAGGGTTTCCTGTTTTCCTGAATGCATTTATTATAATGCCTGCCAGTAATCCCTTTACTTTCTCAACGTTCTTGCCTGTAAGCGCTGTTTGTATAATTTTCTTTAATTCTTTTTCTTCACTAATATTAATCTTTACTGCCTCTTCTTCAAGCACTTTTAATGCATAATCACTTGCTAATTCATAACCCTTTATTATTACTGTTGGATGTAATCCTTTATTTTTTAATTTTAATGCATTCTTTAGCAATTCTCCTGTAATAACTACCGCAGTTGTTGTGCCATCACCAACTTCCTCTTCCAATGCTTTTGCTGTTTCCGCTATCATCTTTGCTGCTGGATGTTTTAATTCAACTTCTTTAAGCACTGTTGCACCGTCATTAGTTACCACTATGTCCCCCACTGCATCAATTAACATCTTATCCATTCCTTTAGGACCAAGAGTAGTTTTTAACATGTCAGCAACTGCTTTGGCAATCATTACATTATCCGCTAAAGCATTGAATTTATCCATTAATTAATGAATTAATTAGGATTTATTATTTAAAGTTTTCACTATTAACAAACTTTTTCTTTTAGAAAGAAAAACTTTGATGAAAAAGAAACTATTTCACTTCATCTTAAGTAAGTAGAACATATGGTCTTTCTTGAATGGTTCTAGTCTACGCTTATCAATTATGTGGAATTCATCTCTTAATTTCCTCTCAACTTCCTTAAATACTATTACTGGCTTCTTAGTGACATCAATGCTTCGAGCCTTGACTGCAATCATTGCATAACCGCCATGCTTTATGAACGCCTTGCAATTCTTTATTAATATTTCTGCCTGATTTTTCTGAGCAACGTCTTGATAAACTAAGTCAACAGGTTCAAGTAATCCTTTATAATTTTTAGGGTGAAAAGCACTCTCAAGAATGGGTATTATGTTATTCCTGTCCTTTGCTACGAAGATTAAGTCCATTATTGCTCTGGGGCTGAATTCAACAGCAAATACTCGCCCGTTAAATGCTATGTCAGCCACATGGCTTACTGTTGTGCCATTAGCAGCGCCTAAGTAAAGAACTACTGAATCTTCATTTATTGGTACTTTGGGCAGTCCTTTCATTATAGCTACTGATAACTTACTCCTCCTCGGATCCCATTCCCTGAACTCACTTCTTCCTTTCTTTAGTATTCTTTCATCATAAACTCTTGTGCCTGGCGCTGCGCTCTTAGTATACAAATTCCTTCCTTTCCTGAATATCCCTTTACTTATCTCGCGCAAGAATTTGTCTTTGCCCCTCGGAAACTTTCTGTTTTCGCTGGCACGGGACCGTGTTCCACTGCGCCCTGAAAATCGCGGATTTTCACGGGTTTTCAAAGTAATCACTCCTCACTATTATGCTAATCTTATTTGACAACTTCCTTGCCGCCTTGCCCCTGTCCTTCTTCTTGGCTTTCTGAATTGATGAGTGCTGTATTATGATGCCATGCTTTGGAGGCTTGGCTCCAGTCCTTAAGTGTCTGAATAATGCTTTTTCAGCTCCTAATACTTGTATGGTGCTTGATGGCATTAATGCCAGTCTTTTAAAGCTGCCAGCGATTGTTATGAGCCTGGCTGCAAGCATTGGGCCAGCAAGTTCTGATAGTTTTGGAGCTATTTTCTTCATTTTCATAGTAACATAGTCTTCTAGTTTTTTTCTTAATTCAATCAAGTCGCCTAACTCGTCAGCAAATTCCTCTATCATTTCAAATTCTTCTTTGCCATACTCGTAGCCAATGCTTTTTGAAGTAATTCTTAATTTCTTGCTTACTTCTTTTCTTTCAGGATCTTCAAGCAGTCTGGCCAATTGTTTAGCATCCCTTACCTTTCTCACTGCTTCAGGATAATATAAAGTGTATAATTCTCTTAAACGCTCGTATAAAATATTAATGTTCTTGTCAATCTCTTCAATTGCATTCGCTGCCTGTATTACTGGGATTTCAGGTTCAAAACTTTGTTTTAATTTATGGCTTACTAATTTAATTGCGAACTCATTCAAGTATTCTGTATATTCTTTTTCATTATTGACTAATCCACTCCTTACTGCCTTGCTTGGTTGATTAATGACTTTTCTTGGCTGCTCGCCTTTAATGTAATTAATCACTGCTTTTTCCACATCTTTATTAAACGTTTTTATCACATTTGCTTCCATGACTTATTATTTAATTTTAAACCCTTTAAAAAACTTAGTTTTTTTAGAAATCTTTATAAAACCTTTTCATTTCCTCATTTCCTTATGAAGGTTAATTTTATTCAGCGGAATAGGGGTTCATGGGTTTTAGAGGCTGAAGGCGTTGGTCACACTTTGTTTAATGTTCTTAAGCGTAAGTTGCAGGATGACAAGACTGTTAAGTTTGCTGGTTACTCCCAGCCTCATCCGTTAATTGATAAGTTCATCTTAACAGTTAGGAGCAGTAATGTTAAGTTATCAGTTAGCAAGGCTTTAAAGAGTTTAAAAACTGAAATCACTGCGCTTGATAAGGAAGTAAAATAATATGGCTTTAGTTGAAAGCATTGAAGATTTTCAAGAATTTTACTTAGGGTGGTACATATTTCCTTCTGGAATTACTCATCAGGAAACGATTTAATAAAGCTGTTGAGAGAATTACTAAAGACAAGTTTCCTGTTTTGTCATTATTCATTGAAGTAATCGATGGTTAACTCTATTCTTTTTCAATTGATTTATAAATGTTTTCATCATTCTCTTTACTTAATGATTAAGAGAGAGTTGCGCATTCTCGGAGTTGATGACGGTCCTTTCGAAAAGTTCAGCAATAAAAGGAAAGTCTTAGTGGTATGCACTGTTTACAGGGGCAAGAGCAGTATTGACGGTTTATTATCCTTTCACGTGCGCAAGGATGGTTTTGACGCGACAGCGAAGTTAATCAAGGCTATTAATACATCTAAGCATAAAGCTCAGTTAAGCGTAGTGATGATTGACGGCGTGGCGCTCGGCGGATTCAACATCATTGACTTAGAGCGGGTTTACGAAGAGACAGGGCTGCCAGTGATAGCTGTTGTTAGGCGCAAACCAAACTTAAAATTAATAAAGAAGGCGCTTAACAATCTTTCAAGAATTAAAAAAAGATGGTCCTTAATCGAGAAACTCCCTCCTGTTTCTATGATGGAATTGCCTGACGGCAGGATTTACTTCCAGTACATAGGATTGCCTTTGGATAAGACTAAGATGATTATTAAATTATCAGTTCTTAGAGGCAGGATTCCTGAACCAATAAGGGTTGCTCACTTAATCGCTTCAGGCATAGTGAGTGGGGAATCAAGGGGCAGGGCTTAA
Organism: Candidatus Parvarchaeota archaeon; assembly: GCA_030615175.1. Classification (GTDB taxonomy): domain Archaea; phylum Nanobdellota; class Nanobdellia; order WJKC01; family WJKC01; genus JAFCFT01. Next base: position 327,989 of record JAUWZX010000001.1, read on the forward strand.
AGCGATAAGTTTAAAAAATTACTTATTCATTCAATAAGAACATGGTTAAAGCTTTGCGTAAAGTAAGGAAGTTCTTTAAGTGGTTATGGCATGGCAAGAGCATTAGCTCTTATATCGCGTTCATCGTTGTTGCTTACTTTTTATTAAAGTTCGTGGCTTTTCCTTTATTCCTGCTAACTTTCGGGTTAAATGATGTTGTTGCAGTGCTTTCAGGGTCAATGATTCATAATGCAGGAACTATTGAATTAACTTTTAATGAATGGCTTGAGTTTTATGACTTTAACGAGTCTGATTATCATTCATGGCCTTTTAGTAATGGATTAAATATTGGTGACGTGATAACTGTTCACTCAGGGGAACTCAATGTTGGGGACGTGGTTGTTTACTATTATGGCAAGAACATGATTATTCATAGGGTGGTTAATAAGACCGTGATTGATGGAGAGTCTTATTTAACAACTAAAGGTGATGCTAATCCTAAAAGCCTTGCCTTTGAAGTTAACATACCTGTTGAGCGTATTGTTGGGAAAGCTGGTTTAAGTGTTCCGTTGCTTGGCTGGCCAAGGGTTTTAATGTATTACTTGATTGGTTTTTAATCTATAATTTTTAATCGATACTTTTTTAAAGTCTTATAATATATTTTCCTTTTCATGTTTTGCAAGAAGTGCGGTTCTATTCTGGTTCCTGATGGCAGGCATTTTAAGTGCTCTAAGTGCGGCAAGCGGAGCATGGAAATTAATATTAAATTGTCAGATAATGTGAACGTGAGTGTTAAGGAAGTTGCCCTGGTTAAGCAGGAAGTTGAGATTCTTCCTAAGACTAAGGCTCATTGCGTGAAGTGTAATAATGGCAAGGCTTATTATTACATGATGCAGACCCGCGGCCTTGATGAGTCACCAACCATTTTCTACACCTGCACTAAGTGCAGTCACAAGTGGCGCGAGAGTGATTAACTAATTCTTTAGTTAACTACTTCTTTAGTTAACTACTTCTTTAGTATAATAATAATTTTAAGTTAATTAATTCTAATTTCATTTCATGCCTGAAGAAGTGGAAAAGCAAGTTACTGAACGCAGGAAGCGGAACACTGCTTTTGAGCGTAAAATTAAGGATATTTCAAAGGATGATGTTAGAGTTGCTGTTATAGGCACTATTTTGTCAATTGATAAGCAATCCTTTGTCTTTGATATTGAAGATCCTTCAGGTCAGTTAACTGTTCTTGCACCTAATGAAGAGTCATTAAAGAACCTGAGCACTGGAGGCGTTGTAAGGGTTATTGGTATTGTCCTGCCTTTTGATGAGGGTTTTGAGTTAAGAGCTGAGCTTATTCAGGATTTTAAGGAATTAAGCCGTGAGTTATTCCCGATACTGCATGAGTTAATTTGAATAATATGTTTTCTACTATACTAAAATTTATTAATAAAGCAGTTTATTATCTTATTTCATGTTTAAGGCAACCATTAATGATGTCTCGCTTTTCAGGGATGCTCTTGACACTATTTCTAACTTCATTAATGAAGGAGTATTTACTGTTAATAAGAACGGCTTGTCATTAGTGGCAATGGACCCTGCGTCAGTTGTCATGGTATTATTTGACTTATTGTCATCTAATTTCAGTGAGTTCGACGTGTCAGGAGAGCAATCCTTAACCCTTAATATTCCTTACCTCGTGTCAATACTTAAGAGAGCCAGTTCGTCTGACATTGTTAGTTTTGAACTTATTGAGGGTGATTCAGTGCTTAAAGTAATACTTAAAGGTGATTCCAAAAGGGTTTTCACGCTTCCTATGCTTGAAACGAGGTCTAAGCCTCCTGAAGCTCCTAAGAAGTTGGATGAGGGATTTAAAGTATTAATTGAGGTTGAGTCAGGCGTGCTTAAGGAGGGCGCTAAGGATGCCTTAATGGTTAGTGACAGCATTGTATTCAAGGCTGATGAGAAATCATTTAATTTATTAGCGCTCGGTGACACCAGTCAAGTGAATTTATCGCTTGCCAGGGATTCACCCAGCCTGCTTAACCTTGATGTTAAGAGTTCCTCAAGGGCTAAGTACTCGCTTGAGTACCTTGATAAGATGATGAAGGCGTCTAAAGTTGCTGACACCCTGACAGTGAGTTTTGCTGATGATTATCCATTAAAACTTGATTATAAAGCAATAGATAAATTACGATTATCATTCATTCTTGCACCAAGAATAGACACTGAATAAGTTATAACCAACAACCAGGGTCTTTTGCATTAATCCTTCCTGTTGAGTAATAAGCATGTGCTCTGCACCCACATTTGCAGAAATCAAGATGCTCGCACTTAAAACATTCTTTGTCAACATGCTTTTTGTTTTTAGGAAACTCTCTAAAGAATCTTAATTCGTTTGAGTTAAGAATTTCGTCAATAGTACTCTTTTTTAAGTCACCCACTATTAATTCTACTAATGCTAAGCAGGGAGTGACTTTTAAATCGCTTCTTATACCAATATTGGATGACCCTGCATTACAGATTTTGTACTCTTTACTAGAATCAAAGAGGAATTGAAATGTTTCAGCACTCTTTAAATAACCAGTACCCACTCCATATTTTTCCCTTAATAAAAGAACTTTGTGCAGATACTCTTGGTGTTCTAATGGATTAAGACATAATTCGTTCTCTAAACTCTTTGCCCTCCCGCCAGGAACAATTCTAACAAAGTTTATAGTATCAACTTTTTTATTAATTAATAACTCAGCGATTTCATCTATTTGATTAAGATTGTATTTACCAACTACTACTGAAACACCGAGTCTTAACTTATACTTTTTCAACTCATCAATCCTTTTCATAGAAGTGTTAAAACTTCCATTAACGCCTGTTATGTAATCATGTGTTTTTGAGTTACTACCATAGACACTAGTCCTAACTAATTCAACACCTAATCTTGAAACTCTTTTAATTTTTTCTTCATTAAACAATAAAGTGTTTGTATTAAGGATAATATTGAAATCATACTGTTTAATCAAACTAATTATTTCAAACACCCCGCGCCTGATTAATGGCTCACCACCAGTTACAATAATCTTCTTAAAATTATTATTCTTCAACTGTGATAGAATAGGTTCTAACTCTTTAAGGTTAAATTCGTAAGCCCTTTTTTTGCCAGCATTTGCTAAGCAATGCTTACAATAAGAATTACACTCCTTCGTTATTTCTAACTCTACAGTATTCCACATAATAAACTTAATAAGTTAATAACAGATTAATTATCTAAGTTCACCAGTAGTGGTATCACTATGAATAAGAATGAGTTGGTAAAAAAATTAGAATTATTTAGGTTAACTAATGGTGAGTCAAGAGTTTATTTAGCTTTACTTAATGGGGAATCAATAAAATCAGGTATTATCAGGGAATCAGGAGTTTCATCATCAATCGTTTATGAAATTCTTGAAAAACTTGTTAAAAAAGGATTAGTATCATATATCATAAATAATGGTGTAAAAACCTTTCAAGCAAAGAATCCTGATATGCTTCTGAGTATTGAAGAGGAGATGCTGAAAAAGAAGAAGCAAATCGCAAAGAAAATATTTCCTTTATTAAAGCAAAAGAAAAAAGAAAATTCTAAATTTATCTTTGCTAATGTCTATAATGGTGTTGACGGTTTTAAGAACATGTTAAATGATATTGAACAAGAATTCAATAAAGGTCAAATCAAGGACTGGCTTGCTTGCGGGATCACTGCATTTAAAAGAGATATATTTAATAGGTTATGGATTAAGTGGCATACTAATAAAAGACCTAAATATGGTGTTAAAACTAAATTCATATTCTCAGAAAAAGAAACTGATTACACTAATAAACTAAGTAGTGTTCCTTTAAGCGAAAGCAAGTATATTTCTCTTTTAACCCCAACATGCATTACAGTAACTGGTGATATGGTTTTAATAATGAAATATACAAAAGAGCCAAGGTTTTTTCTAATTAAAGATGATGATATTGCAAAGACTTTCAGAGAATTGTTTGGAGTACAGTGGAGAAGGTCCAGGAAACTTAAAACCCCTTAAGCAACCTTTATAAAATTACTAATTTTACCAAGGAATTTAATAATGTTTAGCCCTAAAAACGCTCAAAACCAGGAATTCAATAGATTTTTATAATCACTTAAATTGTTTAAACAGAGTAAATGATTCCATAACCAAAATTAATTTAAGTTGTTAATGTTACTAATGCTTAAATGATTGGCATAACGTGTTCTTACATCCCGATACAAGTAATTAATGGTTTTGGCGAGGAATTTGAAAGAATTAAGGCTTCAGTATCAAGCAGTGAAAGCAGTGCTCACTTAAGTCATAATATCTGTTTCATGGCTAAGTCAATTTACAGCAAGATTCTAAAAGGCGGTTACGAAGCAGTTATAATGACTTCCTGCTGCGATGCAATGCGCAGGGCTGCTGAGAACCTGCAGTTAAGAGGTAATAAAGTGCTCGTACTGCACGTTCCAAGAAAGAATGATGAGCACGCTGTGAAGTATTTCGCAGCCCAGTTAAGAAAACTAGTTAAGGAATTAGAAGGCATTCTTAACAAGAAATTTAAACAAGTTCGTGAATGCGGAACAGTGAAAAAGCTTGGTAGTGGAGGAGTCCTCGTTAACCTCACGCAACTAACTCCTCAAACTGATAAAGTGATTGAAATTATAAAGGGAACAGGCATGCATGCCATAATTAATTCATGCAGTGATTACAGGACAAGCATACACGTTAGAAAAAGTGGCGATTACTTCACAGTGCTTGCCAGGGCTTGCTTGAATAAAATCCCCTGCTCAAGAATGCTTTCCCATAATCCTGAAAGAATACTTAAATTAGTCAGGGAGGCGGATGGTAAGGGAGTTATTAATATTTCACCAAAGTTCTGTGATAACATGCAGTATGATAAGTCACTATTAAGTAAGGCCTTAAAGGATGAAGGCGTGCCATTCCTTGCCCTTGATGTTGATGAATTAATTAATGAAGGGCAGCTTAAAACAAGAATACAGGCTTTTAAGGAGATGCTTGAATGAATTTAATTAAGTTATTAAAATATTCAAATCCATTGTTTAACAAGATGATTGCAAAATATTTTGCCAGGGAGACTGGGTACCCTAAGTCATTCTCAAAAGCTTACTATGCAGTATTGAATCATTTAATGAATTGTTATAAAGCAAGGCAGCCGGTTATCTTAACGCATCACCCGTCCCCTGTTGAAATAATAAACTCCTTTAACGCGATTTCATTCATTGCTGACTCCTTTAGCGCCATGCTTGCAGGGAATAAGATGGATGAAGAATTAATTAGGAGTGCTGAAAGAATTGGTGCTCCAAGAGGTGCATGCAGTTTTCAGAAAAGCATTATTGGTTTGCAGGCTCTGGGATTGCTTCCGAGAATCAGTGCCTTAACTTTCTTATCAACTAATCAATGTGATTCACCTAAGAAAGTATTTGAGCATTTAAGCAGTGACGTGCCAGGATTCTTTATTGATGCACCTTACTCCATGAATGGAGCAGGGATTAATTACATGACCAGCCAATTAAATGAGTTCATCAAATTCCTTGAAATGATTACTGGAAGAGGGTTTAATAAAAAAGGATTGAATAGTGAGATTGATAAGACTAATGCCTGTATTAAATCACTTTATTCATTAATTAATACTCGAAAGCATGATTTGATTCCAGTGAAGCCATTAACAATGTATAGGGCTTATTTTTCAGTGATTGGTTATCAGGGCAGTCCAGGATTAATTAAGGAATTCCTTGATGAATTTACCATGACAATTAAGAAGAGGCAGGAAGAAGGTATGGGAGAGAATAAATCAAGGCTTGCACTGCTTCAATTGCCTCCTTTTTACCCGAGCAAGGTTTTCAATGTTTTGGAGGAGAATGACTGCGCAGTTGTCTGGGATGAACTTCCATTAATGGATTATGAATTATCAGGTCATGGTGTTAGGGGTTTAGCTAAGAAGTATTTATCCAGTATTTATAATAAGCCTTTAGATGAAAGAATTAAAATAATTATTAAGAATGTTAAGGAGTTCAGGGTTGATGGAGTTATTTATTTTTCCCAAACAGGGTGCAGGCAGTCTAATGCTTCTGTTAGTGCAATTAAAAATGCTTTAATAAATGAAGGAATTCCAATGTTAATACTTGACATTGACTGTCTTGATAAGGAAAGCGCTCAGCAAGGACAGATTGTTACAAGGCTTGAGTCATTCATGGAGATGCTTAAATGATAACTGCTGGCATTGATATTGGAAGTGCAACCACGAAAGTGGTTCTCATGAAAGATGAAGGAATCTTGTCTTATTCTATAGTTCCTACTGGAGTTAATGGGCGGGAAGCTGCTGAGAAAGCATTTAAGAATGCGTTAGTGAAGGCAGGGATTGAAATGAATGATGTTAAAGGTATTGTTGCTACTGGTTATGGGCGCATTAGGGCACCGTTCACTGATAAAAGAGTTACTGAAATTACTTGTCATGCAAGAGGCGTTCTTCATGAGTTAAGGAATGCTGGAACAGTGATTGACATTGGCGGTCAGGACAGTAAGGTTATTAGTATTGGTTCTTCAGGCAGGGTGGTTGACTTTGTTATGAATGACAGGTGCGCTGCAGGCACTGGCAGGTTTTTAGAAGTAACTGCTCATGCTTTAGGAATTAATGTGAGTGAGATGGGCGGGTTGGCTTTGAAGAGCAGCAATCCATTAAGGATTAGTAGCATGTGCACTGTTTTCGCAGAGTCTGAAGTGATTAGTTTGCTTGCCCAGGGAGAGTCTAAGGAGGATATTATTGCCGGCTTGCATGAGTCGATTTCTGAAAGGATTTCTTCAATGCTTAACCGAATCAGTGTTCAAAAAGAAGTAGTATTAACTGGCGGTGTTGCTAAGAATGCTGGAATAATTAAGTCGCTTGAGAGGAAATTAAAAATGAAAATAATTGTTCCTTTAGAGCCGCAGATTTCAGGTGCTGTTGGCGCCGCCCTCATTGCGCAGGAATAACGAAATATTTATTATTCCTATGACTTCCAGTGCCCATGAATATTGCAGTATTCCTTGGCAGTGATTTCTAATGCTTCAATGCAGAATTCTGCTTCAGGCATGTCACCAGGCTTTAAGAACTTCCTGTAAATCCTGCCGTCAGCGATTAATTCAATCCATTCAATATAATGCTCTTCCTCCATTGGGTGCGGAACTGACCCAACCATTACTTTAAATCCTTTTCCAGTTTTCTCTATTACTGGAACGTGCTTCTCATCACCTAAATCTTCTGTTTTATCTTTAAGTAATTCCATTTCCTGACCGCAACAGATAAGTTTTCCAACTCCTGCATGAAGTACTTCAATAATATTACCGCAAACATTGCACTTATAAACTCGGCTGCGTTCTGTCATAAATCATTATTAACTGCAATAAAACTTAATAATTTTGTTATTACGCGGTTGAGTTAGTGCATTCATTATTAATGCAGTAACAGGGCATTGGGTTATCTATGCACTTGTTTAGTAAGGTGAAGCCACCTTCCAAGATGTTAATGCACTTAGTGCAGTCATTAGGGTTCTGCTTGCAGTCATAGTCAGTGCCGCAGAAAAGATTGCTTGATAGTTTTGCACCAACATTTTCACTTGCTTGATTAAGCAAGTGCATAAAGCTTCCTGCGAACGCGATGCCGATAACAAGCATGACTAATGACAGACTTCCGTATAAAAATAGTTTAAATGCCATAATCCCAATACTTTAAGCGTTGAATAATAATGTTACCATGATTGCAATGGAGATGATGATTGCTGACATGACTATTGCAACTGCCATGTTGCCTCTCTTTAATTCAGCCCATTCATCAATTCCTCTGGTTAATTTACCGAATACCTTAATCGCTAGGAATAAGGATAGTACTGCAACCAGTAACGCGACTGCTAATTCAATTGCTTTGTACAAGAATATATCCAAACTCATAATAGTAATAATAGTGATTACGTAAATTTAAGTTTTCTTCTAACGTAGTCTTTGTAGAATTCAACGCTTGGCTGATTAAAAGTATTAACCTTTAATAATTTTCCTAAGAGAATTGTTTCATGCATTAAGTAATGCAGTAACTCGCCAATGCATTCCTCGCTCTTGTCATTAATTATTAATTCAATGAAAGGTCTTTTATGGTTAATGTATGATTTCTTCACTCCTGCGTAAGTAATGTTTAGTAATTCATTAAAACTTTTGTCATGATTAAAGAATGAGCCTTTACTTACTTTTACGTCATCATAATTATTTTTTATTTTAATGAATGTCGTGAACTTGTCATCAGGTCCTTCAAGGAATAATTGCAGCATTGAGTGCAAGTCAATAGTTCCTATTGAAGTTACTGGTGTAATGCCTTTCCTGTCCTTGCCGAGTGATTCACTGATTAATTGGTTAATCCACTCCCTGAAGCCGTAAAAATTCTCTGAGAATGGGAAGAATACGTTAATCCTTCTGCCCTTCTTGTAGTGATAATGCTTTATGAAGGCTGTTTTATTAGCGGATTCAATGCTTGCCTTTCTTGCTCCTTTAATTAAGTCTTTAATATTAAAACCAAGAATGCCGAGCGGGAATAATCCTGCACTAGTGAATAATGAGTACCTTCCAGCAGGGTTTTCATCAATACTTAATGCTGTGATTCCTTTATCATTTGCTAAGTTGAATAATTCAGAGCCTGAGTCGCTTGTAATAATAATGTAATCCTTCCAATTCCTTACATGCCTTTTTAAAACACTTGTCAGGACTTGCGTAATTGCCAGTACCTCAGTTGTTCTTCCTGACTTGCTTATAACATTAATTAGTGTTTTACGGCCAGCTCTTAACTCACTCCTTAAGTAATTCTTAATTAGGAATAACTTGTCACTGTCAAGGCTTTCAGCAAGTAATGCCTTAATTATTGTATTATTTTTAGTATTCAATACTGCCTTAACGCCATTGCTTGAACCTCCTACTCCAATAATAATTAATGATTCTGGATTAAGGCTTAATTTTTCCTTAACTGCTTTATTAATAATCCTTAATGATGAATCATCACTTATTAATGAGTAATTAAATTCGCATAGTGATTTAGTAACTCCCAGCTTAACTTGTGAGTTATTAATTAGTACTTTCATTAGTTTATTAATAACTTAGGTTAATATAATATTTTTCTTTAAATATTTAAATGCGTACTGTGTTAAAATTAGATTAATGATTCAATTTATATTCATGGATTTATTAATAACTGCTTTACTATTTATCGCTGCATTATTAATTCTTTTATGGTGGAAGGATTTGAAGAAGCCAAGCCTTAAGTTAATTAAACGCATTGGAGTTGGTATTGGGGTAATGAGTCTTAGAGGATTTATTGACTTATTTTATTATTTAGTAACTTTAAGTGAGAAGAGTTTTATTTATAGTTTAATCCCTGAAATACTTGGACTCTTATTAATAATGTTTGGCTTTTTTAATTTCTTGGAGGCGAGGAAAACATGAGTATAGAACTTTATGCTGAATTCTTTTTAAGGTTCTTTATAATAATGATTTTAATACTTTCAGCATTGCTTTCACTTGCTAGTTTATTGAAGATGAAGCATAAGAATTACTTATTTAAATTACTGCTTTTTGGTTTCTTATCATTTACTGTTTTATGGAGCATTTATCAATTCTGTGAAATAGTGGCCATTACTTTAATGTCTGTTGGTTCAGATTTAAATATTGAATTAGTGTCAAAGACTTTTGCATTAATGGCTTCAACATTCATATTAAGTATTTCAATTATTAAAAGGAGATTAAGAAGAATCTGATTTACGTAAGTCATCATAAGCGCTGAAAGCAGCTATTACTCCCTCTGCTGCCCCTGTTATTCCCTGTTTGTAGTGAGCGTCAGCGCAGTCGCCTGCAGCGTAAACGAATGGAATATTAGTTCTTGATGACCTGTTAATTATTATCTCTCTTTTCTTGTTTAATTTACAGCCAATGCTCTCTGCTAATTCTGTCTGCGGTACATGACCTATTTCAATGAATAACCCGTTTAGCAATAACTTCTTTCCTTTAGGGTTGTCAAGGATTACTTTATTCATTAAGCCGTTGCCTTTAATTTTTAATACGTTTGCGTTATTAATTATTTTAATCTTCTTATTCTTGTAAACTCTTTCAGCAATGATTGGTTCAGCCCTTATCCTCTCGCGCCTGTAAATAATGTAAACTTTCTTGGCGTATTCTGCTGATAGTAATGCTTCTTTTGCTGCACTGTCACTTCCTCCAACTACCCCTATTACTTTATCCTTGAAGAGTGGAGCATCGCATGTTGCGCAGTAAGAAACTCCTCTCCCGTAGTATTTTTTCTCTCCTGGAACATTAAGTTTGCGCCTCTTAGTGCCTGTTGCAAGAATAAGAGCCCTGCACTCGTAATTCTTTTGTTTTGCCTTAACTCTGAAACCATTTCTCAACGTTGTGAGTTTTTTTATGCTGATTACTTCATCAGTGATTATTGGCACTCCTAATGATTTTGCGTGTTCTTCAATGTTCTTCATTAACGCGAGTCCTGAAGTTTTCTTCTTACCAGGCCAGTTCTCAATTAAGTTGGTTGTCATTATTAAACCACCTACTTCCTTGGCAATAACTAATGTGTCAAGCTTAAACCTTGCTGCATAAATGGCTGCTGACAACCCTGCCGGTCCTCCGCCGATAATGATTAAGTCATGCATGAAACTCTTGAAGTAATTTTCTTATTTAAATCATTCTAGTAAGTTTTATTATTCTTTAAGAGTATTAGAAATCATTTTAAGTGTTAAGTAATTCTTAATTCTTTATGGTGGTTCACGTTGGGAATAAGACATGGAAGTGCTCAAGGTGCGGCAACATGGTTACTGTTGATAACCCTCCTCAAGTCTGCCCTATGTGTAAGGGATTGAATTCTTATTATGAATCAGAGAAGAAGTATGGCTGATTTTGAGATTATTCATAACAGGAAGGATTGCATTGGCTGCGGCATGTGCGCTGGCTTGGATAAGAAGGGTGATTACTGGAAAATGGATGCAGACGGGAAGTCAATCCTTGTAGGTGGCAAGGAGACAGCGCCTGGCTCGGGAGTCTACAAGAGGACAGTTAAGGGCACTTCTGATGAGGATTTAGTGTTGAATAAAAATATTGTAGAAGCATGTCCAGTAAGAGTTATTAAGGTAATAGTTCTCTAAGAAAAATTAAATTGCCTAAGACCTCTTAGGCACTTTTTTTAAGTTATTTTATAAACAATGTCGCCTTCTTGTACTTCTTCATTAACTTTTAGTCCTATAACTTTTTTACTGCCAGCTGTTTTAACGTTTTTATAATTTATCTGCATTGACTTAATTTTTTGCGTGAAGTCAGTTAATTTCTTCTTATTTGGTTGTGGCATGCTCTTTATGCGTACTTCATCATCAATCTTTAATGTATTACTTAATTCAATAAGTGCAACACTTATTTTATCATAGTAGTGCACTGCTTTTCCAATTTTTTTTTCCGCCATTTTTCACCCCCCCACCGTTTTTTTAATAAATTTTTGCTTATAAACCTTAGCAATTGTTAAATTAATACTTTAGCTTGCTTCTCATGAAAAACAAGGATTTAATGAGTTAAGAAAATATTTAATAAAGAGAAATCACTATTATTAATTAATGCCTAAGAAAACATGGATTACTACTGTATTGGATGATGAAATATTATCATACTTAAAAGGTATTGAGAGGGAAACAGGGTTCCCTGTAAATTCTCAAATAGAAATGATGCTTAAAGAGTATTATATCTTGAAACTTGATGACATTAAGAAAATATCTAAGACTTTAGATAGTGAAGATTTAATATCTGAAATGGAGAGTGTCAGAGAGGAAGTTGGCATACCAGTAAGTTCTCAAATGGAAATGATGCTTAAAGGGTATTATATTAAAAAAGTAATGGATTTTAAAGAATTATATTACGCGAAGTAATAATAAATCATGTAGCCTCCAAGAATTAATAATAACACTCCTGTTGCGAGTTTCATGTAATTCTTTCTCTTATCCTTCCATGCCCTGACTCTTTCTAACTTGAATCCGAATAATATGCCGAATAATATTATTAATAATGGAAGAACGAACATTAAGTTGTAGATTAATAAGTAGTTAATTGCAATTAATTGAGTTGCCTGCTTTGAAAGTAATGCAAGTATTACTATGTAAACGCTCCCAGTGCACGGGAACTCGAAGAGTGATACAAGGAATCCGAGTATTATTGCTCCTAGAACATTTGCTTTCTTACCCCATTTACTAATCATTCCTTTAGCTCTTTTTGGAATACTAAGGGTGATGCCCTTGCCGTAATTAAAGAATTCCTTAACATTAATAGTTCCCGCAGTTAAAGCAACTATTCCAGCGATTAAGTAGAAAGTGCTTGAAATAAATGGCAGTTGAATTATTGATAAGATGCCGATGCCTATTAGGAAGTAACTTATGTAAATGCTTCCAATATAAGCTAGTCCAGCCTTAAGCATGAGCTTCTTATGATTTGATATGCTGAGCAAATAACTAATCAGGAATATTAGCACTGCAAAAGCGCAAGGGTTAATCCCATCAATTAATCCAGTGATTAATACTAAAGGCAGTGAAATCCTGCCAAGCAAGTCCTCCTGGCATAAGCCGGCGCTAATAACTAACAGGCTTAAAATGATTAATGCCTTCTTCAAATTCATCACGCGTACTCTTCAATTATTTCTATTAATTCATTTGCGCTTAACTCGCCAATGACTGGGTAATCATTAATTATCATTGCCGGCACCCCTGATAACCCGTTAGCAATTGCTAGTTCAGGGTGCTCTCTTATATTAATTTTTTCAACATTAACTCCTTTACTGATTAATTCATTAACCATTGGTTCCATCTTATGGCAGTGGTCGCAGTTCGGCTGCCAGAAGTAAGTGATTTTAAGATTGTCAGGGAAAGTATAGTTAGGGAAGTATTCTGTTCCACCCTGCATCATGGAGATTAGAGTAATAATTACTATTAGTACAGGGATGAGCAAGTAAATTTTTTTGTTCATAACTTAAGAATAATGATTTGTGTTTATAAATCTTTTCTACATTACAATAATTTTTTTATAATCAATTAAGATTTAACGGTTATGAATGCATTATAGTGAATGGTCGCTTAATAAATGGCAAGGAATGTTTAATGAGATTTATGAAGACCGGAATAGAGAGTTAACTGATGGAGGGCTTTGGCTTCAAGTATATGAAAAGGCAGGCAAGCTTGCAGAGGATTTAAGAAAGCAGTATATTATTCCAAGGAATGATGGTGAAGGAAGATTAACAGGCATCCTGGTTAATATTGCAGACGTGTTCGCGTGGTTTTGCGCGTTCACTGGCAGGTATGGCTCTCTTGAAGAAATAATTTGGAATAAATTCCCAAACGCTTGCCCATACTGCATGGAAGAAAGCGGGTGTATCTGTATAAGAGAGAAGCATGTTATGAATAAGGAAGAGCGGGAAAGAATGATTGAATTACGCAGAAAAAACATGGAAGTGCGTCCTAAAAATTTATATGAATGTCAACAAATGCTTGGCAGGATTTACGGGAAAGCGAATAAAACGCAAACCATTGAGCAGATTGGTTATCACTTATTTGAAGAAATGGGCGAGGTCGCTGAAGCACTTAGTCATAAAAATAAAGTTAAGATAAGAGATGAATTGGCTGACGTGTTTGCTTGGGTTATCGGCTTAACCATTAAGTGCGGTGATGTAATTAATGAAGATTACAGGTTAGATGATATAACCTGGAGCAGGTATCCTGGAAGGTGCGCTCATTGCAATTCAAAGCCTTGTCTTTGCTGATTAAAACCACTTAATCACGTCATTAATGCCTTTAAGCATTTCTGAGAAGTAATTTCTTAACGCGATTTCAGGGTCTTTTTTGAATTCGTCAAGTAGTTTAAGTAATTCAGGACTCTTGCCGAATTCTTTGCTGGCTTCTTTATAAAAATTAATTATTACGTCTTTAGTTCTTCTTGTTTCATAAAAAGTAGGGTATGCTTTTGCCTTGGCAGAGTAATTCATTAAACCCTGCAGTAATTTCTTGCAGTGCTCATAATAATTAATGTTTAATCCTAAGCCTTCATTAATTAATTTAGGAATTATTTTTTCAGCCCACTTCCTGTGAAACCTGCAGATGCCTGTATTCTCTGAGTATAATTCGTAAATGAATCTTTCAGCAGACATTTTCCCTAACTCGCGCGGAGGGTGGAATTCCTTGCCATAATAAGTTAAGAACTTGCCCATCATTGGTAATGGAACGTAGAAGCCTGGAACCCAGTACTCTGCAGGCGCTATGCATCCATTTCGCCCGAATGGTATGTAATTAGCCAGGTCAGTGATGTTAATACCATAATCTTTCTTTAATTTCTTAACACCAACTCTTATTCCTTGCTTGAAAACGTTTAATGGTTTTTCTCCATTATTAATCATGCGTGCAATCTTAATGCCTGCTCTTGAATGAATTCTTGAGTCACTTAACTTAACTTTCTTTAAGTCATAATTAATTTCTTTAACCCCTATAATTTCCTTATTAATTAATCCCTTGCTGACTGCTTCAAGTATTAGGCTTATGATGTTGCCGAATTCTATTGCGCAGTAACCTAGTTCTTCAAGTTCACTTTCCAAGGCTTCAGCATGCCTTTGGTCAAATACTCCTGCATTAGGACCGCATGACTCGTAAGGTTCGTAATCTTTTTTATAATTCTTATAAACCTTCTTGCATCTTGCAGGGCATGCTTCACCGCAAGTCTTGAAACCTCTGGGCTTGATTATTTCATCATTCCACTGCTTTAAGTAATGATTCTTAACTAGCTTGTCATAAATTCTTTGCCTCACAGCCTTTGAAGTATTTACTGACTGCCAGTTAAGCATTGGAAGCCAGGCGCCCAGCGTTGTCATGTTAACCCCGAAAGTGCCTCCAGTTCCTAAGTTCTTCACGAATAAGTATTTCTCAACTGCCTTTAGTACTGATTGATTCATTGACTTGCCAAGAACTCTGTTGAATAATTCGTTAATCACTTTAATGTCTTTAAAATTCTTTTTGAAAATTCTTTCATCCCTGTTCCCGCCGTAAATTATTGCAGCAACATTATGGGCTTGAGCCATTATCGAGCCTAAGCCGCCGCTGCCTGCTACTCCTTCAGCGCCCCAGTCAAATTCATCACCCTTAATGACTACTCCTTTAATGAATCCAATACTAGTGTTAAACGCTGCAGGACCAGCGACTAGTATTCTCCATTTTAAGCCTTTGAACTCTTTTTTATACTTATTTAGTAATGATTTCATGAATTTGGTTGTGCCTTGATTCACTGATTCATTGCTTACGTAATCAATTCTTGCATTTAATTCGCCGTCGTTCTTTATTATTATAACGCACGGCTTCTTTGCCTTCCCTGTTATGTTTATGAATTCTAAACCTGCTTTGTATAATTCAATTGCTGCGCCGCCCAGCGTGCTCGCGAATAAGGTTTTAGTTAATGGTGATTTCGCGACGAATATTAAGCGGTAAGTGCCTGGGATTAATGTGCCTGTTATTGGCCCCCCGCCAATGCACAAGCAGTTTTCAGGGTTGTAAGGGTCTTTATTGTATGTCTTATTCTTGTTATGCCTGTATAATGCGTAGTCAAGGAATCCTAAGTGTTTTGCATGATTAATCTTTTTTTTGGTAAATTTATTATTATTTAAATTAATTATTAAGGAGTTCATCATTATTTTTTAAAACCAAGTTGTATTTTCTTCAACTTATTCTTGATTATTGCTATACTGAATACCAGAATTGAAGCCATTAATGCAAACATTTTATTAATTATTATTGAAATTTCAGGTACTTCTTGTTCTGATAGTCTTGCAGATATCATTGTTAATTCACTGAACTCGGAGAACAGCATGAGGATGCAGAATGATATTAAGCCAAGAATTAATAATTCAATGATGTATTCTTTTATTTTAAGAGCTAGCGCGCTTAATTGAAGAGTGATTATTAAGATAGCGAATATTGAGAAGAATTGCATGAAGAACTCAATGTAGATGATGGCTGTCATTTCTTATTCGTCACCTCTAAGTAATTGAATAGTGAGAGTAGGATTATGATTAATCCTAATAATTTAATGATGCTATTAATTGAGTATAAGGGTATGTTAAGGTTTAGTAGTGAGTAAATAAAATTGCTTAATTCATATAAGCCAATCACTGCAATGCCTGCACTAATTTTCTTTATTAATTCAATGTTATGTGGTTTAAGGGCTTTTTTCCATAATCTTAAAATAATTGCTGCAGAAAGTAGTAATGTAGTGGTTATTCCTTCAATTAATATTGTTATCATTATTGGAATTATTAAACTCATTAGAAATTTATAAGTCTTCGTAATTCCCTTCGCAAGTGCCTGTTTTTGATTGTTCAATGCCTGCTGAGTCCATGTAATTTATTGTGCACGCGTAATTGTATGTTTCGCCAGTGATTCCTCTTAATTCATTCGTACATGTTGTGTTGCTGTAAATCTTGTAATTCTGCCCTATTGCTTCGTCTTTCATGAATACCCAGCAAGTATTAATTGCTGTTGTAATGCTCAGGTTGCGTGCAATGATTTCCTCGTTTTGGCTTTTAATGCTTGCTTGAATTATTCCTTTATTATTTATTGAGTATTTTAATTCAATATCTTCAAGCAAGGCATTTATCTTCGTTGTTGTTTTGGATGTTATGTTAAAATTGAATATTCCGAATCCTCCCATTTCTCCAATTATTATTAATCCTGTTAGTATTATTATTCCTAGAATGATTATGTATTCAATTGTTCCTAATCCTTTCATATTATTTGGTTAATCCTTTATCTTTTTTATTTCTTGCTAACAAGCGGATTGTCTTTTATGTAGAATCTGTATGGTAATCCTTCTCCTTGACTGAGACCTATTCTTGTTGTCTGTATTATTTCTTCTGGCTTTATTCCTTTTTCAATCCATAATTCATTACTTGTTAAACTCATGCCGTTATGCTTTCTTGTTATGCCTAATGCTTTTGTTACGAGTCCTGGACCATTTGTTTTTCCTTTAATCCCTTTGACTGGTTCCACTGCTCTTATTAGTACTGCGCTTGGCACTCCTTCCTTGTCAGTTACTATGTTCATTAATTCATGCATGCCGTAGCATAAGTAAATGTATAATACTCCTCCTTCATCATACATGACTGCGTTCCTTTTAGTCTTCTTCTTATACGCGTGGCTGCCAGGGTCACTTATTGTGTATGCTTCTGTTTCAATAATAATGGCCTCCCTACCATTGTAGCATATCTTTTTGCCTAGCAGTTCTTTTGCAACTATTATCGCGTCACGAGTGTAGAATGATTTATCAAGCATTAGTGTTAATGAATTCTAAGCCCTTTTTATTCTTTTTCTAAGTTTTTCGGCATTTTTTTCCCTGCTTTCTCGTATGCCTCTATTGCGTCATATACCAATCCTTTTTCTAGTAGTTTGTTGCCGCATTTTATTAATCCTTGTTCGTTTCCTGCTTTTTCATATAATTTTATTGCGTTATCTATCCGTCCTTTTCTTAGTAGTTTGTTTCCGCATTTTATTAGTCCTTGTTTGTTTCCTGCTTTTTCATATGCTAGAATAGCGTTGTTTATCCTTCCTTCTTCCAGTGCTTTTTCTCCGCATTCTGTTAGTCCCTGTTTGTTTCCTGCTTTATCGTATGCTTTTATCGCGTCATCTATCCTTCCTTCTTCCAGTGCTTTTTCTCCGCATTCTATTAGTCCTTGTTTGTTTCCTGCTTTCCTATATACCTTTATTGCGTCATGTACCAATCCTTTGTCCAGTAATTTGTTTCCGAGCGTTATTAATTCTTCTTTCCCTGCTTTATCATACGCCCTTATTGCTCTGTATGTCTGTCCTTTTTCCAGTGCTTTGTTTCCGCATTCTATTAGTCCTTGTTTGTTTTCTGCTTTCCCGTATGCCATTATTGCATCCTTTATCAATCCTTCTTCCAGTGCTTTGTCTCCGCATTCTATTAATCCTTTTTTGTTTCCTACTTTCCAGTGTACTTCTATTGCACTATATATCTGTCCTTTTTCTAGTAGTTTGTTTCCGAACGTTATTAGTTCTTCTTTACCTGCTTTCTCGTATGCTTCTATTGCGTTAAATATCCTTCCTTCTTCTAATGCCTTGTTTCCGCATTCTATTAGTCCTTGTTTGTTTTCTGCTTTCCCGTATGCCATTATTGCATCCCTTATCAATCCTTCTTCCAATGCTTTTTTTCCGCATTCTATTAGTCCTTGTTTGTTTTCTGCTTTTTCGTATGCCATTACCGCGCTGCTTATCCATACTTTTTCTAGCAATTTGTTGCCGCATTCTATTAGTCCTTGTTTGTTTCCTGCTTTCCCGTATGCCATTACCGCGCTGCTTATCAGTCCTTTTTCCAGTAATTTGTTTCCGAGTGTTGTTAGCCCTTTTTTTTCGTAGTCGCTAAGTATTAATTCTTCTTCCATGTTCAGTATTATTTCTCCTAATTCTTCGTAATTGATTTTTAATCGTTTGGTTCTGTACTTGTTTAATATAGGGTTTTCGTATTCTGTTTCCTCATCTTGCTTTATTTTATCCTTGATTACTTCTGCATGTGTTAATCCAATTTCAGGATCTTCTTTGCTGGCTGCTTTAATTACGTCTTTGATTATATCTCTATGAATGTTTTCGCCGTATTCATTTTTGAATTGCTGGTATATGTACCAGTTATTAATATGGATTCTCAGTGCTTTTTCAAAGCTTATTTTATTACTTAAGTCAGTGCGTCGTTCTTTTTCGATTAGTATTATTTTATCAGGTTCCTTGTTAATTATTGATTCTGCTTTCCATTTACCATTACTATGTGTTGCTTTGGTTTTGAATATGCCGTATGATTCATAGTCTACTTCAACTATTTCTATTGGGATTACTAATCCGTGAGCGCAGTTTCTTTGGTTGAGTATTTTTATTTTATTATTCCTTTTAGTGTATGGGTTTAAGTGTATGACTCTATCATTGTTGTATAAGCCGTAACCTGCTTCTGTTCTTGTTTGGGTTGTTAATAGTTTTAGTATTGCGTACTCAACGTCTTTTTCTTCGTGGTATAGTATTTTTTTTTCTTTGTGGTATAGTATCCTGATGCCTGTTTTAGTGAATGAGCCGTATTTATTACTAAGTATCCCTTTTACTTTCACTTCAAGTTCTTCTCCTGCTTCAGGCATTAATTCTGCTAAGTTATTTAATCGCTGGTGAACGCTATTAATGTAATTATCCTTTTCTTCCTCATAAGCGTTAAATTCATTGATTAATCCATTTAAATCCATGAGTAGAGACTAATGATTAATTTGATTTAAAAACTTTACTGGTGAGCGTAAATGAATTCTAAGCCCTTTTTATTCTTTTTCTAAGTTTTTCGGTATTTTTCCCTGCTTTCCTGTATGCTTCTTTTGCGCTGGTTATCCATCCTTTTTCCAGTGCTTTTTCTCCGCATTCTATTAATCCTTGTTTGTTTCCTGCTTTCTCGTATGCCATTACCGCGCTGCTTATCCATCCTTCTTCTAGCAGTCTGTTTCCGCATTTTATTAATTCTTCTTTTCCTGCTCTTTCGTATGCCATTATTGCGTCCTTTACCCTTCTTGCTTTTAATAATTTGTTTCCGAGTGTTATTAGTTCTTTTTTTCCTGCTTTTTCGTATGCCAGTATTGCGCTGTTCATCCATCCTTTTTCTAGTAATTTGTTTCCGAGCGTTATTAGTTCTTCTTTCCCTATTTTTTCGTAGGCCGCTATTTCTATTGGCATTACTAGTCCGTAAGCGTATTTTATTTGATTGAATGTTTGTATTTTATCATTCCTTGTTTTGGTTGTTAATAATTTTAGTACTGCGTACTCAGTGCCTTCTTCTTCATGGTATAGTATTCTGATGCCTGTTTTAGTGAATGAACCATATTTATTGTTAAGTACTCTCTTAGCTTTCATTTCAAGTTCTTCTCTTGATTCAGGCATTAATTCTATTAAGTTGTTTAATCGCTGGTAAACGCCATTAATGTAATCATCCTTTTCTTCCTCATAAGCGTTGAATTCATTAATTAATTCATTCAAGTTCATTGAGTAGAGACTAATGATTAATTTAATTTAAAAACTTTACGGGTGAGCGTAAATGAATTCTAAGCTTTTCTTATTCTTTTTTTCAAGCCTTGCGAATGCGTAGCGCTGGAATTGAATTACTTCTCCTTTCTTAATCTTCTTACACTGCGCCTCGCAGTAACCATTATCCCATGAACCGTCAGGCATTAATACTCTGCACGTTAAGTACTTCTTATCTAGTACGTAGTGGATTTTCTTAATGTCATAAACCGTTTTCTGGTCCTTAGCACGCTCAGCCCTGCCCTTACTAATTAATTTAATGTTCATGTAATCCATTAAACGCACTTTCATTCCTTTACTTAATGCTTTCGCATCCCCCTCAGTAATCCATATAGTTTCCCCGTCCTTTATGATTAATTTCATTGGATTCTTAACGAATGAGTAACGCTTGCATTCTGAATCTATTATTTTTCTATTAATAGTGTATAAACTTTCAATTGGCACTTTAACTTCTGCCTTGCTTAAACCCATTGATATTATGAACTCCCTTAATGCCTGCTTCTTGAACCCGCGCCTCTTAAGGCTCTGAACGCTCCAAGTCCTAGGGTCATCCCAGCCAGTGTACCTGCCTGACTCAACTTCCATTCTTGACTTGCTCTTACTAATCTTCGCTCCCTCTATCTGGAATAAACCGATAAGCATTATTTCAGGTTTTTCATTATAATCAAGGACGTTCCAGATAAATTCCTCCATCCTGCCTTCAATCATTAATTCCTTGCCCCTAATAATATGCGTGACTCCTAGCAGCATGTCATCAACAGCCCAACTCATTTCAAGCATAGGCCACACAGAATACTTATTACCAATCCTTGCATGCTTCCTCTTGCTTATCCTGAATAATACTCTGTCCCTGAACGCAGGGTCCTTATCCTTCATATCAGTTTTTAACCTGACCACTGCTGTACCTTCATCGTATTCTTCTTTAAGCATGCTTTTCCATTTACTTAAATTCTTATTAACACTATTATTCCTATGCTCACAATCTATGCCTTTCGCCCTGTAATCCCTTATTAAGGCGTTAGGGCATTCGCAAACGTAAGCAGCGCCTTTCCTTATTAATTCCCCACCGTACTTGTAGAATAATTTCAAGCGGTCTGACTTGTAAATGATTTTTGAGTCATATTTTATTCCTAACCATTTTATGGCTTCAGGTATTAACTTGTATGCTTCCCTTACTATTGGTTTCTGCTCGCTTCCAATAGTGTCATCAATCACTAGTAATAATTTCCCTCCATACTTCTTTGCATACTCATCATTTATTATCATTCCCCTGATATTACCAATGTGTATTGCTCCTGAAGGAAATGGTGCTAAGCGCATTACTACTCTGCCCTTAAGTCCTGGTAGTTCAGGCAGCCCCGTTCTTACTTCTTTTTTTTCTAATTGTTCTGGGAATTGTTTTCTTAACATTTCTTCCTGTTCTTTAATCGTCATATTATTAACTTCTTTAATGACTTCCTTAACATTCTTCGTTAATTCCTTAATATTATCCTTCAAACTGGGATTCTCGCCTATCATTTTAGGAATAATTGCTTTAAGCATTGCTTTTCCGTCATGAATCATGGCATTCTTCAAGGCATGCTTGAGCGCACAAGACTTTGTCTTGGCACCCAGAAAATCTTTGATTTTCTTGGGTATTGATGATTTCATTATTAATTATTTAGCAATCCCTTATTTTTATACCATATGGAATTCGTCACACGTTAGATATCTAATTCCTGTCCGTCCTGCAGTAAATGCGAGTCCTTGCCTAACTTGTAACCCAGTTCTGCTGCTAATTGTATGGCATTTGATAACTTAATTATTCCTCCATGAGTTGGTATGTAATGCTGCGGTCTAATCATTTTAAGGAACTCCCTCATATCCTCTCTGGCAGCGTGCCCGCTCATGTGAATATCCTTAAAAATTCTAACTCCCTTGCTTTTTATTTTTTTATCAAGCACTGACCTGTTAGCCTGGTTAACAGGGCTTGGTATTACTTCAGAGCAGAATACAACTATGTCTTCTGGCAGTAGTGTGAAAGGCATTTGGTCATCAGCCATTCTTACAAGCATTGCATTAGGTTCTCCCTGATGTCCTGTAGTTATTATTAAGAACTTGCCCCTGCCCTCACTCTCAATTCTCTTAAGCATTCTTCTATTCTCCCTCGGTTTTACAAGTATTGCTTCCCTGCTTAACTTGCATAACCCAACGTTCTCTGCAGCAGTCACGTAATTATACATGCTCCTGCCAATAAGCACTGGAATCCTATTCATTAATTTAGCAATTCTTACAAGAGTTGTTAGCCGGGCAATATGGCTTGCGAAAGTTGTTACAATAACTGCCTTATTCTTAGTGTCAATCCATAACAAGACATCCTTTAACATTTCCCTAACAAGGCTTTCTGACATGGTTCTTGAATCCCTGTCAACCCTTGTAGAGTCAGTTATTAATGCCTTAACTCCTTTAGCACCTAACTCCTTAAGCCTCTTATAATTAGTTTTCTGACCAATTATTGGGCTTTCATCAAACTTGAAGTCAACGCTGTAAATCAAATCCCCTTCCGTCGTGTGCAGTACGCACATAACTGTCTGGAGTGTTGAATGCGTTGCGTAAACAAACTCAACTGACATAGTATTACTTATCTTGTAAGTGCTCCCGGCATTCAGCATTACTAACTGATTCCTTAACGGTCTTGACTTCTTAATTAATTGCTTCAGCACTTCAAGAGTGAACGGCGTTGCAATAACAGGGCATTTATACTTGCCAGCAAGAACTGGCACTCCAGCGAGATGGTCTAAGTGCGCGTGACCAATTATTATTGCCTTAACCTGCCTGCCATACTTCTTGTAGAATTGTCTGTCATCTGGAGCGACTTTCTCGCTTATTAATCGCGGTTCAGGCAGTTTAAGCACTTCCTCCTCGCCTGATCCTTGAAGTGTTGCTAGTTTATCAACGCTTACCCCGCAGTCAAGTATGACTGTTTCATTTCCTACTGTTACTCCTGTCATATTCCTTCCAAATTCTGAGTAACCTCCTATTGCATGTATCTTCATTTAATATCACCTTTTAATTAATTATTTAATATAATCCCTTTCCTTTTTTTTAGGATTAGTTAATGATTTAATAATTAATCGTATTTATAAATATTTATGCGTAACAGTGCAATGGAATGAGGCTAACAAGACTCATTCTTATAGGATGCTCTGCTGTTTGCATTATCAAAAGACTTATAAAGGTATTATATGTGATTTACTTTCCATGATTTCAAAAGATATTAAGAACTTGAATGAAGTAATCCATACTAATTATAAATCTTACTTTCATAAACCCTGGGAGTTCCCAATAACGTCAATTTTCCCTGGCTGGCATTATTGCGGTCATGCTGGAGACCCGGAGGAGGGGGTTAGGAGAATAACTTTTGAAAATTACTCGCGCCCGCAGATCATCCTTGAAGTCCTGCCTTCAGGAGATTATAATTTCACTAAGAATTACTTTAATCATACTAGCCTGATTTTTTTAAGAACTGATGTTAATCCACTAATTAAGGGTTTAATTAAGCGGTATAAGAATGGAGCGCACACTAATTTTTATTTTGACTTAAATAATGGTAATAATGGTAAAATCAGTGTTTACAAGTTTGGTAAATTATTAAGGAAAGGGGAGTTAATTGATGAACTGCCAAGAAACAGTTTTCCAAAAATGCTTGATTCACTGCAACTCTATAATGATGTAATCAATGTATGTTTTAAGTCAAAGGACTTGTATAAATTAATATCTGATTCCTTTATGCACAAGATGACTTACCTTAGTGACTCCATGCCTTTAGAGGAATTACTTGAGCATTCCAGAAAACACCTTAACCTTAATTCTTAATGCTTCAAGCATTCCCCTCTGTATTAAAGGATTCCTCTTATCTTTTTCTTTTTCATAAACGTCCTTGCTGCATAAATCAATTAATTTAATTCTTAACTTCCTGCAAGCATTCTTTAATGCTATTCCTGACTCGCTGTCAGGCTTAAAGTATGACAGGTAATGCTCGTACTTCTGTGCTTTCAAATAATTAATAACTCGTTCTTCAGTTACTCTTAAGTATTCATCCTTAATACTCTCTGTTTCTTTTCTTTCATTCCAGTCATAATTATTAAACGGATACTTCCCAGAGAACTCAACTGGTATCACGCCTGGATTGCTAATCACTACGATGTGCAACTTATTATAGAATGGGAATCCTGATATCATCCGCCTTATTGTCTTATGCGTTCTTGATTTATAGTACGGCTTCCTCTTAGAGCATGGAAGGAATAAGATTATTGTCTTGTCAGCAGGTCTTTTGTAGAAGCGCGTGAAGTAGTCCTGCCATACAGTAAAGTATGGATGCACTAAGTACTTCCTTCCAACGCCAGTTAATCTCTCCTGCTTTTCAAATCTTGGCTCAAAAGAGTAATTATCAAAGTCGAGTTTAATCCTCTTATCATCATTGTACTTCTCTGTTGCTTCATTAAATTCTTCTTTATTTATCGGCTTCCATTCACTTTTTATCCAGTAATTAAATAATTCTGCCTTGGCGTGAGGATAAGTATTAATTAGTACTAATTCATCGCAATGCTTTAACCCATGCTTAACACTCTTTTGAAGCAGTCCCTTATAATTAAATGGCGGGTTCACTAATATGTAACCTTTTACTTTGAATTCGTATTCATGAATTAACTTGCATGCTTTATTGAATTTTTTTAGTGTCATGCCCTTTCTTAGCTTCCTTAATACAGCGTCATCTGCTGCTTCTAATCCTATTGCCACTATTAATTTAACGCCCTTAAATAATCCTAGTTTTTCGCGCGTCACGTATTCTGGTCTTGATTCAATTATTAACTCCCTGTCCTTCATTACTCTGGCAGCATGCTTTAAGAATTTTATGGGGAATTGTTTCTCATCAAGGAATGAGCCTGAGCCAAATATTTTAAGGCTGGTGACTTTATCATCAACGTTTTCATTAAATGTTTTAATTAATTCTTTTGAATCCACTTCAAAGTCATGCTTGCCCCACCCGCAGAAAACGCATCTGCCCCAAGAGCATTTCCCTGAATTTAATATAATTATCTTTTGCATAACCCTTAAAATGTAAAAGAGGGTTTTTAAATTTATGTTTGAGTTAAAAAGCAGGGACGGCTTAGGGCGGATTGGCAGATTCACTGTTAATGATAAGTCAATAGTGACTCCTAACATTGCAGTAGTTGTTAACCCTAATAATCAAGTCATTCCTCCAAGAGAACTTTACAAGGATTTCGGTGTTGACTTAATCATAACTAATGCTTACATTATTAAGAGGTCTAAGAAGAAAATTAAGAACCTGCATGAGTATTACAAGTTCCCTGGACTCATTTACACTGATTCAGGTGCTTATCAGATGTATAGCAAGGGCGGTGTCAGCATCACTAATGAGGAAACACTGCGCGTTCAGAAAGAAATAGGCTCTGACATACTAACTCCTCTTGACGTTTTCACTTTCCCTGATGACTCAAAGAGAGTTGCAAAAGAAAAATTAATAGAGACTAATAAACGCATAATTAAGTCTTTAAGCCCTAACCTCGTGGCGCCAATCCAAGGAGGATTGTATCTTGACCTGCGCAGGAAGGCTTGCAGGGAGTTGTCAGGAATTGAACCATTAATATATGCTGTTGGAGGTATTGTTCCATTAATAATTAATTATGATTACAAACGCTTAATTGAAATAATTCTTGCCTGCAAGCAGAGCCTGCCTTCAAGCATTCCAATCCATGCTTTCGGAGTAGGGCATCCAATTGTGTTCTCATTGCTCGCGCTTGCTGGTGTTGACTTATTTGACAGTGCTAGTTATGTATTGTACGCGCGTGATGGCAGGTACTTAACTGAGTTCGGCACTAGACGAGTTAGTGCCTTGCAGTTCCTTCCCTGTTCATGCCCAACATGCATGTCCCATTCACTTAATGAGTTGCGTAATGATTTCTCATTGCTTGCGCGCCATAACTTGTACATTATCATGAGAGAGATTAAACTTGTTCGCGAGGCGATTCACAGTAATAAATTATTTAACCTTGTCTCGAGCAGAGTTCATGCTCATCCAAGCCTTTACTATGCTTATAAATGGTTACTTGAGCAGAAGCCATTCATGAATTCTGACCCTGTTACTAAGCGTTCAGCATTCTTCTGGACTGGAGAATTATCTAATTTGAGACCTGAATTATTAATGGCAAATGAGAGACTTAAGGAACTGGGTTTTAGGAAAGTCCCGCGTGCGTTAAATTTAATGTATCCTTACGGGCAGTCAGAAGGCATTAGTTTCCCATACCTTAAGAAGGATTACACTGATATTGAGACATTAAGATTGCTTGCTGATTACCAGTTAAGTAAAAGTGCTGGCAGGGCATTATTCCCTGATAATATTCATATTGAGTATTCTCGTAATGAACGCATTAATAAAGTGTTTTTAGATAATAAATTGTTATGCGTGCTCAGGGCTAGTGACGGTCACTTAATCCTTCATAAAGCCGGCGCTTTACGCGTTAAGAAATTCCTGAAAAAAATTATTATTCAGGAAGATGTTGCTGAATTCCCAGGCAAGGGAGGAAATGTTTTCGCAAAGCATGTATTAAGAGTTTCTTCTGGAATCATTCCTGGCATGGAAGTCTTAGTAATGAGTGGCGGCAGGTCAATTGCTGTTGGCGAGGCATTGCTTAATTCTAAAGAAATGAAGGAGTTCAAGACAGGCGTTGCTGTTATTGTGCGCGAGGGTTTCTATTAATCAAGTCCAAAGTATGAGTCAATAAGTTTTTCAATTCGTTCAGCAGGGTCAGTCTTTTTTTTCTGAATTACTTTATCTTCTCTAACTAAATCATATAATTCTTTCATGTCTTTTAAAGAGAATTTTTTATATGCCCAGTCACTTCTTAATTTTTTAAAATAGTCACTTAGTATTTTCATGTATTTTTCTTTTATTTTATCCATCTTCTCTTTTTTCACTATTTTTTTACTAAAAACTATTAAAGTGAACATTTCTTTATTCCCTCTTGTTGCATCTGAATTTACCCTAAAGTCTACTACTTCAATGTAATACTCTTCACTTGATTGCCTTAAAATGAATCTCCCGTCCTGTTCTATTATCTTTATCTTGAACTTTTCATTAAGTTCTGATATAATATGTTCTATAATTTCTGGTGGCGATTTTTGTAATTCACTTGATAAGTTTGCAAGAATTATTGAGCAGAATTTTAATTTTTTTAAATCATTTTCATCTTTTTGGTATATGGTTTTTTCAATCTTAAAGCTTTTACGTAAATTTGCATGGTCTTTTTTATAACCAGCAAATAAAGGACCTATTGTAATATCAAAATGAACTAGTAACACTTCTTTAACATTGTATTTCTTCTTTAATTTTTCATTAATCTTTTTTAGTTTCGTAAAGTAGAATTCAACGAATTTTTTATCTATAACTTCTTCAATTTTACTTTTAGCCATAATAAATTCTTAATTAATGATAGCATTTATAAATATCTTTTCTTAAATTATTGGTGCGGTCGCCGGGAGTCGAACCCGGGCTGCGAGCTTGGAAGGCTCGTGTCCTACCATTAGACTACGACCGCAACAATTAATGAGATAATAATAATTCTTTTAAAAAGGTTTTTCATTTATAAATAAGGGATGAGGATTGTTTCATGGAATGTTAATGGCATACGCTCAATTCATAAGAAAGGATTTCTAGAATGGTTTAGCAGAGAATTACCTGACATCCTGTGCCTGCAGGAGACAAGGGTTAATGAGGAGTGTATTCCGGAGGAATTACTAAAAATAAATGATTATTATTCTTACTGGAATCATGCAGAAAGAAAAGGTTATAGTGGGGTGTGCGTTTACACAAAAAAGAAGCCTTTGAAAGTGAAGAAATTATTTAATGAGCAGGGAAGAGCGTTAGTTCTCAAGTACTCTGACTTCATGCTTGTGAATATTTACTTCCCTCATGGCGGCAGGGGCAAGGAAAGATTACCATATAAGTTAAGGGTTTATGATGAATTCCTCAGCATGCTAAAGAAGGGGCCGGTAATCTTGTGCGGGGACTTTAACGTGGCTCATAAGGAATTAGACTTGGCAAGACCTCGCAGTAACTTGAATAACGTGATGTTCACTCCTGAAGAGCGAGCAAGGATTGACAGCATCATTAGTAAAGGATTCATTGATTCATTCAGGGAATTCCATAAGGAAGGAGGGCATTACACTTGGTGGCCCTACATGCATCACGCGCGTGCAAGAAATATTGGCTGGCGCATTGATTATGTGTTCATTTCACAAGCATTAAAGGAATCATTAAAGAAAGCATTCATAATGAAGGAAGTGCCCGGCTCTGACCATTGCCCTGCTGGAGTGGAAATCAATGTTTAATAATTTTTCAAAGAATTTATTAATGCAATATTATTAATTATTAATCATGGCAAGACGGAAGAAGAATGAAGGGAAGATTAAGTTAATGAGTCAGGGTAGGAGGATTAGTATCATACACCGCAGGATTAATTTCAAGAAGCCGTTAATAATTGCGGGTTTTCAAGGAATAGGACTCGTCGGAACTTTAAGCGCGCAGTACATTGTAAGTAAATTAAAACTCGAGCAAATAGGGCATATTAATAGCGAGGAATTACCGCCACTTGCAGTATTAGTGAATGGTTCATTAATGCATCCGATAAGAATATTCACGAATAAGAATAAGGATTTAATCATTATTGAATCAGAACTGCCAATACCAAGAAAACTTGTTTACAGGATGAGTGATGAAATAACCAGTTGGGCTAAGAAGATTAAGGCAAAGGGAATAATATGTTTTGAAGGCATTGCAATACCACCAGGAGGTAAAGGAGGGAAACTGGATGTTTACAGTATTTCAACAACCAAGGTGTTAAGGGAGAAACTTGACGATCACGTGAATGAATTAAAGAATGGGATAGTGATAGGAATGAGTGCTGCAATACTGCTTCAATCAAAGGATAAGAAATTAAATGCCAGCTGCTTAATGAGTGAAAGCAAGGTTAACGTTCCTGATGGCATGGCAGCTTCTGCAATAATTAAGAAGTTCAACCAGATTTATGGTTACAAAATAAACACTTCTGAACTTGAAAAGCAGGCCAAGGAGTTTGAGAAAAAACTAGGCAAGATCTTAAGTCATACAAAGCAATTCTCTTTAATGGAAGCAGCGAAGGTAATGAAGGAGAAGCCGCCAGTAATTTATGGTTAAGGCATTCATCCTTGACTTTGATGGAACATTAATTGACTCGCATGAAGTTCACGTGAAGTCATTCACTGGACCACTGCACTCGAGAGGATTATTCACTACTCAGCGTGACTTAAAGAAGTTCTTCGGCCTGCAGGAAGAAGAAATTTTAACAAAGTTATTCCCAGATATTTCTAAAAAAGTTTTAAATGAAATAATGAAGGAGAAACGCATGGAGTTCATTAAGAATGTTAACATTGTTAAGAAAAAAGAATGCGCTGATGAATTGCTTAAAACCCTTAATTCAAAAGGCGTTGTTGCATTAGCAACTAATTGTCATGAAAGCGAAGTATTAGCAGTTATTAATTACTTTAATTGGAGTCATTACTTTAAAGAAGTCGTTAGCAGTTATGAAGTATCCAGGCCGAAGCCGGCTCTTGACATCTTGTTATTCGTTATTAAAATCCTTAAAGTTAAGCAGGAGGAATGTGTTTTCATAGGGGACACTGTTTATGATGCAATGAGTGCTCAAGCAGCTGGCATTGAATTCATTGGAGTGAATAATAATCCTGAAGTAATTGAGGAATTTAAGGCATTAGGGGTTAAGAAAATTCATAAGGATTTATGCTCTATTTCTTCTTTTTAAAGGCTTCTTTAATATTCTGGTAAACAATTGGCGGAATCTGGCTTAGTATTAATATTAATCCAATACTCGCAATTAATAATCCGAACGTTAATGTCTGAATAACCGCTAAGTCGTATAATGCTTCATTAGTCTTCTGAAATATTAACACGTTGCCAGCAATGAATAAGGCAAAGCCAATGAATAATAATAATCTGAATAAATTAACATCCTTCCTTGACATATCTTTATTAAGGATTGTTATCCCAGCACCTGCTAGTAATGAAATAACTATTATGAGCGCGTTTATTAATGAGTACTCCTCTGATTCAATGAAACTGCTTATTAAGAGATAAAAAATTATTGCCATAAGGGTTATCATTGACCCTCTAACTAAGTGCGAGCTGATTTCCTTCATTAATTAATTATTTAATTAATAAGTAATTATTAATCTTTCTTTTTGAATTAATAAGTAATCATTAATCTTTCTTTTTGAATTTCTTGAATAATTTTTCCCAGTCAATAATTACTATTAGGAAGATTAGTAGTATGGTAATTATTAGTGTGATATTGCTTACTAACGGATTCTGAGTGCTCACTGCAGTGCCGTCAACTATTTTTAGGCCGTAAAGGCTTAGCACGAATTGCCCTGCAGGGAATGCTTTTGCAATTACTGAGAATCCTGAGACTGTCATTGTCATGGCTACTTTGCCAATGAACGCCGCTGTTAATGACTTCTTTAATGAGTACTTGGCCATGCCTAAGGCAATGAGTAAGATATCGTCTGGTAGTGGCGTTGCCGCGAAAAGTATTATTAATGGGAATCCGAAACCCTTGCTAATTAACGCTTTTAAGCCCTTGATATTCTTTGATAACATGCCTTTCTTCTTGTCTATTTCAGCAATCTCTCCAGCCCCCCTGCCTATCAGCCACGCGCTTAACTCGCCAATCGCAGCCCCGAGTCCTGCGAATAATCCGATTATTAATGGATTAACTGGCAGCATTATTATTACGCTTGCAAGCGCTAGTAAGTATGGGACTGGAAGTATTACTGTGAAGTTGCCAATAATGCTTAACAGGAATATTGCGGTGTAAACCCCTATTTCCCCGAATGAGTCATAATACTCTTGAGTGAAATTAATCATTAAACCTGCTAAGTCAATGTTTAATGTTAGAAATATTATGATTCCAATTATTATTCCTATTACTCCTACAATTATTAGTGCTCGTTCGTATTCCTTCTTCATGCTAAGTACCCTGCCATTATTGGTAAAGCAATTGTTGCGTCGCATAATACTTCAACGCGTTTTGCTTTTTGATTAATCTTACCCCAACTAATGCCTTCCCTTAACTCAGCGCCTGATAATCCTCCAGGGCTTGGAGTGTCAGTTGTTATTTGCACTGCGTAACTGGCATTTTTCGGCGTGAATTGTAATGCTTGCATTATGTGATTCTTCGGCACTCCTCCTCCAATAATTATTATTCCTGCTTTCTTAGCAGTCCATGCTAAATCAATTATTTCTTTTAAGTCCTTGAATTGGTTTATTCTTATTTCCTTGTTCAGTGCTAATTGTATTCCCAGCCCGCAGTCAGTGAATGCAGGGCAGAATATTGGCACTTTTTTTTTGGCTGCAGTCCTCATTATTGAATTATCATCCTTTAACTTTTTACCCAAGAACCATATGAATTCCTTTACACTCATTCCTGAACTGAACTCCAATCCCTGCACGAAGTCTTCCATTGCCCCGTATACTTCGTTGTGCATGTAAACATCATAGATTCTGTTAAACCCTTTCTTGCGTAATTCCTTATCGCTTGCCTGACTGTCCCCTTGCAAGTGATGATAACCAAGTGCTTCTGCTAAGTCATGAGTTAAGTTAGCACCAGTAGTTACTAAAACGTCAATGTATCCTTTGTTTATCCAGTCCCTTATTATTCGCCTCATGCCTGCTGGAATCATTGCACCAGCGAGTCCGAAGAACTTTCTGCACTCAGAGTCTTTTATCATTTCTTCATAAATCAAACAAGCCTTTGCTAAGCGCTTGCCGTTAAACCCTGTATCTTTCATTAGATTAATAATTCTTTTAATACTGGCTTCTTTAGGAATCCTTATTTGATTGACATTCTTCATTAGAATAAATTAATTAATTTGATATTTTTAAATTGTTCCAATTGAGTTAATCAGTAATTCAAGATTTTTGTGAAACTTTTCATCATACTTTTTCAACTTCTTGTACTTATCATGCCTGCCAGCATGAGTGCACGCGTATAAGATTCCACTAATTATTAATGGAAGTGAAAGTCCTATGAATATTGGCCAGCATTTTTCAGGACTGTATGTAAGAAAGCTGCAACCAATTAAGAAGAATGGCACTTCCTCTATCACTGTGCATAAACTAGGGCCTTTCCAACTTTTAGTTTTGCTTTTAAGATGACAGTAATACTTGCTGTAAGAGTTTTTAAGGTAATCATTTAAGGATGCGGAGTCCCCGTTACTGTATAATTCTTCACTACGCGAGTCTAATGATTTTAATAATTTATTATGTCCCTTGCTCTTTATGAAACTCTTAAGGTGCTTGTAATCCATGAGAATTTGAGTTATGCAAATTACTTATAAACTTTTGCATCAAAACCTTTAAAAACCCTCATTAATACTTATTTAATTGCCACTGTGTCACCCAACACAGGAAGGACTTCTTTATTGAAGTCCTTCTCATTTTTTTTTAATAATAGAAATCCTTAAATAATCTCATGTTCATTTTAATATTTGCCAGCGGCCATAACTTAAGTGGCAACACCTGATCCCATTCCGAACTCAGAAGTTAAGAACTTAAGTGTTATTGTGTGTACTGCGTAACACGCGGGAAATCAATAAGTTGCTGGCATTTCATTTTTTTTTCCGTCAACGCTTTTTCTAAAAGGGTTGCGCGGGAAATCAATAAGTTGCTGGCATTTCATTTTTTTTCAAGGATTAAATTAATTAAGTTTCTGAATGCCTTTTTCACGTTCTCGCCTGTCATTGCTGACGTTTTATAATACGCTTTAATTTCTTCTTTATGTTCTTTAAGAAATTTATTAATTAACTCATCCGTTTCTTCATCTTCTACATACTTGTCTAATTTATTCCCTAAGAGTATTGTCTGGCATTTATTATAATCTTTATTATTCTCTTTGTTTACTCTAATCCAGTACTCTAAATTATTCAGTAGGTTAGGTCTTTCCAGGTCATAAACTAATATTAAGCCTTCTGGAGAGTTCTTGAATACGTTTTTTTTTAATTGCTTGAATCTATGCTGCCCTCCTAATTCTTGTATTAATAAATTAATTTTCTTACCATTCACTACTAAATCCTTATTTGAGGAATTTACGTTTATCGTTTGTTTATACCCATGACTAAACTCATTTTTAGTGAATTTTGAGATTAATGATGACTTGCCAACGGCTGGCCCTCCAACGAGCGCAATTTTGAACGAATAATCATCATTCATTACTTTTCTTAATTGCTTAAGTATTATTTAAAGATTATCAAGAAGCCCTCTTAAAGGAGGGCTCCTTGAAGTCTTTTGAGGGATAATAACAACACGGACAAGGAGTGTTGTTACCAAAACCTATTTTTAAGGAGTTCATTTATAAATTTTTCGGTGTCTTTTATTTTTTTATTAAATAATTTTATCTAAAGTTTTATATTATTTAATTGTCTTTTTTTATAATTAGTTATGGCTGAGGGTTCGAAACTGACAAGGCTTGCCGGCTTTATTTTATTAATAATTGGTGTTCTAGGGACCTGGGGCGGCTTAAGCGTTATGTTCGAGTTTTATAACCCATTGGGTGATTTTACTGTTGGTTTATTTAATATTACTAATTTATTCTTTTCTGACTTGGCTGCAATTATTTTCTGGTTCATAATAATCTTATTAGGACTTGCCTTATTAACTCCTAAGGGCATAGGGTATTTTTACGTTCTTAAGCGACGGTAAAGTTTATTATTTAACAAGCACTTACTTTATTCATG
Organism: Candidatus Parvarchaeota archaeon; assembly: GCA_030615175.1. GTDB lineage: Archaea > Nanobdellota > Nanobdellia > WJKC01 > WJKC01 > JAFCFT01. The sequence continues at coordinate 361,986 of JAUWZX010000001.1, forward strand.
CCTGATATTGAGGAAGTAATTACTGCCTTAATTGCTGCTTTCGCAGTGTTAGGGTTTATTGGGTTTCTTGGAGAGTTCATCCCAGTCATTAATGAAGTTCCTTATTTATTCTCTATTCCTCATTACGTTTTCACATTGTTAGGCAACTTTATCGACCAGTATATTGCTATTGGTGCGGGTATTTGGGCTGCAATCATTGAAATAATAATTGCAGTACTCTTTGCTTACATTTCCTACGAAATAGGCATGTAAATTAATTTAAATCATTAACACCTTATTCTAATTACTTTATGGCTTCAAGAATGTTGGGTTTAAAACTTGGAATTATATTTGTCATTATTAGTTTTTTGTATCTTACTCAAACAGGTTTGAAATATGTTTTACCTATTCCAGTTATTGATAACTTTATTGAGGGCTTTGCAATGCCTATAGAGGTTTTTGGCATTAACTTTGTAATAATTGCATGGGTTTTTCTGGTTTTAGGGATAATAATTTTAGTAATAACATCGTTAGATTTACCCCCATTTAATTATTAAGTTTCCTTAAGTAGTCAAATCTTTATTTTAGGCATATTCAATATTTTTTTTATTTCTATCTTTTTTATTTCTTTGAATTTTTTTTCAAGTTTTTTGGTTATTCTGCTAGGGTCTAATGCAAATTCAGTTTTTAGCAGACCAACACTTATTATTGGAATCTTTTTCCCGTAATTTTTTATAAATTCATTTATGTTAGGTCCTTCCATATCTAGTCCGATATCCTTATCAAGTGTTAGGAATATCCAGTACTCGTCAAAACCTGGTTTCTCGCGGTGCCAGATTATTAAACCAACATCTTCTTTTGCAAAACGGTCTGCGAATAATTCTTTCTCACCTACGTGTTTTGTAAGTTCTTCTCTAAAAGTCTCATAATCTTTGTCTATTGTGTGGATAAGGCATCCAATCTTGAGTCTTCTGGTCATAATTCCTCTTGGCAAGTCCTTAGGTTTTTCTTTAAACTTGTAGTCAGCAGTGTCTGCAACTTCTTTTGCACCTATTTCCAGTCCAATATCATGAATTGGGATTTTAGGATAATCCATATTGAATTGTTTTAAGTTAAGAAGGCCTTTGTTAGATATTTTTCCTTCTATAAAGGATTTTTTACCTCCAATAATCACTAGAATAAATTCATCAGGTTTAAATCTTCTTCTATGCTTCCAAAGATACGCACCACCCTTAATGCCGCCTTCTTCTTTGAATACACGCCCCTTAAGTTCACCATGAGCTCTTAATTCATCTTCTAAATGTTTAATATCCTTTGCATCTGCCATTGTAATGACGCAGATTTTAACAGGGTACTTCAATAAGGGCATTCCATAATCACCTAATTATTATTTAGTAATTTATTAATTAATAAATGTATTGATAGTCCTTTTTTTTTAGAAATCTTTATATATAAGTGATTGTTTCTCTTGTGAAATTGTAACAATGATGAAGTGCGAGTTATGCAATAACAAGGCTGGCGAGGTTAATTCCTGCCAGAACTGTGAAACTAATTACTGCCCTGTGTGCGGGGATTCTGAAAGGGAATTATGCAATGACTGCATCAACTTCAATGAAGTAATAAACAATGATGTTGAAGCATACGAAGGATAATCCTAATTTAAGCAAGGTCTTCTTCTGCAATTACGACGAAGTCGCCTACAGCAACAACTGCGCTGAAAGGAATTTGAACCGCGCCACGCCTATTCTTCTCCAAGTCAAAAGTAGAAGAGTAAGTGGTAGGGTTATTAAGGATTATATAAATTAACTCACCAGTCCTGGTTTCGAAAATAATGTCATCAACCTTGCCAAAAGTCTTACCAGTCTTGCTTACAATAGTCTTACCTATAATTTTCCGTGAAGGAAACCGCTCCTCCTTAACCATGAATTTTTAAGAAACCAGACAATAATATAAATCTATTGGTTATAGGATTAATATACTGAAGTAGTCATAAATTAAGATAGTAAGCATAAAGAACTAAGGCAACGAGAACTATTAATGAAATCATTACTGCAATAACCCAGCTAACAGTGGGCAGTAAGAAGAGTAATACGCAGGAAACACCAATCAAGGTTGACCACGCAATTCTGGACCAAATAAAAACTTTACTGCCATCAAGAGGAGGGAAAGGAATTAAGTTAAAAATTGCAAGGATTAAGTTAAGATTCACGGATAACCATGCAATAGGCAGGAATGGAGCAATCATTGCACTGATTAATGCAATAATTAAGTTAATTGCAGGTCCTGCAGCACTAATAATCCCTGCTTCCTTAAGAGTTAAGGAAACGAACTTGTAACCAAGCCGCACAGGGTAAAAAGTACTGATGCTCACGAACCCGAGAGCAGCGAAGATGAACCTGCCTCCAGTAAAGAAGAAAACTGCAAGGCTTAGTAACACGCCCTGAGGCCATAACACGTATTCAGCTTTTAAATCATAATGAATTGCAACAAACTTATGAGCTAATTCATGACCCACAAAGGCAATCCCAACGAGTAATGAAGCAGTAAGCCAGTTAATAATGAATGAAGTTACGTAATCAGCAATAAATACTTCCATGTAGAAAGAAAACACGAAGCCGAGGATGAAGACACTAATAAGTAAGTCACGAATCTCCTTCTGCGAGAAGTACTTATTTTTCTTCTTCATTAATTAATAAATTAAGGCATCCTAACTTAAATCATTTTTGAAAAGTTACAGGATTCTAAGAAGGTCTTAGTCAGCAATTAAACTAACATAATCAATGTAACTAACTTCTGGTTCGCCGTAATCAGTTGTGTAAGTCCCGCATAAATAGATTACATCACCCTGTCTTAATTCATTATCCAAAACCCATGAACCCTTAAAGATTTTAATGCTTTCATTATTATCACAGATGTAGAAGACTTGGTATTCATTACCTGCTTTAGAGTAGTAAGGATTAATGCTTGAACAAATAGTGCCGTTAAGCCTTACTCCCATGCCATTCAATACTTTATTGTTAATTAATGAATTAATACTTGAATCAGAACCCCTGCAAATAATTACTGGACTTGCAATTAATAATAGTGACCAGCCAATAGTGAATGCCATTGAACCTTTTAAAGCAACGCCCCTACGAACCCTTGTTAAGTAATCAATTATTGACTCCTTATTATAATAAACAACTGCGAGCAATGCAATAATGAAGATGTTAACAGGTACGTAGTTAGTGCTTGTTAAATTAAAACTAAAGAATGTGTTAAGAGACCATAAAGCCTGAATACCCATGGTAGTTACTGCGTCAAGGAATAAGTGAGAGGTAAGCCCAATGAATAATGAGAAGGCAGCTCTTTTATCACGCAACTTGTAAACAAGCAGGCTGGCAAGCACTAGGAATAAAAGCGAGTGAGTAAGCCCCCTGTGAGTTAATCCTATTAAGAAGTCAATGTCAGGCAGCACTGCGCCAAGAACAACTAATGGAGTGCTGAGTAATAATATTTCTCCAAGCACTAATCCAACAACCGCATGAGTTACTTGCATCATATTAATCGCAAACTATTTATTACGTGAAAGCCGTCAGTCCCTGGTATTGGCAGTAAATTAAAAATCGTTAACCATTTATTAATATTCATTAAAGCATAAATTGATTGAGCATTATTGTAAACAAAATCCCTGTCAGAGTAGTAGCGCAGCATGATGAAGGAGATTAAGTAAATGCTTAAATTAGTTAATGGTCCTGCAAGAGCTGTTAAGGTGAATCCTAAAACATTAGTGCCTCCAGTAATGCTCACGTAAGCAGGGATGAAGAATAAAGGGAGTCCTAAGAGCCTGAGCATGACGCCAATAGTTAAGCCCCATATGTTAGCATGGTAAACAGCGATGAATCCGAAACCCATTGCAACAAACTTATGAGCTAATTCATGGAAGACTATTGAGAGGGTGGCAATAATGATTACAGGCCTTAACTCCCTACCCTTAGTCTTGACATAGGGCATTATTATGAAACTCACTGCACCGATAGTGATTAAAATTTCAATTAATTCAATAAGTGCAAACATATAATTTAAGGAATAAAAATGCAGTTTTTATAATCTTTTCTTTAAAAGATAAGCCTTAAATTCTTAGTAAGTCTTTAAATTAATTAGTAATGATGCAACCGCACTTAAGAATAAAGAAAGGGGATATTAGTGAATACTGTATAATTGTTGGTCATCCGGGCAGGATTCAAGTTATTATTAATCACTTAAAGAATGCGCGAAAAGCCAGTGAGAACAGAGGATACATTGTTTATAATGGAGTATATGAAGGCATTCCAATAACTGTATGTAACACTGGCATTGGAGGTCCAAGCGCTGCAATTGCGATTGAAGAGTTAATTAATTGCGGTGCAAAAATAATAATAAGGGTTGGCAGTGGTGGCGTTTTAAGGAAGGAGATTAATACAGGTGACTTAGTCATTAGTACTGGAGTGTGTAAGGAGGAGAAAAGCACGCTTGCTTATGTTCCTGCAGGATTCGCGGCAGCGCCTGATTATGATGTTCTTCATGCTTTAATTAATAGTGCTAAAGAGTTGGGTATGAAATTTTATTATGGATTAACAATGTGTTGCGATTCTTTTTACGCTAAGAGTCATAGAGAGAAAATGCTTGAATGGTCTGAAATGAATATTATTGGAAGCGAGATGGAGTCATCAATGCTTTTCACGCTGTCACAATTAAGAGGTGTGCGCGCTGGATTAATTTTCTACGCTGGATTAAATATTATTAGAAAACAAACTCCTAAAGATATATTAAAACAAGAAAAGGAAAGGGTGAGGGGGGAGGAGAATGCAGTCATGGTAACTCTTCATGCTATTAAAAAACTTAAAGGAGGTGTAAATAATGGCTAAACAAGATTGGATTACTAGGATTAAGGCAGAATTCACAACGATAGCGATAGTGATGATACCAATAGCTATAGGTATTAATCAGGCAGGAAGATTAATACACGAAGCGCTTGGATTGCCTGTATGGCTTGACACTATTGGAACAATATTCACTGCAATGCTTTGCGGTCCATGGGTTGCAGGAGTTGGCGGGTTCTTCACTAACGTGGTAACAGCAATTGCTTATGGAAGGGCAACAAGTGTTTTCTTCGGACTAGTGCAGTTAGGAATTGGTTTTCTAGCAGGATTCTTCGCCTGGAAAGGGTGGTGGAAGAAGTGGTGGAAAGTGCCTTTATGCGGTATTGCCTTAGCGGCGACGGCAGCATTGATTAGTGCTCCAATAGTCGTCACAGTGAGAGGAGGAGTTTCAGGACAGGGAATTGACTTGGTCTTCGCGTTCTTCCTAGCGACAGGACAGAATTTCTGGACAGCAATATTTGCTTCAAGATTCTTGATAGAGATATTGGACAAAGGAATAATATCAACGTATATACCTTGGGCTGCAGTAAAGAGGCTGCCAGAAAAGTATGCAAGAATGTTCAAGTACACGAAGAAAGTAAGGTGAATGCATAAAATAGTAATTAATATAACCTTCTTTTCCTTTTTATTTATTTAACATGCCTAGAGCTTTGCTTATTTCATACATTGATAAGGATTCATTTTTCCATAAACTTAATCCAGTAACCAAGTTAGTAATTACTATCAGTGTTATTATATTAATTTTTATAACTAAGAGTTTTATTCATAACTTAATCATTTTTATTTTCATCATCCCGTTTGCTTATTATTCTAAATTAACAAAGCAAGTTTTCATGCCAATAAAGTACTTGTTCATAATATTCGTGATATTATTTGTTATTCAGGGATTATTTTATCCTTTCCGTGAAACAGTTTTAATACAACTCCCTTATGGTTTTGCAATCTGGACTGAAGGCTTGATTTATGCTTCAATGATTTCATCAAGGCTTTTAGTAATGCTTGTTTACGGTTACTTATTTGTCCTGACAACTCATCCGGGAGACTTGGTTTCCGCATTAAGGAAGTTAAGACTGCCTTACATATTTGGTTACATTGTATTAGCCACGCTTCAGATAATACCAAGAGTGCAGTCTCAAATGGCAACAATCATTGAAGCACAGAAGAGCAGGGGGTTGGAAACTAAAGGCAGCATCGTGAAAAGATTAAGGGCTTATACCCCACTGCTTGGACCATTATTCATGGGCTCAGTTCAGAATGCAATAGAGAGGGCAACAGCATTAGAGGCAAGGGCGTTCTCAGCTAAGTGTGAGAAAACCAGTTACAGGGAAACCATTATCATGAAAAAGGATAAGGTTATCATGGTTTTAACAATAATTTGTTTAATAATTTTTGGAGTTACGTCATGGCTATTGTAGAGTTCAAGAATTTCTCCTGGAATTACTCAGGGTACAGGAGTAAGGTATTAAGAAATATTAATTTATCAATTAATAAAGGAGAATTCTTTGGGATAATTGGAGGCGTTGGTTCAGGCAGGACAACCTTTTGCTCTGCAATAATGGGTTTAGTGCCTCACTTATATCCTGGCAACATTGACGGTGAACTAATAGTTGATGGATTAAATACTGAGAAGTCAAGCATGTCTGATTTATCAACCCGGGTTGGATTAATAATGCAGTCACCTGACACTCAATTGACAGGTGCTGGAATGAATGTAGAGGAAGAATTATCATTTGGTTTAGAGAATTTAGGGACTCCTAGGAAAGAAATGATTAAGAGAGTTAAAAAAATGATTAAGTTAATTGGCCTGGAATCATTTAAGTATAGAAACCCTTTTGAATTATCTGGCGGTCAGCAGCAGAAAGTAGCGATTGCAAGCGTTTTAATAATGCAGCCTGAAATATTAGTTCTTGATGAGCCAACAGCACAATTAGACCCGTTAGGCACTACTCTTGTTTTTAACTTAATTAAGAAACTAGCTAGGAAAGGTATTACAATCATACTTAACACTCAAAAGATTGATTACCTTGCTGAATTCGCTGACAGGGTTGCAATACTGAATGATAATGAAATAAGGAAGGTTGGAAAGACGAGAGAAGTATTAACTGATATTAATTTATTAAAGAAGAACAGGATTATTTCATCAGATTTCACTCAATTATCCAATGAGTTAATTAATCGGAAGTTGTACAAGGGAGCGCTTTGCATGACTTTAAATGATGCTAAAGAAATGATTAGTAAGGTGAAGCGCGGATGAGTGAGCCAGTAATTAAAATTAAGGATTTAACATTCACTTATCCTGCAGGAGTCACTGCTCTTAGAGAAATTAATTTAGAAATTAACAAGGGTGAAGTATTGGCAGTAATTGGTCAGAATGGCAGTGGCAAGACAACGCTTGTAAAACACTTTAATGGACTGCTTAAGCCATCAAGAGGCAATGTATTAGTAAATAATAATAATACTAAGAAATTTACAACCGCTCAATTATCAAGAACTGTTGGTTACGTATTCCAGGACCCTGATGACCAGATATTCATGAGTAAGGTCTATAAAGAAATTGAATTTGGTCCTAAGAATTTAGGATTAAAGGGAAGTGAGTTAAAAAGAAGTGTTAAGGAAGCTCTGGAAATTGTTGGTTTATGGGATTTAAGAAGGAAGCATCCTCTTGACTTGAATCTCAATGAGAAGAAATTAATTGCAATATCATCTATTATTGCAATGAAGCCTGAAGTAATAATTCTTGACGAACCAACCACTGGACAGGACCATCATGGAGTAAAGAAGGTAGAGTCATTAATTAATGAGTTAAGCAGGAATCACACGATTATTGTGATATCCCATAACATGGATTTAGTTTCACGTGTAGCTTCAAGAGTAATCGTGATGTATGATTCAAGAATTCTCTTCCAGGGAACTCCTAAAAAAGTTTTTGTAAAAAACGCATTATTAAATAAGACTTACCTTAAGCCGCCTCCAATAGCGAGGTTAGCGCAGAGCATTAAAGGATTTAAGAGGGATGTATTAACAATTGATGAGTTCATTGATGAATTAATTAGTAATAAGTCTCGCTCTTCAAAATCTCATTGAATGATCTCATCTTCTTTTTGCCAGGCTTCTCGTCAGAGTAACCAATTGAAATCAAGCAAACAATGTGAACATGCCTTGGGAGTCTTAATACTTTATTGATTGTTTTCTCAATTTCAGGGTAGTCAGGGTCAAAGGCGCCGATGTAACAAGCACCGAGTCCTAAGGCGTTAGCAGTTATTAGTATATTCTCTGCAGCAATTGCAACATTCTCTAAGTTATGTGCTTTAGTGCGCGACTTCGTTTCATCATAACAGCAGGCGATTAGTAGTGGCGCGTCCTTTATGAACCGGCTCTTTTGGCTCTTCTGCGCTGTTATCCTGTCCTTTGTTTCCTGTTTCGTGATTGTTATGAATACCCATGGCTGGTCATTAAATGCTGATGGCGCATTACGAGCACCTGTTATTAATTTCTTAATCAAGTGTTTAGGAATTCTCTTCTTCTTGTACTTCCTTATGCTCCTTCGGGTATTAATCGCCTTTAAGCAGTCCATGAATTTAGTTAATCTTTTATTAATTAAAAACCTTCTTGAATATTAATGCCATGGCTTGTTTATGTATTAATTGCAGTAGTCCTTATGAGTTTTAGTTCTTTAATCGTTAAGAAGTTAATGAAGAATGTTAATCAGTTAATAATACTTTTTTATCAGTGCCTAATCGCAGTTCCATTAGTCATTATTTATTCATATTTTAGTAGTGGAGCATTAATCACTATTAATAACTACCCGTTAATACTATTAGGAGTTATTTATGTAACAGCCATAGCACTTTATTATGTTGCATTAAGCAATGGTCCTTTATCAAAGGTTTCCCCTGTGTTTAATCTTAAAATGATTGTCACAGCAGTTTTAGGGTTGATAATATTAATAGAACCTTTAACGATTCAATTAATCCTTGGCTTAGTCTTTGGAATGTTAGGCATTTACTTGCTTGGCGGTGAGCGTGAATGAACTGGATTTATTATACAATTGTTGCAATGATTATTATAGGAGGATTACTATTCTTTATTAAATTATTATCCTTTAACGTGTTCCCGCTAGTCTTACTGTCTTACCAGTATATTGGTAGTTTAATAACCATATTCATTTACTTACTAATCAGAAAAATTAGTTTTAGCGTAAACAGGATTAACCTGATTAAAATCTTTTTATCAGGATTACTTGTTTCAACAGGATTATCATTTTATTACTTATCTATTTCTTTGACAAGCACTTCAAGGGTTGTGCCATTACATAATGTTGGAGTAACATTGCTTCCTGCTTTGCTTGCATTCATTTTCTTAAAAGAAAAGATTACTAAGCGCGTGATTGCAGGGCTTGCATGCTCTGTTTTATGCATAATCTTTTTAACAATTTAATTCTTACTTTAATTCATGCTTGACGTGTTAAGCGTTGGGAATGCTAATATGGATTTCTTAATTAATAGTAAGGGAATCCCTGATAAGAATATTATTCCATTAGTGCTTCCTGGAGGTTCAGCATCTAATTTCGCTATTGCCTGCGCAAAGCTTGGATTAAAAACTGGATTCCTCGGATTCACTGGCAGGGATGCCTTTAGTGATTTAATAATTAATAATTTCAAGTGCTGGGGCGTTAAAGCCTTTATTAAAAGGGTTAACAAGCATACAGGCATTGTTTTAGTTTTCACTAAGAAGCGTTTTAAGAGGATGATTCATTACAAAGGGGCTAATGAATTCTTAAAAAGTGCTGACTTAAAACCTTATGCTGATAAAACGAGTCACTTGCACTTAGCAACGCCTCCATTTAAATTATTAAGGTATTTAAGGTATTTTAAGTCAGCAAGCGTTGACCCTGGCAGCAGTCTGTCAGTGATTAATTTTGGAAAAATAAGACCATTCTTTAAGCATATTAATGTATTCATACCTAACGAGTTAGAGATTGAGAGTATATGTGGTTGTAATTACAGGAAGGCTGCTGTAATGATTCTTGATGCTGGCTGTAAGCTAGTCATTGTTAAGCGAGGGTGGAAGGGTTGTTATGCTGCTGACGGTGAGCAGGAGATTAGTCTTAAAGCATTCCCACAGCAACCTATTGACACTACTGGTGCTGGCGACTCTTTTAACAGTGCTTTCATTAATGCATGGCTTAAGAGTTGTGATTTAAGGACTGCATGCCTTAATGGATTAGCATCAGCTCATAAAACAATTCATCACCTGGGACCTCAGAATTCAGCCACTGCAAGAGAGATTAAAGAGATTCTTAAAAAGTATTAATTCTAGTGCATTCTTATTTCATCATTAATCTTTGTATTACCCGCGTCTAGTAATTCAACAACGTAACTGGCGCTTTTCTCTGGGAAGTAAAGCCTCCAGCGCTTGCAGTGCTTTTTATCCACAACCACTCCTTTCTCGTCAAGCCATAACACGTCTAATTCCTGAGGCACGAAGAACATGTGAATCCCTGCTCCTAACCTGTCATTATAAGGGTTCTTCAAAACGCATGCCTCGCCTTTTCTTAATTTCTTGAACATTAAGCCAAGAAACCTGCTTTCCCAGGCATTACGTGCAAGTATCTTCCTGCTCGTCACGTTCTTAATTATCATTATATATTCCTTAGACAATAAATACTTATAAATTACTTCTTAAATGAAGATATTTATGGGCACAAAATCAACTGAAGTTAAGATTAACAAGACAATTAGTGATCAAGACTTCTTAGACATTGTTGATGAAGCAATCCCTGAAGGATATAAGAAATACTTAATTGAGTATGGTAAGGCAAGAGTGAACTTTGAGCGTAACGGTGTACGTTTTGATTGGAAGGAATTAACCCCTGTAGACTCTCTTAGAATAAGGTACCCTGTTGGGATTATGGAATTATCTTTACTTGATTATAATAGACGCGACTACATTATTGAAAGTGGAAAATCCGCAAAATATTTTATTAGTGTAAACTCATATCGTGAGGATGCAGTAGTATGCAAGTTTAAAGAGAAACTTCCTATGGATGAAATAACATTTATGGTTACAGGTGGCTTACGGAATCAACGCCAAATGTATGAAGCATTGGAGAGAAAATTAGAATTAAGGCTAAAAGAGGGCTGTGTGGATATTATAAAGAACAATGTTGGGGACGATAAATTGTCTAAGAAAGTGTTAGAAGAAATTATTTATTAATATTTTTTATAGAAATTAAAACTTTATAAATTATTTTTGAAGTAAGGTTTTTTATGAATTCAAAAGAATATGATATAATTCCTTATTTTTTTATTATTTATTTAAACACCAGGCCAGCGTAAGAAACCACGTTAGAGTAGTCTCTCGTAACGTCAGAGCTTGTGGAGTAATTAAGGAATTTAGGTCTGCCTCTTAAATTATGCATGGCCTGCATTAATGCAGTGATTGGTTTGTAACCGCAAATCGTTGATTTCTCCCCTAAGGCGTGGAACTCATTAACTTTTAATTTCTGAATTAAATTTATTGCCTTCATGTCATGGTCATACATTTCAACTTTCACGTTGCGGAAGGGTTCGTAACCGTAAAACGAGCCGTGATGAGTGAAGTCGCTGCTTGCAATAATTGTGGCATTAAGCTTGCTTAACTCCCTGCCAAGCAATTTTAATTCATCAAGTGATGCATTACTAATCATTATTGGAACTATTTTGAATTCACTGCCATATAATGCTTGAAGGAATGGTAATTGAACCTCTATTGAGTGCTCATTCATGTGAGCTAAGTGGTCAGGATTTTTCTTTAATGAGTTAAGCAGGACTTCAGCAACATCCCTGTCAATAAGTACGTCCCCTAGTGGAGTCTTCCACTTGGCGTTATGCATCACGCTAATTGACTCAATACTTATTCCAGTATGATTGGGCCCTATTATCACGAATGTTCTTGGCTCATGCTTTGATAACTCATAGTAAGAGTAAGCAGCAGTCATTCCTGAGTAAACGTAACCAGCGTGCGGACAGATTAATCCCTTCAAGTATTCCTTGTCGCGTTTCTTGTAAGGAGTCTTCTTAACACCTTTATCATAACAATCATTAATTGTTCTGAGCAATTCTTCTTTGTCCTCAGGATAGAATGTTCCTGCACCTATTGCCTCGCGAGCGTATAAAGCCATTAAATGATTCTTATAAAGTAATAATTTATTAAATATTTCTTTTATAAGAATTTAAGTTTTTCAATAATCTAAATATTTATAAGTTACTATTTATGAAAAGATAGTAATGAAGTGGGATGTTCATAATAAAACAATGCCTCCTCAAACTTTTTTAGACCTTGTCGAAAGTGCTTTAAATAAAGTTGAAGAAAATTTGAGCAAAGGCATATTAGGTTCATTTAAGCATAAGAGATACTTAATTGAGAGTAATAAAGTCAAGAGGGATTTTAATCATGATAATACTAAGGTATTTGCAGAAATTAATTACGTGGCTCTAAAACCAATTGATTATCTTAAATGGGATTACATTATTAGTGATTCTCAGATAAAGGACTCTAATCTTGGCAAAGTTATTGACAGTTCATCGATAGAGAATCCAAGATTCATTATTACAAGGGATTATGATTCTGAGTATGGTGAGGAATTAGTGGACTACCTTATTAAAATGGATAAGAGAATTACAGGAAAATTGGAAGAGAAGTATGCAGCAGAAGTTTATGCTGTTAAAAGACATTATTATCATGGAAAAGCAAAGTTATCATCATTTAAGTCAAACTTTGATTTGCATGAATTAAAATCATTAATTGATTTATACGCGACTTATAATTCAAATGAGAATAAAGTGACCTTATCTAATTTTAACATGGTTCGCGAGTTGAGATGGAGTAGTAGTTATAAGCGTTATAAACCTGAAAAAATAACAAGAATAAGTTATAATAGTGATGAAAGGGCCTGGTTTAAGTACTACATGTTAGATGAAATCCTTAAAAATGATGATTATACCGGAGAAAAACATCCTAAAGGAAGTGTTTCAATAACAGTTAAAACTGGCTCTCCACTTAAAGCACGTTTTTCATGAAAACTGCTCTAACTCGTAAAGGAATTTGATTTTATGCGCTTTGCAGTATTCCCTTGCGAGAATGAAGTAAATTAATCCTAAACTCTTCCTGCCTTTATTATTGCATGGAATGACTAAGTCAATGTTATTAGTGTTATTATTAGAGTCGCATAAGGCTATTATCATGATGTTTGAGTTAAGAGCATCCTTTAAAGCCTGTTTATCATACCACACGTCAGTGATTAATATCACTTTTGGCTCAACGTAATTATCAAAATTAGGATTAGTCAATGTGCCTGGCAAGTACCTGCCAGTCATGACTTTAATGCCTGTAGCTTTATTAAACATTTTAACAGCCTTCCTTCCATTCTCGCGTCTGCACACGATTAGTAATTCATCAGGTCCCAACTTATTAATGAAGTCAGCAAGAATCTTTAACCGCTCATTAATCTGTGAGACATTAAGAATGCATAAACCGTCAGGCCTGACTTTATAAATGTATTTTGACATGAAATTGGTTTTATGCTTAGTCCCTATGTGAATGCCGGCAGTTAAATAAGCCTCTAAGGGCACCATGGTTTCACTCATTTAATCAATCCTCTCATCAGGACGCTCAACAGTTATTGGAATCTTATTACTCTCTAATTCCTTAATTGCAATCTCAATAGGGTCAATTAAGTCTTTACTAATCTTTACTAGTATTGGCGCACCCATGCTAATCATTAGCGCTCTTGCGCCAATAATTCTTGCAACCTCATACTTAGTGTACTTCACTTAACATCACTTAACGCTTTTTTAAGCATTCCCCTTATCTTAAAAGAATTTTCTATTATTTTAATAACTTCATCCTCAGTAAACCCTCCTTTGCCACTTTTCTGCAATGCATTAATCCTGTCCGCTCCACTAGTTGATACTGTAATCCTTGCATCCATTACTTCCTCTTCCTCAATGCATGGGTCAACCACTATTGTGTCATTAATCTTTATAAAAGTTAAGGTTAACACCTCCTTGGTAATCAGCAATTTCTTGCTGCTCAACTCCTCGGTGGGCCTGCCATCATCGCCAAGTTTGGGCATCCTTGCAGTCTTTAATGCTGCAAGCGCTCCAAGGGCTCCTGCATCAATTAAGTTGCCTGCATGATTTAATGGGTATATATCAATGAATACCATCCACACACTTTCACCTTCTTTAATGCATAACTTCTCTAAATCAATCATCTTAGTCTCCCTGATGCCCCTATCAATTATTCTAGCCATCTCTATTATTTTTGGCGGCGGCGGACCTGAATCAAAGTCAGGGTGTGATAACCTGGTTGCTTCCATATTAACTATTAACGCGCCTTTGTTAGGCGTGTCAGGGAATGGTGTTCCAACTCCTAACTTGACTCCAACCAGTACTTTAGTGTCGCCAATAGTTACTAAGGCTGAACCCTCTGCCTTCTTAGCAACGCCTGTTTCAACGCTTATCGGCTTGCGCAACTCCATGAATCCTCTGCCGTCAATTCTTAAATTATCCTTTGCTAATTCAATTATGTACTTCTTCATTTTTTATCACCTTTTAAATAATTAATTTTCAATGCTTCCTCCTGCAGTTTCACTAATTCCTTGCACTTATTAATTCCCATTTTTAATGCTTTCTTAAAGCCTGCAAAACTAATGTCACCATCTAATTGCAGGCTAGTAATTAAGCCCTGCTTCGGCAGGTAAGTTATTGGGAGGTCAGTAGCTCCTTCAGGATAATCTTCTTCTTCCTTTGTTAAGTCAAGCACTACTAAATCCCCTAACGCGCCTGCTGCAATGCTTCCAGCTAACTCCCTCATTTGTATTCCTGCATCAGCAAGTGCAAGGCTTGCAGCGCAGATTCCAGCACACCTTGTTCCAGCATCAGCTTGAGATATTTCAATAAATACGTCAATAGCCAGTTTAGGATACTTCTCAAGGAATATGAGCTGGCTTAACGCGTTTTTAATCACGAGTCCCAGTTCAATGTCCCTTCTGCTCGGTGCAGGTCTCTTCCTGTCACTAACGCTGAAACTCATTAAATTATATTTGCACCTAAGTAATGCCCTGCTCGGATCCTGCTTGAATTTAGGGTATAATTCTCTTGGCCCGTAAACAGCTGCAATTGCTGTAGTATTGCCTATTATGAATTCAGCGCTACCATCAGCATTCTTAACAACGCCTGCTTTACAGGAAACCTTTCTTATTTCATCAACCTTCCTGCCGTCAGGTCTTTTAACCGCTTTCTTACTTTGATTCATCTTTCTTCCACCCCTTTATTAGTTCTTTTACTTTGTCAGTTAAGCCTCTTTCATGAGCATGTTCTTCAATGTACTTTACTGCCTTCATAGTGATTAATTCATCCTTCCTTTTATTCCCTTTAATCCATACCACGCCGTTCTGGCCAATTATTAATTCAGTGCCTGTTTCATCTATCAGCATGTTAATCATGCTTCCTTTTTTGCCAATAACTCTCGGCACTTTTACTGGTTTAATCTTAAATATTAAACCAATATTTAATTTCTTGTAATCCCTATCCTTGGTGCTTAATTGTATGTACATTGACTTACTTACTTTCACGACTTTTGCATAAATGTAATCATCAATGTCAAAGAACCTTCTTATGTCAGTCCTGTTAATGTTAACATATGCTATTGTAGCATCCTGCACTAATAAGTTAGCAGATACTGGCGCGTTAATATCAACTTCCCATGCACTGTAACCAACATCTTTTATCCGCCCAATCACGTTGTCATCCCTTTTAGGTATGTAAGCACCTTTTAATGGGATTATTTTAAGCAAGTTCTCCCTAATGTCAACTAATCCTAAGAGTGATGCTCTTATTTCCTCTCCCTCCCGGTAAGTGCCATCTCCAGGCAAATAGTTCATTCCTATTGCAATTGTTTCACCTGGAACAACAACGCTTCGCGATTCAGTAATAATTCCTTTATTCATATTATCATTCCTCCTTTATTATTATATTTCCGTGAGTGACTGATTTAACTTCACTCACTAATTCATTTTTTAATCCTCCAGCAACTTTTACAGTGATTTCAGAACTGCCGTTACTTAAGTAGTTTTGGCTTAAGACTTGGCCGTACCTCTTTAATATGCCATAAATCTTACCAGTATATTGAGGGCTTACCGTAATCTTTATCATTAACTCCTCAATACTTATAGGTATTATTGCTTTTAATTTTTCAATTACTTCCTTTACTTGGTCTTCAACACTTCTTAAATAATCAATCTTTACTCCTACCTGTTCCATGCCTAACTCAATCCTTTTAGGAGGTATTGGAGTTTTAGTTTTAGGGTCAATTGCCTTACTCACTATTTCGTTAATAACTTGTTTTTTCTTCTGTTCAATTAATTCATTCCTGTAAGATTGGGTTAACTGTATTTCCCCTTCACTTATTATTTTACTTGCAATGCTTGCCACGTCATCAGTTCCGAAGTACTTAATTAATTCACCATGCTTTTCTCCTTTTCCAGCATCCTTGAATACTTCACGCACCATTAATGCTTCTTCAATGTTTCCACTTCCTTCCCTAACCTTCATTGCTTCCTTGCAGTCAACGAGTATTTCAAAAACCTTACCTTCCCTTCTTAGTCTGGCAACGGTTGATTCTTCACTTTTTTGTTTTTCCTTAATCACTATTCCTTGAGTACCCATTTAAGTTTTTTTGCCTTTCATCATCTTACTTACTTGTTCATTGCTTAATTTCTTGAATTTACTGTCTATAGCTACTACTTCAACTTTTCTTTCATCATACTTTACTCCTAAGAACTTCTTTAACGCCTTGACTCCTAGAATTATTAATTCATTTTTTGACAGTCCGTCCTTATACTCTTTTTCAAGAAATTTATTTACTATTACGCTTCCTTCACCAATAGCTATTGCTTTGTACTCAAAGAAAGTGCCTGCTGGTTCAGTGACGAATAATCTTGGTCCTGAATCATCAACCCCGCCAATTAAGAGCGAGACTCCGAAAGGCCTTATACCTCCATATTGCGTGTAGAATTGCTTGTAATCGCATAGTTCTTTTACAAGCGTTTGGACATTAATTGGTTCGTCATAAGTTAATTGATATCTCTTAGCTTCCTCCTGCGCCCGCCTAATGAGGACTCTGGCATCGCTTATTAATCCTGATGCTGCAGCACTTATGTGCATGTCTATTTGGAATATTTTTACAATGCTTTTTATGACAATTAATTTATCAGGTATCCTTTTCTTTGCTATGAATACCACCGCGTTCTTTCCAACCAGCCCAATAACTGTTGCTCCTTTATTAACTGTTTTACGCGCGTACTCTACTTGCAGTAACCTGCCGTCCGGCGAGAAAACAGTTATTGCCCTGTCATATCCTAACATGTCTGTTGGTATTGCTGGCATATTATTTTATTTCTCCATTAACCTTTTTGCTTTCTTAAGGGTGCCAGTAGTATTTATTGGCTTAACATTGTAATCCTTTATTAATCCTAATACAACTTTTAATTCATTAACCATTTTATGTTTTACTCTTATTATTCCTCTCCTGCCATTCCATAGTTCAGGTAAGAATATTATTCCTGCTTCTCCTGCCCCCTTTTGTCCTAAGAAAGTAAAGGTCTCTTTAAAAATCTTTTCCTTCATGGTTTCATAATCAACTCTGCCCTCTATCTTGAATATAATGTACCTTTTTTTCTCCCTAAGCACTGGTTCTATCATGATGATTTATAACTGCCTCCTATTCTTAATTTTTTCCTGAACATAAGTGAGTGTTTTTTTTGCCTGCCCTTTATTCATTCTCAATAACTGCCCGAAAGCGAGCAGTACTTCACTGTGAATCAGTTCATTTTCTTTTCGCGCGCCGCTTGCAATTATTATTGGCACTTTCTTCTTAATACAAATCCAAGTGTTTTGAAGCATTCTTCCCCAGATTACTGCGCGCCATAACCCGCCGGCTTTCTTCAAATTATTGAATTCAAGCACCATGCTAATTCTGTGTTTGCTCATGAGCTTGGCAGTCACTTGATTCAGTAATGTCTTCCTGTAATGAAGCCTGTCAAACCCTTTGATTAATTCAAGCCCTGAAACTGAGTCCGCAAGACTATTATCTAATATCCTTCTGAACACTTTCTCGCTTGGATTATTAATTGTTATGTAATCAGCATTCTTGAATTCACGTGCCTGCCTTAATTCATTAATCCTGACTCCGAGCAGATATTCATCATTTAATTCTAATCTGCAAGCATCGTAATCCTGCTTGTTCCTGAATTCTTTCACTACGCAGGCGCCTTTGAATCCATAGTCCTTTAATTTTTCAGTTTTAAATCCAATGCTAAAGTCATACATCTTATTTCTTAATGAGTATGGAAAACTTTAAATAAACTTCTCATGTTTTCATTTCTTTATGGCTAAGTTCCCTGAAGCTCAGGCGCGGTTATTTAAGAACATGTTTGTTTGCCGCAAGTGTAAGCATAAGATTAGGGTTAATCCTCTTAAAGTAAAGTCAGGCGAGGTTAAGTGCCGCAAGTGCGGTAGCCATCAGTTAAGGCCTAAGAGGCGTGAGAAAAGGGTTTAGCGTTTGTAATAGTACTTCTAAGTTCTTTATTTCATTCTTAATTCTTGCTCTTGCAGTGCTGAAAGTCCTGCCGAATTCTTCTGTTTCATTAATGGCAAATACAATGTCATTTAGTAATTGAATAGTATTCCTCATTTCATTCTTGAATTTTACTAATTCCTTCATCTCCTTTAATGAGAGTTCCTTTTTGGACTTCTTTACTTTATCGTATTTCTCTTTCAAGGATTTGATTTTATCCTTAATCATTGTTTATAAATATAATGATGAAGTTTATAAATGCTGATTATAGAAGTATGAAGAGCTTTAAGTACCAGTAATTAATCCTTTATCATTTTCAAATAACATATACATTTTTGAACCTTCAGGATAGTCAAGTTCTTCACTGAAATTTTTAATGGCACCAATTAATCCTTTTAATCCAACCCAATTACTTTTTTTAGTACTAATTCCTAAGGCTTTCATAAGAGATTCCTTAAACAGTTCAAGAAAATTATCAGGAACTATTATATTTTTATCTTTATACTTTTTAAGAGGGTTCTTACTAACAAATATTTTACAAAAATTGCTTAGGATAACGTCAATTAATGATTCAACATCTTCTTTTTTAAAGACATCCTTAATTCCTTCTTTTTTCATTAATCTTTTATGTAAATCTTCAAGGACTTTTTCATGCATTTTTGACTTAAATTCATCTGTTGTTTCTATCTTTCTATCCTTTAAATATGCTTTAGTTTTATTATGACAACTAAGAACCATTGGGTGGCTTACCTGGCCCCTTCCTTCAGTATCAAATGTCCACTCATCCTTTATGTTTTCCCATATATCATTGAATATCCTTTTTTTATGTTCTTCAAAGTTAATGATTTTTTCGCTAAAATTAACAAAGAAATATCGTTCAGACTTAAACATTTGAAGTACTTTCTTGCTTTTATCTTTACTGATAATAATAGCTTTAATGTCAAGAGATATTTTATCTGAAATACTTGCTATAGACGCTAAAAGAGGCGATATCAAATTTGCTTTAAACCTTGTTTTTCCTTCATATAGCTTTATTTTATTACCTTTGAATTCATAATTAATTATTGATAGTGGAATGCCTGATGGTGTAATAACTAAAAATGTATTAATCATTTTTCGTATAACATTCCTTTTTTAGTTAAATAATTTCCTAAGTCATAACTATTATTCTTTCAACGCTTTGCAGCGGGCTTTGAGTGCTTAAGTAACTGCTTAGTAAATTAATGTATGATACCTCCTTTTTTAGTGTCACGAGTTGAGGGTATTTTATGTCTGCAATACTGATGAGCAAGTCTTTAGCGTCATTAAATGACCCTATCGCGTCAATTAAACCGTACTCTAATCCTTCAACACCGATATAGTAAGAGCCGTTAGCGTAAGGTCTTAATTCTTCAATAGTCATGTTGCGGTTCTCAGAAGCGCTGGACAGGAATGAGTCATAAAGTCTTATTAACTTATTAATTGACCAGTTATATTCTAATTCACTCATCTCCCTGTAAGGAGCTCCCACGTCCTTATGTTCAGGGTATGAGAGATTAATGTAAGTCACGTTGTAATCTTCCATTAACCCTGAGAATTCAAGGTAAGGGTTTAAGGCTATTCCAATGGCACCAATTACTGAATAATTATGAGCAACTATTTTGTTAGCAGCACTTGCAATGAGGTAAGCGCCGCTCGTGCCTGAGTCACGAATGTAAGCAACCACTGGTTTTGAGAAATTCAACACTGCTTCCATGATTAGAGCAGATGGCACGGCACTGCCTCCAGGCGAGTTAATATCGAGGATTAAGCCTTCAATAATTGGGTTGGCATTAGCAAGCGTTATTAATTCAATCACGTCCTGCGCCTTAATAGCGGGCTCGCCGAGCAGCGTGGCTCCTGATGATGAAATGAATCCATGGATTTCAATAACAGCAATATTGCCGTACGGAATGCTGAAGAATAATCCGAGGAAGTAACCAATGGCTAAGGAAAGGCAGAATAATGAAATGAAAATCCATAATAATTTTAAAAGCATTTATATTAACCCCCTGGTGAGTTGTATGCGTCCAACACTTAAAACACTAACGCCTAAAGCTTCGTCAGTGAAGCGCTGCTTATTCTTTGAGAAGATAATTCCTAGTAAATCAATTGGCAGTAATGGAAATAGTAATGACTTGAATAAGTTGCGGGCAATGAATGGAATGAATGAACGTTCCTTAATACTTACTACTTTAATCTTGAGGAATTGTTTGCCAACGGTTATGCCAAGGAAGAATTCAAATAATGTTAAGTAAGCAAGCAATAGAACGAGGCTGGCGCCCAGCGCGCCAATAACCGCGCCTAAGATTTCAGGGTTTAATGTAATATATTCAATTGTTAGTAATTCATCAGTGATTCCTGATGATGCCTGGAATGCTGCCATGAATGGCGAGTAAATAATGAAGTTAAACACCATTAAGTCAATAATGAATGCCAGCGCCCTTTTAGTTAGTGGTGCTGGGCTTGGGAGCAATTCATGTTCAGGCATTGTAATGGAGTACTCGACCATCAAGATTTTAAAAGCAATTCTTGTTTAATAAGATTGATGGTTAAACGGAAGCCTGTGCGTTCATTGTCAGGAGTGACTGTCATTGCTTTAATGTGCGCGCCGCATGAGTGCCCCGGGAAGTGCAAGTACTGCCCTAAGGGTGAGTACGCTCCTCAGAGTTATACTGGCGAGGAGCCGGCAGCATTAAGGGCTAAGTACTGTGATTATGATGCAAGGAAGCAGGTAATGCATAGACTAAAGCAGTATTCAGAGACAGGTCATGACGCGAGCAAGATTGAAGTCGTGATAATGGGTGGCACATTCCTAAGCACTGACCCCGCGTACAGGGAGGGATTTATTAATGGGATTTACCAGGCGCTTAATAATTCAAGGAAGAATGACTTGGAAGTCTTAAAGCAGGATAATGAGAAAGCATTACATCGCTGCGTTGCAATGGTTATTGAAACGCGTCCTGACATCTGCGGAAAAGAAGAAGTGAAAGAAATGCTTAGATATGGATGCACTCGAGTGGAGTTAGGAGCTCAGAGCACTAATGATAAAGTATTAAGGAATATTGATAGAGGGCATTCAACAAGCATTACTAGGCAGGCAATTAAACGCCTTAAAAATTCAGGCTTTAAAGTGGATTTGCACATGATGCTCGGACTGCCATGGCAGGATGAATTAATGGACTTCAAGGAGTTATGGGTTAATCCTGACTGGCGTCCTGACGGCTTGAAAATTTATCCTGCACTCGTTATTAAGGGAACTGAATTATATGATGACTGGAGTAAAGGCAAATATAATCCTTTAACTAATGAGCTGGCTTTGAGTAAAATTGTGAAGGTGTTAGGAGGCATTCCTTACTATGTGCGTGTTAAGCGCGTTATGCGTGACATTCCTGCTAAGTGCATTAGTGCTGGTCCAACGTGGGGTAATTTAAGGCAGAGGGCTTGGAATTTAATGAAGAAACCGTGCAATTGCATTCGCTGCAGGGAGATTGGCAGGCGTGAATTAAAAGGAAGGATAAAACTTAAAGTAAGAAGTTACGAAGCTTCTGGAGGCGTTGAGTACTTCATTAGTTATGAAGGCAGTAATGACTCGCTTATTGGTTTTTGTAGATTAAGGATTATTGGCAGGGAAGCATTCATCCGGGAATTGCATGTTTACGGCAAAACAGTTCCTATAGGCAAGAAAGGTGCTGGCTACCAGCATAAGGGTTATGGCAGGAAACTTTTAAGCAAGGCAGAGGAGATTGCGAGAAATAAGGGAGTAATGGACTTACGTGTCTTAAGCGGCGCCGGAGTAAGGAATTATTACACGAAACATGGTTATGAATTAGTTGGGGATTATATGATTAAGAATATTAATAAGTGAAAAGCACTTATTAATAAGTGAAGAGCGCTTAAATGAGGTTCAATGATAGTTTCTGACATAATGACTAAGAAGGTTAGGACGATTACTGCAAACGAGCCGGTAAGCAAGGCTTTTGGCATGATGAAGAGGCATGGCTTGAATAATATTCCTGTAATGAGTGAGGGACTGCTCATTGGCATGATAACTATTAAGGAAGTACTAAGCCAGCCAAGGTATGGCACCAGCGTGAAAGTAAGTAACTTAATGTTCATGCCTCCAACAATAAGTGAGGATGAAAGTATTGAGAGCGTTGTTAGCATGATAACTGAGACAGGAGTTAATGTAATACCAGTTATTTCAGGATTAAGACTTGTGGGGATAATCAGCGACCATGATGTTCTTGGAGTAATGAAAGAAGAGTTTGAAGAAGTTCAAGTATCAGATTTAATGAAGAATAACGTGCCGTTACTGGAGAAGAATGATGCTACTGGCAAGGCGACGAGGTTAATGGATTACCATAAACTAACAATGCTGCCAGTAATTAATGACAGAGGGTTACTAATAGGAGTTATTTATGATTATGACATACTTAAAATGTTTTACAAGCCGAGGGAGAAGGCAGGGGTTAGGATGTCTGAGAATGTTGCAGTGGGTAGTGGCAGGAGCATTAATCCATTATCAAGTCCTATAAATGTGGTAACGTCAAGTAATTATGAATCATTAAATCCTAATGACAAAGTCAGCAAGGCGCTTAAGATAATGCTTAAAAAAGACTTGAATACTTTAGTAATCATTAATGATGCTGGAGCACCTGTTGGAGTATTGGAGCGCAGAAAATTAATTAATTACTTAAACAGGAAGGCAGGACCCAGGGGTGTGTTACTAACTTTTTCAGGTTTAAAACTTGATTATGCCATGAATCAATTACTTACTAAAGTCTTGCGAGACCATTTGTTAAGGGTTAATTACTTAGCTGTTGGTTTAAACAAGGTGAAGGTTTACATAAAGCCAGTGCATGAGGGTGCGGGCGTCAGGAAGTATGAGCTGAACTTAACGATTTACCAGCGTGGAGGCGGTGTTGAACGCACACAAAAGGTTGGTTACGACTTAAGAGCTGTTTTTGACGATGCATTAACGGATATTGAGAGAGTAATGATTAAGACTTATAAGAAAAAAAGATATAATTTATGGCGCAAGCCAAGAGAGTAAGATTTATTATTAAGTAATTTTATCTTATTAATCAATGCCGATTAAAAATAAGACAATGGCTTTGATAAGGCTTCGAAAGACTCCTTACTCTGGCTTGCTTTCATTTCTTCAGGATGTTTTTTACAGGGATGTTACAGGAGTCTTAGCAGATAAAGCGTTAAAGTTATTAAAAAGGATTTATAAGGAGGACGTTAAGGCTTCTGACTGGAGGGTGATTATAAGTGAGTTATTTAATGTTAGTTACAGCACTAGTGCTGATGAGTCAGTGCTTGATAAAGTATGCTTTAATCATTTAGGGTTTCACAGGATGGATGTTGAGGCAAGCAAGCATAAACTAAGAGGCAGGAAGGTTTACCAAGGGTTAATTGAAAAGGATAAGGCAGGAGTCATTAAATTAAATGATAAGGAGTTAAGCGTTCTGAAAAAAGTTAATGAATGGAATAAAGCTGTTACGAGTTATTATTCAGTACTTAATAAACTTAAGGCCTTAGGGTTCATTGAGAAGAAAAATAAGTATTATTCTAAGAGCCAGAAGTTCAAGAACAGGTTTACTCAAGTAATTGATTTAATGAGCGGGTTCGAGAATGAATTAAGTGCTTGAAATCGTTATTAAGTCATCCTTAGTATGCCTGCCGCCTAACTCATCAATGAATATTGTGTGAATGCTTGCCTCGTACTCACCTTCTGGGCAGGTTAATTCAAAAGTGGCTAGTACGATCTCATTAGGGTTTAAGTAACCAGTAACGTAATCTCTTTCAACAGTGCAGTCCACTGTAATGGTTGATTCATAAAATAATCTCTGGTCCTGATTATTAATTATATCATAATTTATCCCTGTCTTCTCGTCAGGCGTTACTTGATAATTAATTGACGGTGTCAGGACAACATCTTCTTCATGGGATATTAAGCACGCTGCTGTTATATCATAATCAGCGTTAACTGATCTTGCTTGCAGCGTGTCATTAAATAATTGACCAATGATGAATACTTCCTTATCAATTAATTCATGCAGTAATGTATTATTAATTAATTTAAACACTCTCTTATCAATCTCGCATTTAACATATTTTGATTCCATTAAGTAAGTGTTATTCCTAAGTTTTACTGTGCCGTAAACCTCTATGTAAAACCCGCCAGGCGGTAATACTATTATTATTAGCAGTGTTATGAGTACTATAATTATTATTGACTTAATTATTGACTTCTTCTTCATTATTGAATACTAAGATTTAAAACTTTAATAATCTTATTCAATTGATAAGCATGATTAAATTACCTGTTATTGTAATTAACTTTAAGGCTTATGAGCAAGGCACTGGCAGGAAGGGTTTGATGATTTCAAGAATTATTAATAAGTTAAGCAAGTCAATAATTCTTTGCCCTCAAGCGTATGACTTAAGAATGATTGCCATGGAGGTTAGTAACCCAGTGTTCACTCAATCACTTGAGCCGTTCACATCTGGAGCGCATACAGGAAGTAATACTTGTCTTGCTGCTAAGATGGCAGGTGCGAGCGGCGTGCTTATTAATCATTCAGAGAATAAATGCAGTTTAAAAGTTATTAAGTTATTAATTAATGTTTGCAGGAAGCATGGGCTGGTAAGCCTTGTATGCGCTCAAAGCCTTTCATGGGTTAAGAAGATTGTTAAATTCAAGCCTGACTTAATTGCTTATGAGCCGCCGTCACTTATTGGTGGCAAAGTGAGTGTTAGCACTTCTAAGCCTGGAGTTATTAGTGACTGCGTTAAGGCTTGCAAGGGCATCCCTTTGCTTGTCGGCGCTGGCGTCAGGAGTCCGGTTGATGTTAAGACAGCATTAAAATTAGGAGCTCAGGGAGTGCTAGTTGCTTCAGGCGTGATGAAGGCAGAGAAGCCTGAAGCAGTAGTTAAATGCTTGATTGATTCACTAAAAGTTACTTAATTTACTTCCTTTTCTTATATATTTTATGCCTTTGCTTAACTTTCTTTTCAAGCTCCATTCTCATTACTTTTTCCTTAATTCTTTTATAATCAGCTGCCTTGAATTTATCCTTCATTTCATGAAGAATTTTTGGCAGTGTTGTGTACTCCATGATGTCACTTGGTAGTCTGTGAGGTTCGAATGGCCCGTGGCGCCTTAAGTATTCACCAATCATGTTAGCTTTCTGCCTTGCTAAGTCAAAACTTGGATCGTCAAACATGTCTCTCGGTTTGCCAAGCCTGCCGTTGCTTAACTGGAATCCTAAGCAAATAACTCTTGGGGGTCCGTCAAATCTTGTTGGATGAGCTTCTTTAACGCTTACAGGCATTAATGGCCCGTTATGGCTTCCTCTCATCCACCCTGCAACTAAGTGAGGGAAAGCAAATGCTTCAAGTACTTCACCAACCGCTGGCAGTCCCTTCTGAGCCCTGATAATTAATGCAGGGTCGTCTTTTCCTACGTACTTGCCTGCTATTAATGATAACTTGGTTGTTGTTGCAGTGGCCGCAATTATTTTCGGCTTGTTCTTGTAAACATTTTTTATCACGTACCTGCCCGGACTGCCAATTAATACTAATAAATCATAGATGTGTTCAGGGCATCTTAGTTTTATTGACTTGTCCTGCTTAACGTCAAGCACTTCGAAAGTGAATCCTTCATGCATTGTGAAGTCAATGATTAATCCGGCAGTATTAAATGGGTCTGCGAAAATCTTGTATAATGGCAAGTTCCACGCGCCTGGCTCTGTCTTGTCAGCCATGAATATCAGTATTGGCTCGCTCTTACGTTCTTCAAAACTCATTTCAGCCACTCCAGGACCCATTCCTTTAATATTCCCTGAGAAACTTGTCTTAAGCAGGTCCTGTCCTGCACCGTATAATTTTAATTCCCTGGCTTTTTCAGTGCATTTAAGGAATGTTTCCCAGCCAAGTTCATGAATGTGTTCTGAATTAATTCCTTTCTTGTGAGTCATTATTAATTCCAAGTCATCACCGCATGCTGTTACATAAGAATCAATTAGTAAGTCACTTTTCCTTAATTCCTTTCTTGCTAGTGTTATTACTTCAGGATGACTGGCTGAGTGCCCGACGTATCCTCCTACATCTGCCTTGAGCAAACTAATAGTTATTTTTTTTGCCATGTCATTTATTAATGAGTTAGTAGTTTATGAACTTTACCGCCAGTATATTGGAGGAGCCTTCTCCCTCCCACTTCCTTTAATCATGAAGTAAATGATTGTTCCTATTAAACTAATGTAGAATAATCCTAACCCCCAAGGAATTAGTGATAATAAAAGTATTGTTGGGTCATCAGCCATTGCCTCATCCGCAGCCACTAACTGCGCTTGGAATTCTTGGAATACAACGAATGCCTGGAATATTACTGAGAATACGAATAAACCGACAACGAATACTATTGTTCCAGCAATTAATACTTTATACGCTGGTATCTCTTCTGGCATTACTATTTTATTAATCGTTTGGTTTTTATATTAGTTTTCAATTAATATTAATTAATGGCGCGTAAAGTTTTCAAAGACATACCTGTTATTGATGTTCATATTAGGAAATTTGAGAAGCCTGATAATTTTTCACTTAATGTTTTAATGAGAAAGTTCTGCATTAGCATGGGCTTACTGCAGCCTGGTGATGGCAGGGATTCAATTGTTGACTTATTAACTCTTTTCTATAAGGCTGGCAGGGTTAAGAGGTACCTGACTATTGAGGAGGTTTATAAGTTCATGTTAGGGCTTGAGAAGTCCGGCACTGCTCAGTCAAATGTGAGGCGCAATATTCTCCGCTTGAAAGACTTAGGTTTTATTGACAGGACTGGTAATGGTTACAGGATTCGCGAATGGCTTTCCTTTCATGGCTTAGTTAGCGAGTTCACTAAATTCAAGGTTGAACCCGTTCTTGAGCGTATTAAGGAATATGCTAAGGCATTGGATGATTCATGTAAGTAATTACAACCTTCTTTACTTTCTTCTTGCCATTTCTGCTTTATTGAATAATCTGATTAATTGCTCCATGTGACTGCCGACGTCCCTGCCCACCGGCGTCAGCCTTATTAGTTTCAGCCTTCCTTTCTTATCAAATTCTATTAGTTTATTCTTTTCAAGTATTTGCAGTATCCTGACTGTGTGACTGTAAGTGCAGTCAACTTCCTTTGCCAGCAGGCTTGCGTATCTTGGTTTATCATCATTTCTGAGTTTTACCAGCATCATCACAGGCTTGCGTCTTAAGAAAAAGTGAAGTAATCTTTTTTCAGTATTATCTTCCATGCTCTACGTTATCTATATACTTCTTTATATACTTTATGGTTATGTATTCACAACTACTATTTTTCTAAGATATAGATGATAATGTCTATTTAAAAAACATCATAATCAAAAGGATTGTTATACTTTTTTGATAAAATATGATTTAAGTAGTAAATCATCTCCCTTCGCGGTTCACCCCACGTAAGCATGTTCACACAGCTTTCCTTGACATCTTTTATTTTATCTTCTGTTAAATCCTTTATCACCCATTTAGGAATCCTGAAGCCGTAAATCCTTCCGCATTCCTCATCATATTGTCTGACTCCGTGAACTAAGAATGATAAGTCTTCCCAGAAAATATTCATTAAGAATTCATACTTCCCTCTTAAAGCGTGTGGGTCATTTATCTTTTTCAAGTCTTTTCTTAAATACTTAAAGATGTCTTTGGAGCGTTTCCTCATTTTTTCATATAATACTGGAGCAATATAATGGTCATCTTCATTGTCTTTAACTGTTAATGATTTATAATCAGCGAAATCCCATAACTTCTTTTGAATATGCCAGAACTTAATTTTCTCAAACATCAATGATTTATATAATAAGTTCATAAATATATAAATGCCCCCACCCCCTGCATTTGATGTTTTTTTATATAAAGAAGAAAATGCTCCCGCCGCGATTTGAACGCGAGTCAAGCCCTCCGCAGGGGCTCGTTCTATTTGCCCTGCCAGTCAAATCCCTTTAAAAGGATTTAATGGTTTCCAGGCTAAACTACGGGAGCAAACAATCTTTAAATAATATCCACTCTTTAATAATGTTATCATGAAAAAGAAGCTCTTAATGATTATTCTTGACGGCGCTTCAGGACTGCCTGCAAAGAGTTTAGGAGGCAAAACGCCTCTTGAGGCTGCTCGCACCCCATTCCTTGACAGGGTGGCGATTTCTTCAAAGGCCGGAGTAATGAATGTGATTGCTAAAGGCATTGCTCCTCAGAGTGATGCGGCTGCGTTCGCGTTACTAGGAAATAATCCTTTCAGGATTCCTGCACGCGGAGTTACTGAGGCAGTTGGTGCTGAACTTGAATTCAAGAACGGCGAGTTAGCGCTTCGCTGTAATTTCGCTCAAGTGCATGGCGGCGTGATTAAGAATGTCCGGATTCCAAAACTGCATCACTTCACTGGCAGGAGGATTGAGAAGGTAATTAATGAAGGAGTTAATTTAAATGTGCCTTTCACTTTTAAGTTCACTATTGGTTACAGGGCAGTATTAGTCCTTCATGGAAAGGACTTGTCAGACAAGGTGACTAATACTCATCCAGGCTACGTGCGGGAACGCATTGGCGGCGAGTTAGTTAGTGTTGCAAAGCACTTGAAGGGCTTGAAGAAGATTAAGGAAGCAAAACCATTAATTAAGGATGCTCATTACTCTGCTGAATTAATTAATGACT
This sequence comes from Candidatus Parvarchaeota archaeon, assembly GCA_030615175.1. Classification (GTDB taxonomy): domain Archaea; phylum Nanobdellota; class Nanobdellia; order WJKC01; family WJKC01; genus JAFCFT01. Next base: position 391,226 of record JAUWZX010000001.1, read on the forward strand.
TCTCAAGGCAGGCGCATGAAGCATTGAAAAAGGCAGCGATTAAAGACCCTAAAGGAGGCGTTATTAATTACATTTTGTGCAGGGATGCTGGTAATAATAAACCTGAATTCACTAGTTTTTACAGCAAGTATAAACTCTTATTCGGTTTGGTTGCTGAAATGCCTGTTGAATTAGGGATTGCGAGAATGCTTAAATTAGAAATAATTAAGCCTAAAAATACTTATCAGAAAACAGCTCACTGCATTATTAAAGAATTGCCTGATTTTGACGGCTTATACATTCACTTGAAGGGTCCTGATAAGTATGGTCATTTAGGCGATGCTGTTGGCAAGAAGAAGGCTATTGAGAAAATTGATAAGGAATTCATGAGCGTAATGCTTAAACATATTAACCCAAGAGAGCACTTGTTATGCGTGACTTCTGACCATTCAACCCCCGCTGTTTATGGCAGTCATTCAAGCCATCCAGTACCATTATTAATAACTAGTGGTATGCCCGATGGTGTGAAGAGGTTCACTGAAAAGGAATGCGCTAAGGGCTCAATTAAAGGACTGGTTGGCAGGGAATTAATGAATGAGTTAGTAAAGAGATTATAATCTTGGATTCTTTTTTGTAAGGGATGTTTTACTAATTCTGCCTTTTGTTGGGTCACTGACCGTAATTATCTTTGGCAGCTCTCCTAAGCCTCTGAGGATAATGTATCTCTTCTTGAACAAGCCTGTCTTGACAGGGTTGAATTCTCCTAAGTATTTGTCAAGACTTTTATTTTCATCTATTAAATTAATCTGTATTTCGAATCCTATAGGCTTCTTGTTTACTACCTTGCTTAAATGCTCTTTGCACGCGTATAAGATTTCAGCCGCTGGCGCTCTTCTGAAGATAATTGTCTTCACATACTTAACTATCATGTATTTTGAATCCTCAGAACCGCATTCAAAGCAATTATTATAAACTTCACATGGTACTTCACTAATTTCATCTGCCATGAATAATAAGAAATGCTTGTAGGAATATAAATATTATGTGATTAAGTTAACGAATAATGATTGGTTGTGAATTACTATGTGATTCTCGAATAATTTATCATAAAGGTCTGACTTAGTGTTCTTGAATTTGAGGAACATTTCCTTATTCATTATCCTGGCAGTAATAGCATTCTTAACATCACTGAAAGCATGCTTTAAGAAGTTAATTACTTGTTCTTTATTTAAGTTATCACTTAAGACTAGGATGTTTATATTAGCATCTTCCTCGCGCTCATTAACGAATGAGCCGAAGAATATGATGCTCTTAATCTTTAACCTGTGGCAGTTATCCTTAATTATCAAGACTCCTTTACTGAATTCAGGGTAGATACTTAGGAATTCATAGTAATTCTCCTTTTCAATAAGTGAATAAATTAATTGCCCTGCCTCACTGTTAAGCTCCGGCTTTAATAATCTTATAGAACCAGCCCTTGATTCAGCAATTATTCCTGACTTAATTAATTCATCCAAGTGCGCGTAGCCAATCTTCTGACTTATACCTAACTGCCTAAGCAGTCTGGATATTTTTATTCCCCGGGTTGAATAAATTAATCTAAGCATTTTATGCCTTGACTTACTTATCGGCAGTATCATTAATTAGACGTTAATGTCTATAGTTATTTAAAAATTTTACTATTTAATTATGAATAAATATTTTTCAAGCAGCCCGTGTTTAATTTCATCCCAGTCTTTTTCATTATTCATAAAATCATCTAAGGAAGTGTTTGTTATTATTACCTGATGCTTGTTAAATAATTTCTTTAGTGGATTAATTTGTTTAAGTAAGGCCTCCTCATCAAGAAGTATTTTATCAACTGATTTTATTCTTATAACTTTTTCAGCCAAATCACCCGGATTACTTGATATAATTATGTAATCAATTTTTAGTCTTGGATAAATATTTTTTATATGCTTTAATAATCTATCCTCACTAATTTCTGAAAAACTTCCTTTTATTATTATTCTTTTATCATCATCATTTAATCTTTCTGTCCATTTTTCACAAAAATATGAACGGCACGTACTTGACCTGTAATCATAAACCAAGCACTTCTTCTCCAGGTCATAAGCAGTGCATGGATTTATCATTGCTATTTCTTTTTTTCCCTGTAAGTTATGGTAAGCCCAGAGTACTGGTTGAATGTTAAGCTTTTCATTCTTCACTTTAATTAAGTTCTCTAAGAATTCAGATAATATGAATCCATAACAGCAGTGAAGCGGATGCTTATCTGATTCTTCAATGCTCTTAGTGCTCTTTGGCTTGCACTTACCGCAAATCTTATTTGACAGCTTGTAATATTGTTTTTGCCATTCATTCATGTCTGAAGTAATCTTATATTCCTGTTTATAAATCTTTTTAAATAAATTCATGATTAATGAATGTTATGGACAGGGAATTACTTGAGGATGTGCCGCGCTTAAAAGATTATAAAGTAGGACAAGTAACAACTCATTCTCATAATAAGACGCCAATTCCTTTTAAAGCATTAATTGATAGATTCTACAGGACTCCGCGAGTAAATGACCACAGTGACTGCGTGAGGATTGAGCCAGGCTCTTCATTTAAATTCAAGGAAGTTAAGGGACCTGGCATAATTAATCATGTGTGGATGACGATATTGCCTACAATTAGTAAGGTATTATTATCACCATTTAATCTTAAGAGTTTGGCCCCGTTTGGAGGGTATAATCCAAAGGATTCCTTAAAACTTGCTAAAATAAAGATTTACTTTGATGGCAAGAAACGAGTTGACGCGCCATTAGGTGACTTCTTTGGAGTGGGGTTTGGCGAGTATAAATCATTTACTTCACGATTCTTAAAGATGACGAGCGGAGGCTACGTTTGCTGTTTCCCAATGCCATACTGGGATTCATGCAGGATTGAAGTAGAGAATACGAGTAATTCAAGAGTGATACCAATTTTTTATGGAGCAGTCACTTATCAGGAGCATGAGTCATTGGATGATAAGTTATGCTATTTTAACGCAAAGTATAATGAGGAGAAGCCGACAACTAAGTGGAAGCCGTACACAATATTAAAGGCAAAAGGTAATGGGCATTTAGAGGGCTGTGTTTTAAATATTAAAGGAAATAAGAGATGTCTTGAAGGAAATCTTAAGATTGTGCTTGATGATGAACGATTAATAGAGTATACTGGAATTGAAGATTATTTTAATGCTGGATGGTACTTTACTAAAGGACTTTTTGATGATGATTACCATGGCTTAACAGTTAAGAAAGATGATATGATTTCAGCTTATAGGTTTCATGAAGGCGGAATGCCTTTTAAGAAAGGAATTAAGGTCTCAGTACACCATGGAGAATTTGATGAATTAAGAGCTGATTTCTCAAGCGTTGCGTATTATTACCTTAAAGATTAAATAAATCTTTTTAATTAAGAATTGCTATTAAATTAAGTAATGATTAATTTAGATGCTGATAATAAAGTATCAATTAATGAGCAGGAATTACTTACCGGGCGTTCATGCATTATTGGCCAGTCAGGTTCAGGCAAGAGTTATGCCATTGCAGTGATTTGCGAGTCATTATGCGATAACGGCTTAGGATTCATCATTATTGACACTGAAGGGGAATACTTCAGTTTAAAAGAGAAGTTTAACCTTATCTGGAGTACTTACTCGGATGAGGGCGACTTAGATTTAAGAAAAGTGGATTTTAAGCGGTTAGCAAGACAGGTTATTAAGAATAATGTGCCATTAATATTTGACGTTTCAGAAGCAGAAGACCCGAGAGGGGAAGTTGGAAAAATCTGCAAAGCATTATACGACCAGGCAACCATTCTAAGAATCCCTTACTTAATAATTATTGAGGAAGCGGATAAGTTCTGCCCTCAGAGAGGCGTGTGCGTACCAGAGGTTGAGGAAATCAGCAGAAGAGGGCGCAAGAGGGGTTTAGGATTGCTTGTTGCAAGTCAGCGCCCAGCACTGATTAATAAGGCAGTATTATCTCAATGCAATATTCAATTAATTGGCAGGTTAACAATTGATAATGATATTGATGCCGTGAAGTCATTCATTCATAACAGAGTGTTATTGTACAAGCTTCCTGACTTAAGTGCAGGTGAGTTCGTGCTAAGCGGTTTAGGAGAGGACTTCATATTCAAGTTTAAGAAGAGAGTGACTTCTCATAAGAGTTCATCACCGCCAATAAAGAAGAAGGAGCAGCCAATGATTAAGGAAGTGCTTAATAATTTAGGAATCATGAAACCTGAATTAATAACTGGTAATGGCGTGAAACCATTAATTTCATTAAGTGATGCGAGGAAGAAGGTAATTAGGTTGTCACGCAAGAAGTACTTATTCTTCGGCAAGAAGGAGAAAATAACAGGCATTAACTTAATTTATGAGCCATTAATTGAGTTGAAAGTCAGGTTATTAAAGAAGAAATTTTTAGGAAAGGATTCGCATACTGATTACTACTTATATTTTAATAATTACATGGTTGTTAATAATAATTTTGAATTCATGTATAATTTAAAGCCGTTAAAAGAATTATCATATAATGAAGTTCAAGTATTAATCCAGTTACTATACTCTCATGGTTTGAAAACAATTAAGTCCATTACCCGCGGAACTAAGTTAAGCGAGGAGCGGGTGCGCAGGGCAGTGATTAATTTAACTGATAAGAAGTTAGCATTGAATGTTGGTAAGAGGGGCAGGGTTAATACTTATGAAGTGTTAAGAAGGATTGACGTGCCGCGCATTAAAAGCATGTCCCAGAAGAAGTTAAGAACAAGTATTAAGCCTGAGGAGAAAGGGAAGCCAAGCATTGATTTATCCGCTTTAAACAGTATTATTAAATCAATTAATCGTAAAGCAGAGATTTTAGAATCTAAAACTTTATATTTCCCCTTCTATGAAATTACTTTAAGAAGGGGTGACAGAGGCAGGCGTTTATTAATTAATGGGGTTACGGGCAAGGTGAAATAATTGTTAAAATTCAAGCAAGCGCCTGACGTGCACTTAATTGTGCGCGAAATAATTGAAGGACTTGGTTTTGATTACATTAATCCTGACCAAGTTATCTGTTTTAGGAGTGAGGGCACTAAGTCTGATGCTGTTCACGCTCGCTGCTGGTCCTTGCCCCGCATCTGGCAGCAGGCACTGCAAGTTAAGCCTCACTACACTCTTGAAGTAATTAGTGAGAAATTTGATTCATTAAGCATGGCTGATAAGAAGAAATTACTCATTCATGAATTACTTCACATCCCTAAATCATTCAAGGGTGGTTTAAGACCTCATAAGGGTTACATTAGTCAAAAAATAGTTAATGAATTATACAGGAAATTAGAGATGAATCAGGAGAAGTCAAAGGAGTTCGGAATAAGATTCTTTTAGAATAAAATTAATGGACCTCCTAAGGCTCATCAACCTCTTCCCTTTACAAACACAGAGAATAAATTAATGGACCGGCCGGGATTCGCACCCGGGACCTCTTCCGTGCGAGGGAAGCATTCTACTGCTGAACTACCAGCCCATAAAGAGAGATAGTATTATGCTTTTTTAAATTCTTCCCTGTAAGGCCATTGGTTCCTATCCATCACTTTTAGGACTTCATCAATGCAAAGGCAGGTCTCACTGCAAACGCGAACATCTGACCTGTTTAAGTTGCGCTTGCAAATACTCTTAACAAAGCCGGTGAATTCATCATCACTGACTTTAATAACGTAGTCATTCCTTGCTGGCTCTTTATTAACTCTGTGCAAGTACTTGTCATTTATTTTCCAGCCATTATGTTTCATGATTCCAAGCATGTAATCAGTGAAAAGGCATTCACTGTATGCCTTAACATTGCCCTTTCTTAAATTATTCCTGCAAATACGATTAAGATGCTTTTCTAATTCACTTCTTGATGAGTAAATTGTAGTCATTGAGAATTCAGTAGTAATAGCGTCTTTTAAATTTTTAGTTCGCTTGCCTTGAATTCAATGATTATTGAACCATCAATCAATCCTGCATTAATTGAACTAACTATTGGAAGTCCAGTAATTCTTTCAAGGCAGAAGCTAACGCTTAAATTCATAACTTCACCGTCAATAATGTAATTAATGAAACTCTCTGACGTTGCCATGATTTCAGAGTTAATTAAGTCACAGTACAATCCGTTCACTACACTGAATCCTCCATAACTTAAACTGATTAATTCCTCATCAAGCAATTCACTAATCTTAGTTATTGCTGAAACGCCAGCGAATCGCTGCGAAGTTAGTTTTGAAAGGTCTGCCTTGCTGCATTGATTATTCTCGCAGAAAAAGTGGGATTCATTCTCAATAATTAACTTAATAGAGTATACGCCGCCTTCATTAGGAAGGTTAAATGTGTAACTCTCGCTTGTTTCATTAAACATTATTATTGTTGGAATACTGGTTGTTACTGAGTAATTACCAATCTTTATTGAAGTAGTCATTAAACCAGTTATTGAATAATTAGTTATTAATGACTGCTTGTTCAAGGCATTAATAATCACTGTATTAGGATTCAAGTTAATTAATTGAGTGAAGATTAGTAGTAAAACTGATAAGCATATAAGGAGTGTTAAACCTAAACCCTTCATTTTCAATTAAGAATAAAGGATTTATAAGTATTTTAAGGTTTTTAATATAATTTTCCGCAAGCATTTTTACTCTCCTATAGCACTACTTTTTTTTTGGGACAAAATTTAATAATTCGGAACTTTTAAGTAATACTTTATGAAGGTGGCTATGCTTGGATGGGAGTTCCCTCCATTTATTTCAGGCGGATTAGGCACTCACTGCTATGAATTAACAAAGAAGTTAAAGAAGTGGTGTGAAATATTGTTCTTCATGCCAAAACCTAAAGGAGAATTTTCAGCGCCTCATGTTCAAATAATACCAGTGCCTGGCGGATTCAGTGGTCCATACTTAAAAGAACTTGAAGGAATGGTTTCTGACGGGTTCTTTAGCAGGGTAAAACATTATAATGAGAATGTTATTAAAACAGCGTTAAAGCATAGTTTTGACATAATACACTGCCATGACTGGATGACTATTACTGCAGGAGTTAAGTTAAAGAAATTAACAGGCAAGCCATTAGTATTCACTGTTCACAGCACTGAATGGGACAGGACTGCAGGCCATCCATGGCAGTTCATAGCCGATATAGAAAGGTTAGGGCTTAATGAGGCTGATAAAATAATAACAGTAAGTAATTGGATGAAGAAACAATTAATGGACAGATACAATGTTAATGCTTCGAAGATTAAAGTGATTTACAACGCTATTGACCCTTCAAGGTTTAAGGCAATGGTTGAGAAATTAGGCAGCAAAGTGGTATTATTTCTCGGAAGATTAAGCATTCAGAAAGGAGCTGATTACTTCATTCACGCTGCTAAAAAAGTTTTAGACGTTGAACCAAACATTACTTTCCTAGTCGGGGGTAAGGGTCCTGAATTAAAGAACTTAATTAAATTAACAATTAACTTAGGAATTAGTGATAAAGTAAAATTCTTAGGCTACATTCCTGACGAGGACCTGCCTAAGTTATACGCGCTCGCTGACGTTTACGTAATGCCAAGCGTTGCCGAGCCGTTCGGCATAACTGCACTAGAATCAATTGCTTCAGGCACACCATTAATTATTAGCAAGGATGCAGGTGTTTCAGAAGTCCTCCAGCACTGCTTGAAAGTTGATTTCTGGGATGTTAATGAGATTGCTAACAAAATAATAGGCGTTCTAGAATATACAGGGTTAGGAGAGGAGTTATCAAAGCATGGATTAGAGGAATGTTCTAAAATCACTTGGGGTGAGGTTGCTAAGAAAACGCATGATTTATATTCATCATTAGCAGTTAATACATAGTAATGGTTAAGGTCTGTTTGTACTTTCAGGTTCACCAGCCGGAGAGGCTTGCAGGGTATAACGTGTTCAGGCGTGACGGCAAGTACTTTGATGATGAGAGGAATAAGAAGATATTCCTGAAGGTTGCAAAGAAGTGTTACTTGCCGACGAATAAGTTAATCCTTAAATTAATTAATGAAACTAAAAATGCTTTTAAGGTTTCTTATTCACTGACTGGAATCTTCATTGACCAGGCATTAAAGTACTGTCCAGAAGTTATTGAATCATTCAAGGAGTTAGTTAAGACAGGATGCGTTGACTTACTGTCAGAAACTTACTATCACTCGCTTGCATTCCTAATGGATGAGCGCGAGTTCAGGGAGCAGGTGAATCTTCACAGGACAAGGATTAAATCATTATTTAATTATGAGCCATTAGTATTTCGGAATACTGAGGCAATGTATAATAATGAATTGGCAAGAATGGCAGAGCAGTTAGGCTTTAAAGGAGTTGTTGCTGAAGGATGGCATAAGTACTTGGAATGGCGGAGCCCTAATTATATTTACAAGCCAGTTAAATCTAACATCAGGTTGTTACTGCGTAATTACAGGTTGTCAGATGATATTGGCTTCAGGTTCTCATTAAGGGACTGGTCTGAGTTCCCGTTAACAGCTGATAAGTATGCTTTATGGCTTAGCAGGGTTGAGGGGACGAATGTTAATTTATTCATTGATTATGAGACTTTTGGAGAGCATCAGTGGACGGAGACAGGGATTTTTGAATTCCTTAAATACCTGCCAAGGGAAGTCCTTAGATACCCTCACTTAAATTTTGTCAGGATTAATGAATTATTAAGCGAAGAGCCTGTAGGAGTTATTGACATTCCTGACTTACTGTCATGGGCTGATATTGACCGGGATGCGTCAGCATGGCTTGGCAATGAAATGCAGCATAATGCTTTTAACAAGTTAAAAGAGTTAGCTGGTCTTGTTTACTCGCTTGGCAATGCTGAATTAATTGATTCGTGGCGCAGGCTTCAAACAAGCGACCACTTTTATTACATGTGCACTAAATGGTTTGCTGACGGCGACGTTCACAAATACTTCAATGCTTATGAAAACCCTTATGATGCTTACATTAATTACATGAATATTTTACAGGACTTGAAGCGATTAATTAGTAACAAACTTAACGCGCGCGGAACACGCAAGACTACATCTTAGCATGCCCAAAACTAATGTCTTGTTTACTTCCTTAGCAATGCTTTAATTTTCTGCAGGGTGCGCCATTTATTTAATTCCTTGTCAAGTACTCTTATAATCTGGTCTTTCACTTCCACTTCGTTGCCCATTATTAAGGCAATCTTGAAAGCCAGGCCGCTCTTATTTAGTGATTCATTAATCCATGCTGCAAAATCATTCTTATCCTTGGTCACATGATGTTTTATCGCATTATTGCCAGTATTAATCAGCGAGTTCCTTAATTCTTTTAAATTATTTATTACCTTAATAACTGTTTCTTCATTTTCTTTTAAGTAAAATGGTTCATTCATTTTAATTCCTTAATAAGCTTGTTCTTTAATTCCTTCCTGTTTTTTGCTTTTAACTTCCTTACCTTGTTCGCTAATGCTTTGCTTCCTATAATATTCCTAATCCAGTCAGCGAAGTCATTCTTATCCTTTGCCACATGATGCTTTATAACGCTTACCGGCGCTTTCTTCAGCGCATTTCTTAACTCTTTAAGACTGTAACATGCATTAATATTCTTGAAGGGCGCTGCGCATAACCAGAAAGGGTTACTAACGCGCTTTTCATAATCCTTCTTCATTATTTATAATTAACAGTGTTTGTGTTTAAATAACTTTATTTCACTGCCATATTATACGCTTTAACGTAATTATTGATTTGAATTCTCCAGTCTAATTGTTCAGCAATGTTGCGCGCATTAATGCTTAATTCCAATAGTGAGTCCTTATCCATTAATACAATGCCTTTCATTATCTCGCTTAAGTCATTACTAATCTGGTCGTCGTTTTTCTGTTTAACATTAAGAACTATTAATCCTTTTTTCACTTCCTTAAAAGTTTTTTGAATAAATGAACCTGCACCGCTTGAATTAGTCGTGACTCCTAATGCAAGCAGGGCTCCTGCTTCCATTATAGTTAATCCCCACGGCTCATACCTTGAAGGGAATACGCCCATTGTGCAACTCATAACAGCGTCATTCACGTCCATGCTTAGTATCGGGTCCTTAGGGTTTAAGTACTCAGGGTAAAATATCACTTTAACAGGGTCATTGGCTTTATTCATTAATCCATTCTTCTTTAAGCTCTTCATTATCATGTCATTTTTTTCATTAATTTTGAAAGCGCATAATGAAGGCACTTCGCCTTTCCTCATGTTAAGGAATGATTTGCTTGCAAGTCTTAATTCATTCATGAACTCTTCGCCAAAAATAAATTTTAAACTCATTTCCTTCTCTTCAAGCGAGTTAATTAGTAAATTCTCCTTTATCTTGCCCATTTCTTCATTAATTAATTCATCAATCCTGTCAAATGACAGCATGTTCTCCTCAATTTCTTCCTTAACCCCTTCATTTTTTTGTGGAATCCAGATGAATGCGTAAACAGGGTTGTACTCGCCTTCCTTCATCCCTTTTAATTTCTTATTTAATTTTCCTAACGCGTCAATGTATAAGTTAATGCCTTTGTTATAGAATTCATATCTTCCCAGAGTATAGAATATAACGCAGTCACTTGTCTTAATTATATAATAACTTGAGAAGTATGCTAAGAGGAATTTCTTCATTTTAAGCCTCATAACTCTTCTCTTGGCAATTACTTTCTCCATTGTCAGGTAATCACTGAATTCTAAGGCATTAGGCATGATAATGTGTGGTTTTACTCCTAAGATGCTCGTTGCTTCCTCTGCAACGACATCGCTTACTGTAGTGAACGCGTCTGCTGATTCAGCGCATTTCTTCTCAAGCATGTGCTGAGCCTTAATCCCTAATCTTGAGGCTTCTTTAAGGTAATTATTTATTCGTGCTTCGCTGACATTAATCCTTTTAGAACTTAAAGCCCTTCCAAGTCTTGTAGCATGAGTAGTGAATACTAATCCAATCTTGTCATAATTCTTCTTTAAGTATAATAGTCCTGCTCCTGAAAGCCATTCATGGAAGTGAGCCACTGCCTTGCCGTGCCTTCCTTGACTGCATACTTTCTCTACTAACTTTCCTGCAGCATAACTCCACGCTAAGGGCTCATCATAATCCATTCCAGTGTTTAATGAGTCAATGCCGTAATCATCCCATAATCTCTTCTTAATTAAATTAACATTCCGGTCAATAATCATTTCATTATCTTTCTTAAACCAGATTCCCTTCTCCCTGAACTCCTTTGTTTCAAGTAATATTAATCTAATATTATTAGCAGTCACCCATCTACCATAATAAGCATTTATTCCTTCATTCTTTAATTCCTCAAATACTTTCTTGTAATCACTTGGCGCTTCTTCCTGCTCAAAGTGTTCTAGAGCGCTTTTACTGTCATAGAAACCTATTGCCACGTAATTATTCCCATAAATCCTTTTCATTTCCTTGCTCTTGCTCTTTAGTACTGTAAATATGCCTCCAACTTTGTGCCCTGCTTCAAAGCTTATTTCAAAAATAGTATTAACTTTATTCCTTACTTCTTCCATACCTTACTCACGTTTTTTAATAAATCTTTTTGTATTTCATCAAGGGTTTCAGGAACTACTCTCGTGTCAGCTGTTGACTCCATGAATCCTGCTTCGCGCTTGTACCTTGGCACTATTTGCCAGTGCAAGTGGTCAATGCTTGCTCCGCCGTATTCCCCAATATTTAATCCAACATTGAAGCCGTCAGGATTGTAGGTTAATTTGATTAACTTCATTGCTTTCTGAACTCCTGTCATTAAGTTCCGCACTATTCTCCTGTCAAGATTAATAAATCCTGTTACATGCTTGTTCGGGACGACCATTAAGTGCCCCAGGTTATAAGGGTAAATATTCATTAACACGAAGTAGTCATCTCCCTTGTATATCACTATTGATTTGAGTTTGCCGTTGCGTATGGCACACAGAATACATTTATGCTTTTTTGCTTTCTTAACATTCTTAACGTATTGTTTTCTCTTGCTTGACCATAAGAAGTGGTCGTAAACCCCTTTAAACCCCTTGCCCATTAAATTAATAACAACCAACCTGTTTATTTATCATTTATGCTTGACGTGTTATGCGTTGGTGATGTTAATCAGGACATTATTACTACGCCGCTTGATGATTACCCTAAGAGGAATGAACAGGTAGTAATCCCTGAATTCAAGTATTACCTTGGAGGCTCGTCAGCTATTTGCAGCGCTGCTTGCCAGTCATTAGGTCTTAAAACAGGGTTTGTTGGGGTTGTTGGTGATGATTTCCACGGTTTAAATCTTAAGAGAAAACTTAAGGCATTTAATGTTAAGTCTTACGTGAGGGTTTCGGGCAGGGCAGGGACTGATACTACTTTTGCAATAACATTTAAGAATGGTAAGAGGAGTTTCATCACTTCTCATGGCGCTAATGATGAGTTAAGTATTAATGATGTTAAGAATGATGTTTTAATGAGTTCAAGGCACTTGCATGTTAGTGGTTACTGGCATTTGAAGAATTTAAGACCGCGGCTTCCTGAATTATTTAAACGCGCTAAGAGGCATGGTCTTTCAACAAGTTTTGATATTGGCGCGACTATTGAGAAGAGGGATTGGAGTAGAATTCTTTCATTATTAAGTGATGTTGACGTGTTATTCCTTAATGATTATGAGTTAAGACTGCTCACTAAATCCTCAATGCTTAAAGGAATTAAAAAATTAATTCCTTTAGTCAGCGTTCTTGCTCTTCACTTGGGAGGTGAGGGCGCCATGGCTTGCACTAAGGATAAGCGCGTTAGGATGGATTCTTTTAATGTTAAAGTAATTAATCCTACTGGAGCGGGCGACACGTTTAATGCAGGATTCCTTTACGCTTACTTGCGTAATGAACTCTTAGGGTCCTGCTTGAAGCATGCTTTGGCTAATGCCTGCGTTTATATTTCAAGAAGTGAGCAGAGGTTTCCATCAATTAATGAAGTCAGGAAATTCATCCGAAGTAATCCTTGAATTTCTCTTCAATCTTAAATTCCTTGTTTAGGAATATATCTTCAAAAGCACTTCTTAATTCATTAATCATTTTATAATTCTTCATGCAGTTCTTCTTGCTTGGATTGAAATGATAGCCCTCTGTTTCCTTCAAGTATAAGTAGATATTTCTGTACTCCAAGTTCATATTTGCAATCGTTATGCCATTTAAAGCAATATTGTATATTTCGCCGCTTAGCAGTCTTTTCTTCTTGCTTGTTGAGTAATTACTGCATAATCTGCATTCATTGCACATCAAGTTAATATTCCTTGCAATATTTAGCATGTAGAAGAGTTCATTTAGTAATTCATCATTACTTAATTCTTCAATTAATTTATTTAATGAATCCTTGACTTCTTTAACAGTTGTCATTAAGTAATTTTTATTATTAATAATTAAAAAAGAATTCTATAATAGAGAATATACATGAGCCCGGAGGGATTTGAACCCCCGATCTGCTGGTCCGAAGCCAGCCGCGCCATCCAGGCTACGCCACGGGCCCGTTAAATAATATCAATGCTTTATTCTTTTTTTAAACTTGTTGGCGTTGCGAATTCATTACCTGACACGTGCATTAACGGCGTGTAATCCATTGTTTTCACGTGCTCTAATACTACTTCGCATAATACAATATTATGGTCTCCTGCGGGTATTACTTTCTTAACTTTGCATTCAAGTTGTACAGGGCTTTTCTTTATTCTTCTAGGCTTTACTTTGCTGCTTTCCTCCCACTCAATCTTTTCATACTTGTCAGTGTTTCTTCCTGTGCGCGTGCCACAGTATAATGCGTCGTCAAGCATTTCCTTTGTTGACACATTAATAACGCACTCAGGATTCTTTTCAATTAATTCTTTTGTATACCTTGCATGCCCAATGCTGAACGCTAATAATTGTGGTTTAAAGCTTATTGGCGTCACGAAGCTGAATGTTGCCACATCATGAATTCCGTCAGCGAATGAAGTTACTAATAACACTGTTCTTGGCTGTAATAAACTACTAATGTTTGTCATATTAATTTAGAGAAGTAATTGTTATTAATAAAAATTAATAAAAATTAATAAAATAAACTTCTTTAAAGGATTAATCTTCTTCCCAATCAATGTTTATTTTTTTAGGAGAAAAACTGTAATGTAATTTATTAATATTATCAATCCATTTTCCAGGCTTGAATTTGTATATATAGTACTTTTTGTTTTTAATCATTATCTTCTTTGGTTTGAATATTAAATTTTTAGAAAAGTAGTCTTTTGCTTCGAACACGCGTGAATTATTATATTCAACGCGTATGTGATTAGTATGGCTTTCAATGAATAAAGCATCATCTTTGTATTGAGCTTCTGAATACCAGTCGCTATCAGTAGTGCTATGCCCAATTTTCCAGGCAATCTTGTCACACTTATTTATTAAGTCTTCATTTATGACTTGTTCTAAATCCTCTTCATTAACTGCATGAACTACTCCCCAATTATTATAAGCCCTCTCAGCAGTACCCTTCTCCATCTTCCACCACATTTTTCTAATAGACTCTTCAAACAACGTCATTGCCCTTACCGTTCCATCAGAACTTATTGCCAGTTCATTACCATATATTATTGCAAGCATTGTATCAAATTTAGGCATCTCTTCAACATCAACAAATGAACCTCCAAGGCTTCTGTAAACGCTTGGCCAAACATGATAATTCTGTATTACTTCATGAATTCCTTCTAATAATTCACCAATCCTTTTATTATGCGTTGTTTTAGGCTTAATCTCAACAATGTTACTTAATAGTAATCCCTTCTCAAGCATTATTAAAGGATTTTCTTGACTAATATCTAAATCCTTAAAGTTATTATATAACTCATTAATCTCTTTAATTATACTTTTTAGTTTTTCTTTTTCTTCATCATAATATAAATCCCTTTCAATTATAGTCTCTAAGTCTTCTCTTAAACTTAAATAGGAACTTATTTTAACAGGCATTAGAAGAGTTGCATCTTTTATTTATTAAAAGCGTTTTGATAGAATAAAATATATTTTATAAAAGAAAAGCGGACCCGGAGGGATTTGAACCCCCGACCTACAGCTAACTCCTATAACGCTCAGAGTAGGTCAGTTACTCCATAAATGGAGATTCGTCGTCTATCATCATCGCTGGATTAGGAGGCTGTCGCCCTGTCCAGACTAGGCTACGGGTCCGCCCTTAATAAATAAGTAAAGAACGCGGTTTATAAGATTTTCCAAAGGGAAAATTTTATATCCTGCTTAATTGTCATTAATTCTTATGCCCTTGGTACTCTTAAAGAATGTGAGGAGTGATGAATTCAGCATTGATGAGAATAATCTTGAAAACTTCTTAGTTAAGCCTACGAGAATGGAGTTAGCAATTCTTTTTGGTTTGCAGTATTATAATATTACTTTAGACTTGAAAAAGGATGAGAAGCGCATACACATTATTGATATCTGCAAGTATTGGTATGAGAATGAAGCTAATGAAATGTATGATAAAATAAGTGAGTGCATTAAAAGAGGAAATTATAAATTAATTAAAACAGAGATAAACTTTGGATGCCCTGACCTTGAAAGAGAAATTGGCAGACGAGAAATATTATTTTATGTGAAGCAACCTAAAGGGGAAATACCTGAAGCCATAATAATAGATAAGAACGATAAATAATTAAGAAATGAACTCATAATAAGAATAATGCTTGACGTTTTCGAAAGTCTTGAGTTCTTAAAACAGCAAGGCTTGCCTGTTGTTAAATCATTCCTTGCTGGTTCAAGGCATGAAGCTGTTTTTGCTTCAAGAGCAATTGGTTACCCTGTAGTCATGAAATTAGTTAGTCCTAAGGCAGTTCATAAGACTGATATTGGAGGCGTGATAACAGGAATTCATGATGAATTAAGGGCTAAGAGGGCTTATGATGAGTTAATATACAAATCTGAGAAGTTAAAAATTCCTTTAAGAGGCGTGCTCGTTCAGGAACAATTCTCTGGTGTGGAATTAATAATCGGCGTGAAGAAAGACCATGTGTTTAATCAAGTAATAATGATTGGGGTTGGAGGAATATTTGTTGAATTATTAAAGGATGTTTCATTCCGCGTATGCCCTGTTAATAAGAAGCAAGTATTAAGCATGATTAATGAATTAAGAGCGAATAAATTACTTAAAGGGTATCGTGGCGTTAAGGGAGTTAATATTGATAAACTCGCTGGCTTGATAAGCAAGGTTTCAAGATTAGCGGTTGATAAGGATTTAATTGAAATGGATATTAATCCAATAATAATGAAGGCTGACAAGGCATTAATTGTTGATGCAAGAATTAAATTCTAGTCGCAGCCTTTAATGAGTCAGCGACTTCATTAATTTCGTCAAAAGCAAATACTCCTGCTTTACTGAATAATCTTAAAGCATCTTTAATCTTCTTACCGCCCAGGAAGCACGGAATCACTGGCTTCTTAACTGTTTTTGAGAATTCAATCACTGCTTTTGCAGTCTTCTCAACTTCAGTCATTGCCTGAGGAGTAAGGATTATTATAACTGCATCATAGAATTTCTCCTTACTAATTATCTTAAACACTTTTTCATACCTGTCTGCTAACGCGTCACCTAAAACGTCTATTGGGTTATTATGACTCCACGCTTTAGGAAGCGCCCTGTTAAGCGCTTTCTTAATTTTTAATGGCAGTTTAGGAATTATTAAGCCGTTCTTAATGCATGAGTCAGTCATTAAGATGCTTGGACCGCCGGCATTACTAATAATTAATATTTTCTTCCCAATGACTCCATGTTTGTTAATTAATTCAGCGCTCTTTATTAAATTATTAAATGATAATACACTAATTGCGTTGCACTGCTTGAAAGCTGCCTTGTATATTTCATAACTGCCTGCAAGCGACCCTGTGTGACTGCTCGCTGCTCTCTGACCTGCCTCACTAGTCCCTGCCTTTAATACTAATATTGGTTTTTTTGAATTAATGCATGCGTTCATGAATTTCCTGCCATGCTTTATTGATTCAATGTATAATGCAATCACTTTTGTTTCCGAATCATTGTTTAATTCATTTATTAATTCATGGAAGCTGATGTCAGCCATGTTGCCAATGCTTATGAAGTAGCGCAGCCCTATTCCTTCACCTATTGCCCAGTCAAGTATTGCGACTCCAAGGGCTCCTGACTGGCTTATGAAACTAATACCTCCTTTTTTAGGCGTTTCCTTGAAGAATGATGCATTAAAGTAGCCTGGCTTAATTACTCCCAGAACATTAGGTCCTAGTAACCTGACTCCTAATTTTTTTGCTTTCCTTATTAACTTGCTCTCAATTCTTGCTTCACCTGTTTCCTTGAATCCAGCGCTTACAATTATTGCTTCACTTACTCCTTTAACTCCGCATTCACCAATCACTTTATCAACTAATGATGCTGGAACTACAATTACTGCTACTTCAACGTTTTCTTTTATCTTTGTTACATTTTCATAGCACTTAACTCCAAGAATTCTCTTAGCATTAGGATTCACTGGGTAAACTTTTATTCTTGATTTTTTTAAATTCTTGAAGACTATGTGCCCGACTTTACTTGGATTCCTTGAAGCACCAATCACTGCCACGCTTTTAGGGTTTAGAATCTTTAACATTATGTTTCTATAATTATTCATAGTATAAAAAACTTAACAACTTGTCTTATTTATTATAATATAACAAACTTTAAATTAATTAAAAGCAATTAAGTGATATTATGAGTGAGAGTTATATTGATAAAGATTTCGAGGAATTAATTGAATTGGCCAAGAAGAAACCAGCATATAATAAAGTGATTGATAGTAGTCCTGAAGGATTACAGGAATATGAAAATATAATAAAGCGTCTTTACTATCTTGTTAAGGATGGATGGTTAAATAAAAATTTTGAAGGACATGCATTGAAAATCCGTGCACAGGCATATGTTCTTTCAATAATGGATATTTTCGATAAAGAGTTTATAGAGAAAACTAAGTATTTATTAGACAGTGAGGAAGGTAAGGAAAAGCTTGGAAGAATAATGAGCGAACTTGATGATAAGAATATAGAGTCATTATTAAAGTAAAGTTAGCCTTCATCCCCCAATCATTTTTGGCAATATCACTATTCTTGAGTTATCCTTTATTTTCTCATTAAGGTCTTGAATGCTTAATCCATTAATCATGATTACGTAATCCTCAAGTTGCTTGATTTTCATTTTTTTAACAACATCTTTTATTGATGAATCCTTGCTCATGCTTAATATGATTTCTTTCTCTGCTGGCTCATAAGTCTTAACCTTTACTTTTATTCTCTGCACACAACGCATTTAGGATTCCTCCTTATCACTAGTGTATCAAATTTATTATCATGAAGTGAGAATATAGTGATAAATGATTTCTCTGGCTTAGTCATTCCTGACAATATGTGTATTGCTTGGCTTGCTGATAAACTGCCTGCAACCCCTGGCGCTGGACCAATAACTCCTATTAACTGCTTCTTTTTTGACTCCTTGTACACGCAGGCAAAGCATGCCTTGCCAGGCATGAAGACCGCACTCACTCCTTTATTCTTCTCTATTGCAGCATGTATGAATGGAATGCTTAACTTAATGCTTGCCTCATTCATTATGAAGCGGGATTCCATGTTGTCAGTTCCGTCAAGAATTAAGTCACAGTTTTTAGCAAGTCTTAATACACTATCCTTTGTAATCCTTGCATTCACTGCTTTTAATTTAACATTCTTATTCATTTTTTTCAATTTCTCTTCCGCAACCTTAACTTTAATCTGCCCAATATCCATTTCATCATATAAGATTTGTCTTGGCAAATTGCTTAATTCAACAATGTCATAATCAATTATTCTTAATTCACCAATACCTGCCCTTACAAGGTAAGTTGATATAATTGAGCCAAGACCTCCAAGCCCTGCCAGTAATGCTTTTGACTTCTTTAATTTTTCCTGCCCCTTTAACCCTATTTCCTTAAAAATTACCTGACGATTATACCTCTCAAGTTCCTTCAATGATAACATGAAGATATATGATGGATTAGTAATATAAAAAACTTATAACTGAGAACCGCGTAAACATTTTTTATGCCTGAGTTAAAGGATTATATTGAAAAATTATTAGATATGAGGGAAAAAGACCCTGTTAAGTACGCTGAGACAATGAAGAATTATCAGGATAATTACTCAACTTTTTATTCTCAATTAATTAATGCCATGCCTAAGGAGGAGGTTGCAGGCGTTGAAGGGAAAAAAAAATTGGTATTGCCTAAGTATAATTTTAAGAATCGTTTAATGGATTTCTTAAGGGCATTCTGGTTTTACTTGATACTCATTAGTGGAGGCTTAATTACTGTTGTTATATTATTAATAATTCTATTTAGTCGTTTAACGTAGTGCTGCGTGCAGTATTATTATAGTGATTATTGTAATGAATGATGCGAATATCACGTAGCCTGGCTTGATTAATACCTTGCTCTTATAGTCACTGAAGTAACGCATTATTCCTCCAGTGCTCTGAGGCATCATTGTCTGTTTCTTTGCCATTAATAATATAAAATGCATTAAACCGTTTATAAATCTTGCGGGAAAAAGAGAATTGTAGTGATTGAGTGTTAGCCCGTTTTCTGTTAAGCCCTCAGCGCATTAACCGCGCTTCATTGACGGCTGCGTGGTTATTCTACTAAGCGTCATCTTTTGACTTGCACTGCCTTGCGTGCAGCAAGCCGTTTCACACCACTAATCCAAGACCCTCATAATCATAATCATTGGTTGAATTGCCTTGGCGTGGTTGTCGTCACTGTTCAAGCTGCCAAGCCCTCTCAAGCACTACCCTTACGGGTCGCAAGTTAACGGAGTTGAACCGTTAATAATAGCAGTGAACGGACTTACCTCACTCGTTGCCGAGCGTGAAACCACTCACTCAATCACTAAATAAAGTAAGTAAATTTACGGATTTATAAGCCTTTACTTTTTAATTTTCTTAACTCTTTTTTTAATGTTTAATACATCAATAAATATTAGTATTATTGTTATCACTAAACTAATGATTATGGAAGTATTCCAGTCAACACTAAAAGTCATTAATAACTGGGTTAGTACGCTGCTCATTAATGCAACTACGAAAATAATTATGAATGCAAGGATGTTGATTTTAATCTTAGATTTCTTCATTAAGTGATAATTAATTCTTTTTGTTCTTAATTACTTTTTCATTAGATTTTTAAGCACCCATTAAATTAAGCATTTTATATGAATCTATTATTAACACTCTTTATTTACACGATTTCATTGTACGTGACTAATGCGTCATGCACTCTTGCAGTGTTAATTAAGAAAAGACATCCTGTTGATTTTGGCAGGAAGTTAGGAAAGTACAGATTACTTGGTGATGGGAAAACTATTGAAGGATTACTAATCGGTTTCTTACTTGGCAGTTTCACTTCAATAATCATTTACTTGCTCTGGACTGAATTCATGGTTACTGTAAGCATTACTGCTAACGCGTTCGCATTACTTGGTGACGTGACTCATTCATTCATTAAGCGACGACTAGGGATTAAGCGAGGTGATAGATGGTTCCTTGTTGACCAGTTAGACTTCGTGGTTGCTGCTTACATTTACCTGTCATTTTACCTTGCTATGGATTTATTATCCATTATCATCATGTTTGGATTTACAGTCCTGATTCATCGCGCTTCAAACATTATTGCTTATCATTTGAAATTAAAGAAGGTGCCATGGTAAAATGCTTGCCAAGAATAAGAAGAATTTTGCAGGATTAATTAAGCCGGTTGTAACAGTAATGGCTAAGACAGGTTTAAGACCTAATCACTTAACAGTGTTAGGGCTCGCGTTAGGAATTATTGCTTTTTTATTCACGAGCATTGATTACTGGATAACGCTTGCCTTATTCGCGTTAGCATTCAGTCTTGACGCTTTTGACGGCGCCCTGGCGAGGACGACTGGGAATGTTTCAAAGTTTGGAGGATTTCTTGACTCAGTTTGTGACAAAATTGTTGAAGTATTATTCATTGCGAGCATTGCCTTAAGGACTGGCTTATTCACCATTGCTTTATTCGCTGTCAGTTTATCAATACTCATTTCTTACTCCAAGCACAGAGCTCAATGCCTGGGCGCTAAATTCATTCACTCATCCTTTGACCGGGCTGAGCGATTAATTTACTCATTAGTGATGATGCTCGTGCATCAATTTAATCAATTATACACTCAGTATTTATTCATTATTTACACGGTTCTCTGCGCGACTGCAATACTGCAGGTTTTTTACAGGGTTAAGAAACAGTTATAATTCATCATAATTTATTATTATATCCCTGATGTCTTGAAAAATATGGATTCTCGGGTTTGACTTATCAATCTCACTGTGTTCATCTTCATATGCCCATGTCTCGCAAGGAATGTAAATTACTTTTAATCCAACCTCTAATGCTGGATTAACATCTGACCTTATTGAGTTACCAACCTTAAATGTTCTGTCTTTATCTCTTTTACCAACAATGATTTCTAAATCATTTTTGTTTTTTTCATTAACAATATGAATTTCTTTAAACCAGTATTGAATATGATTAATGTCAATTTTATGTTGTTGGATTACTTTATCGCCTTTAGTGTAAAGAATTAATTCATCTTCCTTTTCTAAAAGGAAGTTAAGAACTTCTTCAGCTCCATCAATTAAGCATGGACTTATGTCAAAAGCTTGTTTTCCAATATTATAAACCTCTGTTAATTCCTGATTAGTGAAAGAATAATTTTTTGATTTGCATATAACCTTATATGTTTCCATTAATGAACCCGGAAACCTTTTTCTCGAAAACCCTAATTTTTTAACCCTGTTTTTATCAATTTCAATTTCTAAATTCATAATTGATTGTAAGTTTGGCGCTTTATAACCCAGCCTGTCAAGGATGTATTCTAGAAAAGCAATTTGTGCATAACCATAATAATGCGTGTTCGGCGCTAAGGTGTCATCATAGTCAAAAATAAAGGTTTTCATTATTAACATTTTATTCATGAGGAAAAGCATTATAATTATTTCTATTATGGAGTAATGGTTAAGTTAATCGCGCTGCCTGGTCCTGGATTAATAATTTTAGTCTTCCCAATCATTACCTGCCTGCCTTCATGTTCATGAACGTGACCGCAGATAACCATTAATGGTTGCTCGCTCTTAATGAATTCAAGTAATGACTTGCTTCCAGCGTGAATGCCTCTATTCACTTCATCCAAGTAACCGTAAGGTGGGGGGTGACTAATTAATATAAGATTCTCCCTGCCTTTGAATTTATCAAGCAATTCATTTATTTCTTCCTCGCTATACTCATTAGGAGTGTTAAACGGCGTCTTGTTGCTGCCGCCCAGTCCTGCAAGCGTTAATCCCTTGTACTTAACTACTTGACCGCGTAAGTTAATGAAGCCATGTTTCTCACATTCCTTTTCAATTTCATTATTCATTTCATGATTTCCTGGCACCATGAATACTGGAATCATTGACTTTGATAGCATCATCATCATTTCACTTAATCCTGCTCCGAAGTTTGTTAAGTCGCCGGCGCAGATAATGAACCTGCAATCCTTGCTCATGGCATTACTAACCGCATTCCTTAACGCTTCAATGCTTCCATGCAAGTCAGTGAAAGCGAAAACGCGTAAGACTCGCGTGACTTTATCTTGATGCCTCATACTTTATAGTAATAATTAGTGGTATTTATTTTTTCTTTAATTTAATGCTTAATACATTATTATTGTATACTCTTTCAATTAATTCAGCGTCGCATTCAATCTTCTTACTTAAATTAAAATCGTAGCGTGGAAAGTCATCTCTGAAATTAATCTTTAATTTCTTGCCGTCATCATCATATTTTACTTTAATTCCTTCTTCATTGAACTTGCCGAACCTGTTGCTTAATTGAAATATGATTTCATAGAAGTCATCATATTCATTGAATTCATTATGTGTTACGAATAGTGGCGAATTCTTAGTCTTATAATCTCTTGGTTCCTTTATTTCATCAGTAAGTACTAATTTATCATTAAAGATGCTTATAAAATCCTCTATTCCACGCCCGGAGCGCCCATCATAATTAATGAATTTAATGAAGTCAGGAAACCTATCCCTGCGAACACGGTTATAATTAAGGAAGCTGTTTAAACGATTTAACATATCCTTAAATGCGTCTTCAGGGAATACCATGTTATGACCAGAGACTCTTGGCAAATCACTTAATTCCTTTTCAGAGAAACTAAGCAAATCATTTAATCTGTCCGCAGGAAAGTCATTTGAAAGTCCTTTAAAGAGTCTTAGGAATTTATTCATAACTGGTTCAAACTCTTCTTCAAATCTTTTCTTATCCACTTCATTCCCATCAATGTAGAATCGGCCGTTTTTCATATCAAATCTTTTCCTAAATACCTTACCCCCTTCATCATCTTCATACTTCATAATTTAATAATAAGCATAACTAGTATTTAAAAAGTTAATGGATTAAAAAAAGATAATAAAAATTTAATGGATTAAAAAAAAATAACTGACAACCGTTGCATTAAACCCAATAAATAATTAATTCCATTGTCACAGGCGACTTAACTAAGTGACCCTTGTCTTAGTTGTGTCAGGGCTATTAGTAACTGCGGGCTGAATACCTCGTTGCCTTGGTACTTACACCCCAATCCTATCAACGTCATCTTCTATGACTGCCCTATCAGTGCCTCTTTTCACGGATGGCTTCCCGCTTAGATGCTTTCAGCGGTTATCCAAATAGCGCGTGGCTGCCCAGCCTGCCCTGTCGGACAACTGGTAGACTAGAGGCGCCGACCCTCTGTTCCTTTCGTACTAAGAGGACCTTCCACTCAGGCACTGAACACTCCCCAGTAGTTATAAGCCGAACTGCGTCACCGCGTTCTAAACCCAGCTCACGATCCCTTTTAATCGGTGAACACCCGCACCCTTGGCCGCTGCTGCACGGCCAGGATAGGAAGAGCCGACATCGACGTAGCAAGCCTCGCCGTCGATATGAACTCTCAGGCGAGACAGCTCCATTGTCCCTTGGGTAGCTTCTCTGTCGTCACTGGGCCTCAACGAGAGGCACACAGCGGTTCGCTAGACCAGGCTTTCGCCCCTGGATTCCTCGCTATGCGGAATCCAATCAAGCCAGCTTTTGCTCTTACACTCAACGGGAGATTTCTGACCTCCCTGAGCTGACCTTTGGGCGCCGGTGATATCTTTTCGCCGGCGTGCCGCCCCAGCCAAACTGCCCACCAAACGCTGTCCCTTTTCAGGTTAGCCTTACAAGAAATGAAGGTCGGTGTTTCAATGATTGACTCCACGACAACTGACGCCATCGCTTCTACGTCTCCCGACTACACTACACAACACACCCCATAAAGCAACATCAGGCTGCAGTAAAGTTCCAAGGGTCTTCTCAACCCACTGGGGGTCCCTGGTCTCTACACCAGGACGATATGTTCACAGGGTCCGCGGTCGGTACAGTGGGGGTCTCGTTACGCCACTCGGACACGCCATCAATTAAATGGCAAGGCATCACGCTACCTTAAGAGCCTCAAGGTTAGGCCCGCCGTTTACGAGTCCTTGACCCGGTTGAACCCAGGCTTCAGATCCTCGCACTGGGCAGGCGTCACCGGCTATACATGACCTTTCGGTTTTGCAGCCAGTTATGTTTTTATTAAACAGTCGAACCCCCCTAGTCAGTGTCCCCAGCAATCGCAAGCTTAACTCACGACCGCTGAGACCCCTTATCCCGAAGTTATGGGGCTAATTTGCCGATTTCACTGACCGCGGTTATCCCTACACGGCTTAGCTTTCTCAGCTAGGGGCACCTGTGCCGGTTCTGGGTACGAACACTCTTGATCCTTGCAGTCTCGTTTTTCACGGACTCGAGGAATCAGCTTAAACCGTCTTGCGACAGTCCGATTCAGGGTTTAACCTGGTTCTCAACATTACGTTACTTCCCAGGCTTATCCCCTTTAGACAAAGCGACAGCTTTGCAAAGCCTACCCGCAAGCGTCACGACCAACTGCCTTGCGTCGCCGCACGTACAAGAGTGGTACAGGAATATAAACCTGTTTCCCTTTCGGGGTTCCCGATTAAGGTAACCCTTAGGATCGACTAACCCTCAGTTGATAATGCAGAGCTGAGGAACCCTTGCCCTTCCGCCGGAAGAGATTCTCACCCTTCTTAGATGCTACTACTACCAGGATTCTCAATCCAACGCGCTCCACAAGACCTCACGACCTTGCTTCCATGCACGCAGGACGCCTCCCTACCACGTCACCAAGATTTTCATCTCGGGGTCAGGGGTATCGGCACCTGATTTAGTCCCGTCCATTTTAAAGACCCATGCCCTAGATGGGTGAGTTGTTACACACTCATTATAGGATGGCTGCTTCTAAGCCTACCTCCCCATTGTTTTAGGACACGAATACTTTTCCTCACTTAATCAGGATTTAAGGGCCTTAACCCCTGTCTGAGTTGTTCCTCTTTCGGAACCCGAGCTTAACCCGAGCCCCCGACTCCACCCTTCAACGATGTATAAGGATTCGGAGTTCAACAGGATGCCGAGCTCTTTCGAACCCTAAACGCCCAATTGGTAGCTCTACCCCCTATACTATCTCAGGGCAGGCTAGACTGTAGCCTACTTCGGAAGGAACCAGCTATCGCCGGTCACGATTAGTTTTTCACTCCTAGCCCCAGGTCAGACAAACGCCTGTACACAGTACTGCTTCAGGCCTCCACCCCTCTTTCGAGAGGCTTCACCTTGCCCAGGGTTAGATCGCCCGGCTTCGGGTCTTACACCAGTGACTTCAGGCGCTATTAACACCTCGCCCCTCGTTATCCTGCGGGCTTGTTGCTTTCGCTATGACACACAGTTTAATGCTGTTAGTCTCGCCACTGACGTAAACTCCCTGGCCATTTATCCCAAAATGATGTTGCAACCTCGACTACTCGCTTGCTGGTTTCACAAATCACTCTGTTTCACTTCGCATGCGAGCTCTTTTAGGCCGCAATCAACTGTGACTGCTAGGTTTCAGAATCTTTTCACTTCCTTTTTCGGGATTCTTTTCAACGTTCCCTCACGGTACTTGTTCGCTATCGGTCTTGAGAAGTATTTAGGGTTGGAAGTCGTTGTCTCCCGCATTCCTTGACAATTTTCAATGCCAAGTACTCTGGAACTCTCCACGCACTCAGTCATTTATTCCTACGAGGCTATCACTCTCTTTGGCGCCGCTTTCCAGCGGACTTTGGATTCATTCATGAGTGTTTAATAGGAGGTCCAAACACCACATTCCCTCATAGTCGCCCATGAAGGTTCGGTTTGCCCTATGCCGCTTTCGATCGCCTTTACTAACGGCATCTCATATTGATTTCTCTTCCTACGGGTACTAAGATGTTTCAATTCCCCGAGTTCTTCCTCCTTAACGGAGTGCCATTAATCGCTTAATGGCAGGAAGTCCTATTCGAGAATCCCTGGATCAATACCTGCATAGCGGTTCCCCAGGGCTTATCCCAGCTTGCCAGGCTCTTCATCAACTCTCAAGCCTAGTCATCCACCTAACAGCGTCTTTCACAAACTAAGAAAGGGTATATTTTAGTAGTCCCCTGTGAACTACTGGAAATTACTTTACGTCTATTATTTATTGGGCCTATGCAACGGCGTCATGAACATGAATGTTTCAGCCAGTCACTCCCTTAAGTCTTTACTCAGGAAGCTCATGTTTCGTGTTAAGCAGCGGTCTACAACTCAGAGGTTGTAAGAAGTTTTAATGCTTAATTTATTCACTTATCATTTCGACCACTAAATATTAAAAAAAACAAAGAGGTTTATAAAGGTTGCGATTCATAATGTCATCATTGACTTTTAGGAATCATCTTTAATGCATTTGAATTGCATGCTGAAACGCAGCTGCCGCAGCCGTCACATTCATCATCATTTATTATTATTCCAACTTCATCCTTTGTTATTGCATCATAATTGCAGAACGACAGGCAGGTATAACACTTAGTGCATTTATCATAATCAACTTTACTAATCCTTTTAATATTATTAAGACTAAACCAGTCAGTAATGGAATCAAGCCCGCGTCCCTTAATCTCTTTTAAAACAGTTCCTTGCCTGTTCAAGTAAGATTCTAAATTCTTTATCAAGTCATTAATAACCTGATAACCTTTATTCATGACTTCAGTGCATACTTGTATTGTTGTTGCACCTAATAATATGTATTCAATCATTGCATTATTATCTGAACTTACTCCACCCATAGCACTTACTTGGTGTTTATCATAATCAATGCTCTTGCAAATATTTGCAATACTGGCTCTTGCAAAAGGGCGGATTATTTCTCCTGACATGCCTCCATAAGTAGTCATGCCGCCAGTATTTAATTCCGGCTTTAAAGTATCAATATTAATCTCGCAAAGCCCTGCTATGGTATTAATGCCGGAGATTCCGTCTGCTCCAGCTTCAATGCACTTGGATGCAATGTAACCTTCATTCGGGTAGGATGAATTAGTTAGTTTAACAATTATTTTCTTATCATCGACGAGAACGCTTTTCACTGCCCTGGTTAGTTCACTGCATAAATCAGGCTTCTGTCCGATAACGTATCCTTTTCCTTCATGGTCTGCATGAGGGCATGAGAAATTAAGTTCAAAACCATCAGTTTTAGTGTTCTTAAATATTCTTGCAGTATTAATCCATTCACTGACTTCTTGGCTGCCAAAAAGGCTTATGTATAATAATTTATCAGGGTATAACTCTTTTATTTCATTAACAGTGCTAACCCAGTATTCAGGTTCATGAATTGAACCCATCTCATAATTCTGTGAGGCAATAATTTTTCCTTTATATTTTATGTGCGCTATCCTCGGAGTCTTGTCAATAAGTGGGTTTTCGCAAACACTTTTAGTAATCACGCCAGCCCAACCAGCTTTATAACCTTTAATTATGCTTTCTAAATCCTTTGTTGGCGGAGCTGAAGCAAGAATGAAAGGATTATCAAGTTCTTTACCTAAGAAATTAACTTTTAGGAGCGACATTATTCTTTTTTTTATAAAATTAATTTATTTAAGAATATGCGTGTTCTAAAATTAATAATGGAATACTCGTTTAGTAAGGCGGTTCCAGTTCTTAAGCAGGGTGGAGTAATTATTTATCCTACTGAGACTTGCTATGGGCTCGGCGCTGACGCAACTAACCCGTTCGCCATCCGCAAAGTGTATAAATTGAAGAAGCGGGGGTTTGACAGGTTATTATCAGTCATTGTTGCTTCTAAGGACATGATTGCCCGGTATGCTGAATTAAACCCTCATGCTGAGGAATTAATGAACCGCTTCATGCCAGGACCATTAACTCTGATAGTGAGAAATAAGTTATTTCCTGAAATATTATGCGGCGAGACTGTAGGGTTCAGGATTAGCAGTCATCCGGTAGCGCATGAATTAGTCAGTAAGTTCGGAAAACCTGTTACTGCGACGAGTGCTAATATTTCAGGCGACCCAAACCCTTATGAGTGCCCTCAATTAAGAGGTGTTGATTACAGAATTTGTATTGGTAAATTAAAAGAAATGCCTTCATCAACGGTTTATGATACTATTGAGAAACGAGTGTTAAGGCAGGGGTTAATTATTATTTGAGTGAGGATTCCTGCGCCGCGGAGTGCAGGAATCCCCTCTCACCACAGCAATTTAATGGTGAGTATTATTGGAACATTGTTCCAGCCTCATTGAATAACCAGATTAAGATGAAATAAACAATTACTATGGCAATGCCGAGGATTCCTAATAGTATGCCCAGCATCTTCAGACTAATCTTTGCTTTCTCCTTAATTATTTCAGGCGTTTTAGGCTTGAATTTTTCCTTTGCGTGCATGTAGCCGGCGTAAACGTCAGGATAATTAGTTATGTACCAGTCCCTGTACTGTTCAATCGGGTACTTGGTTAGGGATTCATTAATAATGTCAGTTCTGGTTTTTTCTTCCATGCAGTTATTGTTAATACTGAAAACTTTAAAAAACCTTTAGAATTATTCTTTTAATCATTGGGCTGGTAGATCAGTCTGGCAGATCACTTCGTTTGCAACGGAGAGGCCCCGGGTTCAAATCCCGGCCGGTCCATTACTTTTTAAATTCTTTATATATTTTATGGAAAGAAAATATTTTTTGATTACTCTGCTTGGAATCATTATTTATTAATTTTTTTTATAAAGATTTCTATTCAACTGTGATGAGGAACTTTTTAAAATAGTATAAACATGACTACTCCTTTAATGGGCGGGCTTGAAAAAATGCTACAGCTTGAGCAGTTAAAGCAGATTATGAAGGCGAATCGCAAGCGTTTCAGGAAGTATGGTAAAGAAGGCACCAAAACGTATTTGCAGGCAGTTAGTGATAAAAATGAGGGACAGTATATTACTAAAATTATAAATAATTACATGGCTTAACCTGTTAATTAATGGTTTTACGCTCGCAAGTCCATATTATTGGTTCCTCATACATGGCATTAAATGGAGGCTTCAAGCCAGGCATTAACGCTTTTATTAAGTACTTAAAGGAGCATAAAATTAAGTCTAAGCGCGTTTTCTTCCTTGGCGACAGATTAGTTGACATGGAATTGGCTGACGCTCTTGCCAATAAATTAAAATTCAAGTATAAAAAGTGCTTAATACTGCGCAAAGGAGACCACGGCATCGGCGTGGACCACTGCCATTACCGCGTTAGTAATTTAAGGCAAGCATTCAAGCACTTGAAGAGGTTTAAGCCTGACTTAATTCTCTGCGACTTTGATAACACACTTGTTCATAGTTTTTATGATAAGTTATCAGATGATGTTGAGAAAGTCAGGTTCTGGGAACGTTACTGCGAGAACTGGTTAATAAGATTCATATATGGATTTATAAGCCAGCTTGATTACTTTTTCATACGTCGCAAGTTATTTGACACTGAAAAGGACAATACTGAAGGTTTCCTTAGAGTGATTGAAACTCCATTAATAATTCACAGCATGAGTCCTGAAACAGTTATTAAAAAGGCGCTAAAAAAGTGCTTTAATTAAATTAAAGCCTGGAATCAGGCGGCGTTAATGAATCAGCGAGCATTAAGTTTTTAACTCTAACCTGTGCACACGAACCTGCATTTTTTTTCTCATACAATAAAAAAAAAGGAGGTGATCCATCCGCACGTTCCCGTACGGATACCTTGTGTCGACTTAACCCTTCTCATCGAGTACAGGTTCGACACCACCTATTGATGATGCCTCACCCACACTTAACTCGAGTGGTTTGACGGGCGGTGTGTGCAAGGAACAGGGACGTATTCATCGTGACTTTCTGAGACACGATTACTAGGGATTTCGATTTCACGAGGATGGGTTCCAATCCTCGATTCATACTGCGACTGGATTTGGGGGATTTGCGTCACCTTTCGGTGTAGCTTCCAATTGTTCCAGCCATTGCTTCGCGCGTGTAGCCCGGGGGATCCAGGGCATACTGACCTACCGTGGTCCACACCTTCCTCCACCTTTCGATGGCAGTCCCTTTAGTGTGCTCACGAGTCCGAAGACTCGTGGTGGCAACTAAAGATGTGGGTCTCGCTCGTTACCTGACTTAACAGGACACTTCACAGCACGAGCTGACGACGGCCATGCACCTCTTCTCAGCTTGTTAGGTAAGCCCTTCAGACTGACCTTCATTCTGCTGTCGCCCCCGGTGAGATTTACGGTGTTGAGTCCAATTAAACCGCACGAGGCACCCCTTGTTGTGTTCCCCCGCCAATTCCTTTAAGTTTCAGCCTTGCGACCGTACTCCCCAGGCGGCCCGTTTAATGCCTTCGCTTCGGCCCTGCATGCCCTCTTGAGGCATGCAACACCTAACGGGCAGCGTTTACGGCTGGGACTACACGGGTTTTTAGCCCACCAAGTCAATTATTTGGCTTGGCCGGAATCTAATCCGTTTTGCTCCCCCAGCTTTCATCCTATCACCGTCAGACCCGTTCTAGTCAGGCGCCTTCGCCACCGATGGTCCTCCTGGGATTATAGAATTTAACCTCTACCCCAGGAATACCCCTGACCCCTCCCGGTCTCAAGATTAGCAGTATCCTCTGCACGCCGAACAGTTGAGCTGGTCGATTTCACAGAGGACTTACTAATCCGGCTACGGATGCTTTAGGCCCAATAAGCGTGGCCACCACTTGAGGCGCTGGGGTTACCGCGGCTGCTGGCACCAGTCTTGCCCACCCCTTTCTTGCGAAGTTATCTACGCTTCGCCACAGCACTATCAGTGATAGCGCACTTGGAGTTCCCCCGTCACGCTTTCGCGCATTGCGGAGACTTCGTGACTGCTGCATCCCTTAGGACTAGGGCCCTTGCCTCAGTGCCCTTCCCGGGGCATCATCTTTCAATGCCCCTACGGATCTTAGGTTTGGTGGTCCTTTACACCTACCAACAGCCTAATCCGCCGCAGGCCCATCCATGAGCGGACGCGGGCTATTCCCCGCGCCCTTTTAAACGATGAGTCATTCCAGAATTCATCGCCTATGAGGTATTGTCCTTAGTTTCCCAAGGTTATCCCTCTCTCATGGGCAGGTTACCTACGTGTTACTGGACCGTCCGCCAGGAGTGAAAAGACACTCCTTGACTTGCATGCCTAACGAACTCCAATAGCAGTGGCCTCCAGCAGGATCAACTGGAATTGAATCCTGACTTGATTAATTGTTATTGGGTTAGAGTACTTTTTCCTTTAAGGAAACACCACGGGTGTTCCTTGGACTTAATAACACTCTTTAAATCATTAACGCCTATTTCGTAAGAACAATCCTTTAATTGCTTACACATATTACCTGATTGCGTTTCCAGGCAATAATAAGGATATTGCGGAGAATTTATAAATATTACCCTTTCGTGTCATTCCTTTATTCTTATCGTGCCTATTGATAAGTTAATTAGTGCTTCAAGGTCTTTTAAGTCCTTAATAGGGTAGTCGTATAATGTGTTATTTATTTGAATGAATACTTTAAGTGATTCATTATCCAAGTTTTTAAGTGACAGCGTGCTTAAAGTATCAATTACCCTGCCAGTTTCTTCATTAATCTCGCCAACAACTGGCACGTTAAGCAGTAATATGAATACTAATAGCATGAATATGACTAAGTGTATAATTTTTAAGAAACCGAAGAATCTTTTAACTTGACTTTTCTCCTTTCTTAAGACTAAAAAGATGAATGATATTGGAATAATTGCTAGTAAAGGAATCTTAAACGGGTAGATTATTAATGAAATGAAGAAAGTTATTAGGACTATTGTTGAGAGGGCGATGGATAACTTTAATTTTTTCTTTAAGAATTTAGAAATGTTTGCTATTCCTCTTTTGTAGATTACGTAACCAAAAATGTATGAAGTGCATAGGCAAGCAATAATCCATGAGGGCAGTAATGTTAAGTTAGTTGTGAATGTGAACCAGCCGCTCGTGAATTTTAAGAACTGCATTATGAACATGTTGGGGAATAAGTATTTTAAATTGTACTTGAATAACTTTTTAGTTCTTGGAGAACTATGAAGGTAATTCGTTGCTAGTAATCCAAGCAGTAATAATACGTACCAGCCACCAATCAAGGCTCCAAGCGCTATTCCTGACAGGAATAAGGCAATCATTCTTGAAATAACTTTTTCCTTAGTCAAGTCGCCTCTTGCCAGCGCCTTATAAGTTCTTTTAATACTGCTCTTCCTGTCCTCTTCATAATCCATTAAGTCATTATAATGGTAGATCGATGAGTACGTTAGCAGGAATGCGGTTAAGCCAATAATTAATCTTAATATGTTTAGTTCACCGAATATTATTAAGTAAAAAGAGAATCCTATTAAGTACTGAAACGCGTTCTTTGGTAATTGAATCAGGTACGAGTCATTTTTTAATTTCTTCATTAATTATAAAGAATTGATTTGGTGGTTTTTAAGATTTGCGTTTCAAAGTCATTCTTCTCTCAATTAATTTATTAAAGAATGTCCACGCTAAAAGGTAGAACACCCAGAAACCCAGCGCCCAAAGTAAAACATCTGCTATTAAGTCGATTTCCCTGCCTGACATTAATTTTATTAGATTGATGCCAAGAGTAACAGATATAGTAACTGCTGTAGTAATTAGGAATGGATTAACTTTTACTGGCTTCAACTTCATTGCAAGTGATTAAAAGTAATGTGTACTAATAAAGTTAATTATTAATAATGTATATTAATAAAGTTAATTATTAATGGTGAATAGCCCCGCCAGGATTCGAACCTGGGTCGCTCGGTCCAAAGCCGAGAATCAATAGTCTTTCCATTATAGGAAATTTGACCGCTAGACTACGGGGCTATATAATGATATAAATAGTTATAATGTTTTTTAATAGTTTTGGTAGGATTACTTCCGCGTGACTTTTTTCACTGCTTTCTTCTTTGCCTTCTTTTTCACTGCTTTCTTCTTTTTTGGTTTAATAGTTTCTTCTTTTATGAATTCACGCAGTTCCTTTAATTTGTTAATCTCCATTTTCAATTGATTAATTAATTTCTTATTTTGTATGTTAATCTTTTTCTCTGAAAAAACTTTCATTGGCTCATAACAATTAGGGCATGAGAAATTATATTCTATTGCAGCGGAGAATAATAATTTCACATCGCACTTCTTGCAATAGAATTTCTGCTCCTTGGCTGGCGCTTCAAGTTTTGATTTAATTCTTTTAATCTTTAATCTCTTATTTTTGGTTAGGATTTCAAATAATCTGTTTGGGTGAATCATCCAGGAGTAAATATACCAGCCCCTGCTCTTCTCCCTTTTCCTAGTGTAACTAACAACTTTGTCCTCATAAAGCTTGTATAATAAGCTTCTGACAGTGTTAACGTAAATCCCTGAATGCTCGGCCAGGATGAACTCTGATACGTACTTCCTGCCTTTAAGGAGAATCCTGATTAATGCAAGTCCTTCTTCACCAATTTTCTGAATGAAGAATTCGCGTGTTGTAGGATTCCCTATTAATTTCTTAAAAACGTCATTCATACAATTAATACTATCATTATAGGGCTTACAGAAATAAATACTTTTTTCGTCAGGAATTTATATAATAATGTATGGTCCAATGAGATTCCATAACAGCACTGTTAAGCTGAAACCGTAAATAATGGTTAATACCTTATTCAAGTACTTGCCTTTCATTATGTACGCGAGCATGTCATGGACCATTAACCCGCCGTCCAGCCCCCAGACGGGCAGTAAGTTCATTATTCCTACCAGGAAGTTTATGTTAGCAATCCATAGTAATAATTCAAAGATTATTGTTATGATTGCTAGTAATTGTTCGCTGTACACCATTTTTGTTTCACTTGTGTAGTCCTTTTCCTGTTTAAGGTATACTCCAATGTATGGTAGTGAATTATTAGCAGGGTTAGGAGCCAGAATGAGGCTTATTTCCTCACCTCCTTTTAGTCTTAGGACTGCTTCATTACCCACCTTAGCTTTTGTTAGTTCATTGCTAAAGGCAGTGATGTTTAGTGTTTGAACTCCATTAACCCCTATAATCACGTCGCCAATGCTTAAAGTGGCATTCTCTGCCGGGTAGCCCGGTCTTAGGCTTGAAATCTCAACTCCTGTGTACATCATGTGCTCGTCAAAGAAAGGGATGAATAATTGAGCTAATAAGGCGAATATGCAGAAGCTCAGTATTATGTTTGTTCCTGCACCAACACTTGCAATCCTTAACCTCTTTAATTGCCCTGCCTTGTTCATGTCCTCCCTGTCCGGTTCAACGAAGAATAATGGGAATATGAAGAACATGCCGAACCCTGTGTTCTTAATCCTTAATCCTTCCGTTCTTGCCAGGATGCCGTGAGCGAATTCATGGACAATGGCTAGTATTAGGATGCTTGCAATGCCGTAGAATAATGGCACGTATAAAGGGCTTCCGGGTATCCTGATTCCAGGTATTAGCGGTGTTACTCCTGGCGTTGAACCCGGATTTAATCCTATATTAATTGCGTTATCAATTAATGCGTAGATTAGTATGAACATGAAGTAAAATGTTATTGGTATGCATATTGTACCGTAAATCTTCCATAGGGTTTTATGCTTTGCTAATTTATCCATCCACTTTATTGGTTTCTTAGTTTTGTAGGCGAGTATTACTTTACCCATTACCGTGAATTTCTTCCTATTCAAGTAAATAATGACTCCGAGTACTGAGTAAAAAATTATTGCAATAATTAATTCCAAATCCATCAGGTAATAAACAATAAATGAATGGTTATAAATTCTTCTAAAAAATGCAAAGGAATCCTGACGAATTATGCGAGTAATTCTTGGCAAAACTAAAAACTTAATAATTCCTTAATCCTATTTCTAATTTATTATGGCTGAAGAAGATTTAATGAAAGCAAGGAAGAAGAAGCTTGAAAAATTAAAAGGTTTAGGGATTAATCCTTATCCTAACCGGTATGCTCGCAGTCATTTAATTACTGACATTATTAAAACATCTAATAATATTAAGCCAGGCATTAAGACCAAGCGCAAGGCAAGTATTGCTGGCAGAGTAATGGCTAAGCGCGATATGGGTAAAATATTGTTTCTTGATTTAAAGGATGATTCTGGCATGATTCAATTATACATTGATAAGGGCGAAATCACTGAGCTGGACTTTAAGGTTTTAGAAGAAGTTGATATTGGTGATTTCTTAGGTGTTAAGGGCTTCGTTTACCGCACAAAGAGAAAGGAATTAAGCATCTGGGTTAAGGGTTTATCAATGCTTGCCAAATCATTAAGGCCGCTGCCAGCTAAATGGCATGGATTAAAAGACCTTGAGTTACGTTATAGGAAGCGTTATCTTGACTTAATTATGAATCCTGAAGTTAAGGACAAGTTTGTTAAGAAAATTGGGTTAATTAAATTGTTTAAGGACTGGATGGATGACCATGGCTTCTTGGAAGTGCAGACGCCAATTCTTGAATTAGTATATGGTGGTGCAATGGCTGAACCGTTCGTCACTCACCATAATGCATTAAATACTGATTTTTATTTAAGAATATCAACTGAGATGTACTTGAAGCGGTTAATGGTTGGTGGTTTTGAACGCATTTATGAAATTAACACTGTATTCAGGAATGAGGGTATTGATGCTTCTCACTTGCAGGAGATTCCGAATCATTTTGAGTTTTACTGGGCTTATCAGACTTATGAGGGCTTAATGAAATTCGCTGAGAACATGATTTCACATGTTTTGAAAAAAGTTTTAGGCACTCTGAAACTCAAGTATCAGGGAGTTACTTTTAATTTTAAGATTCCATATAAGCGTGTTAAGTTCAGGGATGTGATATTAAAGGAAACAGGTATTGACATTAATATACATAATACTTATGAGAAACTTAAGAAAGAAATAATTAATAAGAAAATTAAGGAAGTTGACCCTAAGAAGTGCCTTCATTATGCTGCATTGCTTGATGAGTTCTTCAAAAGGATTGTAAGACCTAAAATGATACAACCAGTATTCATAACTCATTACCCCATTGAATTAAAACCATTAGCTAAGCGTAATGAAGTTGATAGGACTAAGAGCAATGCATTCCAGTTACTTGTTAATGGATGGGAATTAATTAATGCTTTTGACGAATTGAATGACCCGGTTGAACAGCATGAACGACTGCTTGAGCAGCGAAGATATTCAGATATGGGTGACAAGGAAGCGCATCCGCTTGACGAGGACTTTATTGGAGCAATGGAGTATGGTATGCCTCCAATGGCTGGGTTTGGATTTGGGCTTGACAGATTCTGCACTTTAGTGCTTGGTTTTGAGAATATTAGAGGCAGCGTTTTCTTCCCTACACTAAAGCCAGAGTAAGAGTTTATTACCAGTTCTTGTCAAACATCTGGCTTAGCGCTGTCCCGAATAACCCGCTGTTAAGCCACACGCCAATATCATATTTAGGATGTACTTTCTCGTCATCTAACAGCATTAATAATATGCTTTCATCGTCAACCAGCATGAACCTTGCTCTTAACTTTTTAGATTCTTTATGCTCAATCATGCCTACTAATTCATTTACTGCTTTCTTAACTTCATCATTAATTGGTGACAGTATTTTAATTACCACACCTCTATTCTTAGCCTTCTTTAACATGCTCTTCATTGTTGATAAATTCCTTACTACTTCTTTCTCAGTTGTTATTATCTTAATTGTTGACTGGGCTTTCTTAATCATTGACTCCATTTGATTATAAATGCTCTGCCTGCCCCTGAAAGCGCCTGACAATTCTGAAGGGCTGTAGAATTCAATGCCTTTCTCGTATAACGCGTTTAATTTCTTAAGAGTTTCAGTTTCCTTTAACTTGTCAAGCATTTTAGTCTTCTCATCTGCTTTCTTAGTAATTAAATCCTTGAATCTTACAATGACTTCTTCAGGCGGGACTGCAATGTATTGTATTGGCTTGCCTAACTTCATTACTACGAATCCCTTCTTCTCAAGGCTTTCTAAAATGTCATAAGCTCTTGAACGTGGGACATTGCTTAAGTCGCTTAATTCTCCTGCTGTTGACACGCCTCTGCTAAGTAAGTGAACCCAGATATTCACTTCATACAAGTTTAATTCAAACAACCTTCTTAATTCGCCGACTATTTTTTTATCCAAGACCATTACTCTATCAACTCTCTTTACTACTTGATGATGAAAAAGTGAATCTGAATTTTTATAATTATTGTTTTCATCATGATTTTAACAACTTGAGAGTAATAACATCATCTTATAAATATTTATATACTGCAGAATATAATTCGCTTAGGATTAACCTTTGATTTTCCCCTGACTTTTATATATACCCTCTACTCTTTCTTTGCTGTCTGGTTCATCCTTGTCCTGGCGGAAACGGATTAATCGCGGGAAGCGCAGAGCATAACCTGAAGAGTAAGTAGGACTCTTTTGTATTTCTTCATACCCGACTTCAACAATTATTAATGGCTTTACTTTAACAGTCTTCCCTTTTTCACTGGTTATTAATGGCTTAAGTTTCTTAGTTATTTCTACGAACTGCTTGTCTGATAGTCCAGTGCCCATTTTACCAATACCTAATAATTTGCCGTTACTCTTGCATGCGAGAATGAAGCTTGAAAGCCAGTTAGCGCGCCTGCCCTGACCCCACTCAGCGCCGGTAATTGTTAAATCAAGAGACTCCATTAATGGCTTAACTTTAATGCCGTAACCAATCCTTGAGCCGGGCTTGTAAGGCATTTCAAGGTTCTTCATCATTACTCCCTCCTGGTCCTTGCTTAATGCTTTTTTATAGAAATTTTCAGCTTCTTTCTCATCGCCAGTAATTATCTGGTCCACTAATTCAATCTTCCAAGGCACCTGCTTAATGATTTTCTTAAGAACCTTAATCCTTTCCTTGTAAGGTTTGTTAAAATAATTTTCATCAATGCATTTTAGTATGTCAAAAACATAAAGTACTACTGGCGTTTCATTCATTAATTCCTTAATCCTGTACTTGCGCTTAATGCGTTTACTAATCTCTTGGAATGGCTTGTAAGACTTAAGTTTAGGATTATAACCCACCCCCTCGCAGTCAGTAATGCAGTCAACCTTAATTCCTTTTTTAACTGCCTCAACTACTTCAGGGAACATGTTAGTAACATTATCTAACCGTCTTGTGAATAGCATTACTTTGCTTCCTTTCTTGTGAACTTGAAGCCGTAAGCCATCATACTTGAATTGGATTACGCAGGGCCTGCCAACCCGGTCAAACCCGTTCTTAATTGTTTTCTCTTTCTGGT
This sequence comes from Candidatus Parvarchaeota archaeon, assembly GCA_030615175.1. Classification (GTDB taxonomy): domain Archaea; phylum Nanobdellota; class Nanobdellia; order WJKC01; family WJKC01; genus JAFCFT01. The sequence continues at coordinate 430,045 of JAUWZX010000001.1, forward strand.
AAAGCATTACTTTGACAGGTGAACCGTATGACAGGCTTACATTCTTTAACCCTTTATTACCCTGCTTTGCGCATATTACTGCAACTATTGAGTAATCAGTTAATAAATTGTACGCTTTCTCGATTAATTTCTTGTCGCAGTTAAACGCTTGAGCCAGTGCGTCCCTGATAGTGCCTGAACCAACGCCAACCCGCAGCGTTCCGAGAATAGTTCTTATAACATATTTTGCTTCTTCAGGGCTTGCCTGCATTAGTAACTCACTAATCAATCCTAATTTTTTGTCAATTGTTCCCTTGCCGGCAAACCTGCTCAGGGTTTGCAGGTTATTAATTACTTTGCTCGTTGTTAATTCTTCATGCCTTAACGTGGACTGCTTCTTCTTGCTTAATGCCTTTTTAGTTGTCAGTCCCAAATCACCTGTTTTCTTCCATGATTTAATAATCTCCGCAGCATTCATGCCTGAAGCGCGGCTTATTGCCTTAATCAGCAACTTATTAGCAATTCCTATTACTTCACTGCTGTATTCAGGGAAAACCCTGCCCGTAAGGAGCAGTATTACTTCACTTAATTCATCTTTTCTTACTTTTTTAAGGAAATTAGTTAATATGCTTGTCATCTCAAGGCGCTTAGTAGTTCGTTCAAGTGATTCAATCATTCCTGCAAGTTCTGAATACTTCATCAATAAATTTATAACAGACTTGTCCTTAAATTCTTTTATGGATGTATTAGAAGCAATACATAACAGGCGTAGTGTAAGGTTCTTTAAGGATCAGAAAGTCAGTGATGAAATAATATTTAATGCATTGGAATCTGCTTTGTGGGCTCCGTCAGCAGGCAATGTTCAGGATAAGGAGTTCATAGTGGTTAGGAATGAGGAAAAAATCCGCAAGTTCGTTGATATTTGTTATGACCAGACATGGGTTGCTAAGGCTCCAGTCATTATTGTAATGGTTTCAAGAATTAACCTGTTAAGGATGAAGTTCGGTGACAGGGCTGAGCATTACGCGTCCCTGTCAGCTGGCATGGCAGTTGAAAACTTATTATTATCAATTACTGCTAATGGTTTGCAGGGCACTCACGTAGGACTCTATGATGAGGATGAGGTTAAGAGGCTTTTAAGAATACCTGAGGACAGAAAGGTTTACAGTATTATAGCGCTTGGCTACTCGCGGGAGGAGACAGTGGTCCCTAAGAGAGTTAACTTAAAGGCAATAACTTTTTTTGACAAGCATGGCAGGAAGTGGGTTAAGAAAGTGCCAAGGAAGACTTACTGACTAATTCATTAATTTTTTCTCTAATGCAGATAATTCTTTAAATTCTTCTTCAATGCTAATGAAATCATTAACTTTTATGCCTAATTTTTCAGAATCATGAACAAGTTTTTTTAAAGTATTTAAATAAAATTTACAGAGTCCAATATTAATTTTATCATGACTGCACTCATCATTTATTTTTAATCTGGCTTTATTTTGGTAATATAATTCAGCAAGTTTTGCGTACTGTTTTGTTAGATTAATCATTGTTACTTGCGAGTTCATAATTAGGTAATAAATCTTTCGTTTATGAAAAAAAAGAAAAAATAGGAGAAGCAATTCGTTAAAGTTTGGGGGGGCCTTTAACGAACTGCCTCTACCTGATTATGCTTATGCCAAGTTCTTGTGATACTTGGCTCATTCTTTCTTGGGCGTTTATTTCGTGCTCAATTTTTTCAGGACCAATTATCCATGGCGACTTAACGCCAGTGGATATGAGCATTACGCGAATCCTGCCTGTCATGTCCTCCTGAATTCTTGAACCCCACATGACCATTGCGTCAGGGTCAAGTGTTTCAGTTATTAACTCACCAACCCTGTTAACTTCTTCAAGAGTCATATCAGGTCCGCCAGTTATGTGAATTAAGGCACCAGTTGCTCCAGTGTAATCAACCTCTAGTAATGGGTTATTCATTGCTTTCCTAACTGCTTCTTCAACCCTGTTATCGCTGTCACTCTCTCCAATACCCATGCTGCATACGCTTCCATGAGTCATTATTGCCTTAACGTCCGCGAAGTCTAGGTTAACAAGACTTGGCAGTGCAATAGTTTCAACTATTGACTTAATCATTGTTGAAACAAGTTCATTGGCAACTGCAAAGGCCTGCTCTACCGGGAGACCTCCAGCAATCTCGACTAATCTGTTATTGTCAATGACTATTACTGAATTACAGGACGCCCTTAACTTCTGCAGTCCTGCCTCTGCTTTGTCAACGCGGGCTCTTTCAATCTTAAAGGGCATTGTTACTACTCCAACAACTATTGCTCCTTTTTCTTTTGCCATTTGAGTAATTAAGGGCAGTGACCCAGTTCCTGTCCCTCCTCCAAGTCCTGTTAATGCGAATAGCATATCACAGTCCTTAAGGACTTCTTTTAATTCAACGCGGGATTCTTCTACTGCTTGCTCGCCGATTTTTGGATCTCCACCAGCTCCCAGTCCACGTGTTAATTCCTTGCCTATCAGTACTTTTTTATCAGCCTGGGTAATGTGCAAGTGTTGACTATCAGTATTAATAGCAATTATTTCTGCACCCGTAATTCCTTTCTTGTATAACCAGTCTACAGTGTTACTGCCTCCGCCCCCAGCACCAATAACTTTAATTCTGGCCTGCATTGCTAGGCCGTTCATAATTGATTTTTCACTGTTATCAACCATTTTCATAGCGCTTTCAACTACAAAATCCATTTTTTATATCACCTCTACCGAAACCTTTTTATTTTTTAATTGTTTACTATATTCAGTTGATGCGGAAAACATTTTTTAGGAGCGCGTCAATATTAATGAAGTGACACTTCACAGTGCACATAAAGAATCATAATCGCTTGATTTTTACTAAATTCATTACTAATTTATATACCTTTTTCAGAAATTTTTTAAAAAAACCCCTCTTCCACACGAAATAAGGGTTATGCCTTTGCGTTTCCAATGGAATTTTTTGTGCTGAAATTCCTTTTTTTCTTGTTTTTGCCGCTTTTCCACTTGAAGTAAAGGTTTTTGCTTAATTTGTAGTTTTTTGTCTTATGAATTTTTGCTAAAGTAAGGTTCTTAATTAAATATACTCTGTGTTTTAATAAAACTTAAATAACCTTTAATCCCTGAACTATTAAAATGGATTTTGATTTATTCTTAGAAGAGATGAAGAAGAGAGTGCCTAAGGCCAGAAAGTTTAGAAAGATTTCACGAAAGAAGGATAAGGAGCGCGTTGAGAGTGCAGTGCTGGATGATAAGTGCACTGAGATTCCGCAGACAAGTGATGGGAGGAGGGCTTATAAATGACGAGGGTTATTGGAATCTTGAGCGGTAAGGGAGGGGTTGGCAAGACAACTGCAACTGTTAATATTGGTGCAAGCCTTGCATTTGATTATGGTAATAACGTTGTTGCAATTGATGCTAACACAACCAGTTCAAGTCTTGGATTGTACCTGGGTAATCATAAGTTCCCTGTAACCATTAATGAGGTGTTAACAGGCAAGGCATCAATTGCTGACGCGATTTACGCACACCCTTCAGGATTGAAGGTTATCCCGTCAAGCCATGGATTTAATGGGGTTGTTAACAATAAGAGGATTAAGAGCGTGGTTAATTCCTTAAAGGAGTTCACTGATTTTATCCTGTTAGATTGTCCGCCAACTCTTGGCAGCGAGACTAGGGCAGGGATTGAAGCTGTTGATGAATTAATCGTGATTGCTAATCCTAATTGGGCAAGCCTGCTTGAAGCTAAGAAGACAATTGAGTATGCTAAGCAGTTGAAGAAGAAGGTTTTAGGATTAGTGCTTAATCAAGCGGATTTAGAGCCTGAAGAGATTGATAAGATTAAGAAAGCCTTGAAGATTGATATCCTTTCAGTGATTCCTCTTGATGATAACGTGGTTAAGAGCAGTGATAAGAGAGTTCCTGTTATTCACTTGTATGGCAGGTCAAGGCCTGCAAGGGCTTATAAGAAGTTAATGGAGAAAATCACTGGCGAGAAATTCCCTAATAGAGGTATTATTGAGCGTATTATTGGCTGGTTTGATTAAAGCCATACTCATTCATGGAGGGGTTTCTAGAGCGCGCGCAAGAACTTTTTAGAAAACCTTTTATTATTTCCTTATCTTAATTCTTTTATTCATGTATTCAAAGAAGATTCAGTTATTACTCAAACGAAGGAAGATTAGTGTTTACGATTTTGTTGAAGTCACTTCCAAAGGCTTTAAGGTTAAGGGCTGCGTGATGCCCAGGACTGCTGGCAGGCCGGACACGTTAGTAATTAAAAAAGAGAATGGTTATAATATTGGCATTAAACCTGACTCTGTTAAGAAATTAAGGTCATTAAAGAAAAGGAAGCATACAGGGTTTAAATTCAAGAAGAACTTGAACAAGAAGGACGTTGTTATTCTTGCTGCTGGAGGCACTATTGCTTCAAGGATTGATTACAGGACTGGAGCTGTTAAGCCTGCAATGACTGCTGATGAAATAATCCGCTTCACGCCAGGCATTAGTGATGTTGCTAACATTAGGGTTCGCGTGTTGTTCCAAATGCTTAGTGAGTGCATGACTCCTTACCAGTGGAGTATTATTGCAAAAGGCGTTTCCAAAGCAATTAAGGAAGGCGCTGACGGCGTTGTAGTAATGCACGGCACTGACATCATGGGTTACACTGCTGCTTTCCTTTCATTCGCTCTTCAGGACTTGCCAGTGCCTGTAGTGCTTGTTGGCGCTCAGCGCAGCACTGACCGCGCTTCCTGCGATACTCATGTGAATATTACTTGCGCTGTTAAGGCAGCAACAAGTGATATTGCTGAAGTCATGGTTTGCATGCATGAAGGATTGAATGATGATTGCTGCATTCTTCATCAGGGAACGCGAGTCCGTAAGTGTCATACGAGCAGGCGCGACGCTTTCAGGAGTATTGGAGTTAAACCTTTTGCCTGCATTAAGTATCCTGAACTCAGTGTTGGATTCCTGCGTGATGATTATGCCCGCGTTGATAAGTCACGCAAGTTAGTATTGAAAGCCAAGTTTGATGACAGGGTTGCATTACTAAAAGTGGTTCCTGGCTTAAAACCTGACATTATTAAGTCTTTGAAGAATTATAGAGGTCTTGTTATTGAAGGCACTGGCCTCGGGCACCTGCCAATTACTGGTTATGGTGATAAATACACTGAGATGAATGTATTGAATTTTAAGGCTTTAAAGGAGTTCTCGGGGAAGGGTGTTGTTTTCATGACTCCTCAGGCAATTAATGGCAGGATTAACATGAATGTTTATGAGACTGGCAGGGATTTGATTGATATTGGCGTATTAGGCAACTTGTGTGATGTAATTCCTGAAACAGCTTACGTTAAACTAGTCTGGGCGCTCGGTAATTCAAGGACAGTAAAGGAGGCTAAGGAGTTAATGATGACTAATATTGCTGGCGAATTCACTGAGCGGAGCATGGTTTCATGAAATGCGGATTGGAAATTCATCAAAGGATTTGCCGTCATAAATTATTCTGTAATTGCAATGCAACAGGTAATAAAGGTGAATTGCAGAAGAAGTTCACCCGTTACATGCACGCGGTTGCTGGTGAGACAGGAGAGGTTGATAAGACAGTCAGGTTTGAAGCAATTAAATCTAATAAGTTCACTTACGAATCATTTGATAATACTTCATGCCTTATTGAAACTGACAGTGAGCCTCCATTAAAACTAAATGAGGAGGCATTAATCACGGCTTTAAGCATTGCAAAGCACTTGAAAATGTTCATTCCCAGCGAACTTCACGTGATGCGCAAAACAGTTATTGACGGCAGTAATACTGGTGGTTTCCAGCGCACAATTATTATTGGACTTGGAACTGACAAGTCTGTCATTAAGACTAGTGAGGGTTCTGTACGCATCAAGGATTTGGAGTTAGAGGAAGAGTCTGCCAGAATCATTGAGCGGTGGAGTGGAGGAACGCGTTATGACTTGTCTGGTTTAGGCATTCCATTAATTGAAGTCAGCACTCAGCCTGACATTAAGAGCCCTGAGCAGGCTTATGAGGCTGCATTGAAACTTGGCGAGTTATTGCGCTTAACTGGACGCGCCCAGAGAGGTATCGGTACTATCAGGCAGGACATTAATATCAGTGTTAAGGGCGGCGCTCGCGTGGAAATTAAAGGATTCCAGGATATCAGGATGATTAAGAGGCTTATTGAATTAGAAGTTAAGCGTCAGGAGTCACTTATTGCCTTGAAGAGTGAATTAACTGGTTATAAGTTGAGGAAAATTAATGTAACTGAATTTTTTGAAAAATCAAAATCTAAGGTTGTTAAGGGGAAAAAACTTGTTCTCAGCCTGATTGCTCCTGGTTTTAAAGAATTATTTAAGCGCAAACTTAATGAGTTAAAAACCCTCGGCTCTGAGATTGCTGATTACGCCTGCGCGCACAGAGTTAAGGGATTAATTCACAGTGATGAGGACTTGAATGATTACGGGCTTGAAACTGAATTCATCAGGATGCGGAACGAGTTAGGAGTTAAGAGTAATGATTTAATATTAATCATTGCAGGGGATGGCAGTGAAGTTGAGAGGGCAATGAGGGCGGTTATGGATAGGATTTACTTATTGAATGACTGCATTCCTGAGGAGACGAGGACTGCTAAGCCGGATGGAACTTCATCTTATGCCAGGCCATTGCCTGGCGGTGAGAGGATGTATCCTGAAACTGATATTCCATTAATTAATCCTTCCGGATTCATTAAGAGAACTTTTAAAATTGAGTCAAAGGAGTCCAGAGTTAAGAAGTTAAGGAGGCTTGGACTGCCCGCGCACTTAATTAATTCATTGGTGCTGAGCCAGCGTCTTGAATTATTTTATTTACTCATTAAGTCTTTGAAGAGATTAAAGCCAGTATTGATTGCAGGCGTTTTAATTGAAGCGCCTAAGGAGGTTAAGAAGCGCTTTAAGCATGACACTTCTGTTTTACGTGATAAGCACTTTAAGGACTTGCTTGCGTTATTGGATAAGGGGCTGATTACCAGGCAGGCAGTAATACCTTTACTTAATAATTTATGCGCTGCGCCTGAGTTAAGCGTTAAGGACTTGGCAGGCGAGTTCAAGGCGTTTAGTGATGCTGAGTTAAAGAAGTTAATTAAAATGGTTGTGAAGAGTAATGAGGGGCTCAAGTTTAAAGTCCTTATGGGTTTAGTAATGAAGGAAGTTGCCGGCAGGGCTGACGGGAGCAGGGTTTCAAGGATTCTTAAAAAAATCACTTAACGCTTTAATTGATATCCTCGTCCATTCCTCATAATCTTTTTCATAACAGTTTTTTAGTAATTCATTAATTGTTTTGAACTGCACGCTTTCCTTAATGATTTCAGCATCCTTTGATTTAATCATGCTTGAATTAGTTTTAATGAGGAATAATAATCCGAAGTGAACTTTATCTATTCTGCCCGGTTCATTAATGTAACCAATTAATCCTACAGAGTAATTATTTATCATAACTTCTTCACTTAACTCTCTTATTAATGCCTTATGAATAGGGTTATGGTAATGAGCGTCATTTTTCTTGTTAATATGACCTCCAACTCCGCAGGACCATTTGCCCTGAAGTCTTTTTTCAGGATAATCTTTGTCTTTAGTTGAGCGCTGGTAAGTGAAAACCATTTTTAATTCAGGATTGTATATTAAGCAGTAAGGGATTGGCTGCTTATATTCTGGTTTATGCTCTACTTTACTCCTCTTCTTCCATTTATAATTACTTAGTATTCTTGACAGGAAGTCAACTTCTTTTCTTGGCTTAAAACCTTCAAAGTAGTCATTACCGAAGAGTTTGTCTTTTTTAATAACCATTATTTTTTCCATTATTTTTAGTACCCGTTCTTTATTCTCTGCCTGTTGACTTGATTTTTTTCTTTGTATTTTTCATAAAAGTCATTGCTTGTCATGTCAATTGATAATGCCAGATTTATCAGGAAGTGCATGCAGTCAATGATTTCTTCCTTGAATTTTTCCTTATTGAATTCCTGATTTTTCTTCCAGCTCTTGAATGGTGTTTTCTTTATTGCTTCACCAAGTTCGATGTACAATGCTAGTCCATTCTCATTTATGTACGCCTGTCTTTCCTTCTCATTCTTGAAAGGAATGTTTTTCCCATAAGCTTCTTGCAGTTCTTTTTGAATTTTAAATAATTCATCTAACTTATCTTCCAGCCCCATAATCCTCTTAATTAATTAATAATACTTTTTAATCATTGTTGTATTGCATTATTCAATGATTAAGTCTCAAAGAGAGTTGTCAAGGAGGTTGTCAGAAACCATTGGTTTCACAGAGCCGAAATTAAAGCTTAGGCAGTACTTAACGCCTCCTAATATTGCAGCAGCATTATTATGGACTGCATTCATGAATGGTGACATTAAGGGTAAAGTAGTGTTTGACTTAGGGTGCGGTACTGGAATCTTAAGTATTGGTGCATCACTGCTCAGTGCTCTGAAAGTTAAGGGTTTTGACATTGACGCTTCAACTTTAAGCATTGCTGAAAGAAATGCCGCTGGATTAAGTAATGTTGAATTCATTGAAATGGATGTTAAGAAAATTACTGGTTCCTGTGATACTGTTATAATGAATCCGCCGTTCATGGTTAAGGGAGGAGTTAGTGACAGAGCATTCCTTGATAAAGCGTTCTCAATTGCTAAGAGGATTTACTCCATTCATAATTTAGGAACTCATGAATTCATTAATAAGTACTCTTTAAGGAATGGTTTTAAGCCAGCAGTCATTGATAGTTATAAATTCCCGTTAAAGTATAGTTACAAGTTTCATGAAAAAGAAAAAGTGAACTTCATGGTTGGCTTATGGTTTTTCAAAAAATAATTAATAAAGTATTCCTGTATCATGGTTCATGTAATTCTTATTACATTGATGATGAAGTTAAAATCCTGATTGATGCCGGCGTTGACTTGGATAAGAAAATTGACTTGCTAGTCCTTACTCACTTCCACCCTGACCACGCGTTATTTGCCCGCAGGATTAAGGATAGGACTAATTGCAGGATTTTAATTGGTCACAGGGATTTAGAGCCTTTAAAATTACTTACTAAGGTCTGGCCTACATGGGAGGGCAAGAAGATTGGTGAAGTATTGCCTGATGGTTTACTAAAGGAAGGTGATGTTATTAATACTGGTTCAATGATTCTTAAGGTATTGGAAGTGCCTGGTCACACTATTGGTTCAATAGCCTTTTTCGAGCCTGTTAAGAAGATTCTCTTCACTGGTGATACATTATTTGCTCATGGAGTTACTGGAAGAATTGATTTCCCTTACAGCGATTCTCAGAGCATGGATGAGAGTGTTGAGAGATTAAAGTCATTAAAAGCTGATATAATACTGCCAGGGCATGGAGAGATTATTAGAGTATAAATTATTTAAGTGACTAATTAATCATTACTCTTTAATGCCTGTGAAGGGGATTAGTAGGGATGAATTACTGCACGTTGCAGGGATTGCGCGGTTAAAACTCACTGGAGAGGAGATTGAATTATTCTCCAAGCAAGTGAGTGATATTATTGAATGGTTTAAGGAATTAAGTAAAATAAAAACTGCTGGCGTTAAGCCAAGCTTTCATGCACTGGAAACAATTAATGTCACTCGCGAGGACAAGGCAGGTGAGTGCTTCAGTAAAGAGCAAGTCTTTAGTAATACTGATAATAAGGAGAAAGGATTTTTTAAGGGGCCTAGAATAGTATGAATGCTGTTGAATTCATAAGTAAAGCGAGGAGAGGAGAAATTGACTTAAAACGTTTTTACAGGCAGTTATTCAGTAAACTTCATGATATTAATGATAAGTATGAATGCTTCATAACTATTTGCAGGGATGAAGCATTAAAGCAGTTGAAGAACCTGCCAAGAGGAAGGCTTTACGGGCTTCCAGTAAGCGTTAAGGATGCTTTATGTACTAAGGGGATTAAAACAACTGCTGGTTCAAGAATACTTGGTGATTACACCCCGCCGTTTGACAGTACAGCAGTTGCAAGGATAAAGGCTGAGGGAGGAGTCATTATTGGCAAGACTTGCATGGATGAATTCGGGTTCGGCGGTTTCTCAACTAACTGCGCTTATAAAGTGCCTAAGAATCCTCATGACTTAGAGCGCTCGTGCGGTGGTTCATCAGGAGGGGCTGGATGCATTACATCAGTGCTTGATGAGCCTCATATTGCGATAGGCGAGTCAACAGGCGGTTCAATCACTAGTCCGGCAAGTTTTTGCGGAGTGTGCGGTTTCACTCCTACTTATGGAAGGGTTTCCCGTTACGGCTTAATTGATTATGCTAATAGTCTTGACAAGATTGGACCAATGGCTAAGACTGTGCGGGAAATTGCGTTAATGCTTAAAGTAATTTCAGGTCATGACTTAAAGGACCAGACTTCAAGAATGGAGAAAGTGCCTGATTATGCGCGAACAGGTAGTGTTAAGGGATTAAGAATAGGTATTCCAAGAGAGTATTTTAAAGACGTGCCTGATGATATTTCAAACACTGTTTGGAAGGCAGTTAAGGAGCTTGAAAGCATGGGGGCTAGAGTAAAGAATGTTTCATTAAAGACAACCAAGTATTCATTGCCTGCTTATTACGTGACTGCCATGTGCGAAGCATCAACTAATCTTGCAAGATTATGCGGTATGCGTTACAGTCTGGAAGCGCCTCTTAAAGGAAACTTTAATGAATACTTCAGCAAGATAAGGAGTAAGGGTTTTGGTCAGGAAGCGAAGCGCAGGATAATACTCGGGACTTACGCGCGCATGAGCGGTTACAGGGATAAATACTATTTGCAGGCATTAAAGGTTAGGACACTTATTATCAGGGATTTTAAGCAGGCGTTCAAGACTTGTGATTTATTAGCAGCGCCTTCAATGCCAGTGATAGCTCCGCGTTTTGATGAGATAGAGAAGTTATCTCCTTTAGAGAATTATTTGATGGATATATTAACTGTTGCACCTAATCTTGCAGGCATTCCAATGCTTTCAGTGCCTTGCGGTAAAGTGAATGGCCTGCCTGTTGGTCTTCACTTAATGGCTGACCACTTGGAAGAGCAGAAATTAATTAATGCAGGAGTAGCTTATCATGGCTGAGCCTAAGACAATAATAGGGCTTGAAACTCATGTGCAATTAAATACTAATACTAAATTATTCTGTAACTGCCCGACCACTGGCCTTGATAAGCCTAATACCAGGGTGTGTGATGTGTGCCTTGGATTCCCTGGAACCAAGCCGCGCTTTAATAGAATGGTTCTTGAGAAGGCAGTTGCAGTGGCTTTAGCGCTTAACTGCAAGTTTAATAAGTTAATGCCTTGGGCTCGTAAGTCATACTTTTATCCTGACATGAGCAAGAATTATCAGATAACCCAGTATGATGTGCCGCTTGCTTATAATGGTTACTTGATGCTTGACTTTGAAGGCAGGAAGAAGAGGATTAGGATTAGAAGAGTTCACATTGAGGAGGATCCTGCAAGGATTATTCATGTTGGAGGGAGCATAATGAAGGCTGATTACGTGCAAGTTGATTATAACCGGAGCGGCATTCCTTTAATTGAAGTAGTGACTGAGCCTGACTTAAGCAGTCCTGCAGAGGCAAGAGCTTACTTGAATAAGTTAATCAGTATTCTTGAGCACTTAGGCGTTTATGATGCTGCTAATTTTGTTCTTAGGAGTGATGGCAACGTCAATGTTGCCGGCACTAAACGGGCAGAAGTGAAGAATATTTCAGGAGTTAAGACTGTTGAGAAGGCAATGGCTTATGAAGTCACGCGTCATAGGAATCTGTTAAGGCGCGGCGCAGCACTTAAGCAGGAGACAAGGCATTATAATCCTAAGACAGGGCTTACTCATTCATTGCGTGTTAAGGAGACGGAGGAGGAGTATGGTTACATAATTGACCCTGATCTTTCATGGATTAAACTGAGTAATGAGTTAATAAGCAGGGTCAGGAAGTCACTGCCCGAACTCCCTGACGAGCGCGCTAAGCGTTTCATTAAGGATTACAAGCTTAACGTGGAGCAGGCAGGTACTTTAATTAATGATAAATCATTGGCTGATTTCTTTGAAGAGTGCTTGAAAAAGCATAATCCTTTATTAATTGCTAAGTGGATTGTGACTGAGTTAATGAAGTCATTGAATTATCATTCAATTAGTCTGCGAGAGTCAGGCGTGACTGTTAAAGGATTTCTTGAATTATTCAGTTTAATGGATGATGGAATAATAACTTCCAGGATGGCTAAGGAATTAGTTAAGGATTATGTTGACTTGAAGAAGACTCCTAAGCAGTTAGTCAGGGCTAAGGGTTTGAAGCGGATTAGCAGGGCTGAGGATTTATTAAGCACTATTAAGAAAGTAATTAAGAACAACTCTTCTGCAGTTCGTGATTACAAGTCTGGTCAGGGGAGAGCACTTCACTTCCTTATTGGTCAGGTAATGAAGGAGACTGGAGGGCAGGCAGAACCTGGCAAGGTGCGTGAGTTAATTAAAAAGTCTCTAAAATAGAAAATTAGAATTCAGGTTCAGGTTCCTTGTGTATGTGTTTTATTGCCTTGGCGAATGAGCCTTCCCTGTAACCTAAGTTAATTAATTCCTCTGAAGTCATTTCAGCAAGGGTTTTATTACTGCCTTTGGGCTTGAATATAGCGTTATACCAGCCGCCCCACTCTTCTTCTTCAGGGCTTACCCATAGCGGTCCCTTAATCCACCGTTCTTTATGAGTTATCTCACCTTTTATTTTATGCTTGAATTTCTTAATCTTGCCTTTCTCATTAATGAAGACGCAGACGCTTTCCAATTCCGCCTTCCTGTTCTTCATGCCTTCCATCATTGTAAGCAATGCCTTCCTGCCTTCCTTCTTAACGAATTCAATGCTCTTCAAGCCAGGGAAGCCGTTTAATGCTTTAACTTTGAGGAATGTTTCTTCAGTAACTATTGGTCTTTTAATCTTGCCGTAAATTAGTTTAGCCCCTCTTAACGCGACGTCTACAGGAGCTTCACCAAGCTTTTCATATTTGGCTAGTGCGCCGAATATGTCTCTTGCTGGCACAATTCTTAAAGGCAGTTTTAAGTAATCTGCAACGAATTGCATCTGGTTTAATTTAAACTTATTCCCCGTCGCCAATAACACGCGTTTCATATTTCATACCTTAATAACAAGGCGATGCCGCCCATCTTATGGAATCTTTCGCCCAGTTCGTGAGTTCCGCTTATGAACCCAATCTTTGTATTACTTTGCTCTGCTTTATGTAATACGTCTTCAATTTTTTTAAATTCTTTCTTTTCCTTGTATTCTTTTATTAATTCCTCGCTTAATAGGAGCACTTCACCAGCCCCGCTTTCTAATGCCTGATTAACATCTTGATAGCCATACTTTATAAGTTTTTCTTTTTTTAATCGCAGGAAGAATTCCATTATAAGTTCGGTTTCCTTAATAAGCCTTGATTCTTTTCTAATGCTTTTAATTGCGCCGCCTTTTATTAATTCATTAATCCCTGACTTTGAAGCAGTGCTTGCTTTTTTAAAATAAGATTTCTTAAGTATTTCTGAATGTTCTTGCTTTATTAATTCCTTTAAGTCCTCTGATGCGAATCCAGGTCCAGCGAATACTATTAACTCTGCATTATTTTCCTTGAATAAGTTAATTGATTCCTTAATTGTTTTCTTATAGAAATTGATTAGTTCCTTATCATAATTTGGCATGTCTTTTCTTGGAAGCCTGCTTGACTCACTGCTTATATGCTTGACTCTTAAGCCTTTCAGTACTGCGTGATAGTTTTCTCTTGAGTCCGTTAAAGTAATGATGATTGCTTTCTGTTTTGGTTGAACGTTTTTCTTAATAATTGACTTGTCATAAGCACTCCATTTATCTTTTACTAATTTTAATCTGCTTCCCTGCTTTAGGCTTATTGAGTGGTGACTTCCTTTTGCAACATCTTCAGGTCCTTTAATAATTACTCCTAATAATCTAAGCTCGCTGCCATTCCATTCAGTTTTCTTCACCCTTATTTTTAAAGTCATTGGCTTCCTTCTCCCTTCCTTCGCATTCTGTTTCTTAACAAGCCTTGTAGTTCTTGATGTAATAATGTCATTTGGATTAATTAGTTGATACAAAGCCCATAAGTCTTCATTATCAGTTATTAATAATTTCGCAAACCCTTTTTTATAATCTTTATTAATTAGTTTCATTAAAACCTATTTAAGCATTGTTGGGTTAATAATCTTATTATTCTTTACTTAAGCACTTCAATTCCATCAATCTTGCCGTCACTATCAAAGTCAAATCCTTTAATAACTCTTATGAAAGGTATTTCAGTGTTATCATTTAGTATTTCATTAAATTGTTTAGTGAGTCCAATAACGCAGGCTTTAGTGCCAATCACTCTTAAGCCTGCAAGTATGATTATTACTTTTTCATGGTTAAAAGGGTTCTTAATCTTTGCGATAAGCCCGCATGCGTCATCATTAAATGTGCTGCCATTAATGTCAAGGCTTGTCCAGTAATTTTCTTTTTTAAAACTTATTGAGAATTTTTCATTAATTTCAAAAATCTTTGCAGTTATTAAATTAGTGCCTGGACCGCCGATTAGTATTAAGTTTTCATTAAGTCTTTTCTCATTAATGATGTCCGTGTCAAGTCTTATATTGAATTCATCGCTTAATTCAACAAAGTGTCCTAGGAACATGCTTAAGTATGCTGAGTAATGACCGTCTCTTGAAGTAGTCTTGTTAGGGCCGTGCGGTAATGGGTTTCCGACAACTATTAATCCATTAAATTGTTCTCCTAAGAATTCCTTGAAAAATGACTGAATCTTGGGGTTGTCCTTTAATTTTTCGAACCCGCTGAGTTTCACTGGCTTGGTTTCAAATTCTAAGGCAAAGGCATGGCTTGATAAGCCGTAATACCTTGCTAGAGCGCCTTTAATCTCCTTTTCCTTAACAATCTTGATTAATTTAGCCTTCCTTAACTTCTTAATATGGTAGTAAATCTTCTGCTCGTGAATTCCGAGTTTCTTGGCAATTAAGTTAGGATAACTTGGCTCCTTGTTAATTAGTTTTAATATTTTAAGCCTTATTGGATGTGATATTGCTTTAAAGCCTTCAGGTCCCAGGATTTTAACTTCTTTACCGTAAACTCCTTTCCTTGTTTTTTCAACAATGTATTTCATAAGTAATTTAAAAGAAAAAACCATTATAAAAAACTTGTTATTAGTTTTATCCTTTTTTATAAATACTATTATAAAATTATTCATAATGGTTTTGCTGTTTTTTCAAAAATCATTTTTAATAACGAATTACTTTGTCATTAATCATGAAGGAATTGTTTGATTTGAGTAAGTTCAGGTTCCCTGAATTGTTAGGTGATAACTTATTGTTTCATGATAGGTTGTCCAGGTTGCTTGCGAAGTTAAGGCGCCATGAATCTTCAATTTTTGTGCGCTTTAAGGAGTCAGGTAAGACCGTGAGTTTTAACGGCATTACTTTCTACTTGAATGGTGAGTTATTCCTTGGGGAGAATGTTAAGATTAAGCCTGGATGCGTTTTTGAAGGCACGGCATTCATTGATGATAATAGTGTTATTGGACCATTTGCTTATTTCAGAGGTGAGAATGTTATTGGTAAGAATTGTGGTATTGGACGTAGCGAGGTGAAGTCTAGTTTAATAATGGATGGCGTTAAGATTCATCATAACTCTTATATTGGGGATTCAATACTTGGCAACCGAGTTAATATTGCTGCTGGATTCGTTGCTGCTAACTTAAGGTTTGATGATGAGACTGTGAATTTGTATTATCGTGGCAGGAATGACTTTAAATTCATTTGTGATTCTAAGAGAAGGAAGTTTGGTGCAGTGATTGGTGATGATTGTAAAACAATGGTGAACACGTATACAATGCCTGGATGGGTTTACCCTAAGGGTTCGGTGATTGCTTATGACATTAATAGAATCATTCAAAAGTTATGACGTTAGGGGTGTTGGATTAAGTTTTGAGGACGCGGTTAGGCTTGGCAAAGCTTTCGCTAGACTGTACGGTAACGTGGTTTTAGGCAGGGATAATAAGAAGAGTTCTTATTCATTGAGCAGGGGCTTCATTAAGGGAGTTTTATCGCAGGGCATGAATGTGTATGATTTAGGTAAAGTGCCTACTGACCTTGTTTCTTTTGCTTCTAAGCATTACGGTTTGTGTTCATGCATGATTACTGCTTCTCATTTAGGTTATGAGTATGACGGGTTCAAGTTTAATTACGTTACTGGCGCGAGCTTTATGAGTGAGGATTTGAATAATCTTCGTGATGCAATTCTTATTGATTATAATGATTCTGGCAGTGGCGTGTGCTTTGAGAAGGATTTAAGACCTGATTACTTTAATTCAATGAAGAATTGTTATCATAATTTTTTTGATTATGATTTAAAGGGATTAAGAATAGTTCTTGACTTAAAGGGCGGTGTTTCAATGGCTCCTGAATTATTAAGTATGCTTAATGCTGATATTATTTCAGTAATTAATTCTAATGGTCCTGATCCTAAAGAAAGTAATTTAAAGGAATTATCATCAGAAGTAGTGAGGCGAGGAGTTCATTTAGGCATTGCATTTGATTGTGATGCTGACCGGGCTGTCTTTGTTGATGATAAAGGCAGAAAGGTTAATGGTAATCACATTACATGCTTGCTCGCAAAACGTTATGGAAGCCCTGTAATCGCCAGTATTGATGCTTCTTCAATTATTGAAGGTTTTGCTGAAATCATTTATTCACGTGTCGGTGACCCTAATGTTCTGGATGCTTTAATTAATACTAATGGAGTGCTTGGAGTTGAGCCTCCTTCAGGTCATTATACTGACCCTAATCACGCTTTATGCAGCAGCGGCGCCTTGTTTTCTTCAATAATTGCTGGCTTAATTAAGGATGAAAGTCTTAGTTCATTAGTGAGTGAACTGCCTGAAGTCAGGCTTTATGAAACTGCTTTTGAAGCTGATGATGATAAAAAGGAGTTTTATATGAAGATTGCTATGAATTTAACGAGTATTTATGGATTAATCTCTGATATTGATGGCTTTAAATTTTATTATAAAGGCATGCCAGCAGGCGCTCGCGGGTCAGGCACTTCTGATAAATTCAGGTTGTGGATTGAGACTGATAATAAGGATTTAATTAATGAATTCATTGGTGAATTTAAGTGAAGGCTGTTGTGCTTGCTGCAGGCAAGGGTAATCGGATGGGTATTTTAAGCAAGGACATGCCTAAAGTCATGATTAAGTTAAGAGGCAAGCCAGTGCTTGAATGGGTTTTACAAAGTCTTGTCGGAAGGTTTTCTGAAGTCATTATTGTTGTTGGTTATAAGAAAGAAGTTGTTATGGATTACTTTAAGAATGATTTTAAAGGACTTAAAATTCATTACGTTGTTCAGGATGAGCAGTTAGGCACTGCTCATGCTGTTGGCCTTGTTGAAGGATTCATTAGTGACAGGTTCCTGCTTGTTTACGGTGACTTGTATTATAATCCTGTAGTCATTAATGAATTATTAAGTAATCCGTGCGCTGGCGTAATGACTGTTAAGAAGGTTAGTAATCCTGAGGATTATGGTGTTGTTGAGTTGCGTAATTCTCGTGTTTTAAGGATTCTTGAGAAGGTTAGTAATCCTCCTTCTAATCTCGTTAATGCAGGTATTTACTTATTGCCTGTTGAAGTTTTTCATGCAATTAAGCTTACCCGGCTTTCTTCCAGAGGCGAGTATGAGTTAACGGATAGCATTCAATTACTGATTAATGATGGCTGGCGTTTCGGTGTTGTAGGAATTGATGACTGGTTTGATGTTGGCACTGAGAACAGGTTCATGCAGGCTTCTGAATTAAGTTTTTAATTGCCTGCCTCATGCACTTGCTGCAGTAGTGCCCTCCATATGGTCTGTTAATTGTTTTCTCACTCTTGCTTAATCTTCTTGCATTCCTTGGTATTCCATGTAATTCATTGCCGCATTTAGCGCATAAAGCCTTTCCTTTCATCTTGCCTTTAACTCTTTTAACCGTCCTGCCTCCAGGCAAGCGCTTGAATTTCCTCTGCCTCTTCGTCGTCCGGTCACTGGGTTTTGGCATACTTGTCTCCTAAACGAGTTATTAGTGGTTTTAAAATCATTGAGAATATTAAACTGAATATTATGTAAGTCCCCAGCCAACTGATTGCTGGTCCGAATAATGGCAGGTTTACTGGCAGGTTTATTAAATCACCATATGGCTGGTATGCTGACTGCAGTAGGAAGAACATTATCCATAATGGTGCTATCGTTATTATCATCGGCTTAAAACTTAGTTTAAACATTTTGCTGTTAATCTTCATCATTTCCTCCTGCAACTTAACTACGCCTTTAGGGTTCTTGACTGTCCTTATTTGTCTTTGTATTTCTTTTAACCGTTTCTTATGCTTGCGCGTTGCTCCCTGGTCTATTAATTTATAATTAACTATTTGCGTGGCTAAACTAGCCCCTAGTGTTATCAGGATTAATGATATTAAAACCCATGGTTCAGCCATGTGGTTTGAATAATTAGAAAGGGTTTTTAAATGTTATGGATTTACTTTCCACGCCGTCTGTTCCTTCTGGAGTACTCAATTAAGTCTTGAATAAGCATTTCATTTGTATATTCAGGCCAGTACTTGTCTCTGAATATGAATTCAGCGTAACTCGCGTCCCATACTAGGAATCCTGATATCCTCGCCCCGTCCTTCATTCCTGTTCGAATAATTAAGTCTAATTCAGGTGAATCCTTTGTGTATAAATGCTTCTTTATTGTTTCCCTGTTCAGGTCATTGCTTGTTAATCCTTTGTTAATCATTGTCTTTACCGCGTCAACTATTTCGTCCTGCCCGTCGTAAGCAATGCATAAGTTAAGAGTGAGTTTATCATAGTCTTTTGTTAATTCTTGTGTTTGCCTTATTTCTTCTTGCAATTCTTCTGACAGTAAGTGTGTTCTTCCTATAATATTTATTTTAACTTCATCTTCTTTTAAGGTCTTATCCTCTCTTAACTCTTTTAATCCTTTCTTTAATAGTTTGAGTAAGTGTTTGACTTCACCTTCCTTCCGTTTAAGATTCTCCATTGACAGGCAGTAAATGCTTAAGAATTTAATTCCTGTTTTGAATGTGAACTTAATTATTTTTTTTAATATATCAAATCCTTTTTCATGACCGTTAAATGCGTTTAAAATATGCTTTTTTGCCCATCGCCTGTTTCCGTCAATAATTATTCCTACATGTAATGGTAATTTAATGCCTTCAAGTTTTTTAAGCAGTTCATCATCATTCATTCTTATAATTCTTAATGAAATAATTGCTTTTTAAACTTTACTTTATTGGATAAATTTATATATTAGTTTTGACAGGTTCTTCTTTAAATGACTGAGAAATTATTGAGTGTTCCGTTCGTGAAGCAGAAGCCTAGTTACTGCGGTCCGGCAACGTTAGCAATGGTTTTGCAGTACCATGGTCATAATATTAGTCAGGATTATCTTGCAGAAAGAATTTCTTGTGTTGAATTTTTCGGGTCCACGATAAGTGAATTAAAGGATTGTGCAGTTAATGAAGGTTTTAAGGCGTTTTCAAATGAAAGTGATTTGAATGAATTAGTTTCATTTATTAATAAAGGCTGCCCTGTGATTGTTGCTCAGTACAGGAGTCTTACTGATAAGAGCATTCATTATAGAGTTGTTGTTGGATATGATTCTGATAGAGAACAAGTAATTTATCATGACTCTGAAATTAGTAATGGTGATTACTTAAGGGTTCCTCAATGGTTATTCTTAAGGGTTTGGCATGCCAATGAGTTCAGTAATCCTGCAGTAATAGTCTTGCCTTAAATTATTTCTTTAATATTTTCTTTAATCCTTCCGGCAGTTCATCGTAATGCTTTCTATAAACTTCTTCGTATAATTGGTAGATAATCATGACTGTTAATAGTATTCCTGTTCCTCTGCTTAATGCTCCGAGTAAGTCAGCAAGGACTGCGAGGGCGCCTACTGTTGCGCCGCCAAGAATTGTTAAAGGCATTATGTAGCGGTTAAGCAAGCGCTCGAAAATTCGTTTATCAGCGCGGAATCCGGGTATTCTCAGGCCAGAGGAGAGTATTTGGTCAGCAACATCGCCAGCACTTTGACCGCCAACATTAATCCATAAAATACTGAATAATATTGCACCAATAATCATGAATAATGAGTAGACAATAATGCTGGTGGAGTATTCAGGCAGTAATCCTTGAGTCACTATGTCGCGTAATTCAGGAGGATTCAAGTACTTGACTAAGCCGTCCTTAGGCACTTCTTGTAATTGTCCTCCAACATTGATTTGCTCGTAAGTTCCTAGTATGGGTATTCCCATGCGGAATAAGCTTAAGCCCCAGAACTGCATGCTTGCGATTAGGGCTGCAGTGAAGATTACTGGCATGTTGGAAGTGTAAACGAATTTTAGAGGCCACCTGAATGAGAATCCTCTGAACCTGCCGAAGCTTAGAGGTATTTCAACCTTGACTGCTTGAATGTAAACGCTTAATATGAATACTACGACAGTGGCTATTACTGCAATGATTGGCCATAGAGCTGCTTGCGGTATTCCTTGAAGAGCTAATTGAATGCTTTTAATTAATGAACCACTACTTAGTGTTGGATTCACTGGGTCAGGTAAAGGGTTTAATGCGTTAATGAATACCTGCCTGCAAACGCCTGCAGCAATGAATAAGCTAATGCCTGAGCCAATACCCCATTTACTTACTACTTCATCAAGGAACATTACTAGTAATCCTCCAACGATTAATTGAATGATTATAATCCATATGAATTCAGGGCTTGCTGCTGGCAGGGCGCCTGACATTACGTATAAAGCGTTCTCTCCGATAATGAATATTATGCTTAGTAATTTTTGCAGTCCTTGGAAAGTTTTGCGTCCTTTGTGAGTTTTAATGTCAATTTTCAGTACGTCAGCGCCAACCAGTAATTGAAGTATGATGCTTGCAGTAACTATTGGTCCAATGCCCAGACTAATGATTGAGCCGAACTGGGCTGCAAGTAAGATGCTTAGCGTTTCAAATCTGGCCTGGTAGTTAGGGTCTAAGCCGTATAATGGGATTAATGCTAGTATGTAGTAAATAATTAGTGCTGCGCCAGTCCACATTAATTTTTCCTTGAAAGCGATTTTCTTTTTAGGGTGCTCAACTTCTGGCAAGTTGTCCAGTACCCTGTCTATGTTAAACTTCAAGTTATATCACTACTGCTTGTCCTTTTGCTTTTTTAATTTTTGTTTCAGCTTTCTTGGTGAATGATTTAGCAATGACTTTAAGATTTGCTTTCAGTTCGCCTTTGCCGCCGACTTTATCGTATCCTAATTTTTTAGTGTTCACTTCACTTTTTACTGCATGTTTCTCTAGGTCGCGGACATTAATTATTTTCTGTTTTTTCCTTGTAGGGTTGGTGAAGCCTTGATGTCCTAACTTAATTTTTTTTGCAAGGTTTCTTGTTTTCTTCTGGCTTCCTGTTTTTTTTCCCATGCCAGCCATTCCTCTGCCGCCCCTGTTCCCTGCGCCTCTTCTGCGCAGGCCTGAATGGCTTTCCCTGCCTCTTTTCTTAGTGCTCTTCTTCCTGCGCCGTATCATAAAAAAAGAAGAACAAGAACGCGATTTATAAATATTATCATTTAAAAAAATTAATTTTTAGTTCCTTGCTTTAACGCATCTCCAGTTATGACAGTCAAGCTTGAACGAGCAGTCAACATTAGTTATGCATTCAACGCTGCATTCGCCTTTGACTTCGCCCACATCCCTAAACTCTAAGTCCCCGTCAGAGTCCCAGTCCCTGCATTCAAGTAGTGCGTAGCCATTGCAATGCTGTTCCCCGTCTTCGCAGGCATCGCTAGTAATTATTCTGCCAGTAATGTTGCCAGTGATGTTTGCGTAGCCAAGCAGTAATAACAGTCCGAACAGAGCTAAAATAACGTATTTAGTTTCCATAATGATTTATTTAGTAATACTATTTTATTAAATTTTTGGTTAGTTAAAAACTTTTTAATTAAATACATCTGGAAGGCTTAATTAATAAATAAATGGATATCATATATAAAATTTATGGGATTTTCCTATGAAATTCTTTAGTTTTTAGGCTTTTTCTTCTTGTCTTTCTTCTCTTTTATTACCAACATCCTGTCTTTTTCTTATTCTTTTTATGAATTTTAGTATGTGTTTTCCGGTCTTTGAAAACATATAAGTTTGAAGGGCTATTATCTTTTTTATCTCTATTTTTGTGGTGTACTACTTGTTTTTTGCTTAATTTGTGTCCAAATTGTTTTTCTTTAACCCACCTGCTTACAAGTTTTCCAGAATCCTTAAAACGTCTATACCCTTTTTTATCAATATAAGTTTCTGCCATAATTAATCATTATGTATAAGTATTATTTATTTCTTCCTTTTTTAATCCTGCTTTTTTTAATATCTCCTTTTCTTCTTTTTAACTCGTTTTTCAATTTTGCCTGTTAAAGGATTTCTTATTCCTATTGTTTTTGTGTTTGTGTAATGGTCCACTTTTCCTGTAACTGGATTCCTTACAGCTTTTCTTTTTGTTTTCTTCTTTTTTACCATTTTATCACCTCCTGATTTTTTATTATTTTTTTATTATAAACCACCAAAATCAAATCTTCCAAGCCCGAATGGGTCTTGCTTTTTTTTCTTTTTCTTCTTAGTTATTTTTTTCTTAGTGCCAGTTGTACTCTTTTTTAATTTTCTTGACACTTTCTTCATTGCTTTAGTCCTTACTTTTCTTTTAACTACTTTTGTTTTTGAGTATCCTAACATATCTCTTGTTTTTACTCTCTTTACCTGCTTCTTTGTTATTTCACCATGGCAATTCTTACAAATTAACCAGCAATTCTTCTGATTAATATCTGCTTCATTACCATTTTTATGATGGAATTCATATCTTCCACTTCCCCACTTTAAGGCCATTCTACACTCCCTACACTTACTTCCTGCTCTCTCCCATTCAATTTTCTTCGTAGAAATTTTGAATGCTTTACGCTTCTTAATCTTCTTACCAGTAATAAAGTCATAATTGGAAGAACCCCAACTCCTTGGCATGTTAAATAATAATAATTAAAAGAATTTAAGAATTGCTATTTAAAACTTAACTCTTACTCTTCTCTTAGGTTTCCTTCTGGCTTTAAACTCAACTGTCTTTCCTTTCTTTGTTTTAAATTTCACTGGACGTTTAGTTTTAGTTTTTTTCCTCTTCGCTAAAAACTCAGGCATGTTATTTTAGAATCAGAACTTGGCTAAAAAACTTAGCTATATTTACTCTATGAAAAAAATTTCAAAGTCGTAAACGCAACCCCACCCTCGCTTACTCATTTATCTTTAAGGCTACTTATTTTGATGTCTTTAATTGGTTTCTTGTTTAATGAGAACTCTTTTTAATGAATAAACCTTAGAATAATTTATTTATGTCAGATGTGCCCATATTAGCATGTAATTGCGGTAGTGGATTGACTGATTTTGGATTAACTCTGTTGGGAGGTGGTTTAGCGTTTATGGGCGGAATTAGTATTTTTCTTATAAAAAAATGGACGGATTCTATAATAGAGGAATATAACAACATAATTAAATTGTCCTCTAAATCAAAAGAATTTTTGAGAGATTATATTAATAAATGGGAGGATATCTACGAAACAGGCAAGCCGTTATATAGTGTTTACATTAGAACCTTTGTAGAAGGAGAGATACAACTTGTTGATGAAATAATTAAAATTTTTGAATGGAACAATGAATATTATGGGATTATAAAAAGATTAAGAGAGATAAGAACCATGTTATATGCCTTTCTAACTAATACTCCTATTTATTTTATTGAAAGTAAAAGCACAAGAGTTGAAAAAAGTGAAATTAAAATTGGAGATGACATTAAAAGCGAGTGTCCCAAGGTTATAGAAGAAATAAATGGTGAGAAACTGAGATTGTTAAAGAAAAAATTAAGTAAAGAAACTAGGTTTAAAAGACAGTTTCTGAAATTACTAGTTAATGATTTAAAAAGGATTAAATAAACCTTATTATGGTTCATATATCACGGACTTCGACTGCTTAATTTTCGAGTTTATATTTATTTTGTAGAAATTTTACATAAGGATTTAAACACGTTCTTACAAATTTTCTTATTCTTGGTTTGTCTGCAATAAAATCAGCAATCGATGGACTTACAAAATAATAGAAACTTACAAAATTTCTTCCAAAAACATTATTGGAAAGAGTTTTATCTCTCCAAAATCTTAAAGTATCAATTTCTTTTGCAAAAGGCGTGCCATAAGCAGCAGTTGCTATAAAGCATCCTCCCTTCTTTTTAGGCACGCAAATATGACATGCTGTTTTACCTACTTTATCATCTCTCCCCTTTCTTAATTCCCGTTCAGATAATTTTCTTGCATGAGTTGGACAATATATTTTATTACATTCTTCGCATTTTAAGACACAGTCATCACAAACCCAATCACCACACCCGGTGGATGTACACTTTCCAGCTATTTCTTTTATAGGACGATTTCTTCCACAAACATCACATAAACGATAATCATCAGACTTTCCAACTACATTGTCATCTTTTTGTGTAACCATGCAATTTCGTATTAAAAAAGACTTTATAAGTTTAACTATCTATTAAGTCTTCAACCATGATTCTATAGATTACTTTTTATGGTAAGAAATGTACCAAATAAAATTTTAAACCAAAAATTTAATAAATGTAAATACTTCAAAATTAAGAATAATGAATGCAAAATTTATCCTTCCAACATGTTTATTTGGTTTGTTGTTAATTGTTGGATGTACAGGCTTAACAGGCGGGGCGGTTACTGGTAAAACGATTACTTGCAACAGCCCTTACATACTTGTTGGTGATGCTTGCTGTTTAGATGAGAATCATAATAGTGTCTGTGATAAAGATGAATCAATAACTGAGTGTATTAATAATGATGGTACTTGTCCAAGCAGTTGTTATGCAACTAATGATAATGATTGTACTAATTGCCCAACTAATCAAGTTTATAGTCAGGGAACTTGTGTTACTCCAGATTGTTCAAGAAATTCGGATTGTTATGATGGAAATTCTTGCACAAAAGATATTTGCAAAAATATGGAGCAATCTAACGCATACTGTTCAAATATAGCAATAATTCCTTGCTGTGGTAATACGATATGTGAAGAAGTAGAAGCATACTCAAATTGTCCAAATGACTGCGAAAAACCAATGCCGATTTTAAATATTATGTTTGAAAACTGTGATACTGGTTTTGACCTCTTTAATTTAATGGGAGAAGTAACAAATGTTTATATTAAATTAAAAAATATTGGAAATGCAAAAGCAACTAATGTTGTTTTAACCGCTTACGCTAATGATGAAGATAACGTTCATCCTGATAAAACAAAAACTGTAGGAATTGTTATGCCAGGAGACGTTATAGAAGGGATAAAACTTACAGTAGATACATTGTCTAATACTAAAACGACTGTAAGAGTTAGAGTTACAACGAATGAAGGCGTGGGGGGAGAAATAGAAGATAGTGGTTGTGTAATTGATAAAGACCAAATAACTTTAATTGGAGAACAAATTTGGAAATTGATACCTTTTATTTAACAATCTAAATGATTTAAATGACAAAAATAATGCCTAAAAGAATACCTTTGTCTAAAGTATTGAATTCTTTTAGTTAAGACTTAAATAAATTCGCACTTGTCAAGATTAAGCCCCATTAATGAACTCTTTATTCTACACGTAAATGAAATTTGGTCATGTTCAGAAAGTGAAAGTAACTGTTCTGAATAATCATCATCGAAATACAATGTTACAAACATAAAAGCATATTCATTGGTTGGGTCTCTTAAGGTTACATAATAAGTGTCCCATATTGATTTATCAACTCCTTTTATGATACCAGTCCCGTTTATCCACTTTCCTTTATTATTATCAACAATATTTTCTTTTTGTAAGTCAGTATATGTTGATTCCAACCAAAAATATCTTTCAAGAGTGTTCCAAGATATAGATGTATAAGTTTTTTTGCTTCCTTGTGAAGAATAAGCAGACCTGCCTGTTGTGCAACCAGCTAATAATACTATTCCTAAAATCATTAGGTAAACTTTTTTCATAATATTCTCACGTCACTTATTATTTACTCATTTTTTGGTACTACAGCAATTACTATTAATCCTAAAAAACCTAATAACGTGCCTACGATAAACCATCCAAATTGACTTCTGTTTTTAGTTCCTGCTATATATGCGCAAATTATTCCAAATATGAACCACGCTATTACAACGTAAATAAAAATGGATGAAATAAATCCTACAGTTACCATACCAATAATGTCTGTGGTCACAATTTCTTTAAATAATTACTTGCATTTAAATATTTACCGGTCTTTTTAGATAGTGTCTTCAGAACTCCACAGACAAATGCTAAAGCAATTCGCGATTGCATATGGGATTCTGAAACGTCTAGCAAGGTCGCAATACTGAGAAAACGGGTTACTTTAATTAAATAAGTTAAGGTATCTATTTATGTTAAAACATTCTATTAGGATAGCGTTTTTTATGCTCTATTAGGAAACTTGATTTTTGCCAATAAAAGTGATGATTTTTATAAAATCCAGGAAAAATTTTAATTAATCGCAAAGTATTTATAACAGAGTTTTTACTTTAAAGCAATATGAATAAGGCATATTTAGTGCTTTTAGGATTAGTAATTCTTGTAGGCTGTACTGGTATAACAGGTGAATCTATTAAAGAAGATTGTCCTGCTTGTGATAGTTGCTGTCCTCAAGACACCACGCCATACACTTCATGTGATAGTTGTTGTTCTGCTTGTGAGCCTGAAATCTTATATAAATATGTTTGTATAAATAGAAGTATAGTTTACAATGAATCGGATTGTTATTCAATTTTTAATCTTAATAGAGCAAAAATAGACATTCCTTCATTATTAGTTGATGGATATTCTATTAAATCAGTAAATAAAATAATTTATAGTGATGGCTTATTTGAGATAGAAATTAGTTATGGTAATTGGGTGATGAGAATTCTTAAGGAAGGTATGTTTACTACACTAAAAGAACTAACTAATTACTTAAATACAAAAGATATTGATGTTCAAAATATAAAAATCGTTTTCATTACTCCTATGGGTGGAGTATTAAGAGGCATAACCACTTGGAACACTGCCTTAGATATACTTGCATTAAATATAGGTTATGAAGATTGGACTGCCATTGCAATCTTTGAATCAAAGGATATTAGTGTGTAAATGATAAAAAAAGGAATTTCTGCGTAAGATTTAGTAAATCATTCTTAAACTTGGTTATTTGATTGTGGCTCTATAAAACTTAATTAGACGGCTCGGAATTAGGTTTTAACCCTCATTTTTTTGAGAAATCAATGAAACTGGTTGAAAAATAAAAGGTTTATAATATGAAACAATCTTCATTTTTAATATGGATGACATAGTTTCCGCCGATAAGGAAATCATTGGTAATGGAGTTTTTATTACATTTAATGAAGAACCTTGCACAATTATACTTGAAAAACATAAAAATGTAAAGATTGAAATCCATTTTGCAGAAGATGATTCTAAAGAACAAAAAGTTTCTTGGGGGGGTAAGAATAATAATTCGGTGTTAAAGATTAAATTTTTAAATTTTAATAACGTTTTTGGAAATAGTTCAATTGAACATTTAAATTTGGGGGTTTTGAATAACAGAGCATTCTTTGGAAGGTTTATAGTTTCTAAGTTACCTAAGGGTTCCTTTTATGAAGTAATATACACATTCTATTTAGGTGATAACGTTGGTCATTAAGTTGTCTAAAGGTTCTGCTGTTAGTGCGAGTGATTTAAAAGACTTAAAGAAAATTGAAGCAGGGCAATTAGGAAAATTTTTTGGATGTGGTGTTGATTCTGTTAAGAATATACTGGGTCTTGTATTAATTTCTTTTTCCGTTACAATTCTTATAATAATATTATTAGTAACAGAATTTAATGAGAAAATTGAATTAATAAAGACTTTAAGTCCTATAATTGCCCTTATTATTGGTTACTTGGCTGGGAAAAAAATGAGTGAAGTTTAACAAACCAATATAAACAAGGGTTAATTTCTAATAAGCAAACCTTCGCGGTTTAATTAAAAAGTCTTTTTTATATTTTTGGTTTAAATCATTTTCAGTAGTAATTCATTAATTTTTTCTCCGCGCGGTCCTAACGCTCCTCTCGGGTAATCAAACTTGATTCCGAGTTTCTCAAATCCTTTCTTAGGAGGCTTGAGCCTGAACACGAGTTTAATACCTTTATCAGGCAACTTTGCCTTGCCGGCAAGGAAGTCCTTAACGAATTCATCTAATTCCTTATCAGTCATTAAGACTCGTTTATTGCCTGAAAGTCTGCCGCGCTTAATGATTAATTTCTTAAGCACTGCTTCATTAATGAGTCCGTAAGTAACCCAGTGACGAACCTTATTAATCATTCCTTTATTCACCGGAGAGTCATTAAGGAATACTAAATGATTCCTTCTATGCAACCTTAACATTGCAAGAGTATCCTTATGCTCCTTCCTAATCTTGAATCCGCCCCTAACTCTAATAACAGCAATCATCACTTATCACAACCAGACTTCTTCATGAATTCATCAGTAATAATAGTGCTTTGAAGACTTTTTAAAGCCTTAATAGTAGCGTAAATCAAGTTAATAGCAGTTCTAGTCTGACCCTTAGACCATGACCACACGTCCTTAATGCCTGCAAGGTTAAGAATTTTCTTAACTTCACCATGAATGCATAAGCCAACGCCCTTAGGTGCAGGCATTAATTTAATAACAGTGCTCCCTGTCTTCCCAGTAACTGTGAATGGAATGGAATGACGCGCACCGCAACCGCACTCCCAACTACCGCACCCCCGCCTAACCTTGAAAATTGATAATTTAGCATTACGCAAAGCCTTCTCGCGTGCAGGAACTGTTTCCCTGCTCTTGCCAATCCCAACGCCTATAATTCCATTCCTATTACCAACCACTGCCATTGTGGAGAACTTCATTCTATGACCATCCTTAGTTTTCTTCTGAGTATTCCTGAAAGCCCTTCTCTTGCCTCCGCCGAACTTCCCTTTGGCTTGTCCAATAAGAATTAAATCAGATTCAAGGTCAGGAAGCAACTTGTTAATTATTTCAACTTCCTTAATCTGAATTCCCTTATCAATTATTTCATTAATATCCTTAATCTCGCCTGCCTTAACTTTCCGCCCAATAATAGTTTTAGGCATCCATTCAATTCTTTCCTCAATCACTTTTTAACACCTCCAATCATACTCTTCTTGGCTTTGTTGAAAGAGTCTTTTAAGCGCTCTCCCTCAACGCGTTCAACTGATGGCAGTATTTTCTTATCATGACGAATCCTTACTCCTGAATCAATGAATCCTTTAAGAGCTGCATACATCCGGCCGCCTTTTTGAGTAGTATGTAATCCAGTGTCAAGCACTGCTTCCTTAACACCATTCTTCTTAGCGATTAATCCGCATTCGAGGCCGGCAAGGTAAGCGCTAGGCAAGTTCTTGCCTCCTTTAAAGCCATACTTGCTTAACTTCTTTGAATTAAAAGCGCTGATTGTTAAATCACCATTAACCTTGAACTTAATTACTTGACAGTTAACATATTTATTGCTAATCCTTACAATGAATCGCGGCTTGCCTGAACTAACAAGTCTAAACCTTTTACTGTAATTAGTCCTGCCCTGCCTGCGCCTCTTGTAAGGAACTCTTTTTTGAACCATTACTTCTTCACCTGCTTCTTAATATATAATTTTAAGTGAGCCCGGCTCCTGAAGAATCCTGCCTTGGCAAGATTATAAAGTTTTCTATACAAATGAGGAGTTAGTACTTTCTTATCTTTTAAATGCCTTAATAATTCTCTTTGAGGTCTAATCTTATTAATCCACGCCCTCTTCTTGGGAGTTCTAGCCTTCTTCCTGCCCTTCCGAGTCCCGTAACCTTTTCTCCTGCCTTTCTTTCTCTGCTCATGCCTCTTCTTTGCTCTTGACCTGCTAACACCTTTCTTCTTCTTAGCAGTGATTGTTCCTTTCTTAATCAAGTCTTTAACGTCGCTGCGCGTGATTGCCTCACTAATCTCTGTAAGTTTATCCTCCTTGAAAGCAATCCTGTTCTTACCTGTCTTTAATAATTTGCTTGCAAGCCTCTTCTGCAGTTTATAAGTCTTCATTCTTTCTCCTCCTCTGGCATGTCATGTAGTGCGTTTACTCCAGGCAAGAAACTCATGTTCTTTCTTGAAGCCCAGTAGTCAGCTTCTCTTACAGCAAGTTCAATTCTTGAAGGATAAGATGCTCTTTGATATTCTTCAAGATTAACTTTCATTTCTTTATCAGTATAATTCCTATCCTCAAAAGGGGATATTATATAACACCAGGGGAACATATGATAACGGACCCCATTCTTAATTGTTTCCTTAATCCTTTTATCTAATTTGAATTGATCAAGCCAATTATAAGTTAAATACCCATGAGCGTAATCAGTATTCTTACCCCATTCAATGCCATTTTTGCAAACATCATGCAGGATAACGGCTGCAAGTGATGTGTCAGTTTCACTTTCAGAGAAAACAGCTCTTCTCGCGTACTGCTTGCATACACTAACTGCTTTGATAACATGCCTTAATAAGCCTCCCTCTCCCTGGTCTTCAGGAGGATGATACTTGCCGCTTGAACTTGAAGGAGCCTTCCAGAATTCAGGGTTAGTATTATCCAGTACTGTTATTACAAACTTTTTAATCTTATCATCTTTAATCCCTTCAACTTCTTTAAACAAATAATCTTTACCGAAATTCATTTCTTACCCTCCTTCTTAACTGGCTTCTTTTCTGCAGTTTTTTTCTTAATCTTAACAATCTTCTTCTTTGCTTCTTCCTTCTTTGCCTTATCCTCAAGCCTTTTTTTATCCTTCTTCTTCCTCTTTAACTTTTCATTTAATTCCTTGTCACGCTTATCCTTTGACTTCTTGAAGGATTCTTTTAATTTATTAACTGCTTCCTGAGTTTTCTTATAATTCTTAACAATTAATTCATTCTTAATGCACGCGTTTAATAATTCAATCTTCTTCTTAGCTCCGATATTGGATTTAAGCATGATGACAGTTCCTTTTTTTAAGCCGCTTAATTCCTTTATATTACTTACAAACAGTAATTCCTTGCCTCTTCTTTTTTTAGGGCTTCTGTAACTAATGTTTGGCATTGCAGTCCTGCGCCCTTTCTTCTTCTTACGTTGCTTGCTGCCCCAGCCCCTAGGCTTTCTCCAGACTGGCTTAACCTTCTTCCTTGAACCAAGTCCCTGCCTCCTGAACTTTAATTTTTTCATGGCTTTTTAATTATCCAAATACCGTCTTGGAAAACCCTCCTGTCTTTTTTCTTAATTTGAGTCGTGCGCTCAAGATTAGCTGCTGTCTGACCAACAACTTCCTTGTCAAGACCTGTAATTGTTATAATATTGCCTTCAACCTTTAATTTAGCGCCATTAATTAACTTAGTTTTCCTAGGCTTCTTCTCGCCGATGAAGTTATCAATAATCACGTTATTACCCTCAACCTTAACGGTTATTGGGAAGTGACTGTAAGTAATTTTAAGCCGCGCTTCGTAGCCGTTAACCACTCCTTTAATCATGTTATTAATGTGCGAGGCGTAAGTGTTAATAATTCTTTTATACTTCCTTGAGTTAGAATCCTTAGCGCTCTTAATAACTACGCTTTTAACTTCATCCAAGCTAACAGTGAATAATGGATTCTTAACAAGTCTTTTATTCTCACCTAAAGGACCTTTAATGAATAATATGTCATCCTCAATCCTTGCCTCAACGCCTTCAGGCAGTTTAATAACAGTAAGCAATTAAAGTTCCTCCTAAATTCTTATTCTTTGCCTCTTCGTGAGTTATTAATCCTTTCTGAGTTGAAATAATTATTATTCCAAAACCAGCGGCTGGCAAGTACTGCTTCTCGTAATCCTCAATCTCCTCAACCTTGCATGGGAATCGCGGCCTTATCGCGCCAATCTTATTAATCTTATTTAATAACTTAATCTTCAGGATTCCCCCTCTCCCGTCATCAATGGATTCGTACTCCCCGACATATCCTTTACCATTTAATAATTTTATTATTTTCTTTAATAATTTATTAATCCTCTTAATAACTGCTTCTTCCTTACTCAGTCTTTCAGCATTATTTATTATGCTTAACGCATCACTAATTAATTCACCCATTAGTTATCACCTGTATTTATTAAAACCTAACTCCTTAGCTTTGTCCCTGAAGCACTGCCTGCAGATATGCAGTCCGTAACGGCTGATGTGCCCTCCTCTCCTGCCGCAAATCTTGCACTTATTCTTGCCCTTGCCTGTTTTCCTAATCTTTGGCTTATTATGCTTCAAGTACTTCACTAGTTTAACTCTCTTATTTATTAACTGCTTTATTTTCTTCTTATATGATTTAGCAGTCATTTAGCTTCAACCACCTTTGTCTTGAATTTTTTTTCAAAAAACTTTATTGCTTCATCGGTTGTTATTCTTTGATGCTTTCCAATCACTGATTTTCTTATTCTGCGCTTAGCAACCCTTAATCCTGGTCGCTTAAGCAGTACTGCCACGTCCATTCCAATAATCCCAATGTTTGGGTCATAATCCATTCCTGGAATGTAGATGTATTCTTCAACGCCGAAGCAGATGCTTCTGTTATTAAAACTTGAGCGTGACAGGGTGTTTTCAACAGCTTCTAATAACTTGGTTAATAATTTCTTAGCATCCTTTCTGACAGTGACTTTAACTCCTATTGGCAGTCCAGGCCTTATCTTAAATGAAGGTATCTTCTTTTTTGCCTTAGTCACAACCGCCTTCCTGTTAGTTAACCGCTCTATTATTATTTTGGCTTTTTCCAAAGCCGCACCTGCCTCCCCGACCCCCATGTTTAAGCATACTTTTTCAATACTGATTTTCCTCATATGGTCACCTTAATTTCTTTCCCGCCTAGAGGAAATGCGTAACTCTTAATTGTTTCATATTCCTTATCCTTAATTTTTATCACGACTAAATCTTCGCGCGCTGCTTCTAACTCCCTTACTTCCTTTACCTTGGCTTTAACACCTATATGCTTGCCGCCAATTATGAATGCATTAACATTCTTCTCTAATGGCACGTAATTAATTACGTCCTGGCTTGGAATCTTAATTAAAAGACTTGAACCAGTTTTGTATTTCCTGCCTTCAATTTTCTTAACAATTATTGTCCTGCCGTCATGAGTCGTGATTTGAAATTCTTTTTTCTTCTTAATTTTCTTCTTAATCATTACAAGTTTTAATCCTGCTTCTTTACTCTTAATTTCTAATGGAATCATTCTTCCTTTAATGTCGTAAGTAATCCTGTAATACTTTTTAATCTTAGGGACTGATATTACATCCATGAATCCTATTGGGAATCTATAATCCTTTCGAGCGACTCCGTCAACAAGCACTTCCTTCTTTTTAAGAATTTTCTTAACTTCTTTGGCATTTCTCGCAACATGAGTGAAATCCCTTATTAGTAATCCGAGAGGTATTGATTCCTTTCTCTTGTGAGGTCCAGGCCTTATTCTCGGCGTCCAAACCTTGTCCTTTCTTAGTATTGAATACGTTTTCGGTGCTGAAATCCTTTTCTGCATCATTTTTTCTTCACCCTTTTCAACCTCTTAGGGTCTTCTAAGTTAAGTTTATTAATCATTAAATTTGATGAATGTAGCGGGACTTTAACTTTTGTCCCGTCCTTTTTCTCAAAAGACACATTATCCACGAATACCTTGTACTTCTTCCTTTGCACCATGCTAACCTTGCCTTCCTTGCCTTTATAAGAGCCCTTCATCACTAATACCTCATCACCCTTCCTGATAGGCATGCTTCTCCTGCCATATTTCTCTCTTAATGAAGTGCTTAAGTGACTGCTCATTATTCTGCGCCTAACGTGCAGTGGAGCGTTGTAAACACGCTTCCGTTGCTTTCCTCTCTTAGCGCTTAACTTCATATTACCACTCTCGCAATCTTTCCAACCTTCTTCCACCTGTCAACTACTTCCTTGGCAACAGGTCCTTTGATTGCAGTGCCTTTAGGGTCTCCTTCATCACTTTTTAATAATATTGCGCAGTTCTCATCAAACTTAACTCTTGTCCCGTCAGGCCTCCTGTAACTCCCTTTTTGCTGAACTATTAATGCCTTGACGAGTTTATGTTTTAATTCAGGATTCCCAACCTTTACTGTTGCAGTAATCATGTCGCCAACCCCTCCACGGGAGTATCTGTTCTTAACTCCTTTATAACCTTTAACGCTGATTAATTCAATAATTTTAGCTCCAGAATTATCAATTACTTTAAGACGCGAGCCTACCTGCAGTCTCCTAGTTATTGTAGAGCCAGTATCCTTCATTTCTCCTTCACCTTTAGTATTACAAATTTCTTAGTCTTGCTTAAAGGCCTGCACTCCATTATCACTACTTCATTACCTGTTTTGGCGTTAATGCATTCAGGGTTATGAGCCTTAACTCTGCTCCTCTTCTTCATATACCGCTTGTATTTCTTAAGCCTTACAATCCTAGGCCATTCAACAGTGGTTGTCTTAGCCATTCTATCACTGATTACTCTGCCAGTGAATATTCTGCCGCGCACGCTTAACTTGCCATGCCAAGGGCACTTGCTGTCACTGCACTTATTCTCCGGCGGTTCAATGCCTTTTATCCCAATACCTTTACTCTTTACCATCTCTTCACCAATTTTTTCCTTCGCTTAATTCTTTTCTCAGGCCTGCCAATTAATGCTTCTCCAGGCACTTTTACTTCTCCTTCTTTTGTCTTAATCAATAGTGTTATATTCTTTTTTAATATTTTCCTTAAGCCGTTTATTGTATCAATGCTTAGCGTGTTCCTTGTTTCATCCACTACCCTGCCTTTAATTCCTTTTAAGGTTTCATTCCTTGCTTCTATAATATTTACTTTTAATCCAATGATTTCATGTCTTACCTGTTTTTTTAATTTCACTTAAATTATCTCCTTCAATCTTGAATCCTTTATGCCGTAAAAATTTTTTAACGCTTTTCCTATGGTTTCCTTGGAGTTCAATCCAGTTATTTTCCCTGTCATAAACTCCTCCGCAAGCAAGTTTTTTCTTAAGGTATTTAATTAATTTCTTTAACTCATTTGATTCCAATTCATTCCAGTCAAGTCCCCTAATTATTGTTACTGGCTTACCCCATTTCCTTGAAGTCACTATAATGCTTAATTTCTGTGATTCCTTTACTATTTCTTCACAAGTGCATATTTCTTTTGGCAACCCGCATTTTGGGCAAACTGTCATTTTTTTTTACTTCATACCTCTCTCTTTTTTTATTGTATTAATCCTGGCAATTGTTTTCTTAATCTCTTTTATCCTGCCAGGATTCTCTGGATTAACCTTCGAGGCTGACTGTGCTTTAGCCTTCATTAATTCCTTCATTAATTCTTCACTCTTCTTTTTTAATTCTTTTCTGTTTAACTCTCTTATTTCCTTCTTCTTTAGTATCGCCATGAGCACTCACCTCCTCGCTTTGAACTTTTTCAGGTGTTTTTATAATATTAAACTGGTCAGGCGTCTTGACGTAAGGGCTTAGTATGTTTACTTTGACTCCTACGCTTCCCTGTTTCCATTGAATGTCTTTGAATCCTTTATCAACTAAATTATTAGCGACATGACCATTTTTTGGAAGTCTTCCTTCCTTAAACCTCCATGTTTTATGCCTTTTGCCTGGAATTCTTCCTGATATGACGACTTCAGCTCCTACTGCTCCCGCTTTCATAATCCTTCGCAGGGTGTTGTAACCAATCGCCTTGAACCTTGTTTTACCGAATCTCTTTATTTGGTACACGATTCTTTCAGCCATTATGTTAGCATCAAGTTCAGGTTCCCTGACTTCATTAACTTCTAATTGAGGGCTTTCAAGTTTGAACTTCTTTTTTAGGAGTCTTGTCATTTCAGCAATGTTTTTCCCTCCCTTGCCAACTATTATGCCAGGCTTGCTCGTGTTAATCTTGATTTTAAGCCCTAAAGGCGTTTTTTCAATTTCAGCGCTGCTGTAACCGGCATTAACAAATTTTTCTTTTAAGTAACTCTTAATTTTATACTCTTTTACTTTATTCTCAATGAATTTCCTTTCAATCATTTTTTCTTCACTTCTTTTGTAATCTTCTTTTTCTTTTCAGTCTCTTCTTTTTCCTTAACTTTTATCCTAATGCTTAATGATTTAGCACTCTTAATGAAAGGCCCTTTTCTTGCGCGGAGCCGCTTGTTCTTGCTTATGTTCATCATTGTTATTGCCTCATGCACGTATAATTTCTCCTCTTGCAGTCCCTGATTAACAGCGTTATTTTTAGCATTAAATAGTAATTTGATTATGTGGTCACACGCCTTGATAGGATATCTTCCAGCACTCATTCCTCTTTTATGACCCATATCCTTCTTATATCTCTTGAATGGCACTGCCCGTTTGAAGTTCTTAACTAATTCAAGCCTTTCAATTGCTTTGTCAAGATTCATTCCTTTAATCATATTTAACACTTCTCTTACATGCTTCCTGCTTATTGGAAGCCTGCTTCCTGCACCAACCGCAACATTATAATCCTTCATTTATTTCACCGGCACGAACTTGCTTGACCTGCTTGCACCAACCCCTGGACTCGAGTGCTTAACCATCTTCCTAGTCATTGCATATTCACCTAATGCGTGTCCTATCATTGAATTCTTTATTAACACTTCATAGAATTCCTTTCCATTATGCACTTTAATCGTTAAGCCAACCATTATTGGCAATATTATGAAACTCCTTCTATGAGTCTTAATGTCATTCTGCGGCTTGCCTGAGTCAACAGTCTTTCTTGCTTCTTTAATTCTCTTCACCAGTCTTGGATTATTCTTTAATAATCCTCTCTTAATAGCCCTTCTAGCCCTTGCCGGCATTAATTTAATTACTTCATCCAATGGCATCTTAATTAATTCCTCAATTTTTTTACCCCTGTAATTAAATTCTCTTACCATTACATTATCACTTCTTTTTCCTTCTCCCTGTTCTTCTTGAAGCTATTGTTCCGACCTTTGCTCCTGGAGGAGCTCCCCTGCTAACAGTTCTTGACTTCCTGTTCCTGCCTCCTCCACCACCGTGAGGGTGCTCTACAGGATTCTTTGAAGTGGCTGAGACTATTGGCCATAACTTGCCTTTGGCTTTTTTCTTGTAATAATTCTTGCCTGCTTTTACTAATGGTTTTTCCCCATGCCCTCCGCCAGCAATAACACCTATTGTTGCCCGGCAATTATTATTAAATGTCTTGAACTTCTTTGATGGCAGTTTAATGACTGTTTTTTCATCACTTTTCTGCACAATCCTTGCACTGTTACCAGCAGTTCTTGCAATTGAGCCGCCGTCGCCTGGCGTTAATTCAATATTATTTATCGTTGTTCCTTCAGGTATTGATATTAATGGCAGGACGTTGCCTGGCTTGATGCTTGCAGTTGCTCCATATTCTGTTATATCTCCTTTCTTTATTCCAAGAGTTGCTGGCAGTGCAGTTATTTGATTTTGATGCTTGATTATCATTAATGGCGCGCTCCTTGCAGGGTCATGTAGCAATTCAATTACTTCTCCTTTAATCATTCCTTCTTTCTCTGCTGCCTCGTAAGTTTTGTATTCACATTTTGCCTTGTAGCGGTGGCTTTTAGCCCTGTAAGTAGTTGTTCCTTTTCCACGCCTCCTAGTTATCGTTCTCCTCGGCATCTTATATCATTCCTAATTCAGTTCCAACGTCTAATGCATTGTTTGAAGTGCTTAATTTTATGTAAGCTTTCTTCTCATTCTTCGTTGTTATTAAAGTCCTTACTTTTAATACTTTCACGTTGAATAATTCTTCAACTGCTTTTTTAATTTTTATTTTATTTGATTTTTCATTAACTATTAGTGTCAGGGTATTCTCAGCTTCCATTAAGCGCACTGCTTTTTCACTCATTACAGGCCTTATTATTACATCCATAATTTCTCTTCCCCTATTCTTTTTATTGCTCCAAGACTGAATACTGCTGTCCTGCCAGGACTTCCTCCTGGAGCTAATAATTCAATGTTTAATTCCTTAATTATTGCAGCATTAACTCCTGGTATGTTATTACTTGCCTTTATGGCATCGCATTTGTCATTGAATACTAGTAATGGTCCTTTCTTGTACCTCTTAATTCTGCCGCGCATTTTGCCCTT
The DNA here is from genome assembly GCA_030615175.1 of Candidatus Parvarchaeota archaeon. Classification (GTDB taxonomy): domain Archaea; phylum Nanobdellota; class Nanobdellia; order WJKC01; family WJKC01; genus JAFCFT01. The sequence continues at coordinate 468,384 of JAUWZX010000001.1, forward strand.
GCCTGCCTTCCTGCGCACTACCTTCTCTAATTTCAATCCATTCTTATTTAATGCCTTTATTAATTCCTTTGTCTGCTTTATTGATTCCATTTTATTCTCTATTATTACTGGCTTGCAAGCGCTTAAAGCACTTCTTATCGCCTTCCTTCGCTCCTTCTTATTAATCTTCTCCTTAATCTTTTTCTCTGATTTCGGCGGGTGAGCAACCCTTCCCTTTACTGTGAACGGCGCCATTGCCCCTACTAGCATGAATCTCCTGCCCCTTGATGATAATGTTTTCCTTGGAGTCCTGCTCCTGCCTGCGCCGTAAACTGTTTTGTAAGCCCTTCTCCTCTTGCTTAAGTAAACAGCCCATCTATTGCCAGCTCCTTTCATTACTCCTTGAGGTTGAATCTTATGACTTCTTAATGCATTAAAAGCTCTTTTAATCAAGTCCTTTCTGACATCTTCATTGAATTGTTCTGGCAGTTTTATTGTCATTACTTCCTTGCCAGTTATTGAATTAACTTTCATTTCCTGCATCCCTGACTGCTTTTAAGGCTTAAGTATTTGATTTGAGGAGCTATTTTCGGAGTTTTCTTATTAATTCTTACTGGGAATCTGAGGATTATGAGCCTTTTTCTCGGACCCATCACGCTGCCTTTTAGCACTACGTAATCCTTTTTTATTATTCCATAACCTTTGAATCCTCCTTTAGGATTAACTTCTTCAGGCTTGTTTCCTATTTTTAGTATTAATTTATTAAACTCTGTTCTCGTATGGTAACCCATTTGACCGAATTGAGGCACTCTCCAACTAACTTTGCTCCAGTTAGAGCCAAGCGTTCCTGCACCCCTCTTCGTCTTCTCGCTTTTATGACTTCTTATTCCAACACCATGCCTTTTAACGCTTCCCTGAGTGCCTTTTCCTTTAGTGACTCCATTAATGTCGATTTGCATTCCTTCTTTAAATATCTCGCTTATCCTTATCTCCTTGTCAAGCGCTTCTTTTGCGTACTCTTTCTTTTCTTCAATGGTTCCTCCAAGCCCTACTTCAAATACTTCAGGCGTCTTCTTTAGTTTTATTAGGTTTGGCTGTGTTTGAACTATTAACCTGATATCATCATAATCAGTAATGTCTTCGAATTTTTTTGAATCCTTTTTTGATTGTTTTATTTTTCTTTTAAGGTTTTTATCGAATTTTTTTGTTAAAATTTGAGAAATAGTTTTTTTGCCGTAAGGCGTGTCCTTATAGAATCGCAACCCAATGATTTTCAAGGGTGGCGCTTCAAGTATTGTTACTGGCCAGAAAATGGGTTTATTCTTTGTGGGCGTGTTCTTCCTGTTATCAATTATTATTGCATGGCTCATCCCTGCCTTATAAGCAGCGAATCCCACTCCTCCTGTCACTCCACTCACTTCTTTCCAGTTTACTCTAGGATACTGCCTCTTCGCTCTCTTCCTGTGCCAGTACCCCATGCTCCCTCTGTGAGGTCTGTGCACGTATCCAACTTTATGTCCCATTTTTTGACATTCCTAACTATTTCGAACTCATAGGTACAAATCCCTATTCTCTTAATGGAAATAAATATTCTTTTTAAAGGTTTCTAAACTACAAACAAAAAGTTTTGTTGGCTGCTGTTTTTCTAATAGAAAATTTTATAAATACCTAATTCAACTTTTTATTCTAATGAATGACATTGAGGTTTATAAGGAGTTATATGCGAACTTGATAGAGTATCATAAGGCTGTTGGTTCTTGCTTAGAACTCTATGTTGATGACATTGACCTTGGCATCATGAAAATTTATTCAGATAACATTCTTGAGTTACTTTTTGATTATAATAATGAACAGACTATTTATGAAGTTATGAAGTTATTTGACCCTGATTTTGCAGAGGAGTTTAATAGTAATTTCTTAAAAAGTTATACTAATGGTTTGTTTGAATTAATCAAGAAGAGATTATATGATAATTATAATGTATTATATGACTTGCTCGTTGATGAGATTAAAATTTTAATTGGTCACGATAAGATGTTGGATAATTTCTTAATTAATTTATTAAAAGGGTCTCATGATGATTACGAGAGGCACTTAAGTGTTAATTTTGATTTTAAGGCAGGCGATGAATTATCCTTTATTCATGATAAATTCTTTTTAAAATTAATTGGCAAGGATTATTATCCTTTAATCAAGTATATTGATGATTTTAAGTTTTCCAAGTCAGGCAACCTGACTTTAGAGTTCCCTGAAAAAATTCCATACAGCAGGGCGGAGGGGATTAAGTCAGAAATTCAATCCGTTATATCCAAGTTAAATGATGACAAGAATGAGAAATTAAGATATGTTTTGTCTGTTCATTTTCATTTAAGTTATGAGATTTATAAGATGGTTCCAACATCAGTTAAGGATGCTTTAAAGAATATGAAAAAAATCCAAGACTCTTATGAAATAAATTATTTCACGTAATCGTCAATGCTTTCTTGCGTCCCGTAAGCATTGATATTTTTTTGTATAATAATTTTCTTTATTGGAATTAAGTAGCAGCCAAGCCTTTTATTGTAAGGGAATAATCCATTCCTGGTGTTAGGCAGTGTTAATGGGAAGCCGTCCTTTATATTAAATCCTTTATCTTGTATTGCATTCCTTATTCCTTTTAGCACTCCTTTTGTTCTGGTTTCTTTATTGCCAGTTAATTTAAATTGCTCCCAAGTTAACATGTACCTCGCTATTAACCCGTTTTCTGCATTGCTTTTTAGTTTCCTTAATAATTTAGCGTAATTTTCGCATTCCTTCACATCCCTGTTCCGCCATGCATAGTATAATTCACTGTTAACTTTATCCATTTTTAAGATAAAGTCAAGCGTTTCAGTGTCTTCATTAATTTTTACAATTCCAATGTAGTCAATCCCGCTTGGATTAAAGAATAATTCTAAATTATGATTATTAATCGTGAAATAAGCATTACCTGACATATCATAAACACCTCTGCTTGTAAAACCCCGGGGTTAACGTTATTTTTTCCTTCTTTAATTGCTCTTCTGCTATATTCTTGCGCAAGTCAATTACTGCTTCTAACCCTGATGCCTGCGGTAATGGCTGCTTTACCATTCTTATATGCTCGTCTTTAACTTGTGGTTGTTCTGCATAAACAGGTTCTTCTTTAATGCTGGCGCATCCTTCTGTGATTAATTTACCTCTCTCAATGTTGCCTGTTAGAATGCAGGTATCCAAGTATCTTTTACCTAAGTTGTCCATTCCTGCTATTAGTAATATTTGGATTACTGGGTCTAATATTATTTCAATGCCGTACCGGTTATATAATTCATAGTCAATGCGGCTTATTTTATACGCTTTCTTCACTTCTCTTTTCATCCTCTTATTCCAGTTACTTAATTTTTTGTAGTCCTTTACTAACTCGTCAGCATACCTTTCATGTAGTATGTAAGCGTTGAATTGCTCGAATATTGGGTTTGAGTCTCCATTTGGCAGGCTTGGCTGTTCAAGCGGTGAAAACATGGTTATTAAGTCCTCAAGCCTTGGCGACCTTGCTTTATTCTTGTCTATTATCACTTTATCTTTGTACTGCCTTTTTAACCTGTTAATTGTTTGTTTTAATTTTTCATTAACTATTCTAATTCTTCCTCCATACTTTGCTTCTTGTTCCGCTGCCAGGGCGTGAATGCACATGACTAATTCCTTGCCGCTTTGCTCGTCTTTCACGACTCTTAAACTCTGGTCAGGGCAGCCGCAGTTAATCTCTGCTGTGTGCGGGAAGAATATTTTCACTCTGTCCAGTAGTTTGTCAGAGTAATTATTCATTTTCATGAACCTTATTGGGTAATTTATGTTAACTCTATACTCAAGTTGTTCTTGGCGGCTCTTACTGCTTACGCGTATTGTGCCGGCATTACCGATGAATTCGCCTTTAATGCTGCATTCAAATAAGTATTTGTCATTTTTACTTATTCCCCTGTCAATCCTGTGCTGCTCCCATTTTTTAAGGTTTGATAATTTTAATACTTCATCTCCTAATCTTATGCAGTTAGCAATTACTGTGTTCACCGGGTCCTCGAAGTAGTAGTCATTGTTTGGTTTCCTAATGTAGAACACCCAGCGCCTGTTTTCCAGAAATCGGTAATTATTAATGTTATAATCAAAGGTTTTTATCATATCATGCTCCTGTCCATTAACGTTAATCATTCTAGGCATTCCTAGCCTGTAATCTGGTGTTACTTTTGGCAGTCTTCCTTTAATGAATTTCCCTGTGTAATAATTTTTTTCTTTGCCAATATTAAATAAGTGTTCACTTACTGTTCCCGTCTTAGTATTGTCAATGATGTTCATTAACATATCCAAGCCGAAGTATCTTTCAAAAGCGAGTGCTAGTAATTCTTCTTTAGCGTACCAGCATTCCCTTGTATTAATTCTTGGAGTCATTAAGTTATTCTTTGAAATTATTGATTTATAAGTTTATCCAATACTGTTTTGTATTAAAATTTTATCTTGATTTTTTCTTTCACATCAATTATTTCCTTTAATCTTTTCATCTCTTTTTTCACAGGCCTCATTAAGTACATTGTCTGGGCTATTCCGCCAGCCACGCCAATCCCTGCCATGATCAGCCCTAAATTACCTTCCATTACCATTTTCGTTAATGTTTCAAGCGGATTGCTCCAGTCAGCATAAGTTGATAGAATAGTTGTATATGTTAGGATGCCGTTGGTTAATGTGCTTCCTATTGACATGTAACTTCCTATTATTGACCTGCGCCTTACCTGTTTTAAGAAGTATATTAATTTCCAGATTGACTCCTCTGGGGGAAGGTTCTTTATTTCCTCTTTGAAAGTTTCTTTCCATTTCTTGTACATTAGAGTATTGCTGCTTTTGAATAAAAGGCTTGCAATGTTGGAAGTCATTGTGGAGTAAAAAGTTAATGGACCAAGAATAGGTATGTTGTTTATTGGGGAGTCCATTGCAACACCAGTTGTTATGAGTAGGTTGAGGGCAGACTTTACTGAACCTATTGTTCCAAGAAAGTAATTCCTGCCGAGGACGCCTGATAATCTCTTCCCCTCCTTCCCTGCCCTGTCATTAATCATTGCTTCAAGCAGTAATTCTTTCTGATGGGAGATTGACTTTAGCATGTCTTCTAATTCAGGTTCTTCAGGTTCAACTGGCTTGTCAACTAAGTATAATGGTATGAGCCCGTCTATTATTTTATGTCTTACGCTCTCGAGTTCTCTGAATTCATTTCTTAGCAATTTTTCTTTAATCCATGCAGTTCCTGTACTAAAAGCCATGCCCGTTATCGCGAGCGAATAGAATATTGTTGGTATTGCTTTCCCTAAATAGGAGTCCGGGTTTAAGATAATGGCAGGGCCTCCAAACCATGGTGATAATGCGAGAGCTAATGAGACTGACCCCATGAAGGAGCCTAAACCAATTAAAGCCCAACCCCTTGTCTTCTCTGCATGCAAGATGTCTGATACATATGTTTTCAAATAATTAAGAAGACCTGGATGCTCTGTTTTTATTTCCATGATTGCATCCGAAACGTATTCTTTCATATTCTTTATGCTAGGAGTTGAAATCCTTTTTTCCAAAGATAACGTGTCTTTCATGTTTTTCATATATTTTTTCGTATACCTATAAAGACCAGTCAGGTGGGCTGTCAGCAAGCCTCTTCTTTTTTTCTTTATGATCTCGCCATACCTGTATTCTCTTAGGGTTTTCATGTTAGGGCTGAGTTTTTCATTATTGCCGCATAAGTCATTTATGTTGGCTAAGAGCAGCCATTCTGCTGGAACTTCAAATTTTTCATGCTCTTCATTATAAATTATGCCCATTTCTGCAAGGGTTTCATAGTCATTATTCTTGATGGGGGTGAAAATGTTTTCTGAAGTCATTGAGTATAATTTCTTTTTCAATTTATTTATCATATTCTTGTTTATTCTTGTTGTTGCCAAAAAGTAGTATAAGTCTTCAGCATTGAGTTCTTTTTTTTCAAGGATTTCTTCTAATTCAGGTTTTTTCTCTTCAGCTAAGTGTTTGTATAGAATGTCAGCTTCTTTCCTGTTATTTGAGAAAGAGTGGTATAGGAATAATTTGTAAGATTTTTTCCATTCAGATGCTTTATTAAAGATTTGTGGCACGTAATTAGTTATTAATTGTAAATGTATTAAATTCTTTGTTGTCCTCTAAAAATTAGGCTTCATGAGCGCGTGCGTTTTTCAATGTTAATATTTATTACTTGCTTGCTTGTTGTTAATTTCCATTTCTTTAATTCTGGTATCTGCCTGCCGCAGAACGTGCAGCAAGGATAATCGTACGTTATTCTTTCACCGCAGTAAACACAAATAGCCATATTACTACTAATAAGTGACTAAAGTATTATTTAAGTGTTTCGGAGTCTACTCTATTATTTCTGGAGGCATTTTCGGTTTCTTAAGAGCTGAGAAGTACTTCATTATAACTGCTTTCTTATAAAATATTATCATGCCTATAGCAAATAAAAGGTAAGTCAGTGCTGTTATTAGTTCATAAATAATCTTATTATTATAGAGAATGTTGATTGATTCATTGATTATGATTAATAAACCTGATGATAATATGAATGTCCTGCCGGCATTCAAGTATTTTAACTTCCTTGTTCTCTTAAGAATTGCAAGGGAGATTATTAATCCAATGATTAATTTAATCATGTTTAGGTAAATTAGTTCATTATAAAGGATTGATGATGACATTTATTAATGTTGAATTCTTTAAGTATTAATTAATTTATGGTCTTCGTTTCAATTGCAATACTCAGTATTTGTTTTATTCTTTTATTATTGCTTAGTAATTACTTGATTGATGGCTTAGTCAGGTTCTCAAGGAGTTTGAAGTTAAGCCTTTTCTTCATTAGTTCATTAATACTTGCTATTGGCACGAGCATGCCTGAATTCGTAAGTGCTTTTGTATCTTCATTAATTAATGCAGGTGAGTTGGGTATTGGAGTGATTATTGGTTCAAGTATTACTAATATTTGTTTAATCCTTTCAGTAACTGCCTTGTTAAGCCCTATTAAGCGGATTAAGAAGTCTGAGTTAACATATAATATTGCAGTGCTGGCTTCATCAGTTTTATTCATGGTTTTAATGCTTGACTTCACGCTTTCAAGGATTGACGGTTTAATCCTACTAGTATCCTATGCTGTTTACTTGTATGTGCTTTACAGGAAGGAGTTTGATTTTAAGGATAATTTCAATCCAGGCCCTTATGAGAATATTTATATTATAATTCCTGGAGCAGTATTCGGTATTTTGATTGTTGGCTGGTTAATGGTTAATGTTAGTGTTTACATTGCTGAGATTGCTGGCTTGTCGCTTGGTTTTTTTGGTTTAACAATAATGGCTATTAGCACAAGCCTGCCTGAGTTAACAACTAGTATCACTGCTTCTGTTATTGGCAAGTCAAAGATTGCTGTTGCCAACATTGTTGGAAGCAATATCGTTAATTTATTGCTTATCGGAGGTTTAGTTGCTTTAATTAATCCTATACAATTAACTTATAATCCTGCGTTCATTTTTTCATTGATTTACATGGTCTTCGTAAGTGCTTTAATGATGTTATTAACCAGGGATAAGGATGTTACTAGGAATGAGGGGGTAGTCTTCTTAATTCTTTACATTATTTACTTGTTAGTGCTTTCAGGTATGAATTGAAATGAATTGGAGTTATTATTTTTCATGAGTGAATATTATGATGCGCTGAGCAGTGGTTATGGCGAGTTGTATAGTGAGGAGCAGTTGGATAAGTTTGAGTTCTTAATGTCTTGGCTTAAAACTTTAAAAGGTTTCATTCTTGACTTGGGTGCTGGCACCGGCTTAATCCAGAAATTCTTCATCCCATCAGTATCTGCTGATTCAAGCATTGAAATGCTTAAGAGGAATAATAATCCTAACCGCGTGTGTTGTGATGCGCGCTTCCTGCCTTTCAAGGATGAATCTTTTAATTCACTTATTAGTGTTACAATGCTTCAGGATGTTAAAGAGAAGCGCAGGGTTTTGCGTGAGATTGCTCGAGTCTGTAAAGGCGTTATTATCTTAACAATCCTTAAGCGTAATTACAATAAGGAGCGTCTTGATGCGTTAATGAGCAAGAACTTCGAAATCATTTACTTTGACGTTCAGGGAAAGGATTACTGCTATTACTTGAAGCGGAAGAAGCAGGAGGAAATTAAGAGATTAAGAATTAGATTTTGATGATTTATTTGCCTGCTGATTCCAGGCCATTAATGAATGTTAATACTTGTTCTTCTATTCTGTTAACATCTTCTGATAATATTTTTCCCTGTTCTCTTGCCTTTCTTATTCTTTTCATGTTGCTTAGGAATTCTAGCTGGTCCCTGTTCAGTTTTTCTTTCCTGACGAATTCTTTCTGGAATGCTTTTTCAACTTCCTTGCCAGCAATCACTCCAATAGCATTTAATGATTTCCTCATAGCGTTCTCAAACATTTTTTCAAGCCCGTCCAGTCTGTCATAAATTTTTTCTTTCTTTATTTGCTCGAATAACTTGTCCATTCTCTTATTGAATTTTTCAGCTCTTTCAAAGTGTTTCTGTAATTCAGTGCCGCTTAATTGCTTTTTTGTGGTATGCTCAATTGATTTCCTTGCTTGAATAACTTCCTCTAACCATTGAGGGTATTCCGGCTCCAGCATTTTTTCCTGTTCAACGAATATTTTCTTTAATAGTATTGGCGCTTCCCTGTAAGTCATGGGCATTACTCCGTAAAGCATTAAAGCCGCTTGGGCTGGCATGAGCATTGCTTGGTATAACTTTTCTGATACTAATTCATTAATCTCGTTCCCGACTAATTTTAGTAATAGCCTGCCTGATTTCTGGAAGTTCTCTATTGCTTCAGGGCTTGGCTTTATCTTTCCATGCTTTAATAATAATCTCCAAGGAGTGAATAATCCAGTATCATATAATGGGATTCCATCTCTTAGTAATGTGAATATTACTGGGCTAGCGTCCTTAATCCAGTCCCACACGTCAGTTAGTAAGTATACTTGTATTGCTCCGAATTTGGGGAATATTTCATGACCTGCTTTGTTAATCATTGCCATTAAACGCTTCCTTGCTTCTGCCCTGCTCATATTCTTTAAGTCAGTGTCGTCTACAATAACTGCTAAGTCAATATCTGATTCCTCTGTTGCCTGGCCTCTTGCCAGACTGCCGAATAATATTACGTTCATTATGTAGCGCTCGAATTTCTGCACTACTGCTAGTTTTAATCCTTCAGCTGCCTTCATTGCCTTCACAAACCCGTTATCATAATGAATTTCACTTGTTAGTATTGTCGCGAGTAAACTGTACTTCTTATCATATAAGGCTTGCCATAATCCTGATAATGGGAGTATTGATATTTTCTTGGCGTATGGTTTTAGTAATTTTTGCATTTTTTTAGGTTCTGCAATATCATTAATTATTACTAAGTTGTCTTTTTTTTCCTTAACTTTTAGTGTGACAACTGCGAGTAAATAATTTTTTAATGACGTCTTCATGTTCTCTATTAACTTGTTTAATTCTGTACCACTGAGTTTCTTTTCCAAGCCTTTCTTTTCGTCTGCCATAAGTATAAAAGAATAATCTTAGCCCTTTATAAATGTTTTTCATAAATTTTATATTGAATTTATTTGCGTCAAGTGTTATTATTTACTCATAAGAGTGTTCCAGAATTAGAATTCACTTAGAGCAGTAACTCTTCTTGTTAGTGCATTACTTTTCTGTATATTTTGTATAGTAAGTAAATCGCTATTGGCACTCCAATTAAGGTTATAACGTCTTGTATTCTATCAATTATTTCCCATATTTCCATTAAGTTTTTATAGTCATTAGTTGGTATTAAAATCTTGTGAATGCAGAGTTTTATGAGCCGGTTAGTTATGAGGATTTATTATTGAAGATTGATGAAGTGGTGCGGCTTAATAATCTTATTAATGTCATGGTTGATGTTGAATTCAGGGATAGTTCTCTTGAAGCTGTTGATGAGATGAGGGTTAAGAGTGTTTTTAAAACGCCTAAATCATGGCGCCGTATTAGGGGTGTCTTGAAGCGTTACAGAATTTCTGATTTCACGATTACTTTCCCTGGTAAAGCCAGGATTATTCTGAAGTATGGCGATGAATTAATCATTAATGTGTATTAGGGATTTCACTTAATATTTCATCTATTCCGCTTGTGCGTTCAAATAAGTCATTTTCTCCTATACAATTAAGTATTCCTTGATAAGCTAGTTTTAGTAGGTTAGGGATTATCCGCCGAGGTTCTGCTTTGTCGCCGAATAATTTTTCTACTTCGTTAAATCCTATTTCATTTACTTTATCTAAGTAATTGAAGCATTCATGTATGTATTCATCGTCATGCGCTTTTAACTTCTCATGGTATTCTGGGAAGAATCTTACGTGTAATTCACAGCTGAAGTGTGAATGCACTATTTCATATAAGTAATCCTTAAACCATGTTCTTGCTTTGCTTGCATGTTTTTCACTTATTGCATTAATTTCTAATGGTTCTTTTAAGTAGAATTCTGGTTTTTCTTTTATTTTATAATATTTCTTTATTAAGTTCGTTCTTTCATGTTCTTCTTTTGTTAAATCATGTTTAGTTAGTAATCCTGTTAATCCGTGGCCTGCAAGGTTTAGTAAGTTCTCTATTTTAAACCAGTCATCTTTTTCAAACCAGAAGTGTAATTCTTCATTAATTACTTCAAGTATTGATTCCATATCAGGATTTTCATATTTATTCTTAAAATAATTAATTAAGTTATGCCTTAAGTAAGTGATAATCCATGGTTTTGCTTTTTCTATTTCTTCATATTTAATGGCATTTACTCCTGGTCTTAGAATTGCTTCGCCTCCCATTATAAGGAATTAAGGATTCAGTAATTATATAGATATCTTAATAGAAAATTTTTTAAATAGAATTTATAATAAAATTTCTGTATGTATGGTGATGTTGCTGATTTAGGAAGTTATTGTATGAACTTGAAGAGTAATGTGTGTGCTAGCATTGATGAGGTAATTGAATTAACAATGAATGATTCAAGTATTTCAGATAAAAGTAGTGTATGTTGGTTGGAGGATAATAAGAAGGGTTTGCGGGATGCATTGAGTAAGGCTAAGCAGTTCTTACGCGAGGAGTATGGAATAAGGGAATATCAAAGAAAATTATTTATTGATACAAAAAAGCATAGTAAAGTAACTGCTTATTATTGTCATAAAAAGAATCGCGTTCTTATACGTGAAAAATTTTTTAAATATTATATAAAGGATTTTGAGTTAAGCGTTGGTACGTTAGTTCATGAGTTCGTGCATAAACATAATAAGTTCTGGACTCATGATTTAACTTCAAGTTTTTCTAATTATACAAAGATGATGGGTGATAAGATTTACAAAAGCAATTATAAAAATGTAGCCTTTAAAAACTGGTTGGCGAAAAAGTTTTATAATAAATTTTTAAATAAAATGTATTGGTATAAAAATCCTCTTGGCCTTATCTATAAAAAACCCAGGTTTTCTATGGATTTGGAGAAGAAAATAGCTAAGGAAAATAAAGAAGTGTTTAAATTATTAAGTAATTATCAGTCTGCTTGGTTAATCAGGGAATACTTAAGTGAGCAGCCATCAATTATTGCAAAAATTGATTATTATTCTAAAGCAAAGGGCATTAGTATGGAAGAGGCATTAAAGAAATGTTATGGCGATAAAATTTATATTAATTATTGTACTGATCTTGATCCTTCACTTATCATGAGAGAGCCTGACTTGCGTTACTTTAAGAAATTGCTTGAAAAAGGTAAGAAGTTAATCGCCAAATAAGAAATTATTTAATATTTAACTAATCAAGGATCAACTCTTACGTTTCTTGTCGTCGGGTATAAATCCTGTTTCATATGGTATCTCAATGGCTTTACCGTTGATAACGTCAAAGCATTTCATGTCAAGATTATTATAATTGATGAATGTCATGAATGATGGTTGATAAATTTTTCTAAAATCTTCTTGACTCTTAATGTCAATTTCGCTTGGGTTATTTATGGGGTGGGTGTGGAACCAGCTTAGTATTCTTAAACACGTATCAGGTAATAATCTTTGCTTTTGTTTATACGATTTAATAAAGTAATCAGCATTAGGTTCTACTCTAGTATTGGTTTGAACTGCTTGTGAGTCATATATTAAGTCATAGATGTAAGCGTTATTAGAGTCGTGTTTTCCAAGCAGCCAGGCATACTGTTCTTTAGGCTTCTTATTCCATGCTAAATCTTTTAGTATCTTCACAAGCCTTGAGTCAAAGATTGCTTTATTTATTTTAATCATAAAATAATTTTTAATCTAATTCTTTTAAAAACTTTTCTAACAAAAATATTATTGATTCTTACTAATTATTTGTAGTATTCTTTAATAATTTTTTTTGCTATTCTTGAAAATGATTTGTAACTGTCAACTTCTTTGATTGGATTCACTTCTTGTGTTATATAGTCATGTCCTTGTTCAGTTAATTTATAACATCCATCACCAGTCTCATTTAATATGTTAAAGATTCGGAGTTCTTGAACCCTAAAGTCTAATTCTGGCGTCATGTAACCATTAAGTCCATAAACCACTGGTAATAATACGAATTCACTGTTGCTTTCTTCATCAATTTTAATAATTATTTTTGATAAGTCTTCCTGACTAATGCTATTTGAATTTGCTTCAGATATCCTGCATAACAAGTCATACATTAGTAATTTCTTTGTAGGTTTTTTTAATTCTAATACCATTGTACTTATCTAAAGGATAAAACCCTCTTTTATTATTTATTGTAATCTAGATATTAATAAAACACACTCACAAACCCTTTCAAGGGGGTTGGATGAAGTGGTTACGCTGGGGGTGGGATTTGAACCCACGAGTGCAGAGCACACAGCCTTTCAAGCATTTAATGCTAAACCATCTTTATGGGTTTTCCAGGGCTGCGCCGTGGACCGGGCTTGGCTACCCCAGCATTAAGTAAGAAGTAATTGCGAAAGTTTTTTAAATATTGCTGGAACAATATTTAAATTAATGATAGAAGAATGCCTTGAAGATTATGATAATCGTTATGTAATAACTTGCGTTGAGTTAGGCTTGAATGAAGACGAGTTATTAAAAATTAATGATGATGACCTTGTTAAACTCATTAATAATAAAGTTTTTTTAACAGAAGTTAAAAACGGTTTCAGTATTAAGAGCCTTATTAATGATGAGAGGAATAGGGGCCGGATAATTAAAGTAAGGCATTATGAATACATGGCAATAATTGGTTGCGGATGCAGTGTTAAGAAAGTAGTGTATAATAATTATAAAACAGAGAAGTACGTTAACGGTCAATCATATAATGATTGTGATTTAGAATTAGCAACTGACTTATAATTCCTCTTCATCATCCTTATGCTTCTTAACCTCGAACTTCCATCCATACTTAAGCGTTTTAGTTGCTTTACTAACATATTCTTTAGCGTATTCACTGACTTTATTCATGATTACTTCAGGATTAATCTGCCTTTGGCTTATGCGCCTGAAGTGAGGGCTTGAGACGTAAGCAATTAAGATGAAGAAAATCATTATTGAACCAAAACCAAAGGCAATGTCATGATATAATGAGAATAACTGTCCAAGACCTGTTCGCAGGGTAATCTGTATTGCCAGCAGGTGGTAACTAAGCATGAAGCCGAGCATTATTTGAATGAGGCTGTCCCAGTAATAAATGCTGTGCTTGCGTCCTGCGATTAAGCCGGTAATGCCTTGAGCAGACATTATTGTTATTAAGATTATTATGAAGACGTCAATTATTAAGAATCCGGTCGCTCCTTCAGCGCCCCTGACAAAGAGGTGGTATAGTAATGTTAAGAAGAATATTGATAATATGCTTGCAATTAATGAATCATTATATGCTTTCCTTAAAATGAATATTGTATATAGAATGATGAATGCCGTGAGCATGGATAATATTTCAATTATGTATAATTCTCCTGTGAATAAATCATAAGTAAACCATATGGTGACTCCAATGGCGGCGAGAATAATTATTGGCTGGAAGAAAATCCTGCCCGGTTCATCGCCAAGGCTTATAACCCATCCAGGCCATGAAACAATGAAGTCCCTTATCCCTAAAAACATTGCAATATTAAGCGTTATTATCCATGAGTAAAAGCCTGCATAAATGAATACTGTTCCAATAATTAATGAAAAGTCAGTGGTGAAGTAAAAGAAGAAGAATAAGCCGCAGACCAGGAACGCGTAGAGTATGTGCTCTTCCTTTAATACGTTAGTTTTCAAAGTGTAAATGCCAATAAGTACTAAACTAACGCATATTGCTAATTCAAGGTCGAATAATATTTTATAAATATCCAGTGTTTCAGCGTAGTTCACTTGGATGAGGGCTGCTAATGTTAGTGCGGCGCTGATTATTATCACGCTTGTAATGTACGTGATAAACCTCTTATTGCTTAATATTATTAATCCGCCAACAAGCAGTTTTTTAATGTAGTCATAAAATATGTTTTCAACATAACTCATACTAATTAATGGTAAGGGAAAGGATTAATAAAAGCGTAACTAAAGTTCATCTTTGTAGTATTTTTTCCATTTTAAGTCATGGTTAGTGAAGTCTATTGGTTTATCTTTAATGTAAGGCAGTATTTCGAATAAACCGAAGTTTTTTATGTCATCTACTTTAGGTATTCTTGATTTTAGTAATATTTCTCCGTAACGAGTTGCTTCCAAGTCAGTTAGTAATGAGATTGCGATTACTGGATGCACTCCTAAATCCTCTTTTAAGAAGAAGTTATATAAACCATGTATTATTTTTTCCTGCAGTTCAAAGTTAACTTTGTCATAGAATTCGTCAAATAAGAATCCTCTTAATTCAGCGAAGTCCTGGAACACGTTTCCTTCACTGAATTCAACCATTCCTTTTTCCTTGCTCTCATTAATTAGTGATTTTAGTACTTTAATTACTCTATGCCGTTGATTTCTTCCCAAGTTAAAAGCGCATTTAGGAATTTTATCTAAGTAACCGTACCTTATAGCATCATTAAGGTCTGATAGAGTGTAGGATATTTTATCAGAGTATAATACTGCAGCGTACTCTTCGCATATCATTTCATCGCAACGTTTTAATTCTCCTCTCTCTATTGAGTGATTAAGCATTCCTTCAAGTGTTTCATGAGTTAAGTTTAAGCCCTTGCCTTCCCTTTCAATGTGCTGTGCTATTACTACGCCGTAAACATTGTGTTTGAATTCCTTGCCACTGAGTTCTGATAGTACTTTCTGACCCCCATGCCCGTAAGGCGCGTGCCCGATATCATGACCTGCTGCTATTGCCATGCAGAGGTTAGTGTTTAATCCTAAATTTTCAGCTATTATTACGGAGTTAGTGATTACTTCATTAGTATGCACTGCCCTAGTTCTAACGTGAGGATTGTCAGGTGAGCATAGTACTTGGGTTTTATCCGATAATCGTCTTATGGCTTTTGAATTCAGTATTTTATTATAGTCATTCATGAATGAATTCTTAATTAATGTATCCTCTTTTTCCTTGTAGCGCCTGCCTATTGATTCATTACATGCTTTCATTTGCTTCTTTTTAATTGCTCTTCTCCTTTAAATACATTTATTAATTTATAATCATTTCTTTGAATTATTAATGAAGTTTAAGTTATTTAAGAAGGATGAGAAACTCATTGATGAATTAGCAAAGACTGATGCTGTGAGGGAGCTTGCCAGAGTTTTTCTTGCTTACTTAACTGTTGAGGAATTAGCTCAATTCATTGCTTCGTTTATTTTAGTGAAGGCTAAGGGCGGTGATGAGAGTGATGCGGTTAATTACTTTTTGAAGGATCAGTTTCTTTCTTTATTGAAGACTTTTACTCTTTCAATGGCTGACTTCCTGCCTGACATGATTACTGATGTGGATTTCATGAGGATTGTGGCAAAGCTTTATGGCGACAGGTTCAGCATTAAAAACTTATTCAAATAGAAAGAGTGCATAAGTGATTATAAAGTAGAGTTCAGGCAGAAATTACTGGACTCGAGCGCGAAGGCTTAATGAAAAATTTTTTTAAGAGTCTAAATCTAATATCATAATAATGAAACCAAAACCTTTAGTTTTCGGAATTTTAGTGCTGGCAGTTACTGGAATCATTTTTATTAACTGGTGTGCTCAGCAGGAATCACTGCCAGCTACAGTGCAGTATAGGGGTATTTGGATGCCTGGCATGTTACTTATTCCAGATTACCTGGCTTCTAATATGCAGAAGCTGAAGGATGTTGGAATAAATGCGGTTTTCTTTGCAGGTTTGCCTGCCCTTCCCGAGTCATACTTTGAAAAACTGCCCCTTCCTCCCGAGACGCTTGAAAAAATTAAAGAACTTCTTCCGATTGAAAAAGAGCTTTTAATCGCTGATATCCAAACTGCTCACAGAAATGGTTTGAAAGTTGTATTAACTATTGGGATTGACCCCAAACCTGAGATGGAGGAGATAGATTTAGAGGCTTGGAACTCCAAAATCGTTGAATACGCCAGATTAGCAGAAGAATATGATGTTGAACTCTTCGCTCCCATGGCTGAGCCAGGAGGATTATTTGCCGAAAAGGATATCGGAAAGTGGGGGCAGGAGATTCTTCTCAGGGTAAAAGAGGTTTATCATGGTGAAGTCGTTTGGATGGGATGTGGGCCTGGCGGGGAAACACGGTCTGAAGAGTTCCTAAGGGGATTATCTGAAGCGCCGCCAGGGGATTACGCGGGATATGATTACATAGGGTTCGGCCTTAATTTAGTACCTGAGATGGCGTTAGAAGAGTTTCCACAATATATTGACAATTGTATAAAATATAAGCTTGCTCAGGCTGAAAGAGATAACTGCACTGGAATCATGGTTACTGAATTTAGTGTGTTCTTACCTAAACAGCGGAGCGAAGAAGATGTTGCGAGGGCCCATGAAATGGTGCTTGAGAAGGTAAAGGATTATGATAATGTTTTTGGAGTTTTTGTTGCAAATTTTCTTGGAGGACAAATTGAAGGATTGCCTCTTATTGAAGAGGACGTGAAGACAGGAGAAGTGATTAGGAGATGGTTCAAAGTTTTCCCAAGTGGAATCATTATCGCACTGTTTGTTATACTGGCCGTGGTTGGAGTGATTGTCTGGTATAAAAAGTTTTATAAATGACACTTTTTTATTTTCCTAATAAGCCTTTAGTGTTTTAATAGGTAATTCGTGGATTAAAAATTTATTCAAATAGAAGGATTGCTTTATTGTAGTGATATATAGAAAAGAATTTAAGGATTAACTTCTGTATTAAAAGGTGGAGAGTAATTTAATGGTGGAGTTTTATGCATTATCAAAAGATGAGCAAATAAAACATATTGCTAAGCAATTAACACCTGAAATTTTAGGAAGCGTATTAGACCATACTTATTTAAAGCCAATAGGGACGAGAGCGGATATAGTGAAACTATGCAGGGAAGCTGTTGAAATCGGTTCTCAGATTTGTATTCATGGAAGCAGGATTGAAGAGGCTTTTTATGAATTAAAATTATTAAAAGCCGAGGATAAAGTTGATATTGCTGCTGTCATAGGATTCCCTTTAGGTAATGCTCCTTCTGAAAGCAAGGCAGCAGAAGCCATTGATGTTATTAGAAGAGGAGCTAAAGAAGTGGATATGGTTATTAATGTTGGCTATCTTCATGACATTGGTTTCTATAAAACGAATGATGGAAGAAGCAAGCCATTGGAAAGTCTGGTTAAAACAGAATTTGAGAATGACGTGAAGGGTGTTATAGAAGCAGTTGCTGAATATCAGGAGAAGCTTGAAAAGCCCTTGATAGTTAAAGTTATTCAAGAAAACTGTTATTTAAATCAGGAGGAAAAAGCACTGGCTGCTGCAACAACGGCTAAGTTAGGAATGGCATACAAGGTTCATGTGTTTGCTAAAACTTCTACAGGATTCGGAACTCCTAACGAAGGAATTCCTAAAGGAGCAACTGTTGAAGATGTGGGATTAATGAGAAAAACTATTGGAGAATATGATGAGTTGACAAATAAGGTTGGAATCAAACCAGCTGGCGGAGTGAGGGATGCTAAGGCATCTATAGAAATGATGATTGCAGCTGGTTGTGCTGATAAAAATGGAAACTTGAAATCAAAACTAAGAGATATGTTTAGAATAGGAACTTCTTCAGGGAAATCAATAGTTAATGATTTTAAAAGTTTCCAAGAGAAAATATAAAAGCAATGATTATATTCTTTAAATTTAAGTAAAAACTTATTTAAGTAAGATTTGAGTTATTATTCTAAAGGTGATTTAATAATGGCTGAAGAGAAAAAAATTGATGTTACTCAAGAAACGATTGCAGAACTTGGAGAGCAGATTAAAGGCTTGCTTGAAGGAGTTAAGGCAAACATTGATGATTACCGCTTCACTGTAACCAGTGAAATGGATGGATTAGTGGTTGAATTCTTCATTAAGGCAAGCTTTAAGAAGAAAAATAAATAATCTCTTATTATTATTTTTTTTATCTTTTATAACTCTTCTTAGGATTCTTGCCCTTAACCTTGCACCCGCCTTGCTTGCGCTTCTTCTTTTTACACCTAATCTTGCTTCCATGTCTTAATGAAACTCCATGAGCCATGAATAATTAGTTATTTTACATGTTTATTAATACTTTTGCACACTCAGAAGCGCCCTGACCCTTGAACTTTGACCTATTAATCCTGTTCTCATAATAATCCTTGTTCTCAATGAATTCATTAATCTTCCTTAATAATCTTTTGCTATTAATTAGTCTGTCAATATAGTAAACGCTTCCATAACCCTTTCTCTCAATCACGCTTGCATTCCCTAACTGCTCAACATGGTCGCGTATTGGAATTACGAAGCTTGGCTTGTTAAAAATAATGTTCTCACTAAGAGTTGAATGACCTGCCAAGCAGATAATTCCCTCAGCACACTTAAGGTATTCCAGAAAATTATTAATGAATGGGTATAATTCAAGATTCTTTATCTTATGATATCTTCTTACTGCATTATTAGTGCTTACTATGAATTTATGATTTAATTTCTTAAGTACCGGCAGCAACCCCTTATAATACTCCTTTCCAATTCTTGCACCTCCAAAACTCACTATATAGTATTTATCCTTGATTTTTAATTTATTTCTTAACTCCTTAACTTCAGGCAGTTCAGAAGGCTTTGCCCTGGTTATTAAGTCAGTGAATACAATCTTCCTGCTTGCTTTGTATTCAGCAATCGTCGGGCTTAGTAATTTACCGCACCACTTAAGTGCTTGGTCAATGAATGCATTAATCATTGTATGCTGCCCTGCAACTTTATTATTCTTAACTCCTACAGGCAAGTGCTTGTATTCTCCTAGAGTTAGGATTAAGTTTGACAGGAATGCGCATGGCATGTCAAGGCTTGACGCTGTGTAAAGACTTACTGGTTCACTGTCACTTACTATTAAGTCAGGTTTGAATTCATTAATTTCCTTTTTAAGATTATAGTAATCAGCTATCATGTTAAACGGTAAGTCAATGTTCTCAAATAGTGTTTGAATCCAGCTGAAACCAGTTGTAGTATTGCCTATCTGGAAACTATTAATCCTTAATGGATTCATCTTTAATTTCCTGAAGTACTGGTAAGCGTTATTAGTTGCAGCAATCCTGACTTTAACTTCTCTGGTTTTCTTAGGTTTCATTAATTCATTAATTATTGCATGGCACCTGGTTGCATGACCTAAACCATATCCGTACACGCTGAATAAAGTCTTCTTATTCATAGTATTTTAAAACACTCCGCGTATTTGAAGCCGTTACGGTAGCCGTAATAAATTGCTTTAATAATTATTAATGGTTTTAATAATTTAATGATTATGCCTTGACTCTTAATCATGTTTAATGCCTTAATTTTCTCCTTGAAAGTGTCAGTGATGTCATAAACTACTTGTATCTTGTTAGGACTTAAATTCCAGAAGTTAACGTCAAAAGTGTAGACTTGAGTGTTAATGAATGATTCTTTAACTGCTTTAAGCACTGTTTCATTAACCGCCCTGTGGTCTGGATGACTGTCAGTTCTTGTGTGAACAAACACTTTGCTAGGCTTATATTTTAATAATATTTCCTTAACTTTTTTAACCGCGTCATCAACATTCTTCTTTAACTGCATGTCCCTGTAACCAAGCAAGTATGTTTTATTTATTCCAAGCACGTCCTTTATTTTCTGAGTTTCTTCTTTCCTAATACTTGTTACTTTCTCATAATTCTTCCAGAATGGGTATTTATCACCCATGCTGAATATCACTGTTATTATCTTTTCTTTTTTACTTATTTTTGCTATTGTTCCTCCAAGACCTATTACTTCATCATCCGGGTGGGCTGCGAAGACTAATACTGTCATGATAATTATTAAAAAGTTCTTTTCCCTTTATATATCTTTAATGACAAGAGTTTTATTAATTGCTGACGCGCATTCTAACTGGCCTGCACTTAAAGCATTGCATGAGGATGTTGGAAGCGTTGAATTCGTTATTCACGCAGGCGACTCAATTGGTTACGGTCCATTCCCTAATGAAGTTATTGGCTGGATGAGGAAACATGCTGATGTTAATGTTGTAGGCAATCATGATTACGTTATTATTTCAGGCAATTACTCAGGTTTTGGTGATAATTCACAGATTGTTTTAAAATGGACTGATGAATTAATCACTGCTCAGAACCTTCGTTATTTAAGCAATCTTAAGGATGTATGGACTGGCAGTGTTGGAGGCGTTAAGTTTGGCGTTGTTCATGGCGGACTAACTGACCCTCATAATGAGTTCATTCACCCTTATACTAATGAGTCATTAATTAATGACTATTTTAAGCGGTTAGGCGTCAACGTTTTAGTTACAGGGCATGTTCATCAATTATTTGTCAGGGAATTCTCTTCTGGTTTACTTATCAATCCAGGCAGTCTTGGGCAACCAAGGGATGGCAATCCGCAGCCAAGTTATGTATTATTAAACGTTGATGGCGGCCGCATAACCAAAATTGAACCTCACCGTTTTAATTATAACATTGATGAATTTAAGGATAAGTTATTAAGCGAGAAACTGCCAAGCGTTTTTGCTACCCGGCTTTACGAGGGGCGCTAATCACTTTCTAAGACTTCATTCTTAAGGGTTATTGCTCTGCTGCTCATTTTCTTCTTTGTATAAATGCCTGCAATGAGTAGTGAAATAATTAATGCTCCGAAAATAATTATTCCTATGTCTTCATAAGCTGTGAACACGCTTCCAAGCGTTGCGTAAAGAATTACTCTTGGAATTGTTCCTAGTGAGTTGTAAATAGTGAATGATTTGAAGCTCATGCTCGTGACGCCTGATAAGTAACTGATTGGGTCGTAAGGCACGAAAGGTATTAATCGTCCAATGAGAACTCCTTTATCGCCCCATTTATCAACCCATGAGTCCATGAATTTAAGTGTTTCCTCTCCCAGTAATTTTTTAATTATTGGTCTGCCTCCCTTTTTGGCTATGTAAAAGCAAAGGCTTGCACCTGCTATTGAGCCTAGGATTGCCCATAAGTACACACTCCATAATGGTTTTATGAACATTCCTGCTGCGGCGATTACTCCTTCGCTTGGTATGAAGATTATTATTGCTTGAACTATCATGCCTATGAATAATCCTATAGGACCCATTAATTGGATGAAGAATTCAATTATGCCTATTAGTGGCGCGAATAATTCGTTCAGCATTTTTTTTTTAATAACCTCCTTATTATTTAGCTCTTGTGCTTATCAGAGTGCTTGACCTTTCTATTTCAGTGTTCTTGCGTATGTTTATCACGAATTCTCTTAATTTATTCATTGTTGGCAATGAGACTTTTATTATTATGTCATACTCGCCGTAAACAACGTTTGCTTCCTTTACTTCCCTCATCCTGTTTAATTTCAGTGCTATTTTATTCTCCATTCCTGGTTTCGCATTTAATAATAAATAAGCTGTTACCATAATTGTTTTCATAATACCTTGTTTTTAAAACTTTTCCTTACTTCGTTAGTATGTGTTTTGTTATTAAATTATTTGGAATTATTATTACCTTGCCTTTCTCATCCTCTATTGTTGTTGTCAGTAAATCAACTTTCTTTACTTCGCCTTTAAAGTCCTTTATACTTATTTTGTCTCCTTTCCTTATTATCCTGTTATTCTTTATGTAAGCGCCTGCAAAAGCATTTGGTATCAAGTCACGCAGTGAGTAAACAAAGATTCCAATAACACTGAAAATGAGTATTATTGCTATTAGGAATAATATTTGCTGTGCAAAGCCCAGGGCGCCGGCTGCTATTACGAATGTTATCATGTAAATGAATGCTTTCAGGAAGTAGAGTCCGTAATCAATTAATGCTTCATTGTAGTTTAATTTTTTGAATAATTCTTTTACGGTTTTGCTTAGCAGTGCCTTTCTTAAGTATTCATTAACGTATTTAGCGATTAAGTAACCTATTATTATTGTTATGCCTGCCTGCACAAGGTTGTACCATTCCATTATCAAAATTGTTAAAAATTTATCTTTTATATTCTTATCTATGAAATTCAGGAAGAGAAGGCTGCCTCAGGGCTTTTTTGAGTTGCAGGATGAGTATTCTCTTGCTCGTAGTAATGATGAGAGGATTTCATGCCTTAAAGGAATGTTAACTCATATCCCTCATGGTGACGAGTTTAACAAGGTTCGCGGCCATGTTAGCAGGCGCCTTCGTGATTTGCGTAGAAAAGTTATTCATAAGCGCGAGCAGGCATTGAAGATTAGGAAGTCTCGCGGAGTTAAGTTTAATGAAGACTTGCCTACTATTGGATTGATTGGTCCTCCTGATTCAGGCAAGTCTTATTTTATTAATCATTATTGCGGCACTAGTTATGCGAGCACTAGTATTCCTTTTGAAACTAAGAGTCCTGTTTTTGGTGTTGTTAATTTTGAGGATGTTCAATTGCAGTTCCTTGAAGTGCCTTCTGACTTGGAGCAGCGTTACGTTCAATTACTTCATAAGACTGATTTAATTCTTATTACTGGCGAGGCTTCACGCTTTAAGGAGTTGCTGCTTAAGCATGGCATTAATGTTTCTTCCAGAGTGATTTCTAAGCTTCCTAAGATTTCAGAGTTATGGTCTTGGCTTGGCTTGATTCGTGTTTACCCTAAAGGCGATAACGTTCCAATCCTTCTGCGTAAAGACGCTACTGTTAGGGATTACTTGAAAATCATTCATTCTTCTTGGATTAAGCGCTTCAAGACTGCTCTCATTACAGGGTCTAGCGTTAAATTCTCCAATCAGAATGTTAACGTGAATCACGTGCTCGCTGATAAGGACGTGATTGAAGTCAGGATTACTGGTTCTGGATGATTCTTTTAAGCTAGTCTTAAGTGTTTTTCAGCGTATAATCCCAGTGTTTTCCTTGCATTAGGTTCAATGTTTAGTTCTTTTAATGCTTGGCTTGGAGGCATCCATACATAATCTTCTGCTTCATGATTTAATATTACTTTCCTGTTCCTTGCTTCTACGACATTGTCAGTGAAGACTTTATGCTCGTTTGGTATGTAATAACCTGATTCTTTAATCTGGTCAAATGTGCAAATGCTTTCCCTTATTCTTGGCCTTAAACTAGTTTCTTCTAGTATTTCCCTTCTTAATGCATTGGCTAGTGTTTCATTTCTTCTTACTTTGCCTCCAATAATGGAGAATTTATTGCCCCACTTATGCGTTTGCACTAATAAAACATCCCTTTCCTGTCCTGGTTTATATTCTTTTTTACTGTAATCAACTATGATTGCGCCAACAGCTATTATTGAGCCTGGCAGTATCAGGCTTTGTAGCAGTCTGTGTATTCTTTGTTCGTTTTGCGGTATGTATGGTGGAGGGTACCTTTTGTATTCTGAGATGTATGCTACTAATTCTTCTGGTTTCCAAATCGAGTTTTGAGGTATGTATGCTGGATGGTCTGCTGGTTTTTCCATGAATACTTGTCTTGTATTAGTCAGTTGGTCCATTGCTAGTTCGTATGAAGCGCTGGTTCCTATTCTTCCTTCAGGGTTAACGTAGTAACTGAAGCCTTTTGTTCCTAGTTCTGATAACTTTTTAAGATATATTAACTCTGTTAGTCTTGGGTCTTTGCTTGCATCCGTTTTTAAGTGCATGAAACCATTTGTTTCACCTGTTATTTCTGTAATGCTTGGAGCAATAACTTCTATTCCTGCTTCATTGAATATTTCTGCAACTTTTTTAATTAAGTCATAGTGTTTTCTAAAACTGCCGTGAAGAATGCATTTAATTTTCCTTTCATCCATTATTAGTTTCATTAATGTTTTAATTAATAATGATTTCTATGCTGTTCTTAATATTACATGGTATCCAAAACGAATGTTCATGAAACCATAATTTATTTATTCTTTCTTAACTTGTTTAAGTTGTAATAGATTTTTCCAATTATTATGTCGATGGGTATTATGATTTTTCTAAAAATCATTGATCCGGGGAGTAGCATTCCACCATATTCTTTTGGTTTAGTAAATCGTTTCTTGGATGAGTTTAGAGTAACGTTTGCGAGTATGATTCCTTCATCATGTTTTAATTCACTTTTAACTGTCCCGTTTGAGTCTATGATTCTTGACATTCCCCTGAACTTGAAGGTGTTTGGGGTTACTAGTTTGCCTATGATCCCCGGCAGTTTCTTCATTGGTCCTACTTGGTTTACGAAGATTACTGGTATCCCCAGTGTTCTTGCGTAAAGTGGAGCAAGTTTAGTAATCTTTTCATTAACCTTTTTACAATCAGTCTTGCTTAAGAACCTGCTAGTCTTATATGGAGTTGGACTGGCATGAGGCATTAACATTAAATCAACTGATTCCCTATTCATTAGTTTAGGGAGTGATGAATATACATTATCAGCGCATATACCAACTCCTATTTTACCTATTTCAGTGTTAATTATATGTGATCCTTTACCGCGCTTAAAGACATAGGCTTCAGCATTACTTTTCCTAACCTTGCCCGCTATTTCTCCTTTCGGGTTTGTTAAAATAAATGAGTTATAGAAATCTTTTCCATCTGTCTCAACAAATCCTGCTCCTAAATAAACCTTTAATCTTCTGGAGGTTTGTTTAAGCCAATTTACAGTTAACCCATTTAATGTTTCTGCATAATTCCATACTTCTTTGGTTATTATATACCCTGACGAGAATAGTTCAGGTAACACTACTAGTTTAGCTCCTTTCTTGGCTACTTTTTCAATCATGGCTGTTGCGTGTTCAAGATTCTCCTTAATAAGACCTGGTTTTGATTCTACTTGAATTACAGCAACCCGAATATTCTTCATAATCTTATTTAAGTTGATCAAGTTATTAAAAACTACGCCATCCTTAAAATCACATGCTGCCTGAAGTGGTTGCACTGGTTGCCACAAATTAATAAAGGTGGTATTGCTTGAGGATTATTAATGGCAAAAACCGCTATTGTTTACAAGACTATTCATGGTTCAACTAAGAAGTATGCCTTATGGCTTAGTAAGGATTTGAAGTGTAAGGTTTTTGAGATGGATTCAGTTAAGCCAGCTGATTTGAAGAGGTTTTCAGAGTTCATCGTGATGTCTGGCACTTATGGTAGTCGAATGCCTCTTACAGGTTTCTTGAAGAAGAATTGGGATTTATTAAAGGATAAGAAGATTACTATCGTGGCTGTTGGCGTGGCGTCAGAGGATAATTTGTGGAGTAAGTTGTCTTATATTATGATTCCTCGTAAGATTCGAAAGAAATCAAAGTATTTCAAGATTCAAGGAGTGTACAAGGGTAAAGGCGGGCCTGTTAGGAAATCTAATTTGAAGCGGGTAATAGATTATTTGAAGAAGAAATAATAACGTTATGCAGTGCGCAGAATCAAGTGGTATCCGAATCTTGTCTTTATTGGTTCCTTAGTCATTTCATTTACTTGCAGGCTGAATGCTGCTGTCTCGAATGGTTTGACCATTGCTCCTCTGCCGAAGTACCCTAAGTCTCCTCCACGCTTCCTTGAAGGGCACTCGCTTAATTCCATTGCCACTGTCTTAAAAGATTCTCCTTTACTGATTCGCTCCAGTGCTAGTAATGCTTTTGATAACTTGGAGCATAGTATGTGAGAGCACTTAACTTTATTAGCCATGTTTAATTGGATTAGAAGGATAATCTTTAAAAAGTCTTTCATTATTCTCTTATTGTTATTATGAAGTCTCATGAAGCTTTAGGCAAAGCCTGGCATAAGCCTAAGGAAATGGAAGGTTACAAGGAATTATTAATAGGGTTAAGAAGCAGGCATACTATAACTAGAGTTGAGAAGCCTTTAAGGCTTGACAGGGCGCATTCAGTTGGTTATAAGGCTAAGCCAGGGTTCATTACTGTTCACGTTAAGATTAAGAAAGGTGGTCGCAAGAGGCGTCAGGTTCATAGGGGGCGGAAGCCGAGTAAGATGGGCATTAAGGGGTTCACTACTAAGAAGAGTCTTCAATTAATTGCTGAGGAGAGAGCTAATAAGAAGTATCCTAACTGCGAGGTACTTAATTCTTACTGGCTTGCCGAGGATGGCAGGCATAAATGGTTTGAAGTCATCCTGCTTGACAGGATTAATCCTTCAGTATTGTCTGATAGTGAAGCTTCTAGAGTTGTTAAGAGACGTAAGAGGGTTTATCGCGGCTTAACTAAAAGTGGCAGGAAAATGCGCGGTTTATTATAGAAAAAAGTTTTTAAACACAGAAGCATTATTAATTCCTAATGGTGAGGGGTAGTAAGGCCAGTCATGTGAGTGTTGCAGCGTTTAATAAGTCATGCATGGACTTTAATAAGAAATTTTCAAGAATTGAATCATTATTAGGTAAGTTGGATAAGGGTGTTAAGAACAAGGTTTCAGTTTCTGCTTGGAATAAGTCGCTTGAGGATTTAAATGCTAAAGTTAATGAGTTGTTCACGGTAAGTCTTGAGAAAACAGTTTCTGAATTAAATGATAAGCTGGATAAGTCTGTTGAATTAATTAATGAGTTAATGATTCACTTGAATGAGAAGGTTAGTGTTTCTGCTTGGGAGCGCAGTTGCGTTGAATTGGAAGGATTATCATCTGATTTAAGGTCTTTAAGGTCTGTTCTTGATGATGTTAAGTTAAAAGTCATGAAGCTTGAGACTGATTTTAATGATTCAATTGTTAATGAGAGTGAAATTAAAGGATGGTTGAAGTCATTATGATATTCTTGTTCGGTCGTAAAAAAGAAGTTAAGAAGGAGTTTGTGCCTCCTCTGCCGGAAGAATCTAAGAAACTTAAGAAGCCTAAGAAGATGAAGCCTAAAATGAAGCCTAGGAAGATAGTGATGGGGGTTGCACCGGCATTAATGCAGGATGTTAAGGCCAGGGTTAGGGCTATTAAGGCAGAGCGTGATGAATTAAGGATGAGGAGTGAGGAGTTGGAGGATAAGTATGAGGACGCGCTTAACAGGCTTGGCGTGGTGGAGGGTAAGTGCAAGGCTGTTGAGAATTCATTTAATTCTTTTAAGGATGATTTAATGACTGATTTCATGGAGGAGGCTCGTAAGGTTTTGAAGAAGGAGATGAAGCTTCAGGGTGATGCGGTTACTGCAACTTATAGAAGGGTTTTAAGGATTGAGGATGATTTAATGAATATTAATAAGGATTTTGATGATTTGAAATTCACGACTTCATTTAGTGATTATTATCATTTAATTAAGTGCTTGATTTTTTTCATGACTAATTGCGAGTCAAGTGATCATAGGTTAATCACTATTTCCTTGCAGACCATTAGGTCAATTATTAGTGATATGAGGGCTAATGGTTACTGGAAGTCAGGAAAGGATGCAATTATTACTTCCTTGCTTAACCTTAAGGCTTATTGGAGGAGTAAGGATGAGCGGGTTGAGAATTTAATAGGCGTTGAGGTTGACGCTTTAGAGAGTTTGAGGTGATTTATTAATGGATGAATACGGTATTTACGTAGGTAAGAAGACAGGTAAGAGGAGCCCTAGGAGCGGCGTAGCACTTTGGAGGTGGACTCTTGTTAAGAGGACTTCGGAGAAGCCTTCAGATAATGAGATTAAGTCTGAGATTAGGAAGAAGGGTGGCTTGATGGGTTACGCTATGAGGCTTAAGCCTAGACCGTGGAAGAAAGTAAGTAAGACTATTAAGATGTAAATTTTTTTGTGGGGGAATTATAGCCACTTATGAAGTGGTATAGGCTATCTTAGGATTTCCTTTGAAACTTTTAGAAAGTTTCATCAAAAGAAACGTTTTTAAGTCTTTATTATTATTTATTTACTTGTGGATGATGACGCTCATTGAGCGGCTGAGGCTTATCGGATGATTAAGGCTATTTATCACTGAGAGCTTAAAGTTCAATGACGTGTAAACCGCACAATGACGAGCTAAATCAAAAGCCAATGAATGAAGATGGGCGGTCTGACACAAATATGTCCAAACCGCAGGGGAATCTTTATACGTGATAAACATACTAAAACTGTAAATAGTTGAGATTAATATACTTAAAAGTAGTATGAAAAATGAAAAGATTGTTTCAGGTTATGGAAACATTACTAATTTGATTACTAACTCCAAACATAAAACAAAGTTTAGTTTAAAGTACCAAAATGGTGAATTATTTTTACAGATAACAAGTAGAATTGACCCTAAAGACATTCATGGAAACTTCTTTTACAAATTTGAGAGTAAAACCAAAAAAAGCCTTCTTTTGATAGAAAGATTATATTTAGAGAACCATAATATTTCTCATAATTATAAAACTAAAAAAATCTCTTTTTGTTATACTTTCAAAGCATTGTCAGAAGCGGTGTTATCAAAAAAGAAGGGTAAATATGTTAAAGTAGAAGGTTATCTAACAAATTTCTTTTTTTTTGGAAACAAAGTTGTAAGATATAAAAGAAAGGGTGGTTTTTATTTAGGTCGTGATGCTCTTACATTTAAAGCCAATAGTAGGGCAGTTCTTATAAAAAAATTATCTAATTATGCGACTTTAGAAAAGAAAAAACCAGTTTGCTCACTGATTGAGACCTCTAAGCTCTTTATGGATGGCCATAATGAAAAAAATGATATTAAGTTATTAGATGTTTTAATGTTAATGCTTTCAATAGCAGTAAAAAGAAAGATAGAACTAACTAAAATCCTATTTAAGGATAGGAATGGAACTATTTTGAAGAGGATTTATAGACCTTTGTTTAAGCACATGAATCTTTATTTTTTTGAATTAATACCCACTAATGATGTTTATACAAGATTATCTGGTTTTATTACGAAAACATTTGATAAATTTTCTAAATTGGAAGAGAAGTTAAAAATGTCTATTTATTACTATCTTTTGTCACACGAAAAGAGCGATTTTTATCATAAGTATTTATACTTAACAATTGCACTGGAATCATTAGTGAGGGAAATAAGACACATTAAAGAGATAAAGATTAATAAATTTGATAAAAGAATATTAAATGAATTAAAAGGTTTGCCTTACTTCAAATATTATTATAAACTATTTAAAAAGCAAGTTGATGAACTAATCAAAAAATTGTCTAAATCCTCTTTAAGAGAAGAAACAAAAGAGGCCATAAAATCATTAACTCTTAATTATCAAGGGAAATCTTATGATATTTCTAAATATAGGTTTCCAAAGATAAGAGGAAAAATAGCTCATGGACGACTCAAGGAATTGCCTAAGAATTTGAATATTATTGATTTAAATCAGCTTTCTCATCTTTATGATAATCTCTTGTTGAAACTTTTAGAGTATAAAGATGAATACTATGACATTTTATTAAAGAACCTTAAAAGAATAGAGTGATTATTAACCTTTGTAGAAATCGAAGTATTAGGATATCAATAATAAAGACGGAGAGAAAAAACTTGTCATCTGTTGTCTTTTATTCTATTCTAACAGGGTTATGGCCATTATTGCTCATTTAGACTAATATTAAATGGTGATACATTAATAGAAAAGATTATATTTTGGTATTATAATTATTATTTTATATGAAAATAAAGGACAATATAAAAAGAGTTGAAAAGTTAATTTTAAATATTAATAAAATAATTGATGAAGGAGCATTTAGTAATAATTCTAAAATGTTGGATGGGGCAAGAGATATGACAATCCAAACAAAACAATTAATTAGAACACTTTTTTCTGATGCTACAGATAGGATGAGTGATTTTGTTGGAAGCATGAAAAATGCTGTAAAAAGAGACAGAGGCACGAAGTATTTTAAAGAGCAAGCGAAGGTAATACGCAGATATCTTGTTGTAATAAAGGATTCTTTGGAATCAAGGGAAACAATTGAACTAAAAGAAAGTAAGTTAGATAAAATTGATAAAAAATTAAGAGAAATGGAAGTCGAATCCAAAAGGCGAGAGAAAGTTGCTGAAACTAAGTTTTGGGGCGCATCTATTGAGATGATAGATAAATTAAGAGAACAAATTAAGGAAGATGGAACTATTAAAGAAGAAATAATTAATATAAAAACTGAATTAAAAGAAATTAAGGAGATGCTTGTTAAGATTAAGAAAATTTAATCTTTGAAAAGCAAAAGAAATTAAGAACTTTGGGTTGCCCTAGAGCATGGCAAGTTGCCCAACGACTGTCTCTGAAGTAGCAAACGAATGATACTAAAACTAAAAGACAATTGGCACCTTATTGGGTGGCAGGGCAGTAGCCACAACACAAAAAACGTTCTTTTTGGTGATTGGAGTCGAATTTATGCGTGAACGGTCTGACTCTTTTTAAATCAGTATCCTTTATTTTTACCTTTTATTTTCCTTATTATTTTTTTCGTACCTTTTGCCATTTTTGAGAATGTTTTATATTTTATTTGGAAAAAAAGACCAACTATTATAAGCGTGCCTAATAATACTAATGAACCTATTAAGCCATTACCGTCCATTATCATAAACCCTGTTGGTCCTGTATCAGATGTTATTCCAGTTTGATTCACTGAATCCTCTTCTATAACTTCTTCTACTTCGTCTTCTATTATTCTATCTTCTTCTATAACTTCTTCTGGCTCTTCAGTTAGTATTTCTTCTTCAATCTCTTTTTCTGGTTCTTGCTCTGGAGTGTATTCGCAGGCTTGAGTTTGTTGTATTACTGCAGAACAATTATTTAAATCTTCGCAAATTCTTGTTTGATATCCTGTTTCATTGCACTCACTCCATTCAGAGCAGTTATAGTTTGGAGTACACGTTGGTCTGAAAAATGTTCCTCCACCAGAAGGCGTTGGTGCAGGTACAACCCAAGTAATAATTATCTCTTTGGTTGAGAATGTAAGACAGAAATTAACTATTTTTGTTGTTTCATTATAAGTGAAAGTTATTGGATTATCATTAACTTTAATCGAGTAAGGTTCTCCTTTTTCCGCATAGATATCAAAGCATTTTTCTCCTGACGAAGTTACTTGTAAATTAATATTTTCGCTATCAGAAGTTATGGATTGAATTGTTACATTAAATTCAGGAATTATTACATACGCTTCTTTGGTTTCTATATAAACCAATTCTTCACCGGGCGGAATTATCCTATCAACAGTTACGTTATTGGGTAGTGTAATAGTTGTAGTAATATTTTGTGAAGTTGGATTAGTTGTATTGTAAGTTATTGGTTCTATAGTTTCATCATCTTTTAGAGCGTATTGCTCTATAACGTATGTGTAGTTGCCAGCAGAATTCACTGCTGTTGTTAGAGTTAAAGTGGTTCTGTTATCAGTGCAAATGCATTTGAAAGATTTTACATTATTTTCTACACTTGCACTTAGTGCAGTGCAGTCCGGTTCTAGAGTATATTCGCCTTCATCTTGGATTGGTGAGATTGATATGCTCACTAATAGTTCCGTACATTCCCCATCAAAAATATTAATTGAATCCCCACCAGTTAAAGCTAAAACTGGTTGAATAAGCATAAACATGAATGCTAAGAACATTATTTTTTTCATTTTATTAAACACACCTTATTTTATTCCTCGTTTACATTTTTTCCGTCTTTCCCATAAAAAAAATAAAAAAGGAAAAAAAAGGGAAATCCATTTAATTACTAATTTGGACTGATGTTTGTAGTTATTGTGTAAGTTCCTGGCGTCAATGCTACATTAAAGTCGTTGACGATATAGAAGCTCAGTATTTCTCCTGGTTGTAGTGTCAATGGTAGTTCAAGTGCTCCCACCAATTCTGCATATACATAGTTTGGTACATCCATATCTACTAATGGATTAGCCCAATCGAAGTAAGGAGTAACACCATCAGGTACTGACATTTGCTCATAGTCGTAGTCATTGAATCCAGTGCCAATTGCTAGATTTAATGCCCAATGGAAGTCTTCTCCAAGTTCAGATTTGTCAATAGTTATTGTGAATATTCCATCTGGATTATTCTCACGGTCTCTTTCACCTGTTGCAGATACCCAGTCAAGTTCTGTTAATGGTGTGTTATCATAGCTTGAATGCCATCCCATCCAGCCATCGTCAATCGTTGGTCCCCAAGGACTCATTAACCAAGTTCCCCAATCATATGTTGCATCTGTCCCATCGTTGTTGTGTATTTGGAACACTGGTTCGCCATCAATAGCTATGACCAATCCTACCGTCAGTTTACCATTACCTAATGGGTCGTATGGTTCTGTCATTGGATAGTCAATAGTCCATTTGATTGAATCGCCCAAATCCTCAACAGTTATATCTACTGGTTGTGTTCCAACTGTATCAACAAATGAATATTCTGTTTCTTTAAGATATGTTGTTGTAATTCCATCTATTACTCCAGTTTCGAAATTTACTGTTGCTGTAACTTCTGCGTTATTTGTTAATGTATGTGAGTCACTTATGATTGTATTTCCTGCCACACTTGGAGTGACATATGTGTTAATTTGTAGATAATTTCCTTCATCAACCAATACTGACTGCGCTACTGTTACCGTTCCTGTTATCGTTCCAAAAAACTCCAGTAACGCTCCGCTTGCTAATCCAGTCATTAACAAACCAAACACTAACAAAACACCAGTCCGTCTTCCTAATTTGCCTAATCTTTCTTGTATTTTCATGGTATTAATTGACACTTAAAGATAGTTATAAATGTTTCGATTCACTTTACTTTTAGTAAGTATTAGGTTTTTATGGTTCGGGAAAAATCAATAATGAGTATAACTTACTTTATTATTAGATGACTAACAAAGGCATTTTAAAGTTACTGGCAAAGAAGTATGTTTTTGAAATACTCACAGCACTAGAAGAAATGCCAAGAAGGTTTAAAGACTTACTCACAGCCTGTGAGGGCGAGAAAATGAGAACTCAAAGACTAAGAGAACTAGAAAATATTAAATTAATATTCGTAAGAGTCGAAAGGGTTGGTAGGAGACCAGTATCAATTTATAACATTTCTAAAAGAGGCAGAGAAGCACTGCGTTTAATAAAGGAAATAAAAAAGATTATTTAATCTCATTAGCCATTCTCATCGGTTTAACATTCTAAAAAACCAAAAAAACGTTAATGTGTTCCTGCGCCCACGCAGTTTTAGAAGTCTAATTCATGGTGGGCTTCGCCAGCCAAGCAAGGCGGTCTGACACATAAAAAGCTATAAATAAAACTATAAATAAAGCATTTGAGCTAGAATACTTGATGTCTGAAATCTTTGAATTATTAAATCAGTATAAAAAATTAGCAGAAGAATATGGATGGAAGATGAACAAAGAAGGATTAGATGATGGATACTTATTCTTTGAAAAAATGTTCATAACAAAGAGCATTAAGGAAAGCAAGGGATTACTAGAAGACCTAGGATATGAATCAAGATGGCAAATTGAACCATCAGTCCACATATTTAATAATGAATCCATAGGACCTGGATTCGAATTAGGATACTATAATGGAGAATATGGACGAGGAATAAATATGACATTAAGATTAGATAAAAAATTAAAAAAACCACTAAAAAACGTATTTGAAGAATTAAAAATAGTAATTAAAAAAATAAAATCTTGATGGCGGTCTGACACGTGAATGCACAAGTTTTATAAATTAATTAAACATGGATGTTTTGTCATGGTTCAAAGGTATTTTATTGAATTATAT
The DNA here is from genome assembly GCA_030615175.1 of Candidatus Parvarchaeota archaeon. Classification (GTDB taxonomy): domain Archaea; phylum Nanobdellota; class Nanobdellia; order WJKC01; family WJKC01; genus JAFCFT01. Next base: position 502,543 of record JAUWZX010000001.1, read on the forward strand.
GAAAACAATGAAGGGAAAGCCATGTTCACGTTTCCATACTATGAAGGCATGGAAAACATATTTCAAAAAGAATCATTTACTGGTTCGGATTTAATTAAGAAAGTTAAGCCATTCTTCTTTGAAGGAGGTAATGATTTTGTGAAAGAATATGAACAATTAAAACAACTAATTAATACTCAATTAAGTTATAAAGTTAAAACAGGATTCTACAAACCAGAACCACCCGTTAGAGTAGGCCTCAACGGAAATCTAACAATAGGACTTGATTCCGGACTTGATTTTTTAGAAAATTTATTACAGAAAATAAAGAAGAAATAATTGATAAGCATTAATTCTGTGTATGAACGGTCTGACACACAAAATTTTAAATAACTCAAAACTTTATGATTACATGAAGAAAAGTAAAAATGAATTATACTTAAGATTTATAAAGAGAAAAAGGGAGGGGATTTATCATAAAAAACGAAGAAGAACAGGAAATAAATGATTCGAAACCATTACGTTGCAGACTAGGGTTGCATAAATGGGGTATGAAGATATATCATGAAGAAGAAGGCAGTTTTGAAGACCACTCAATCAAGTCATGTATTCTATGCGGCAAAGAAAAGAAAGGCACAAGGAAAATGGCATGGGATTATAGCAAATAATTGATAGGCATCAAGTTTGTGCGTGAACGATACGACGCGCAATTATTTATATAACTTATTACTAAACTTTTTTTAAAATGATACAGAAAATCACTAAAGAAATAGTGCCTTACGATATACTAATACAAACTTTATGCAAGCTGCCTTATTATGGACACGGCAAAGGATGCATAAATCATGGAAAAAAGAAAGGCTGCCCTCCACGAAAAACAATAGAAAAACATTTTAACTTAAATAAAGAATTATTCGTGATATACACTAAATACAAAGTAGGAGAATTCGCGGAGAAAATGAGAATAAGACATCCAGAATGGACTGAGAAAGAATACCCTGACAAACAGGCAAGAAAAAAAGAACACATACTAGAAGAAATATTAAATAAATTAAGAGCAAAGCATCCGGACTGGCCGGAAACATACTACCAAAAGAAAATAACGAGTACTTGGAATTCATCAAGACAATGGTATAATCCCAGACGATGGCAGCAAACAGCAAGAAAGCAGCATGAAAAGGAATTAAAGAAATTAAAAAAAGAAGGAATAATAATTAATAGATGCCCAGAAGCATTAGGAATAAATATTACGGGCTTAATGGCGAATATTGGAATTAAATTAAACTGGCAGTGGCCGCCAGAACATAACAAAGAAAACAAAACTTACATAATTTCAATAGCAGGATATAAAAAGTAATTGATGGCCAGTCATTTCATATAAGAGCGATGTGATACAAAAATTTATGAATTCATAATCCTTATTTGTAAGAAATGAAGACTCGTAAAGGAAAAAAGGCATTAGTCATAAACCATAACTGTTCTGTAATAAAAGAATTAATAGATTTACTTAACTTAGAAGGTTACTCTTCACTTAAATTAAGTTACAATAAACTAAGAGGAGTTAAAGCAGAAAATTTTAATGTAGTCTTCTCAGCAGGCGGAAAAACAAAAATAACTAATAGCACTGAACTAAAGGATGAATTAAGAATCTGGAAAGAATGCCAAGAAAAGGACATACCATTGATGGGCATTTGTCATGGAGCCCAAATAGGAGCTTATTACTCAGGCGGTAAGTATTCTAAATTAAGAGTTGCCCGCAAAGGAATCTTTGATGATTACAAAGTTAAGAAAGATGACCCAATACTGAAAGGAATTAAAAAACTGGTTGCAATAGACTGGCATGAATATGGAATAAACAGTGTTGGAAAAAAATGGGATATTATCATGACTGATAGTACTGGCGAGATTCAAATCGCAAAACATAAAAATTCAAGAGTTTACTTAATTCAATTCCATCCAGAGTTAAAGAGACCGAAGAAGGGAAAACAAAAAACAAATGCTGAACTCATTATTAATAATTTTCTAAAAATTGTTAAAGAATAGTTTTTGGTGATAAACGTCAAATTTATGCGCAAATGACGTGACAAGCATACAAAAGTATTTATTAATTAATTAAATAAATGTTTTTCATGAAAGATAATGAACTAAATGATTTAGAAGTTGCACTGGACATGTATAAAACAGGCATGTCTAAAGCAAAGAATAAATATGTTACTGCAAAAAACTTAGCTGAATCCCTCGCTAGTTTTAAAGAAGTTTATGAAGCTGTTTTTGGAGCAGTATATGACAAGAAAACAATTAATTTAGATGATGACGGCGACTTTAATGAATTTGCTAAAGCACTGCTTGAACTGGAATTAAAAGACTTTACGACAGTCATTGAAGACGTATTTCAAATAGAAGACCATAAAGAAGCTGAAATAGTTGCCAAACCATTCTATGAAAGATATGATAAATCATGAGCTGAGCTTACCTTAACGCTCAAGAAATTTTGAGAAAACATATTTAAGCAAAAACCTTTAAAAAAAGGATTAATGAAGTATTTTTTAGTATACAATAATTCTGAGAATAACCCTGTTATTGCTCAAATACGTTTGAATAAGGAACCAGTAATTGGTACAAGAATCTTATTCTATGATAAGGACCCAATGCTGGATTTTGAAGAAGAAGTGACAGGAGTAAAGAATGATTGCTTAAAAAACATAGACTACGCAAGCATTTATAAGATAACCAAGAAATTAATTCACGATAATGGCATAATTGAAATAAGGAAAACAAAGAATTTCAGAGAAGAACCGAATTCAGAACTGGAAAGAAAGTTAATAATGCTAAAGCCAAGCAACCACTCTAGTTAAGAATCCTTGTTAAATCAAATTTTTTGCCATCAAATTCCCTTGTAATCTCGAAAAAATTAATTCCACGCTTATCAATATACTTTAATGAATAAGGAATGTCAGCGAAGATATTCAATTTCTCTAAATTTTTAATATTAAACCATTTATTAAGCCTGTCAACAGTCTTCTTTTTCAACTCACCAGCAAATTCATTACACTTGAAGACATAGAATAAATGATGAGAATGAATATCATCCTTATTATACGTTCTCATTGAGTAAATAATTTTAAGCTTTAAATCCTTAGGCACGTAACCAGTTCTCTCAATAGTTTGCCTGACAGCGCTTTCCTTAATTCCTTCCCCAAAACGCACTCTGCCAACAACACTAGTAGCCCAAACCCCTTTAAACGGCTCTCTTTCAAGCCTTGATAACAAAATCTTACCCTCCTCCCTAATAATCACTCCGGCAATAACAAATGGCTGCTTATGAACCCCCATGTCATTTAAGTCAACATAAATCGCTAATTCATTGCCAGTATTAGTTAATGAATACAAACCATCCTCATCCTTTTTTATAATACCAAGCTTAACTAATTTATTCAAATGATAGTTGAAGTGATTAGAACGAATATTACTATCCTGCAACTGTGAAAAACTAAGTCCAGACGCATACATTAATTTCTTAAAAATGTTCTTTCGAACATCATGATTTAATAAATTTAACTCCATGAAATAATATCCTTAATAAATCATTTATAAACTTAACGCTCAAGAAATTTTGAGGAAATCCATTTATACTGAAACTAATAATAGTTATAAAAATGGAAAATGATGTTATTGCAGTGGAATTCTATGAAGATATGCTAGGGGACGGAATCAGGCATTCCATACACATGGATGCGTTTAAAAAAGTTGTTTGCAAATGGTTGCTGGAGAATTACAGTGATGAATTTAAAGAAAAAGTAAATGAAGAAATGAACAAGATGAAATTAGAAGACATAACCGGGTACATCATTCATGGATATGTAAATATAATTGAAAACAAGAAAACAGAAAGTGATAGTAAATTAGAGGATATAATAAATGATTTAATTAAGGATTTAAGGCAAAGTAGAATGGAAAGATTACTAGAACAAACTGCTGGAAAAGTAATACACAGAATGGTAGAGAAGTATGGTTTCAGGAGAAAAAGAGAATTGCGCTACGATCCTAAAGATCATTGGGAGATTAATAAATACGGTGAATTCAGTTGCAGTAAAATAGATAAGTATCTGAAAGAAATTAAGATGAATGACTAACTCCTTTTTTTATTCTTAACAAAACATTTATATACTCTGCCACATATTTTTTACTAAAAAGAACTGAAAGAAACCAAAATTTGATTTTCTATCAGTAATAATAAAGAAGGTGAAAGTAATATGAAAGGATTTGAAGAATTAAACTTAAGTAAAGAAGTAATTCATGATCTTGAAAAGCATGGCATAGTAGAGCCAACAATCGTGCAATTAAAAACAATACCATTAATAATGGATAACAGGGATGTTTTAGTGCAGTCAGAAACTGGAAGCGGTAAAACAATTGGCTTCGCGATTCCAACAATAGAGAATTTAAAACCAGCTAATAAAGTGCGCGTACTAGTATTAACGCCGACAAGAGAGTTAGCCAGGCAAGTAGGCGAGGAATACATTAAGTTCTCAAGAAGCAAAGGATTAAGGATAGCAATAGTCTACGGAGGAGTATCAATTAATAATCAATTATACAAGGTAAGGCAGGCGGATATAGTTATAGGAACGCCAGGCAGACTATTAGACTTATTAAACAGGAGAATGTTAGACTTAACGCATACTAAATACTTAGTAATAGATGAAGCGGAGCGATTACTGGATATGGGATTCATAGATGATATAGATAGGATAATAAGTTACATGCCTGAAGAGAGGCAAAACATGTTATTCAGTGCAACAATAAATGACAGGGTGTTAAACCTGGCTGGCAAGTATTTAAACAATCCAGCAAAAGTGCTGCTGGAAAACGTGATAGAGAGCGTAATACTAAGTCAGTATTATTATAATGTTAAGGAATACAATAAGTTATCCTTACTGGTTCACATACTAAGCAAGGTTAACAGGGAATTAACCCTTGTCTTCTGTAATACTAAACGAAAAACCAGGTTCGTAGCCCGCGTACTGAAAAGTAATAACATAAAATCAGACTGCTTAAATGGTGATATGAGTCAGCATATGAGGGAGAAGGTTATGGAGGACTTCTCAATGCGCAGGATAAAAGTATTAGTTGCAACAGATGTTGCGGCCAGGGGAATACACGTGGATGACATAACGCATGTAATAAATTATGACTTGCATGATGAATTAGAAACTTATACGCACCGGATAGGCAGGACGGCAAGGAATGGCAGTAAAGGCACTGCAATAACACTATTATCAGATCGGGATTGGTATAAGATGGATAAGGTTATGAATAAATATGGGGATCAATTGGTTGAACAGCCATTAATTCGTTTTGACAGAATAAGGATGCCTCAACACAGGAGAAGTAATTTTAGAAGATAAATTCTTCCAATCCGCAGTCATCTTAGTGCTGGGCGTTTACTAATCGAATAATTCTGATATTAAGTCCTGTATTTTCATTAGTGAGGATTGCACTCCCTTAACGTCACTAATGGAATCCATGGCAACTTCACCAACTTGAGTTTCATTAGTTATCATTCCTGTCACTGCCTCGTAAACACCGCTTACCTGCTCGCCAAGGGAGTTTAATAAAGGGATTATAACAAACAACCCAACAAATAATATAATAACACCAATCCAGACAGTTACTATTAATTTTATCATGCTCTTCTTATTCACATTAATCCCTCCATTAAATCATATACTTTAACAAGTATGTCTGATAAGTCCTGAATCATTAATTCTAGACTATTATAAATGTAATTAACATTCGCTTCTGACGGCTGGTCCTTAACAGTAGTGATATATGTTTTCAAGTCATCAGCCCTGTTAATTAAGTCATGGTAACTATCATATATAACCTGCCACTCTGCCAGTTTACCAGTTTCTCCCACATCATTATAGTAACTAATAACGCCCAGTAAGTCCAGTAGACTATTATTAAGTTCTTTATTAAATGAGGTAAGCCTGGCATCTAACTCCTCTAACTGCATTTTATAAGCCATGGTCGGGTTATCATCCTCTGTTATGAATTTTGAAATGCACTTATTGTTAATGCATACAGGTATTGCCTTGCCCAGAGTGCATTCAGTAATCACTGAAGGACAGATAGGGTTAAGTTCAGCCAGGCTCTTAGTGATTGCACCGCAACCAGAGTAACACATGCAGTCATCATCAGTAACGCATCCTAACTCAACTTCTTCATCTATAACGTAAGTAATATTGCTTTCATCAACTTCCTCATCAATGCACATGTTATCTGAGCAATTCATGCCAGCGGGGCAGCCAGCATCTAAACAGCAGTTAAATGAAGTTTCGTAATCCTGTACTACGCCGTCACCGCAAGTTGCTTCATCAACGCATGAAATCTCTAAAGGTGAAATTAAATCACAAGTTCCAACCGTGCAGGTACAGTCCAGACAGCATGCTTCAGATGTTTCACTTGGACTGCAGATGCCGTCACCGCAGTACTCTTCTGCACAAATAAAGTCCTCTGGCTTAATGAAGAATAATATATCCCATCCAGTGATTGTCTGTGATAAGGCAGTGTAAGGTAGGCAAACGCCGGTCTCGCAGCCAGCATCTAAACAGCAGGTTTCAGGTGTTTCCCCTGCTGAAACAAGCCCGTCACCGCAGAAAGCATTATTCATTGGAACGCAGCCCTTAACATTAGCATAAGAAGAGGTTAAATTACAAACTTTGTTACCGCAGTCACAATCATTTGGTGCTGTAACGCAGTTTTCTCCAACACTTGGCGAGCAAATGCCATTAGTAGCGCATACCTGAGGCGAGCAGTCATAAGAGCATGAAGTGCATTCTCCAGGACCGCATTTCTTGTCACCGCAGCATGATTCAGCTCCTCCAGGGCACTCGAATACTGGCACGCAGCCCATTTTATCAGCTCTTACATTATCAGGGTCGCATTCAATGCTGCTAGGACAGAAGCAGGCAGGTGAGTTAAGGCAATTATCTCCTAAGCCGGGACTGCATATCTTTGATGAATTAACAAATCCCTCTACCGTGATGCAGCCCATTAAGTCAGCGCTTGGAGCTACTGCGCCGTCAGAGTGAACACCGCAATTAAATCCTATAGGGCAAACACAGTCTATTGGGTTTGCGTAACAGTTTTCTCCATAACCGCATCTGTAATCAATAATGTTTTCATAAATAACGCAGCCCTGCAAGTCAGTTTTTACGCTGTCAGGATTGCAGTATGAATCTTTAGGGCAGCGAGCGCAGTCAAGTGAATTCATGCAATTCTCAGTTCCATCGCACACGCCGTCATTACAGACTTCACCGGAAGGGCAGTCATCTATTTTTAATTCAATTTTGTAAACACAGCCCTTGAAATCAGAATCCTTGCTTCCAGGATTGCATTCAGCTCCTGATGGGCACGCGCAGTCAATTGACTTGCAGTTCTCTCCGAAGAAAGTGTCGCAGTAATCATCCCCTTCTTCAAAATCGTAGTCAAGCATGCATCCCATGAAGTCCGCGCTTGAGTCTTTTGGATTGCATATGAATCCTTCAGGGCATTCGCAGTCGCTTGAACTTAAGCAGTTCTCGTTAGGGTCGCAAACATTTTTCCCTCCAACGCATTTAATATCCTGGCACCACCCAGTGTTTTGTTCTGTTGTATTCATCATTACTCCTGAAATATCATACATTGTGGTTAATATCATGTTCTCGCACCAATTCCTTCCAGCGCTTTCACAGTTTTCTTTAGTGTAACAATTCCAGTATTGTTCATAACCGCATGTCGGGCAGGTATAGTCTGTGCACCATGTCTCACACCAGTTACCACTCACATTAAGGCATTCTGATTCAGTGAAGCAGTTCCACGGCATGCTTGAACTGCAGGTCGGGCAGGTATAGTCGCTGCACCAGGAGCCCCATTTATCACTGCACCAGTTACCTTCATTATTAACGCACTCGCTTTGAGTATAGCAGTTCCATGGCGTGCTTGAACTGCATGTTGGGCAGGTATAATCTGTACACCATCCGCCCCACATATCAGAGCACCAGTCGCCATTTATTCCTTCACAGTCTTTTTCACTGGCGCAGAGCCATACCTGTTCATTGCTGCACACAGAGCACGCGTACTTATCACACCAGGAGCCCCACTCGTCAGAGCACCAGTTAGCTTCCGCTCTCTCGCACTCGCTTTGAGTATTGCAGTTCCATGGCAGGTTTATTGAGCACTTAGGGCACTCATAGTAACTGCACCAGTCACCGCACCAGTAACCGCCTGCTGATGTGCACTCAGAAGCTGTTGAACAGAAATCAAGATAATCCTTACTGCATGATATACATTTTTCTGACTGGCACCAACCGTTCTTTTCATCACCGCACCAGTTTGCTCCAGCACCCTTGCATTCAAGTTTTGTTTTACAATTCCATGACTGGTATTCTAAGCACGTTAAACAAGGAGTTTCCTGACAATAATTATCACACCAGTAATTATTATTTACTATGCAGTCATCTTCAGTATAGCAATTCCATGGCATGCTTGAACTGCATGTTGGGCATTCATAGTCGCTGCACCATCCGCCGTAATGACTTTCACACCATTTAGCTCCTACATTAGTGCATTCCTGTTTTGAGAAGCAGTTCCACGGCTCGCTTGAACTGCATGTTGGGCAGGTGTAGTCGCTGCACCATGTGCCGCACCAGCTTCCTTCATTATTAATGCATTCGCTTTTTGTATAGCAATTCCATGGAGTATCCTTTGAGCATGTAGGGCAGGTATAGTCACTGCACCAATTGCCTCCCCAATTATCAATACACCACTTACCGCCAACACCTTCACATTCATCTTTTGAATAACAATTCCACGGCTCTGATTTCTTGCACGTTGGGCATTCATATATTGATTTCTGGCACCAGCCGCTCGTGAATGATGTTGCATTAGCACTAATGCTTTCACACCAGTTACCGCCAGCGCTTTCACATTCATTCTTTGTATAGCAGTTCCATGAACTTGCTGCTGAGCAAATGCCAGCGCATATGTAGTCACCATAATCATTTATTTTACAGAAAGAGTCACCCCAGCACGCGCATTCAGGGTCAAAGCAGTCAACTAACCCGTCATTATTATCATCTACCCTGTTACTGCAAACTTCTGTTACTGCTCCGCAAGACCATGACTGGCACCAACTACTCCATGCGTCAGTGCAATAATAACCGCCAGCGCTCTTGCAGGACTCTTTTGTATTACAATTCCATAATTCATCTGAACTGCAGGTTGGGCATTCATAATTGCTGCACCACGTGTCGCACCAGTTTACTCCAGCATTACTGCAGTCCTTTTCAATGTAGCAGTTCCACGGCATGCTTGAACTGCAGGTCGGGCATTCGTAGGAATCACACCACGTTCCGCACCAGTAACCATTATTAGAAGTGCATTCTGTTTCTGTCTTGCAGTCCCATAAGTTTTCAGAACTGCATTCGCTTGCACAGTAATAAAACCCTTCAGCATCCTTTTTGCATGACTTGTCGTTAGGGCACGCGCAGTCCTCATCATTACAGTCTATTTTAGTATCCTTATCATTATCTAATCCGTCACCGCATATTTCGTATAGTTTTGTTTCACCGCAAGGAGAGATTTGACACCAAGTGTAGCCGTATTCATTAGTGCACCAGTAACCTCCAATGTCAGGGTTAGTGCATTCTGTTTCTATATTGCAATTAAATAAATCATCTTTACTGCATTGAGGGCATTGGTTTGTCTGGCACCATGAGTATTCTTCATAGTATTTATCCGTACACCAGTATCCTTCTGCTCCACTGCATTCTGTTTCAGAGTAGCAGTTCCATATGTTTGTTGAACTGCAGTCAGAACAGTATTGTGATAGAGTGCAGTAAGGACTGCAAGTTGAGCATACATTAGTGCACCATGTTCTACTTACTCCTTCGCACTCGCTTTGAGTGTAGCAGCTCCAGTAATTGCCTTCAGTGCATTCTGAACAAGCATTTGTCTGGCACCAGGCGTAATCTGCACCACCGCACCAGTAACCATTATTAGAAGTGCATTCTGTTTCAGAGTAACAGTTCCATATGTTTGTTGAACTGCAGTCGTAACACCATTGAGGGTCTGTGCAGTAAGGCTCGCATGTTAGGCAGATGTTTGTGCACCAATCCCCTCCTGCCCCTTCACATGATGTCTGGTCTTTGCATTTCCAGTAATTATTCGAGTCACATGTTGCGCAAGTATCTGTCTGGCACCATCCTGGACTCCATTCATCAGCACACCAGTGACCGCCTGCATTCGTGCACGTTGTCTGCGTGTAACAGTTCCATACATCAGTGGAACTGCATTGTGGGCATGAGCCTATGGTCGTGCACCAGGGATCGCATGTTAGGCAGATGTTTGTGCACCAATCCCCTCCTGCTGTTGTGCATGTTGTTTGGTCTTTGCATTTCCAGTAATTATCCGAGTCGCATACTGTGCATTCGTTTGATTGGCACCACCCTGTTCCGCAACTTGAATCATAATCATAAAGGCACCAGTAGCCATTATTAGAATTGCATTCTGATTCAGTGTAGCAGTAACTTACTTGACTGCCTGTACTGCAACTGCAGTCATAATTAGCGCACCAGCCGGTTCCACCGCAACTGCCAGTGCACCAGTAATAACCTGTTCCAAGACCTTCACAATCTGTTTGATTATAGCAATACCAGTAATTCGTTGTTGAACATTCATATGCTGAAGTGCACGTGACACTGCAGCAGTTATAAGAATCCGTTGCTGTTAAGTAAGTTCCAGAGCAAGTCTCTTCTGGTGAGCACATGTCTCCTCCCTGCTCTGAGCATGTTTTAGGGCAATCCGTGCTGCTTGATGCATAAACATCGCCTGAGCAGCAGTATCCTGAGTACTTATCAATGTTTTGGCATTTGCACCCGCTTGAAGGTATTACTCCTTCAGTGCAGTTAGACAGTTCCCCTGTTTCAATGCATTGACCCATGCTGCATGTTTTTCCGCTTGCAGTGCAGTTCTCTTTTTCCCATGAACTCCATACTGAGTGGCTGCATCCTCCATTAGCGCATGTGTACAAGTGTCTTTCCTGAACAACTTTGTCATTATAGCAGGATGGTTCTCCTATGTATACTTCGCCGCCGCATTCAGCGTCAGTAGTGCATGAATTAATAGTGAATGTTAGGTTCTGCGTGCTTACTTGACTGCTCGTGTCTGTTGCCTCGACAGTTATTGTATGCGTTCCAGTAATGTAAGTTGAGACAGTTGTATTGTAATCGCAGCTCGTGCCTGAACAGGTTATTGTCACGCCTGATTGGAATGCCCAGTCCCCGTACCACCTGGCACTGCTGATTCCAATGTCATCAGTTATTGTAGCAGTTAAATTCATTTCCAGTCCAGCGTACTGGGTTGATGGCGTAAGGCTTGCCGTAACTGAAGGATAACTGTCAAGAATGCATGCTTTTAAGATAGAGTCATAAACATAATCTGTTGCGCAGTCTGCACTGGAATTGGCGTAGTAGCACTCGTGAGTTGTTAAGTCGCAGTACCTCACTGCATCTGCTCCTGAGCTTGAATAATTCATGCTGTACATGTTATTGCACATTAAGTCAGCATTGCATCCTGACAGGCAGTCAGCGCTTCGGCAGTGGCAGCCCCAGCCATAAGTTGCATCTGTATATTTTGCGTAAGGGCAGAAATAACCTTCACTATCACAATAATGATGATAATAAGTGCTGCATTGAGTTTGAGAGCAGTCTGAAGCACAAGTATCACAATTACTTGCTGTAATACAAGTATTACTGTCAGTGCACCAGTGTGCTCCAGCGGTTTCACAATCAGTTTGTGTTGTACAAAAGTCAAGTGTTGCATTAGAACAAGAAGTATTATCTAATGCATCCGCGAAGACGGTGTTAATAATGGCAAAAGTAGTAATTATAAATAATAACAGAATCTTCTCCTTGTCCATTAAGAAATTATGAAGGAATTGCCTGAATAAAAAGGTTTTTAATTTTAATAATCGTCTGATTCTTTAATGAGTTTTATTAATAGTTTAATATTCATAGCAGTAGGATTTATTGGCTTATTACTTGTCAAGGCTGCAGTCAAGGCAGTGTCAATAATATTCATCATATTATTAGGAATTGGAGTGCTGGGCTTGATTGGTTATGACATAACTGACTTCCTGACAGGAACAGTGACTAATATTACTCGGGCTGAATTAGTGAATAAGTCGCTTGAGCTTAAGGAATGCGTTGTACAGGCCTGTAACTGCAGTCAGGGCATAGTGATTGACTGCATAACGCAGACAATAATCCCCATTAACCTGACTACTTGAGTAATCTTTTCTAATGAAGAATTAGGCACTTAAGGTAGTCCTTGCCTGTTCTTTGTTTTAGTAATTTTTTCCACGCGTTCTCCAGAGTCTTAGGCTTGAATTCAGGAGGTTCATTACCATTTAACCGCGTGTAAGTTGGCGAGTAAAGAGAGATTTGCAGTATATTAACTTTTTCAGGCCGTTGTATCACCACGTCAAATAAGTCCTCTAAATCCAGTAAGTCTTTCTCGTCCTGTATTAAGTCAATTAAGTAAATTGAATAATCATCAAGCACGTCCTCCATGTACTCTAAGTTCTCCAACTGCTTGTACCAAATCTTGCCTGGCAGCCCGGTATTTTCCTCAAAATTCTTTTCACTTATCCCTTTAATGCACATCTGGAATTGCACGTTTGACTGATTGATTAATTCTTCCTTATGAAGCTTTCTCGTTAAGTTAGTGTCAATGTTTAATCCGTATTCATGAGGGAATTCACGTATTATTTTGTACAGGAATTGCGGGAAAAGTGTTGGTTCTCCTCCACTAATCCTTAATGCATTAACATCTTCATTCTCATTTAAGTAAGTCACTACTTCATTGAGTACCTGATTAACTGGTTTATTAATCCCCCTGCTAGCATCCTTGTTCTTGTCATCAACATAGCAGAACCAGCAGTTCATATTGCATTTATTAACCTGGCTTGTTAGAACCTTGTTCGTTTTATAAGGGCTTAAGCCAAGTTTTCGCGATGCCACGAATGGAACCCTGCCAAATTCTTTCTTCTTCTTATTAATATTCCACATGTAATAGTAAATCCTGTAAGTATCATTTATTATATCACCGCTTTTCTTAATATCCTCTTTCTGTTTTCCTTCATTAAAGTTTGTTAAATAAACCAATTCAATGATTTTTATCCTATCTTTCTTTTAATACATTTATTTAGTTTAAAATAATGATTCCAAGCCAGTCATCTAATAATCTTGGTTAAATTAAATTTCTTGCCATTGAACTCTCTTTCAAGCTCTAAAAAAGTAATTCCACGCTTATCAATATACTTCAAAGTGTAAGGAATGTCAGTGAAAATATTAAGCTTCTTAACATCTTTAATATTAACCCATTTGTTAAGCCTGTCAGGAGTTTTCTTTTTCAGTTTGCCGGAAAAATCATTACACCTTAAAACATAAAACATGTGATGAGAATGAATATTATTCTCTTTATTTGTTCTTATTGAGTAAATAATTTTAAGCTTTAAATCCTTAGGCGCGTAACCAGTTCTCTCCATAGTTTGTCTGACAGCACTTTCCCTTACTCCCTCCCCGAAATGCATTCTACCCACCACGCTTATAGCCCACACGCCCTTAAATGGTTCCCTCCCAAGCTTTGATAATAAAATCTTATCTTCTTTTCTAATAACCACTCCTACAATCACGAAAGGCTGCTTATGTACTCCCATCTCATTTAAGTCAACATAAATCGCCAGTTCTTTGCCAAGATTGCTTAATGAATACAAGCCATCCTCATCCTTTTTTATAATACCAAGCTTAACTAATTTATTCAAATGATAATTAAAACGATTAGAACGAATATTACTATCCTGTAATTGTGAAAAACTAAGCTTTGACTTATACATTAATTTCTTAAAAATTTTCTTACGGACATCATGATTTAATAAATTTAACTCCATGTAAATTCTTTTGGATGAAGTTACTAATAAATTTAACCATTTTTTTAAAAAAAAATAATAATGATTTAGATAATGAATTCTAGCATAGTAACATCATCATTAACTGTTACTTGATCTCCATATATGCTTCTTAATTTTTTAACTAGGTTTTCTAAACCATCACCCATGTATTCCTCTGGCACGTTTTTTAACAACGTTTTTTGTTTGTCAACCAATTTAAGTGTTAAAACTGTCAGCGCTGTTTCAGGATTCTTACCAACCGTGATGTCAACAAGGCTTCCAATTTTGTAATCCTGGTTGTCAAAATACTTTGTTCCATACCTTAATTCATACCACGCGCTCTTAACTTTAATTTCTTCTTTTATGTAATCACTCCATTTCTGTTCGTCTTCTCTTTCCCATAAATTAAATTTTGGTGTCATAAAATTCCTTTAATTTAATGATTAATAAATAGGTTTTCTCAAAAGAATTTGACTCAAAAAAATTTAAAGAATAAATAAAAGAAAAAAGTTTTTTTTTAAGCGTTTGCTAAAATGTCTTCAATAATGCTTGGTCTTGATATTTCCTTATAATGCTTTCCGAACTCTTCAATGCATAATCCGTCCATTACTTGCTCGCTTCTGGCATAGTAATCATTCCATTCACTTACTGCTTCATCTATTTTATCACCATATCTTTCTTTCACTGGACCGTAAGGACCAATCTTTAATATATGCATGAAAGGAATTATCTTCCTGCCATAATCCTGCGCTAATTCATTCATAAAGCCTTCAAGTGTTTCAGGATTTGGATTAATAATGTATGCATAAGTCCTGATTCCATTACTTAATAATTTCTTAAAAGTGTATAATTGCTCTTCAAGCAATTCCCTTCCCTGCTCCGCGTTTCTTCCTATATTACGAGCCAGGTTCTCCGGGTCGCTTCCCTTAAAGCAGTAAAGAACGTTGAAATTCTTATACTTGCTTACTTGTTCAAATAAGTCTTCTTGCATTTCCTTGTTCTTAATCCATCTGTTCCATGCATGACCTGTTGTGCCGTTACAGTCAGATTGTACTGATACTTTCTTGCTTAAACCATATTCTTCCAATAATTGCAGTACTTCAAGCCATTGTTCAGGCGCTAAAGTTGGTTCTCCTCCACTAGGCCTGAATTGATTCAATGCTACTCCTTCATCATTTTTTCTTTCACGGAATTTAATGAATGAATCAATTATTTCACGCATACTGAAGTATTCAGCCCCATGGTCTGCTCTGCCATTATTATTGAACCTGTCTACGAAACAGAACTTGCAGTTAATATTGCATCCTTTTAATTGGTAGATGAAAACGTTAGTGTATTCTTCTATTATTTCTCTCGGCACGTCCTGCAATCTTGCAGTGTTGTACGCACCTGTCGATTCTATTGCCCAGAAATCCATGTCAAAAGGTAATACTTGATTATTCTTTGTTGCAAAGTACTCGTCAAGCTGGTAGTCCTTCAAGTTTGTTTTAACTCTGAAGAAGTCATTAATGCTTCCCTTGACATTGCCTTTAGTTTTATCCAAGTCCTTCTGCTGCTCGCTGCCTGCAAAGTTAGTTAATAAGTACTTTCTAACACCGTCTTCAATCTTCATTACTCTATGCCTTAAAAGTGTTGGTAGTGTCCTCGTCATATCCCTCTCCCCTCCTTAAATTAATTTAGAATCTTTTAGTATGAACTGTTTTAAATTCATTTATTTAATCTAAAATACTCTTTAGAAAATGGTATTAAATTAATCCAAGCTCTTTTGCAAAGTCAAAGGCTTGTTTGCGCTCCCTGCAAGGAGGACACCAGTCATTGTATGGAATGCCTTGCTCCGCGTGAGTTGGTTTAGGATTCCAGCAAGAGTAACTTGCATTAATCGCGTTAATATAGTCTTCTGGCGCGCAGTCAATAGCGAGCGCTAAAGCTTCATTCTTAGATAAGCCGAGCCAAAGGTAAGGCATGTAGCAATGAACTATATTACCCTTAACTTGAACGTCATACAATTGGTTAAGTAATTTATAATTCTTAACATCCCCATCTCCAAAGCTCTCATCAGTAGTTACGTTGCCGTTGCTTAAGATTGTGAATACAGGGTCATCATCTTCTCTGTACCTATCATCATTCAGGCATCGGGCTAGTTTATAGCATTCATCCATCATACTAATATTGCGCAGAGTGTACACTGACTTAGTTGATGCTTGCTTAGCGGATTCCTTATTCTTGAAAGTTTCTTTAATATACTTTGACGGGATAGGCATCACGTACTCTATTAATTTAAGCACTGAGTCAGGATATACTTCTGAAGCAATACTTAATACTTTTGTAATAGCTGTTTTTTCCTGTTCATAATTGCCCTGCCCTCTGTTAAAGAATACTGGCTGTATTTTATCAGCGCCGAAGAATTTCATTACTGGTATTACTCCTACAGAATCAAGACCTCCTGAAATGCAGTGCACTACGCTTGCATTCTTTAGCATTCTTCTCGCGTGCCTGATTCTGCCTTCAAGTCCTTCCTTATTCTTGAAATATTCATGCATTAAAACCATTTTAAAGAAAAGTTAGTAATAAGTATTTCTATGAATTATTATATATGTTTAAGAATCCTTAGTAGCGGTTCATTTTAGGAATAAGTTCAGAAATTTTTGCTCCAGCAACGCATATTACATTATCCGCTCCCCCATAATAAACAATGAGTTTATCACTCTTGTCCAAAACTTTATTTGAATCCTTGTATCTTGGAACTGCTCCGCAAGTAAATACTACATGATTTACCCAGCCATACTTTTCATACTCCTCTTCCGGCTCTAAGATTGGAGGCGAGACGTAAAGCTTCTTAGAAGGGTCTTTTAAGTCAAGAAGCATTGTGAATAAGAAGTATTTATGATTTTGTAAAACACCACTTTTAGCCAGAGAATCTTTTTTACCTCCTCTATCCACTATTTCTTTTCCATGACAGATAATCAGCCATCCATATTTTGTCTTTATTACCTGCGCTCCTGCACCAATTTTATCGCAGCCTTTTGAACCAATATCTTTTGCCTTCAGTAAAACATCCCCCACCCCGCCTGTCCAGGGGAACTTTAATTCATCAGCATAAGTTATGCGCATATCTGGGTATGGGCGATGAATTAGTACATATTTATTATTAATTTTTTCTGGTATGAGCACCCCATCCTTATTGTAACCTTTAAAAGCAAGCCCTTCTTTATTCCATGCCCTGGTCCATTCTTCAGTGCCGGCACATTTATCTGCTAGGGAAATAAATTCATCTAATGCGATTGAGGCAAAAGCTAATTGTGATTCACCACCTACATTACGATTACCGCTATTACCGGTATAGGAGACGTAAAGTCTGTCATTGAACACTCCTAACATATGAGGGTCTTCACAACCTCCTTTTTCATAAGGAAGTTTCTTATAAATTTCATCTGTAGGTAATTCGTATTCTTCAGTAGGTATAAAAATAGGATTATCAAGTCTATTGTCAATATTTATTCCATCTTTACTTGTGGCAAGACCCCAGCGGGAAAGCATGTCCTTCTTGCCTATGGCCCTGTAGATAATGTAGGTTAATCCTTTTCGATAAGCGCCGCAGTTAAAAACAAGTTTTGATTCCCATTCATGATTTTCTATTGGTTTAAGAATTGGATTCTTTAAAATCCGACTTAACCCGCTCCTAACTGATTTTATCATGGTGTTCTCCTCATTCATAACTTATTTAAAAAAGGTCCTTTAATGTAATTAAGGTTTATTTCAAAATAAATCTTGACATTGTATTCTTTCTCCAAGCTTAATGCTTTTCGAATGGTTTCTACAGTGACTTGTGGGTTAAACGCGCCAGGACTACTTCTTAACCAGAAACAGCAATTCCTAATACGATGTTTTTCAGCAAATCTTAAAACTTTATCCCAGTTTTCTTCATGAATTTCTGGGCTTACACTGTAGATAATGTTGCCTAATCCCTTTACATGTTTTTTAATACTTTTATCAATTCTGCATCCAGGTTTCCTGTACCTTGCTAAATCTATGTTTAATTTGATTTTTGGATTATTTCTTACTTTAGCGAAGAAATAATTTTCAGCTCCAATTTGGTAACTCCTGTCTTTGCCTGTAATATTGATTAACGTGAAATCAATACTTGCTTGATTCACTAATTCAAGGACCTTATCAGTCACGATAGAGTATAATCCATCATTTTTTAATTTAATGTCTATCTTTGGATAAGTCTCATGTCCTTCGAAAAGACTTAAAACTTCTTCTAATTTATCTAATGGCTCTTGCGGTGGGTGTCCTGTTTTAATGATGCCGTTAATTGACATTACGTCAAATTCGACAAAAATCGGCTTTAAATCAACAGCCTCTTGTATGGCTTTCAACGAATTTTGCTTGGCATGAGCATCAAGACCTCTGTGTACTCCGAATCTTTGCTCAATTGTCATTCTGATGAATAAATTATAAGTAATATTCTGTCCGTCATTTTCATCACTAACTGCCCGCAAATACGTTTTGGGTTTGCCTTCTTTATCATACTTCCTGAAACGCTTGCTATTCGCTTTCTCAATCTTCCTTAATTGTTCAAGCTGTAACATTCTTTCAAGCCCAACCATCAAAGGAGTATTTATGTTTATACTCTTTTAAATAGTTTCTCATCACAGTTGAATAGAAATCTTTATAAAAAAAATTAATAAATAGTGATTCCAAGCAGAGTAATCAAGAAATATTTTCTTTCCATAAAATTTATAAAGAATTTAAAACTTTCTTCTTCTTTTTAGGAGCCTTTTTCTTTTTCACCATCTTTAATTAACACCTCAATAATTATTGTTGCGCATAAGACTATAGATTTGAATAAATTTATATATGAAGTGAATTATCAAGTGATGAATGATGAGTGAAGCGTTAATAACCGGGGCTAATGGGTTTTTAGGTTCTCACTTAACTGACTTATGCATTAGCAAGGGCTTCATTGTTCACGCATTAGTAAAGCCAGGAACATTACTTGATAATTTAAGCCAGCATAAAGGCAGTGATAAATTAATGATTCATGAATGCGACTTAACTAATAATGATTTATTGAGTGAAATAATTAAGGATTCAAAACCTGGATTAATTTTTCATTTCGGAGCTCAGCCTCACGTGATTCCTTCATGGAAGGATCCTGCTGGCACAATAAATGTTAATGTTATTGGAACCATAAACGTGTTCGAGCCATTGAAGAAGTATAAAATTAATGCTCGAGTCATCATTGCTTGCTCCAGCGCTGAGTATGGTTCAACTGCAAAGCTTAATCGCCCGCTAAGAGAGTCAGACCCTTTATTGCCATTGCATCCTTATGGGGTTAGTAAGGTTGCGGCAGAACTGCTTGCGCGCCAGTACTTCATTAACTTCGGTATTGAAGTGATTAACTTAAGATTCTTTAATCAGACAGGGCCTAGGAAGGTTAATGATGCCTGCTCTGACTTTGTGAGGGCTGTTGCGAGGATTGAGTTAGGCTTGGATGAGCCGGTAATCAGGGTTGGTAATCTAAACTCTTTCCGCGACATTACTGGTGTTCAGGATTCAGTTAAGGCAATTTGGCTGGCAGCCAGTAAAGGAGTGCCAGGCGAGACGTATAATGTCTGTTCTGGCAGGAAGATTCATGTCAAGAGTGTGTTAAACACTGCTTTGAGTTTCTCATCTAAGAAAATAAAAGTGGTTGAGGATTCTCCTGTTAAGTTAAGGAAGACTGATGAGGATGTAATAATTGGTGATAATTCAAAGATTACTGCCTTAGGCTTTAAAGTCTCCCAATCCATTAATGAATTTTTAAAGGACATGTTTGATTACTGGATTAAGTATTACAGTAATGAATTACATGCTTCTTAGTTTTCTTATTCTTTTATTTATTGGCGGGTGAGTGCTGAATAAGGAGTCTGCTCCTAACTTCTTTAACGGGTTTGATATGAATAAGTGCATTGTTGCCTTGCTAATCTTCATCCGCCCCTTGTTTTCTGTTTTAATCATTTCCAGCGCGTCAGCTAACCCGTCAGGATACCTTGTTATTAGTGCTGCTGACGCGTCAGCCAAGTATTCTCTTTTCCTGCTAATAGCTAATTGTATTAACTTCATTAGTATCGGAGTGATTATTGCAAGTATTAATCCAATAATCACTATTATGCCTGCGCCCTTGCTGTCCCTGTCACTACTGCTTCTGCCCCTCCAGAAGAAATTCCTTAATAATAATTCACTGATAATGACTGCAGTGCCTACAAGTACTGACACCAGGGTCATGAATCTTATGTCATAATTCTTTATGTGGCTTAACTCATGCGCGAGCACTCCTTCTAATTCTAGTTTGTCAAGTTTCTCTACAGCGCCTTCAGTTAATCCAATAACTGCATGCTCGTAGTCCCTTCCTGTGGCGAACGCGTTGATTTCAGGGCTCTTAATTATGTATAACCTTGGCATTTTCATGCCTGCTCCAATGCATAATCCTTCAAGCAGGTCTAATGCCTTCTTGTGATTTACTGGATGCGCTTTCTTTGCATTAACTGCTTTTAACACTATCTTGTCACTGTAGTAGTAACCAATTATTGATGACAGCATTGCGAATATGATTGCAATAATGAATATGGTGAACGCTAAGTCAGGGTGGTATGTATAACCGAATACGTAGCCGAGCGCTCCAATCCCCAGCACGATTAGAATGGCTAGCAGGAATGAAAGCCTTTTATTATTCGCTATCTGGCCGTACACATCTACTTTTTCATGTTTCATATTAATTAATTCTTAAGAGTAATTAGTTATTAAAATCTTTGTGTGGAAAAGGAATTTAAGCTTCAGGGAATCTTACTTTTGGCACAGCCCTTTCTGCTGCTTCAATTTCTAAGTAAATCTTAGTCTTCCTTCCGCCTGCGAAGAACTTGCCTGGAATAGTTGTAATCATGTTATTGTAGCGTAGCACTGAGTCATTGTAGAATTGTCTTGCGTAAGCAATTTTATTCTCTATTGCTGCTAACTCATCCTGCAATGCCTTGAAGTTCTCATTAGCTTTAAGGTTCGGGTAATTCTCTGCTATCGCAAATATTGTTTTCAAGGCGCTGGTTAATTCATTGCCTGCCTTAACTTTTGCTCCAATGTTGCCTGCTTTCATCATTCGCTCGCGTGACTGAGTTACCATTTTAATAGCATTCTTCTCATGTTTCATATAACCTTTAACTGTTTCAATTAAGTTAGGCACTAAGTCAGTTCTTCTCTTTAATTGAACGTCTATCTGGCTCCATGAATTACTTATCCTGTTGCCAAGAATCACTATTGAGTTCCAGTAGTAAATCGCTATGCCAACAAGCACTAATACGCCTACTATTGTTAGTCCAATAATCCATTCAATCATTGACTCAAGTGAAGTCAGCATACTTATTTAAGTTTTTCTTGACTTACATTTTTTTAAAATGAACATCCTGCATGTAATTAAAAGGGTTAGATTAATGGTTGGGGAGCGCGAGCCTTACGCGTTTAAAAATCCTTTCCGCGTGTTAATAACCACGGTTCTTTCTCAGAGAACGCGTGATGAGAATACCAGGAGGGCTGCAGTTAAGTTGTTCAGTAAGTATTCAACGCCTAAAGCCCTGAGCAAGGCGCCAGTAAGCAGGGTGGAGTTCTTGATTAAGGATTCAGGGTTTTACAGGGTGAAGGCGAGGAGGGTTAAGGAAATCGCGCAGCACGTTGCAGTGCATGGCATGCCAGAGACGTTTGATGAATTAATGAAGCTTCCTGGTGTTGGCAGGAAGACGGCTAACTGCGTTCTCGTTTATGGTTACGGAGTGCCTGCCATCCCTGTTGACGTTCATGTTCACAGAATCTCGAACAGGTTGGGACTCGTGTGCACTAAATCGCCTGAGCAGACTGAGATGGAGTTAATGAATTTACTGCCTGAGAGGTATTGGCTTGAATTAAATGAATTACTAGTTAAGTTCGGTCAGAGGATTTGCAAGCCAGTGAAGCCTTCATGCAGTGAGTGCATGCTTAGAATTGATTGTGATTACTATAAAAGTCTTTAGCATCCGCCCTGTACTGCCCCGGCAGTTCCGCTTAACTGAACACTGCAACCGCTTAAGTCAGGGTTAACTGAGCAGATTACTTGCTGGAAACCAGCAGCGCTCCTGGGACCATTATACCTTGCGTTATCAATATATATTGTTGGGCTGCCACTAATGCTTAACTCCCTGGCTCTTTCAATATTCTTGCTAAGCAATTCAGCGCCTTCAGCGCCCTGATAACAAGTGCTTATAATATTAACATTCATTCCTGCCTCCTCAGCGCATGACCTCCATATAGCACCTGCATTACGGTAATTCTTGTTAATGCACATTATGTAATCCATGTAATTAGCAGGGTAGTATTTTATAGCGCAAATCTGCCTTAAATCTTCATCATTATTATCAGCAATGAATTGTAATCTGAAGTCAAGGTCAGCGCCGAATGCGTTAATAACTTCAGGCATTAAGTTTTCAGCCTGAACTCCGTAAGAGCACTGGCTCATAACGAATAATTCAAACTTGACTGCGCCAGGATTAAGGATTACTGCCTGACCAGTAATTCCAGGGAAGTCTGTGAATCCGCCGGTTAGTATTGATAATACGAGTATAATGCTTAGTATTGCGTAGGATATTAAATACTTCATAAGGAATTGATTAAAAGTAATTAGTATTTAAATTTTATGAATTATACATGTCATCCTAAAGATTAATAAATTTAGGAAGGATTATGCATTGTTATGGATGAGGATTCTGAAAAGTATAATAACAAAATAGAATTTGAGTTAGTGGTTGCACCGAAATATGGCAGTAAATTCTTTAAAGAATATAGGACGGGCTTGGTTGGATTAGAATTTGACGCGTTGCATAGCTTGATTGGAAAGATTGAAAAATTATTTAATATTAATGAAGAGAATCGTAATAATTTTAGTTTAGAGGAAGAATTATTGGAGAATAATTTGCAGTGCGCTAGAATGACTTACAGTGAAGATGATAAGGAGTTATTAGAAATTAATCTTTCATTAAGGAATGATGAAAGCCGTAATTCATACACTCTTAAAGTATTTAAGAAAATTGAAAGTGAATCAGGAGAGGATGAAAAGAGGTTTAAGAAATTCTTTAAAAACCTTATAAAAAAAGGCTATGAAGTTAAGGAAAAATTTAATGTGCATAAATATGATTTAACAGTTAGTCTTAAATCAAATAATTACAAGGAAGCAAGTAATCGCATGAAGCAATTAAGCAGGTACTTTCTTAACTATTTTAGAGTAACTGAGTTTCCGAAATATGAAGAAAAACTTGATGAATAATTTATTTCTTCTTCTTTTAATATTATCCCCACCTGATTAGAAAGACTTATATAAACATTTTAACTAAGGTTTTCAGTAATGACTAAGAGAGAATTAGTTAAGGAAGTGATAAGTAAGTATTCTAAGGATGAATTGCTTGAATTAACTAATTCAGCGCCTAGAACTCCTTTAAAAGTTATGAAGAAGAAGTTGTTAAGGCTTAAAACAAGTGAGTTAGAATCTTTATTGGGCAGTCAGAAACTTATTTACAGGTTAAACATTAAGGCTTTGCCAATTATTGCGTTAGCAGCACTAATCATGATTAGTGTTTTAACTCAAGGCTTCAGGTTCCCTCAAGCAGCTGCAGACACTAATGTAGGAGAAAGTGCCAGTTCAACTATCAATGTAATGGTGACTTACTTAACTGATATGTCATGCAGTGAGTGTTATGATGTGAACATTAATTCAGAAATCCTTAGAGGCCAGTTCGGTTTGAAATTAACTGAGAGTTATGTTGACGCTGGCAGTGATGAGGGCCAAGAGTTAATAAATAAGTATAAAATAACTAGATATCCTACTTTCATACTCTCTAGTGATGCTATGGACAGCGAGTTGCTTTCTAACGTCTGGGCTAGTGTTGGCTCAGTTGAGAGTGATGGCGCATTAGTCTTCAGGGTGCCAGAGTTATTCGAGACAGAAGGTAATTACCAGTTAGTTCTTCCTGACGGTACAGTAACTGAGGTTGAGTACGTGCCTCCTGTTGTTAATGCATCAATTGATGATGATTCATTGCTTGGCAATGAGTCAGCGCCAGTAACTATTGTAATGTTCTCTGAATTTCAATGCCCTTTCTCAGGAAAGTTTGCAAATGAAGTTTTCCCTGAATTAAAGACAAGATTTATTGATAGTGGAATCGTGAACATTGTGTTCAGGGATTTCCCGCTGGGTTTTCACCCATTAGCTCATAATATTTCAGAAGCAGCTGAGTGCGCTCACGAGCAGGGATTTTTCTGGGAATTCCATGATGAGTTATTCATTGAACAGGAATCAATTAGTGAAACGCGCTTCATAGAATTAGCTAATAATCTTGGCTTAAACATGATTCAATTCACTGATTGCTATGAGAGCGGCAAGTATTATGATGAGGTTGATAATGACTTGAATGATGGGTTGGATTATGGAGTTACTGGCACGCCAACATTCTTCATTAATGGTCACTTAATAGTCGGCGCCCTTCCAATAGAAGAATTTGAGAATGTAATTAATTATGCTTTAAGCGAGTTAAACTTAACTAATTAGTTTACCATTTTTTTAACAGTAATCTTTTTATTATTAACTGACTCTATTAACCATGCACTCAATAGAAGGTTTTGATTCTAAACCAGAAGGTTATGAAGCAGGGAAAACCAAGTTCATAATTATTACTGGAAGCGTTATTTCAGGCGTTGGTAAGGGCGTTATTTCAGCCAGTATTGGACGATTATTTGAGTCAGCAGGATTAAAGGTATTCCCATTCAAGTTTGATGGTTACTTAAACATTAATGCTGGCAGTCTTAACCCGTTCAGGCATGGTGAAGTATTCATACTTGAGGATGGAAGCATGTGTGACATGGATTTAGGGACTTATGAGCGGTTCTTGAACACTAATCTTTCAAAAAATAATTACTTGACTGCAGGGCAGTTATTCCAGTACATTCTTGATAAAGAGAAGAATGGTGGTTACAATGGCAGGGATGTTCAATTCATCCCTCACGTTACTGGAGAAATCAAGAAATTGTTAAGGGAGCGCAGCAAGGGCTTTGATGTTATGCTTGTTGAAGTTGGAGGCACTGTAGGTGATATTGAGAACAGTTATTTTATTGAGGCAATAAGGGAATTAGTGATTGAGGAGGGAAGTAATAATGTTTTAGTGATTAACGTGACTTACGTTATCGAGCCAACGAGTCTTAACGAGCAGAAAAGCAAGGCAGCTCAGTTAGGGATTAAGCAGTTAATGAAGCAGGGTTTAAAGCCTGACATTATAATTATAAGGAGTACTAACCCGGTTACTGACAGCATTAAAGAAAAGATTAGTGTTTACTCTAGCACGCCTTTAAGAAATGTTTTCGGGCTTCATGACTTGAAATTAGTTTACGAGTCTCCGTTAATACTTGAGGCGCAGGGTTTTTTTGAAGTTGTTAAGGAGCGTTTTAGTATTAAATCAGAGCCTGATATGAGTGATTGGAAGGATTTTGTTCATAAATCATTAAATCCGAAGCATGAAATTAAAGTAATGATTGCTGGTGAATGCACAAATGTTTCTGATGGTTATGCAAGCATTATTGAGGCATTAATTCATGCTGGAGCAAGTAATGATTTAAACGTTAATTATGAATTAATTGACACAACGAGACATGATTGTGATGCTGTTAAAGAAAAAATGTCAGGTTTTAATGGTTTAATACTGCCAGATGATTTCAGCAGTCATTATGATGCTGGCTGGACTGAATTAATAAGGGCTGCCAGGGAGTCAGGAAAACCGTTCTTAGGGTTAAGTTATGGAACGCAGTTAGTTATTAATGAGTTTGCGCGTAATGTTTGCGGTTTAAAAAAAGTTAAGGAATCATCAGTCATCATTAATGAATCAGGCGCTTGTAAAACAATTTTAAAAGAAGGCAGTTTTGCTCAGTCAATTTATAATGATTCAGTTATTATTGAGCGTTACAGGCAACAGTATGAGGTTGATGCAGGTTTAGTTAAGAGTCTTGAATCAAATGGTCTGGTGTTCTCAGGAGGGTTTAATATTATTGAATTAAGCAATCATCCTTTCTTTATTGCAACCCAGTTCCATCCTGAACTCACGAGCAAGCCTTTAAAGCCTAATCCTTTATTTAACGGTTTTGTTAAGGCATGTTTAGATAACGCCGAGTAATTCAAGAGTTGTGAATACTAATCCTAAGCCCAGAATTACTCCTACCAGTATCATGCCTGCCCTGCCAAAGGGTGTTACGAATGCCGGTTTATCTCCTTTAACTTTCCTTGCCTTGTTAATCGTGAGTATTATCAGGAATCCTGTCAGCGTGCCCGTGTAAGCTCCAGTAATGAGTATTGGCTGGATGAACTGTAAGTCAAAAGTTATTGCAATAATTAATGGCACACTGATTGTTAAGAACCAGCTTGACATCTTGCTAAGCCCTAAATCATAGTGAAACATATTCCTAATCGCTAACCCTAATCCCAGGAAACTCGTGGTCATGCCGAAGATGGCGATTCCGCTGCCGAATAAGCCTAAACCATTAGTTATTGATTCAGTTGCTACTTGCTGGACTTCACTTCCATACACCCCGATGAATGTGAATGAGAATATTAAGTAAATAATAGTGCTTAGCGTCATTGCAATAATTATTGATTCATCAATGTTTATCCGGTGCTTTGTAAGGACTTGCTCTAATTCAGGCATTACTGAGAAGCCAGTTAATGCGAAGAAGATGACTCCGAAAGGATAGAAGAATGAAGCGTAATCACTTACTAACACGTTATTAATGTCTGCGGCAGGTATTATCATTAAGCAAATAATTGTTATTAGTAGTCCGAGGATTATTGTTAGCGCTAATTGGAATCGTTCAACAACTTTTAACCCGTATAGTATTGGCATGCCAATGAGTGCTGTGAATAATATTTTATAAAGCAGTGCGCCCCCGCCCATTAAGTGATTAAGCGTGTCTGAGATGCCGATAACGTAGCTGATTAGTGCTCCGTAAATTCCTATGATGAATAGTATTATTGCAGCAGTCTTGTACTTCTTGCCCATGTAGTTAGCAACTAAGCCGGGTAACTGGTATATGTTATGGCAGCGCAGCGCTGTTTCTGCCAAGTAAAGCATTAATAGTGTCATGCAGAAAGCAATTATTAGTGTCAGAATTAGTCCTGGAATGAATCCTGACATGCTGATGGCGTATGGCAGTCCGAGTATTCCTGCTCCAACTACTGTGCCCATTATTATTGCTACTGCATATAGTACTCCTTGAGTTTTGCTGTTCATTAGTAAATAATAATAGTGCTTGAGTATTTATTTCTTTTATTCTTTTTCATAGAACACTAAGTCCTTATCTGTTAGTAGTCGTGATTTAAAAATTTATTATTTTATATTTCCCGTTTGTAATCCTTATTTCATCATCAGGATTTAATTCTTTTTCATACTTTCTTCCATCAATTGATATGAATGCATCGTCCTTTATCTTAACTTTTACTTCATAACCTTCAGGCAGTTCCCTGCAGTCACTGAACCCGTAATTGCTTGCAATTGATGCTATGCCGTCTCCTTTGAATTTTGCATTATCATTATGTAGTAATTTTTTCAGGAAGCCTGAGTAACCGTATTCAGTGTAAATGAATAATGCGCTTCCAGAAGTAAGTATTGGTTTTTCATTATTAATTATTAATTCATACTTGAAAGTCCCTCCCCACCGCGGAGCACTTATTATTATTTCATTAACAGCGCAGTCAGTGAATTCATTGTTTAATTCTGCTTTAATCTTGTTTCTTTCACTGACTTTGTATTCATTATTCTTTAATTTCTCAGCGTGGTTTGACCATTCATTAATATTGCAGTAGCAATGAGCTCCAACTGAATTCATTGACCGCACGCCGATAATCTTGTCAAAACTTACAAGCGAAACTGATTTCGCGAAAGTGCCGTCCCCTCCAACACTGATTAATTCATCAATAAAGGTTCCTTCATAAGCATCCAAGTCAATGAGCATTGTATCTTCTTCTAAACTCTTTAGAATTCTTTCAGCTAATTCCTTGTTCTTCTTAAAGTAACTGATTCCAATCATTAATGTTAATTATTTATCTGATGAACTTTAAAAAACCTTTGATAATTAGGGATAAATTTAAAAAACTAAAAGCATATTAAAAGGTTTAGAGAATTATGCTCCTGTAGTCTAGTCCGGTCAAGGATGCCGGCCTCTCGAGTCGGGGACCCGGGTTCAAATCCCGGCGGGAGCATTCTTTTTTCTTATTTATGGAAAAGTATTTAATTCATTTCTTTTCTCATAATCTTTTTATGGACATAAAATGTTTAACAGGGCTTGAGGAATCAGGATTTAAGAAGCCTGATTGCGTGGCAGTGTTAGGATTAAACCTTCATAATTTTATTGCAGAGATATCATTGTGTTCTGAGAATGAGTTGCCTTCAGATTTAGATCTTCTTGAGATTTACAGGAGTGAGGATAAGCATGAGTTAAGAAGGATTTTTGCAGGGTTATGCTTGGAAAAGTGTGGTTTACGCCTTCCGGAATCCACTCATGAGGAGAGAGTTAGGGTTGCGGATGAATTCTTAGAGAAAATTAATGGACTTGATTATATTATTTCAAGTCATTTATTTGGTTCTGTTTCAACTAATCAGGATAATGAACTTAGTGATGTTGACATAAAAGTGTTTAGGAATTACTGTCCTGGCATTAAGGATTGCAGGATACCTGACTTGCTTAAGAGTGAGGATTACAAGCTCATTGACCTTTCATGCTATCCAGGCAAGCAAAAATGATTTAATATTTTAAAGGATTATTTATTGTTATGAGAGATGTTGGAAGGATTAAGCGGGTGCTGAACTTAATTGAAGAGATATGGTTATTGCAGCCTGATTTAAGATTAGGGCAGTTGCTTGAGAATCTTTGTTTATTCCCAAAGCAGGCGAATAATCATTTCATGTTATGGTTTCAGGATGATGACGTGACAGAAGGGAAGTTAGAGCAATGGCTTAAGGATAATCCTTACACGAGTAAAAGCAAGGATTATGTGGAGATTAATGATTTATTCGTGCCTGAAGTTGGGAAGTTAAGGCAATGGCTTAAGGATAATCCTTACACGAGTAATAGTGATTTATTAGATGAGGATTCACTTAAAGTCTTATCAGACAGGGATTCATATAAGGTTTTCCTAACTTTATTCGCCACTTATGAACCATTAACTTACGAGTCATTAGGGAAGGCATTGCCTTGCACTGAATGCTTGAAGGAGAAGTTAGATTCATTGATTAAAGCGGGTTTAGTGAAGGAGGATGGGAATCTTTATGAACTAAGTGATAAGGGGTTGTATTTCACTGAAAAAACTCCTTTACATCATGTTAGAAAAAGTTTTAATGAATTATTCAAAAGGTTATCGTGAATAGTGCGATAAGCATATAAATACTGGTACATACTTTATTGAATTAATGCGGGGGTGGCGGAGCTTGGTCAAACGTGTCGGGCTTAGGACCCGATGGCTTAGTGCCTGCAAGGGTTCAAACAACCCTTTTTGGAAAAAGCGTTGACGGAAAAACTTCCAGGGTTTTGAAAATCCCTTCCCCCGCACCATAATTTTTAAATACTTTATTATTTATTTTGATAGTTATGTCATTAGTCACTATAATGAAGGATGGGTATAAGTTAGGGTTATTTCAGAGCGGGCAATTCGTTTTTTACAGGCAGCAGGAAGGCAGGGAGGAAAGGCTTCCGTCTGGATTAATTTACTCTATTCCGGATTATGTTCCATACATTGCAAGTAATTTTAATAAGAATGTAATTCCCAAAGCAGTCTTTGATGAATTATCAGGAGTACTGGTTAAGTACTGTAAGGAGAAGTACTGGGATAAGAGAATAATAAAATAAATAAGAATTAATAATGATTACTAGTGTGAATTCATTTCAGAGCGCTTTTAATCTCTTCATTCTGTTCAGGTGTTTCACCGTAAGTTTTCTCGCCTTCAATTTGTGTTGATTCTTCAAGCACGTCCTCTGCTTCCTCTTCTTGTGATTCCTCTTCAATGCTTCCGCAGTCAAGGCATAAATGCTTGTTAAAGTAACCGCACTCAGTGCAGAAACGGACGCCGCACTGCCTGCAAGCTTGTAACTCAGCAACGTCTTCACCGCAAACTTCGCATGCACTCATGTTTAATTCTGACTTGCACGTTTTTTATTAGGTTTTTGGTACGTAAAACTTATGATTATTAAAAAGCATATAAAGAAAAAAGTTATTAATTAAGTAATTTGTAAATAATTGTCATGGGGGGCGTTATTAGTTCTGCAAAGGATGAATTAAAACTCGCTGACCACATGGTTTACATAACCCTGCCTCTTTTAGGTGATAGGATGATATTCTTAAGCGCTGTAAGTCATTTAGGCAAGTCAATAAATAAGTTAATAATCGCGTACTTGGAGCGGGAGAAGAAGTTTAAGCGCTTGGAATTCGTGCCTCCAATTGACATGGCTGTTAATTTATTCATTACGAAGTATTCTCAGAGGATAGGGGTTAATGATTATGTTAGCATGATTAAAACCATTAATTCATTTAATAATGTTAGGGCGAGGTCAAGCATAAAACTAAAAAGAGATGACAAGTTTATAATAATAAGCCCTGAGTATAATATGGTTACGCTTACAGAGGTTGAAGTCAAAAAATATATAAGGCAGACAAGTAAATTTATTAGTGTGATGGAGGGTGTGTTAGGTGAAGTCTGAGGAAATAATTAGTGAATTAATGATGGTTGGTAAGTACATTAATAATTTTAGTTATATTTCAGGAACTCAGGTTAAAATGATTGTTTATCATTTAATAAGGACTCTTGATAAGGTAGCGAGTTATGTTATTGGTGAGGAAACAGTTCTTGAGAGGGATTACTTAACCTTGAGTAAGTATAGGTTATTCAGTGACATGGAGTTAGAGGATGATTTCTATGATATTTATTTTTACTTGAAGAATTTAATGGATAAGTCAATACTTAGGGTTTCAAGCGAGGCGGTTAGGATTATTGGTTATAAGCAGACAATAACTGCTGACAGGGAGTTCTTCACTGAGTTAATAGGTAGGGTTGAAAGAATATCAAATGATGTTGCTTCTCATTTTTCTAAGTAATTGATTAATTCGCTTAGGTCTTTGTTAATGAGGTCTTTTGCTTTTGGAATAATTTCTCCTTCATAAATTCTTAGTTTACTGAAGTCGAATTCCATTAGTCCTTCGTAGAAAGTAGATGAGTTCGCGGCGTGTATTGCTCCTGTAAATGCTTTACTTCCGAATGCGCGTCCAATAACAATGCCTAGGTTGTTTGGGTGGCGTGTATCACCTATTAGGGCAATAAAAGTTCCTCCTTTCCTGGCTTGTGTGAAGCCTGTTCTTTTTAGCAGTCCTTCCTCTCTTTTCTTCTCTAGGTATTGTACAATATCAATTTCATTGTTCAAGTATTGTTTAAATTCTTCGTTCATCACGGAAAATGTGTAATTAATCATTTATAAACATTTCTGAATTAAGGTTTTAATGGTTTCACTGGTTTCTTTATAGTTATTGGTGGCGGTATTGTTGGAGTTCTGGCTGGAGGCACTGCCCTCCTGTAAGCAGGGGGTACTGGCCTGCTGATTGGAGTTCTTGCTTGGGGTGTTACAGGCCTTCTTGGAGGATAAGTTGTGATTCTTTCATACCTGGGCGGTCTTGCAGGCGCTGTGGTTGGAGCTGGTGCCGGCACTGCTGCCGGGATTTCTTTTGTAATTGGTTTGCCTATGCGTTTCCATAAGTATTTGGTTAGTAAAGTCATGATTAAGTCAATTGTTGCGTAAATGATTATGAATGCGAGCAGCATTTGGAAGAATTGGGTTATGTCTGTTATTATTAGGATGTCTTGGATGAGTAGCATTGCGGCAACGTTAATGGCTGATATCTCGCCTATTCTTGCGATGTATTTAGTGATTTTTTTGCCTTGCAGTACTAGTCTCATGATGAAGACTGCGTAGACGAATAGTAGTATTACGAAGAATAGTTTCCAGATTATTAATGGGTCTGTGAAGAAGTTTTGAATGATGTATTCGCCTAGTTGGAAGCCGACCCATAGTACTGCGAAGCCGTTTAGGAATCGGTTCGCTTCATCTTCGTATTCTTTGCCTTTGGTGATGAATAGTGTTGCGAACCATGTGGTGTAGATTGGCAGTAATTGCCATAGGACTGCGAAGTTCAGTAATTGAACGCCCAGCACATTGCCCATCTGCACGAGCATTCCCCAGAGGAAATCCAGCACAACAACCATTCTAATATAGTGAATAAGTAGAGTAATATAAAACTTGTTTTTTACGAATTGAATTACTTATTAAAATATAATAAAAGTTTAAATTCAAGGAGAGGGAAGATTCTTTATACACTGTGGTAGCGAAATGACATCCTTTTGTTACACCCACGTAATACGAGCAAAAGTAAATCTGTTACTATAACACCCAAAGGACAAAAAAACCAAAAAAATTTATAAGTCACTTTTTTAGCATTATAATAATGAAAAGATTGTTAGAACTTTTAGTATATCCGAAGAAAGTAACAAAATGGTCTATATTTAAGTTGATAGTTAGTTCTCTGCCTTTGATAGCATTTGTAATATATGTAATATACATTATAATAGTCTCCTTGGGAAACATCCCCTAGAATTGTTATAAACCTCAAATTCACGCCCTGCAATTAAGGGGTGCTAGTAAAACGAGGGATTAAAAAAGCTTTTATTTTCATGATTTTATATAGTTATAATGGAAAAAAAGAAAGGGAAACAACTAGAGGGCAGAAAATATAGTATCCTAAAAACAATAATCACGGTTTTATCAGTAGCTTGGATGATTGCCTTGTTTGGGTTTTGTCCTTTGGGTGTAGGAATTTGTATTAGGGCTTCCATCTTTGCAATAGGTATCATGATAGAAATGCCTATTATCATTGCTGTTTATCTTTTGATAGATTACGGACTTAAAGCCGTTCGGAAAAGAAATATAATATTTGGTGTTGTTGCAATAGGTTTAGGCGTTGTTTTAGGAGTTGTTTTAGGATTTATTGTCTTTATTACTTTATTCTTTTCGCTCGGACCTGCCTAAGATTAAGAAATAATAAAGTTTTTATACGCTTGTTTTTTAGTCATTAATATCTAGTAACTGTTTTAGTTTTATTTCGTCAAAGCCAACTATGATGGTGCCGTTAACGTCAATTACTGGCACGCCCATCTGCCCTGACTTAGCAATCATTTCCTGAGCAGCCGCCTGGTCAGCCCCAACATCCTTATCAATGAATGGGATTTTATGCTTTTTAAAGAAATCCTTAATCCTGACGCACCAAGGGCACGTACTCGTACTATATACGACTACTTTTACCATAGGAATTATAAATTATGAAGTCTTTATTAATGTTATCCATGATAATAAAGCATGCAGCAAAAAAAGGATTCTTAAGCAAAGAAGTGGATTACAATAAACATAAATTCACTCTAACTAATAAGAAAAACGCGTTCTACACATCAAACCTTGATGGAAAACAAGATTCAAGGTATAACGGGTTATACACCAGGATTAATGATGAATACTTTAAAACACTTGAATCAATAAGGACTAATGGCGAAGTACTGGAAGCAGTGAAGTACAGGAACTCAGTTATAATAAAGAAATCCTCATTAACAGAGAATTACTACATGCCTGAAGCCATTAATGCATTAATATACGAGGCAAGAGGCAAAGGCAGACTTGAAATAATGGTTGATTACAAGAAAATATTCAGTAATGACAACACAATAAAGCCTGAAGTGAAAAGGCTTAACGGGGTCTGGACAGTGAAATTCAATAATGTTAAGCCAGCATACTTAATCACTGCAACAAACCTGAAATTAAATGAATCAATGAATGAATCATTAATTAATTACGAATTAGACGAGCATAGGAATTCAATGCCAAGCAATAGAACAGTTTACAAAATATTTAACGCTGAAATAAAGAAGCCATTAAGAATTGCATTCATAGTCACTGATGACCTGGATAAAGGATTAAGCAGTGCAGAGGAATTACTGAAAACGAGATTAAAGAATAAGGATTCAGAACCGGTTAATGAATCATTAAAGAAACTAATATTTAATAAAAGAATAATTGCCGGGCTGCCATGGTTCATTAAGCCATGGGCAAGGGATGAATTAATATCACTAAAAGCATTATTGTTACTGGACAGGAAGGATTTATTTAAGAAAATAATAATGAATTACGTTAAAAGGATTCCTGGAAATGGTTTGTTCAGTAATAACGGCAGGGTGATGGCTGACTCGACAGGATGGCTTTCCAAAAGAATTAATGATTACTTGGATGCAGGCCTTAAATTCAGCAGTGAAGAAAGGGAATTAATAATCAATGAGTTAAGCAGGGCAGTTAAGTCAATACTAAAAGAGCGCTCGCGTAATGGTTTAATCATTAATAATGCAGGGGAGACGTGGATGGATTCATTAATGCGTGACGGTTCAAGAATTGAGATTCAAGCACTGCAGTTAAGCACTTATAAGTTAATGAGCAGGCTAACTAAAGCGCCCAGGTACGTGGCGATGGAGCGGAAATTAAAGAAGCGAGTAATAGAGGAATTCTACAGTAACGGAGTATTACATGACTCGCCGGGTGATGAAGTATTCAGGCCTAACGCATTCATCGCGTACTACGTGTACCCTGAATTACTTAAGAAGAGTGAATGGCTTCATTGCTTTAAGAGATTACTGGAAGAATTATGGCTGCCGTGGAATGGCTTGGCAAGCGTTAGCAGGCAAAGCATTTTATACAGGGATGTTGATGATGGCGAATCATCATTTGCTTACCATAATGGTGACTCATGGTATTACATTAATAATATTGCAGGCATTTGCATGAATGACTTCACAGAACTACGAGAGTACGCTAATAAGATTAAGGAATCAAGCATTAATGACTTATTGTATCAGGGCTCTATCAGTGACTGCTCAGAGATTAGTGATGCTAAAGAACAGGATAGTGGTGGCGCGTGGGCTCAGGCGTGGAGTGCTGCAACACTGATTGAATTAAGGTCTCTTGCGCCTTAAGAACTTGTTCCAGATAATGAATCCAACAATTATTCCAACAATTATTAATATTAAAACCCTGTTAGTCGTTAACTCAAAGTTAAACGGCACGTAATCAATAATGCTGAACTGAGTTTTTAATTCAGTTATTTCAGTGCCGTTACTGTAATAAATAGTGATGCTGGTCACTTCAGTTTTATTCAACTCGAAAATAACTTCCCCTGTCTTATTAGCTTCTGATAATCCTTCCCTAATTATTGTCTGAAAACCTCTTGCAAAGTCAAAAGTCCTTATGTTAACAGTGTAATTCGAACCCTTGTTCCCTGAATTAGTTAATAAGAATTTAATAATAGTGTTATTAACTCCCTGCGACACATTCATGGCTGAAACATTTAATTCAATAATAGGTATTATAACGCTTATCTCTCTTTGAATGCTTGACTGCTTGTCAGCGTAAACTCCAATAACGTTAAGCGTTGCATTATAATCACTTTCCGGTTTCTTAACAGTTATCCGCAGCGTTTTATTCTCGCTTGGCTGCACTGAGAATGTTTGAGGGATTATCGTGATATCTGATTCAGCGCCTAAGAAGTAAGTTGTGAAACTAACCCTGGTGTTCCCGTTATTAATCACTGTTAATTCAGTGCTGGTTACTTCATTAAATGTGTAAATAACATTTAATTCTGATATTTCAAAGTTTGTTAACTCAGTTATTGTAACGTTCTTGCTGCTCGTCACTGCCAGTTCTTGGAAGGCTTCAGAATTAATTATTAATCTTAACTGGTACTCGCCTGCCTCAAGGTTAGAGACATTATAGTATATTGATTCCTCGTAAGGTGAGTTAATGCCTGACTCATTAATGATTAAGTAATCATTTTCATCGTTAAGCAGTCTTATTGAATAATTAAATGACTCTTCTAAGTCAAGATTTACTTCGTAATTAATTGTTAAATTATTATTAATTCCTATTGTTTCCTGCAATGGTTCAATACTGACTGTTAATCCTAGCGCGGCATTCATTATTAATAATGACGCTAGCATGACTATTATCCGCTTCATAACGAAATTCTTACTCAGTTCTTTTTTATAACTTTTTCTTAATCCTCTCCCTGTCCCGTAATACTTGATTTTTTTCCTAATATGAATGGATTACCGGAAAAAGGGACATATGCTATCCGCGCCTTTATAATAGGATTATTATTATTCTCTTAATCATGAACAGTATTATGGGGGGCGCTGTAGGAATTGGTGATTTCCTTGCCATTACTCCATGACGACTCATTCACTAGTTTACTAAAAGCTGCCATTCTATCTGAAGTCAGGATTAATAAAATTAATAATCATGAATTAATTAATGTTAATGACTTCTCCCTTAAGCGCTGTCTTCTGGAATGGGAGTGGGCTCATGAGCCTTCAAGTGATGTTTCAAAGTTAAGCAATGCTGTCGGATTATTCATTCTTCATGAACGTAAAGATTATGAATTATTATTCAAGGTTTTAAGGCAGGCATTAATTAAGGGTTCTGGATTCATATTTTCAGGCTGCAGCCCTGAAGCCGTTAAGTTCTGCAGCATGGTCAGGTCTGTTCGTTCAGAATTCCATAAGGCACGCATCTTTACCAAGCTTAGAGAAGAGGGAGGCAAGTTATTCTGCAATTACTTCTTCAGTCATCGGATTAATGACTTATTAATTAATCATTTCACCAGGCAATTCCCTGATAAGGAGGTCGTGTTTTTACAATCCAGTGAATAATGGCTGCCCTGCAAAGTATAATAATCCTATTTTTGTGAAGACTGTTATCACGTCAAACGTTAAGTTATTAAATATTGATTCCTCAGAAGTGAATCCTCTTAGAGCGTCAAGCAGTAAGTCAATTATTAGGAATGTTATTATTATTGGCATTGCATTAATAATTGTTGCTAAAAACTTTTCCTGAATTATTAGTATTGTTTCGTGTCTGATTAGTGCTGGCAGTAACCATATCAGGGAGTATAATAACAGGTCATAAATGAATCCTCCTACCTTCTTTACTGGCAGTGTCCCTATTGTCGCGCTTAAGAGTAGGAACAGGGTTGCGATAGTGCTTACCTGCACTGGTTCAAAGGGGGATGTTAGTGATAATAGTACTGCGATTGAGAAGAATACTAATCCTAATATTAGTCTTGTTGTCGCGTTTAACATAACCCTGCTTATTTTTGTGATTCAAGTATCTTGCCTTTGAACGCGTTAACCATTCCCGTAACGTTTAATCCTGCAAGCGCTTTTCCCACATCTCCTTTCATTCCGTCAAGAATGCTCATGAATTGCATTGGGAATATTAATTTAGTTGCCTGCCCCTTGCCTAATTCCTTTAACGCTTCTAAGTATAGGTACATTATGCTGAAGTCGTCAAGTTTCTTAGCTGCCTCGCCTATGGCTTCAATTCCTACTTTCCTTGCTTCAGCCCTGAATCTTTGGGCTTGTAATTGCTGTGCTTCTATCTCTTTTGCCTGCATTGCTTCAGCTATCTCTTCTGGTGGTGTTATACCGCTTACTTGAACCATGTCAACGTCTATTCCCCACTTCATTGTTTTATGCCTTATAGCATCCTTTAGTAAGTCATTTAGTTTTCCTAAATTAGCGAATACTTCTCTCATCGTCATTGACGCTATCGTGTTCCTCGTCTCGCTTAGCACTAAATTATTTATTCCGCGCTGGTAACTCTTAACTTTCAGTATTGCTTTTTCAGGGTCAATTATTTTGTAATAATATACGCCGCTTAATTTTAGTCTTAAGTCATCGCTCGTGAACGCTACTGGGACTACCATGTTCATTGTGTGGGTGCGCACGTCTATTTTAGCGAATTCCTTTTCAAAGAATGGAATGACTATTGACCAGCCTGGACCAGCCACCCTGTTGAACTTGCCCATCCTGAATATTATTGCGCGCTCCGTTTCCTCGTATTTTTTTACGAAGAATTTGAAGAATAAGGCTATCACGATTAAGCCTCCCATTAAGTAAGTGAGTATTCTAAATGCCTGGTTGATTATCCATAATAGTATTAGTCCTATTATTCCAGCAACCACTAATAATTCTATTAACATGCTTCAATATATTAAATAGTATTACATTCTTATATCTTTTTTGCAAGAACCCTTTTCTTTATAAGAAAAGCGTTCACGGAAAAGAATATTTTTTGATGGTTTTGTACCCTCTTTTTTGTAATATAAATTTTTTTAAGCATGGTTCTGATATGTAAGTTTTATGGGTTCAAGAGAGTTGGAGCAGAAACTTGATGGAATCAATAATTATTTGTCAATCATACAGGGAGTTGAAGAAATGATTGAGGACATCCTAATAAAAGCTTCAAAAAGTGAGATTAGTTTAGGAGAATACACTTACCATCTTGATTGTCATTTTTCAGGAGTAGAAGTTCTTTATCATGACATTATTGAGATGTCAAGGAGTATTCATAGGGGAGACTTGGTTGAAAAATACACTAATGAAGAAAGAATCATAAACAAGAATCATGAAAAATTCGCAGATGACCCATTCTTGTATTTACAAATACAGGAAGAAGTGCTTAGGAGAAAGAATTTATAAGGATAAGTGTGAAATCAGGGTTTACTTGTTTCAATAAACTTTTTAAGTACTTATTCTCTAAGTTTCCTTTAACTACAAGTAATTACATAAAAAACGGAGGTGTTTCATTAATGGCTGAAGGAACAGATAAGAAAAGAAGGGAAAGGAAGCCCAAGGGTTATTCTGAAATTTTTATTGGCGGTAAGGCGTTCATGAATTACGTTACAGGCGTAGTTATGCAGTTTAACGGCGGTGCAGTTGATGTGTCAATAAAGGCTAGGGGTAAGTATATTAGCAGGGCGGTTGACGTTGCAGAGGTTGTTAAGAACCGATTTTTTCAGGGTGTTGAGATTAAGGACGTGAAGATTGGTTCAGAAGAGTTTACTGGCGATAATAACCGGCAGATTAGGGTGTCAACAATAGATATTGTATTAACAAAGTAAAAGAATTTTTTAATTTTTTATTGCAATGATTATTTTAAACTTGTTTCCAATAACTGAGGTCTTGAATTCATGCAGTAATTCATTGCTTGCATCATCCTCGAATAATACGGCGCCTTCTTTGAATAATAATTTTTTAATGTTATTAATCAGTGTTTTCTCTTTCCGTTCTTTTTTAGCCTTGCTCTTCTTCCTTAATGGCTCGCAGGCGTCTAATGCTATTATTAAGTCATACTTTCTTTTCACTGTTTTAAGCAGTGATTTTGAGTATATTATTTCATCATTAATGCAGTCAAGTCTTTTAACGAATTCCTTGATGTAAGCATTAGTTCCTGACGCGTC
Organism: Candidatus Parvarchaeota archaeon; assembly: GCA_030615175.1. Taxonomy (GTDB): domain Archaea; phylum Nanobdellota; class Nanobdellia; order WJKC01; family WJKC01; genus JAFCFT01. The sequence continues at coordinate 541,977 of JAUWZX010000001.1, forward strand.
AGTGCCGCAGCAAAGGTATAATGCTTGCGTTTGATTCCCATAGTATTCCTTTACTCTTGGCATTATCAGGCATAAGTTAGGGTTGAATTCATTTCCTTCTTTAATACTCAAGTCTGACTCCCTTGCCTTTAAATAAATCCTTTCTATTGATTCAATGAAGTTCATTAGTTCTTATTTAGGATTTAGCAGCATTTATTTCTTACTAAAAAATTAATCAAAGCATTTTATTATTGCTTTATTCTCTTTATCTGTTAATTCATAATTCTTTGACATTAAGTCGCCCATAATGTCTAATTCGTATTTCCCATCCACTTCTTTTAATATATTATTAAATAGGCTTTCAAGGCTTCTAATCTTCTGCGAGCCTGCCATGTCAAAAGGCCATGGAACGTGGATTACGTATCTTAATTCCAGTTTTGAGTATTTTCTTTTCCTGATTAATTTATTCACGTACTTCTCTCGTTTTTTCCATCCATCAAGCCTTTTAGGATAATTTTTAGCACGAATCCTGAAGTATGTTGCATTAAACCTGTTCTGGTAATTAATTATTCCATGTATTAATTCTTCTTTTGAGATTGATTTACCTGATTCGTAGGGGCATTTTAAGTCGAATAATTTTGATAAGAAGGATTCATGATTATGAAAGATTGTTACGTATTTAAGTTCCTGTTCTTCATTACTCATTATTAAAATAGTTATTTATTGTCTTTTAAAAAGATTTATTTACTTGAAACTACAGAAACTTTAATTTGGGCTTGTGATTACAAACGAATTTATTATATTGTCAAAAATCTCTTCGTACTCGCGATAAAACTCGTCTTGAGATGAGTATTTGAAAACGTAAGCTGTTCCATTGGCGAAAAAGACTACCTGTCTCAGTTTCCAAGAAGGTGTTCCAGAGAGTATATCATACCCGCTTGTATTATTTACTGATATTGCAGTCTCATTTAAGATTGGTATACCAGACCTATCTAATCCTTCAATGAATTCACTTTTAACCTCCTGCAAATCAGCGGCTGATTTTATTGTTAATTCAATTTCCACTGAAACGTATGCTCCTCCCGTAATAGATATTTTCTTTTCGAAGGATACGACTTTCTTAATATTTTCATCTGGAAAATCTACACAATTATAATCTTCATAATAAAGTAATGGGTCGCATTGTTCAACATCTTTATCTACATTGATATAGAATTCCCAACCATCAGGGTACTCAAAACCATAGCCGAGTTCATCATCATAAACATACCCTTGGGTTGTTAACTCTCCTGATACTGGTTCTGTTGTTATGAATACGCATAATTCACATAATGGGAAACCTCTGATAGTTTCTTCACATGCTTCAGAAAAAGTTTGACTCCAAGACTCGCCCTGACAGAATTCTTCAATACTAAGAAAGTCAGATTTACTTTTTCCAACACAGTCTTCAGGGCAATTACATGGATTTTCAATGTCTTCACAAACCATGTTCCCGCAATTTATGCAAGTTCCAATAGGAGAGCCAGCCAACAGACCGGTTTCATAACACTCATCTGCAATTGAAATACTTGTATCAAACCCGCTATCCCATTCAGTCAACCCCACGCAGCAGTGTTCAGGATATTCTGTATAAACTTGTGAAAATCGCTCGCCTTCCATTGCACATCCTTCTTCAAGCCCTTGACTAACACACCCAACCATGCATGCCAGTCCTATTACTGCTATAATTGCTGCATACCTCATGATTAATCACACACTCATTGAGTATTTAAATGATGTATTAACTCTTGTATACTATCAGTTAATTACTCAATCTTGGACTAGACCGTTACATTTATTTCTTACTATCATATATAATTATTATGCCTTTATGGGATTTTTTTGATGAAATGGAGAGGAGAAGGAAGCAGTATAATAAATTATTCGAGAAATTTGGAGTTAGGCCCTTAATGATTGAAGGGTTCAGGAAGCCGTTAACTGATGTTCAGGAGACTGGCACGTCAATAATTGCTGACATGGAGTTGCCTGGAGTCAGTAAGAAGGATATTGAGATTAACGTTATGGAGAATGAGTTAGAGGTTAAGTCAACTTCCAAGACTGTTAAGGAAGTTAAGAAAAAAGGTTATTATAGAAGAGAGAGGGGTTATCAGGGTTTTTACACTCGCTTTTCCCTGCCAGCAAAAGTTATTCCTAACAAGGCAAAAGCAGAGTTTAAGGATGGAGTGTTAACTATTAAAATCCCCAAGGTTGCAGTGAAAATGAAGGTGAAGAAGAAAGTTAAGTTGGAGATTAAATGATATCTATTTAAATCTTCATTTCATCCTGTTATTTTAAATGTTTGTTGACGTTCACGCGCACTTAACTCATGAAAAATTCATCACTGACTTGCCTAACGTTATTAAGCGCGCTGAAGACATGATTATTGTCTGCGCTGGCTCAGGTCACAGGGATAATCAGAGGGTGTTAAGGCTTGCCGAGAAGCATGATAACGTGCTCGCGAGTTTAGGCCTGTACCCTTGGGATGCAGTTTCATTAACTGACGGGGAGACTGAATTCTGCATTGACCATATAAGGAGTAATGCTGACAGGATTATTTGTATTGGAGAGATTGGTCTTGATTATCACTGGGGTAAAGGTAAGGATGACTTATCTAAGCAGGAGTGGGTTTTTAGTAAATTGCTTGAATTATCGCTTGAAATTAACAAGCCAGTCCTCGTTCACTGCAGGGATGCTGAGCATGATGTTCTGGAAGTTTTAAGAACTTTTGAAGGCAGAGCAGTTATTCACTGCTATACTGGTCCATTAAGCCTTGTTGATGAATTCCTCAGCATGGGTTATTACTTCAGCATCCCCTCATTAGTTACTAAAAGCAAATCCTTCAGGAAACTTGTTAGGAAGATTCCTGTTAACAGACTGCTCACTGAAACTGATTCCCCTTACATGCCTTTAATTACCGGCGGACGCAACGAGCCTTCAAGCGTTAAGCATGGCATCAGCAAGATTGCTGAAATTAAAGAATTAAAAACCGTTGAGGTGGAGGAGAAGATTTTTAATAACTTTAGCAGGGTATTCAATTTTAAAAAATGAATTATCTTTTAATTTTTCCTGAATAAAAACAACATGTTTCAAAGTCCTTCATGCAGTATAATTGCAGTTCTATCAAACCAACATGCCTTTGATATATTGGATTAAACGGTGCTGGTTTCATATTATTTGTTGCAGGATTATTTAATCCGCAATAATAGAAGAATTCTTCTTGTTTTTTTAAACAAGGGCATTTAATTTCCAAGTACTTCTCTAAATTCGAGATTATTATTCTTTCTTCTGGTAAAATTATGTCATCAAAAGTTTTAATATTTGCCCACGTTTTTTTCATTGCAAGATTCTTTTTAAAACCAGGATATTTAAATCTTTCTGTTTAATTGTTTAAAAGAATTTTTAAGTTAACCAAGCCTTAGTTTATTCTAATGAGGAAGTCATTATTATTATTCTTAATATTCTCAATTGCTCAGGCCGTGCCAGGTGATGCTGGCTCGTTATTAATGGATTATGGTGCGTGGAATAACATTAGTATTGAGCACTTAACTATTGGTGCTGGACTGATTAATTTAACTCAGGAGATTTACTTGTACGCGCAGGATGTTGAATACGTTAAAAGTGATTTCTCATACTTTAATGTGACAACATCAAGTGAGGGAGGTTACTTCACTTACATTCATGAAGGGGATGCGGATTCACTGTACTGGGATTTTAATGCAAGGATTTTGAAGAACAGGACTGTAATGAGGCTCAGTGAGGCTTCAGGATTCCCTTTAAGCCCTGAATTAATCCCTGAGGAAGTTAAGGATTATTTAGAGTTCAGCGAGTACATTGATTATGACCCGTTAATTATTGATAAGGCTAATGAATTAGTTGAAGGAGTGAGTGGTTTACTGAAAGCAGTTATGAACTTAGCTGAGTGGGTGGCTAATAATATTGAGTACACGCCCACAATGCTTTACTTGAATGGCACTCAGAAGGCAAGCTTTGTTTATGATACAGGGAAGGGTGTTTGCGATGAGTTAAGCGTTTTATTCATGAGTATGGCCAGGAGCGTTGGCATTCCCGTAAGGTACTCTAATGGTTATGCTTATACTAATTTATGCAATGACTTCGGCAGTCATGCATGGGTTGAAGTATGGCTTCCAAGTAATGAGTGGATGCCTGTGGATTTAACTTACGACCAGTTCGGCTGGCTTGACCCTTATCATATTAAGATGTATGGAGGGGTTAATCTTACGAGGAGTTTCATTAACACTAAATTATTCTCTGTTGATCAGAGCAGTTTAGTAATAAGTAATGAGTTGCCTGAATTCCTGAGTGATTCATTAAGCACTTGCTCTGAAGGATTCATCACTGTTATAGATGAGACTCCTGAATCAGTTGAATTCACTGGCAGCCTGTCATTAAGCAAGGCTGTTGCAGGCGAGGATGATTACGCTTTACTAACCCTTAGTGTTTATAATCCAACTAATTATTACATTCCATTATCCTATCAGGTTATCACGACTCAGAACATGAGTTTTGTTAGCGGTTACATGGTGAATGCAGTGATTCTTAAGCCGAATAATTACACAGTTGATTACGTGATTCTTAAGACACCTGTCCTGGGTAATTCAGTGTCACACCCGATTACTGTTAAGCTGCCTGGCATGGAGGAGTTGAACATTTCATTAAGCGTTGACCCTTCATTTAAGCAGAGGACTAGTCTTGAGGAGTTAGAGCTTCAGATTGCAAGCGAGGAGAGCGTGGTAACTGATTTAAGGGTTACGAGTGTTGCCGTGAACCCGGTCATTTCATATAATAATAGTGCTAGTTTAAGATTTAGTGTCAGGAATATGGGCACCAAGGTTCTTGAAGACGTCAGCATTAACATTGTTTCAAGCCTGATTAACCCGTTGAACCTGACAATTCCCCGCGTCAGGATTAATGAGGAGGTCAGCGTTGACGTGGAGTTAGCTTCAATTGTTGATTATGGTGAGGATTTAGTCATGGTTTACGCATCCATTAATAATCAGACAACTGATAATTCCACTGAATTAGTTTTCGCTAAGAAGCCTGGCTTAATTGTTTCGTATAAGGGTCCTGTAGAGTTTAAGTCAACTGATGCCTTAACATTTCAATTATTATTTAATAAGACTGATAGGATTACGGTTTCAGGGATTGATTTAATGATTAGTACTGGTTCATGGAGTAATAATTATTCTTTTGAAATGTTTTATGATGTAATAACTATTAATGCATCAATTGATGTTATAGGATTTGGCAATGACACTTTTGATTTCGTCATTGATTATTATGATGCTTACGGAACTAAGTTCACTAAGCATTTAACTCAGGGTGTTGTGAAGACTGGTGAGTGGTGGGAGTTAATTATTAACTGGTTTATTGAATTATTTAATTCAATTATTAATTTCGTTTCAGGATTTCAGTCCCGTGCGTGATGATTGAGCGGATGTTAATGTTAAATAAGTCAATGAAGCTTGTCACAGTCACTCTTATTATTACTATGTAAATGAAGGCGTTAGTGAATCCTATTATGCCTGGCTGTAGTTTTACTCTTCCAAAAGCAATTAATGAAATAATCAGTGTTATGAATGAGGTTAGTAAGTACGCTTTAATCGCTATTGATTTATTATTAATTATTAATTTAACACTGTTCTTTAATGCTTTTATAGGGCTTAAGTTATGTATTACTGCGCTAGGGTATAATAGGTATTGCGGTATTCCGAATGATGCTTCAATGAATATTATTATTACTGCCGCGATTAATGGAGTGAAGAAATTATAGACTTGCATGTTAATTAAGTAATTAGGTATTGCGATTACAGTCATTAATAGTAATGTCTTAATTATTAGTAAGTAATTCTTCTTTACCTGCTTAAAGCTTTGATTAAAAGTTGTTTTAAAGGCTGCGTTATGCATTAATGCACCTCTAGTTAGCGGGTCGTAAATGAATAGTATCACGCATATAACTAGTAAGGCGATTAATCCTCCTCCAATGTTTAAGTCATTATTAAGCCATAATAGGAAGTTATTCACGAACGCGAGCACCATTAAGTATTCTAATAATATGATTGCGTACTTCTTCAGGGTGATTTCTTTAAAACCTTTATTAAAGACTTCTTTAATCTTCATTAAATAAACTTTAATAAAACATGATTATTTAATCTTTATCATGAAGGTGTTATTTTTAGGTACGAGTTGCATGTTCCCGACCAGGGATAGGAGTCAGCCAGCCGTGCTCGTAATCAGGGGGGGTGATTACTTGTTGTTTGATTGCGGTGAAGGAGTTCAGCGCCAGTTAAGGATTGCCGGCGTTAGCCCGATGAAGATTAACCGGGTGTTCATTACTCACTGGCATGGAGACCACTCATTAGGGCTTCCTGGAATGATTCAGTCAATGGCTGGTAATAAGAGGCAGTCAATGCTTCACGTTTACGGTCCTGAAGGGTCTGAGAGGAGGGTTTTAAGTCTTATCTCGGCTTTTGATTTCGGCAAGGATTATGATATTAAGGTTCATGAGATTAAATTAAGGCCAGGCAGGAAGAAAGTGGTTTTGAAGACTAAGGATTTCACTGTAAGTGCTTTAGGGCTTAAGCATGGCAGGATGACGCTTGGTTATTCAGTTAAGGAGCGTGATTCTCTTAGGATTAATTTAGATTACACTAAGAAGTTTGGTTTAACCAGGCACCCGTTGCTCGGAGAGCTTCAGAAGGGCAGGGACATTACTTATAAGGGCAGGAAAATCAAGGTTAAGGACGCGACTTACTTGAAGAAAGGTAAGAAGGTTTCATACCTTACTGATACTCTTTACTTTAAAGGTGTTGAAGAATTAGTTATGGATTCTGATTTATTAATATGCGAGGCAACTTATGATTCAGGCATGGAGGTTAAAGCAGTTGATTATGAGCACTTAACTGCTAGGCAGGCCGGGTTAATTGCCAGGGATTCTAATTCCAGGAAGCTTGTGTTAACTCATTTCAGCCAGCGGTATGATAACGTGAAGCAGTTAATTCGTGAGGCTGGGAGGGAGTTCAAGGAAGTCGTTGGAGCTGAGGATTTTCTTATGCTGGTATTGCGCTAATAATTGCTGGCAGTATTATCATGACTTTCATGACTTCCATTATCGGGTTAATCTTTATTTTCTGTTCAGTCACCCAAGTGATTATTTCTTCACTGCTTGCTTCGCCTGTTAATACTTGAGGTGCAATGCTTTGGTCCATTTGAATGATTACATTGTATTCATCCATTGTTTTGCCTGATTCAAATGTTGTTATGTTACCGCTAGTTGTGCCGACACTCCACTCGAATACTTTGAATGTTAAATTGCCTTGAGTGTAAATGCTGAATAAGTAAATTGAGTAACTCTCGCCTAAATTAATTCTCAGGTTCTCTGTTAATTCAGGATTGCTGTTAACTGCTTCTTCTAATTGCAGTTGAATGCCTCTGAAGGTTTCATCCATTTCAGTTTTCTGTTCTACGAGAAGAGTGTAATTTTCTTCTCCTATTTCTTCTCTTAATTCTTCACTAAAGCTTACTGCTTCTTCAAACGTTACTACTGACTCACTCGCTATTGCAAACAAGTCGAATAATCCTATTCCCAGATTCTGTCTTAGTAAGTAGTCAGCAACTAACCCGCTAACCACCATGACTCCAATGATTATTCCAACAACTATGAGGATTATCTTAAGATTCTTTTCCATTAATTAATAATTAAATCCTTTAGTGAATAAATATGTTTTGAAATAAATTCTTTTAAATAGGTGTTTTATGACCCCATGACTTTAATGCTGTTCTTAGTTCTTCATGCTTCTTTGCGTGTTCAGTGACGCTTTCTCCTTGCATGTACGCGTTTATTGCCTGTCTTAATGCTTTTGCCCCGTTCACAGTGCCTCCGGGGTGCCCTAGCACGCCTCCGCCTGCTTGAATCACTATGTCTGTTGATAGTAAATTCATTAGCCTGTGTGTTATTCCCGGGTGCAGTCCTCCTGAGCAGACTCCAAACACTCTTTTTACGTTATCTAATTCCTGCATGCACTTGTCGTAATTATCTTTTACTTCCTTCTTTCCTCCTGCTAACTTGCCTAAGCCGCCGATATGCAGTTGGTCTGCTCCTTGTATTCTTGCTATCCCTGCCAGCACTTTCATTGTGACTCCGTGATTAGGGTTGCGGTCGAATGCTGCGTGGAATGCTCTGTGAGCGTGAATAGCGAGTCCTAACTCTCCGCATACATTTCTTATTGTCTGCACTCCTGCCCACCCGACAGTGAGTATGTCTATCATTACGTATTCATTCCCGTATTCTTTCACTAGCCTTGCTCTTCTTTTCATTTCATCAGTTTCTGCTGTGATATTTATTAAGTAACTTTTGCGTTCTCCGGTCTTCTTTTCTGCTTTGCCGCGCATCTTCATTGATAATTTCAGCCTTTTCTCAAACCTGTTAAACTTCTGGTTGCTTAAGTTCTCATCATCTTTTACTAGGTCCACTCCGCCTGTCCATATATCATATGCATGCTTTGCATGTTCTTCCGGGTAAAATCCTACTTTTGGTTTGAGCACTGTTGCCGTTATTGGCCTATTCTTTATTTTCAGTATTTTCCTAATGCCTTTAATCCCGTATTGCGGTCCTTTGAATGATTTTATTATATTCTTCGGCCACTTGATGTCCATTAATCGCAGTCCATTCACTGCTTTCATGCCGAAAATATTGCCTGCTATTGAACTAATGATTTGAGGCATGTTCCCTTCCTCGAATAATTCGTTAGGGTATGAAATTTTAACGTAATCGCCTTTAATGTCAAATACCTTGGCGCTTAAAGCCTTGATATGGCTTGGAATCCTTAGTGCAGTCCACGTGCCGTTACTGCTTTCAGCTGCTACTCGTGAAGCTGCTTCCTTAATGCTTATTCCTTTTGCTGGTTTAATCTTGAATAAGCAGATTAATTCATTATCAGATGGTTTGTAGTTAATCTTTATGAAATCCTTGTATTCCATTAATTAAATTATTAATTGACTCGTGTATAAAAAGATTTATTAAATGATTAATTGTCTTTACTTCCTCATGGTTCGTACTCTTGCTGTAAGGGCTGAGTGGGTTGGTAAGGTGTTTAATTTGGGTGTTTACATTAATCTTATTAAGAGTCTGGTTAAGTGTAAAATTGATTCTGGTGATGAGTTAATGACTGGTAATCCTTTTTATGTTTGGTGGGCTGTTGCTGCTGGTTACTTGGATAGTCATGGAGTGGAGTTCAGTGGTGAGGTGCCTGGGAGGATTAATTATTCTTTGTTCAGTAGTGTTAAGGGGATAAGTCATGGTGGCAGGTTGGGGAAGGCGTTTTTTGATTTATTAAATCCTTTTGAATTTTATGAAAGCGAGTTTGAGTATAATTATTTGAGGCTTGAGCGTCCTGCCAGCAGAGCGTTTAATATTAAGTCGCTTGATATTCCATTAATGCCTGATGTTTATCTTGGAATGCTTGAAAAACATTTAATCCCTGATGACATGGTTTCATTAAATCCTGATGAATTAATGGTTTTGGATGGGATAGCGTGTAATTCAGTTAAGTATATTAATCAGGTTATTGAGTTTGAGAGTAATCATCCTTGATTTTTTAATTCTTTAATGATTTCTTTGTTTAGTGCGTAAAGTTTTTCATTAATCATGAGTCCTTTAATTTCTTTAAATATTGAGTAGCATGGTTTCTTTGAGTCTTTACTGACTGGATTGTAGTCGTCTTTGCAGATGAATGGTCTTTTATCTTCTTCTCCTTCTGCTGGGTATATGGAGCAGTACATGGTGTTTATCATTTTTTGTTCTTCATTAATTTTAATGTCAAGCAGTGAGCATGGATTTAACGTTTTCTCTTTTCCTTTATGGTATTGAACGTTTAGAGTGACTTCTTTGTTTAGTTTGATGTGGTATTGATTGTTTCTTTTTATTAATTTTTCTTCATGTTCTTTGATGAATTCCTTGTTTGTTATATTATTTAAGAAGTAATCGTATTTAGTGCTGAAGAAGCAGCATAAACCGCATTTCCCCGCCTCGCATAAGTCCTTTAACGTCATTAGGATTACTAATTATTATTAAGGACTTTTAAAGCTTTCTATTTTTTGCCTTTATTTTATTCATGGCATTCTATTATTATTTTAGAAACTGCTGGTACAATCGTGCTATGACCGTATTCTTCATAATAGAATTCCTTGCTGCCATTAACATTATTGTTCTGAACTTCTACCGGCGCACCGCACCGTCTTAATACTTCATCATTAATAATCTTGTGATGGTATACTTTAACATTGTCTCCTGGTGTCGTGAACTGGTCTAATCCTACTCCCGCATCCCTCCAGTAGCCCCTGCCAATTAAGAATTGTAAAATTGCCATCAGGAAATCACATCCTTTTAATGGTGAGGCAAGCGTGTGTATCTCTATTGCCCCGTTAAATTCTAATTTATGCGCTGAGTACGCTGCTATCGTCCCGCCAGCACTATGCCCGATAATAATTACTTCTTCTAATTCCTTTCCATCAATGAATTCATTGAATTCGTTAATAAAGTCTTGGCTTAAATCTGCCAGTCTTGTTGTTTCATTATAATCAAAATCCATTACGCCCCTTACTTTAGGGTCATTGCTTATCAGGTCTTTATGATAATCATATGAACCAGGGTCATGGTCGCCGAAGCCTCGTAGCAGGATGTAAGCTCTTGATTGGACTGAATTATTATTCTCGCACTCGAAAGTATTATTAGTTATTATCACACTGCCTCCTGTATTCATTAAATTACTAGCAATAAACCACGTTATTATAATGAAAATAATTAGGAATCCAAGTAATTTATTCATAATAACCTCATTAATTACTTAACTTATGTAGTAAAGGGCTTTAAATGTTTTCAAGCCACTGGCCGCGCTTTTTTGTGGTCACCTAGTAGAAAAATTTATTAACAGATGTTAAATATAATTAACAAAATTAAGAAATTACTAAGTTAGCCACTGGCACCATTAATAAAAATAAAAAAAATAAAGAATTAAATTATTTCTTTTTCATGTGCATCATCATCTTATGCTTATACTTCTTCTTTAACATGATGAGTGCAGTGCTTACTAATGCAATCTTAAATGCCGTGTACCATGAAATTGTTCCAGCCAGTATTCCGGTAGGGAATAAGTCAGGCACAATCCAATCCCATAATAGTTTAGTAGCAATCCAGCAAACCGCTAATAAAATCAGGGCTTTTAAGCACATTGTTTTCTTACAGCACATTGAGTTCCAATCATGTTTATAGTCTTTGCCTTTGTCCTTGGCCATAAGTAATATAGTAAAACTTAGTGACTTTTTAAGTTATTGATAGTAGTATTCTCCTTTATCTTTAAAAAAGAAGCAGGAAAGGGGATTAGAGAATCCTTAGAAAGTTTAAGATGAAATTGAAGACGTATGGCAAAAGAGCTATAACAACTGAGAAAGCTTGTCTTGAATGCGGTGAAAGAGATTATGTGAAGAATGTGATGTTTCTTTAATAACTAAACTTAGAAAGAAGAATAAAGTTTTTAAATGCAATGCATAATTAAATTAAAGGAGTGGAGTAAGGTGACCCAATTCTTAAAAGCAAAAAATAATGAAATAACTAAAGAGATGAGATACGTAGCTAAAAATGAAAATATAGATGTTAATAAATTAAAAGAAAACATTGCTAAAGGCTATGTTGTTATTCTAGCCAATAAAAACCACAAAAATCTAAAACCCGTTGGGATAGGAAAGGATTTAATTATAAAGGTTAATGCAAACATTGGAGCTTCTCCAGACAAATCAGATCTAGAAAAAGAATTGGAAAAATTAAATGTGGTCTTAGAAGCAAAAGCAGATACAATAATGGATTTAACCATTGTTGATGATTATGAATATATTGATGAAATAAGAAGAAAAATGATTGAGAGATGTGATGTTCCTTTTGGAACTGTTCCAATATATCAAGCTGTTGTTGAATCTAAAGGTCCAGGAAATTTAACATTAGAAAATTATCTTAAGGTTTTTGAAAAACATGCTAAGGACGGTGTTGATTTTACAACAGTTCATGCTGGTGTTACAAGGAATTCTATTCCTTTAGTTAATAAAAGATTGATGGCTGTAGTTAGTAGGGGAGGTTCTTTTTTATTACATTGGATGAAAAAACATAATAAGGAAAATTTTTTATATAAACATTTTGATGAAATCTTGGATATTGCAAGAGAATATGATGTTACTATAAGTTTGGGGGATGGTCTAAGACCTGGTTGTATAGCAGATTCAACAGATGAAGCACAGATTTATGAATTGCAAAAATTAGGAGAATTAGCTGAAAAATGTAAAGAAAGAGATGTTCAGGTTATGATTGAAGGTCCTGGGCATATCCCTTTAGACCAAATTAAGATGAATATTAAACTTGAAAAACATATATGTAAAGGTTCCCCTTTCTATGTGCTAGGTCCTTTACCTATAGATACTGCAGCAGGTTATGATCATGTTGCTGGTGCAATCGGTGGTGCTTTTGCTGGGATGTATGGTGCTGATTTTTTATGTTATTTAACTTCAAAAGAACATATTGGTCTACCAAATATTGAAGAAGTGAGAGAGGGTGTTGTTATTGCTAAAATTGCCGCCCATTCTGTGGATGTTGCAAGAGGAAATGAAAAAGCAATAGAACAAAATCATAAGATGGCAAAAGCAAGGAAGAAGAGAGATTGGAATAAAATGGCAAAACATGTTATTGATTTAAAAAGATTCAAAGATTTGAGAAGAAAGGAATGTGATGGTGATCCTGCTTTAGAAAAAGCAGACAAATGCTCAATGTGTGGGGAGTATTGTGCATTTAAGATTTATCAAAAAGACTGATGAGGAATAATAATAGTAGAGTCCTTTAATGAATTGATTTCTTAAATATTTATACTTTACTACTTATGTTGCGTAGTAAAATTCTCCTTTCCTTTTCTGCGTATCATCCTTCTGGCTGCCAGGCTTATTAGCTCTGGGGCGATGACTTTTCTCATCACGCCTGAACGTGATGTCCAACTCCATAAGGAATTTATTCATTCCTTCACGCATACTGAAAGGACCTGTAGCGTGACCAGTAACTGCCGGCACGCCAGTGAACACGAGCAACCGCTCACTAATGAAGTCTAAGAACATGATGTCATGGTCAATCACTAAAGCTGAAGCATCATGCCTGTAATGAATTATTTCCTTAATAGCCATTGCCACAGCCATCCTCTGCTCAACATCCAGGTGAGCAGCCGGTTCATCAAGCAAGTAGAAATCAGCCTTCTTTAAAAGGCATCCAGCAACCATAACTCGTTGCAATTCACCGCCAGATAATTCAACCAGTTTACGCCGCATGATAACGTTTAAATCCAGATGCCTGAAGTAATGTTTAAGCGCTGAATAATCCTTAAAAGAATTCAAATACTTACTAACAGTCATCCTTGATTTGTTCCTGATGTACTGAGGCTTGTATGAAATCTTAATCTTACTGTCAGGCAGTCCTTCATCAGGCTTTACTTCGCTGTTAAGCATTCTGGCAAAAGTTGTTTTACCAATGCCATTAGGGCCAACAACTCCAACAACCTCTCCCTTGTAGAGTAATCCCTGCTCGACTTCCAGGTGATAATCCTTAAATGATTTGCGCAGGTGAGGCCACTCAATCATTACTTCGCGCTTAATTAATCGTGAAGGCTCCTTGACTACGAATTTAATCTCCTCATCCCTGAAACGCATGTTCTCCTCTCTTAAGTAACCAGCAAGGTATGAGTTAATGCCAACCCTGCTTGAGTAAGGGAAGCTAGTGACCCCGTAAGCTCCTTCATCGCCGAAGAATACGTGAACTAAATCAGTCATGTAATCAAGCATTATTAAATCATGCTCTACAACGAACACTGAATTCTCAGGACCAGCCAAACCCCTGATGATTCTTGCAATCTTTAATCTCTGCTTAATATCCAAGTAACTTGAAGGCTCGTCAAAGAATTGAACATTACCCTTCTTTAATAACGTGGCTGCTATCGCTACTTTCTGTAATTCACCGCCGCTTATTGATTTAATATCCCTGTCAAGTATAGTCCTTATCTCTAATTCATCCACTACCTTGTTTAATAATCCTTTCTCATCAGTCTTCTTTAATAGTTTTCTAACCTTGCCTTTGAATTTCTTAGGGATTAATTCAATGTACTGCGGCTTGTAAGCAATATCTAATTTATTATTAAACTTATCCTCAAAGTACTGCTGTGTTTCAGTGCCTCCAAAGAATTTAATTAATTCCTTCTTACTTGCATCCTTAGTCCAGTCTCCTAAATTAGGATTTAAGTCGCCTGATAATAAGTTAATCGCTGTTGACTTGCCTATACCATTAGCACCTATTAACCCGACTACACGACCCTTCTTTGGTATTGGCAGGCCGTACAACCTGAAATCATTCTTTCCATACCTGTGCACTGGACTTGTTTTTAACTCCTTTGGAATGCGAACCACTTTTAAGGCTTCGAAAGGGCATTTCTTAGGGCATATAAGGCATGCAATGCATAATTCTTCATTAACAGATACTTTCTTGTCATCATCAATTATGATGCATTCATCTCCTGCCTTGTTGCGGGGGCATACGCGCATGCAGAGGTAATCCCCGCAGGACTTTGGATTACACTTAGACTTCTCAACAATCACTACAACATCATTTGCCATACAAGTAAACTCTTTCAGCGTTATTATAGAACACCATGTCTTTCACTTCACTGAGCGTGTCAATTCCTTCAACGCGCCAGTACTCGCTGGGGTAGAAACCCCACGGTTCATCACTAGCGAAGAAAACATGCTTTAATCCTTCAAAAAACTTATTCTCCAACTTCTTTATTAGCCAGTAAGGCGCGAACCCCCTGCAGAAACTAGTATCACAGTAGAATTCATAATCATCCTTCAACCACTTAATGAATAATGGCATGAATTTGAAGTGCCCTCTAGCACTGCCTCCCATGTGAACGAATTGAATTTTTAAATCCCTGCCATACTCATTAACGAATGGTACATAATTCAACGGGTCACTGTTACCTGAACCAGTATGTAGTTGAAGCATTAAATTCTTATTCTTAACTATTTCAACGATTTTATCCATATTATTCGCAAACCCCTTACTCCAAGTCTTAGGGTCAGGCGTTATTCCTTCAGGCCATGCGTCAGGACTCATTTTAATACCAACTACTTTATCCTGAATTAATCTTAAGTGTTCATTAACTAATTCAGTGAACCTGTGCTCTGGATTAAAGTATAAGCAGCCATAAGCATTACCCAGCCCCTTAATGACTTTAATTACTAAGTAATTATCCGAGAATGAACCAGCCTGTTCAGGCTTGTAATGAGGCATGAATATTGCTTTACTAACATTATTCTTCTGCATGAATAATTCAGCATCCTTGTAATCCTTAATCTCCCTGCCCTTGAATGGCTCTACGAGGCTGCCTGCTATCCTCTGTTCACCCCACTCACCTAAGTGAACGTGAGTGTCAAAAACCTTTCTCATAGTCTTTAATTAAACACTCTATTACTTTTAATCTTTTTTTAACATTCTTTCTTTTCTTCTCATAGTACTCTGGCAGGCAAATCATTTCCATCCCTGAATCCTCATATGATTCTTTTAAGTGATTGCATATTTCTAACTGTATTTCCCTGTCTTCCCATCTAACGCCATCATCTTCGTAATGGCTTAAAGGCTCTAAGTAAATGATTAAGTCATAATCAAGATTACTCATCATTCCTTTAATCTCATCACTGGGCTCTAATCCTCTTTGTTTATAATACCCCCAGCAGTCGAGAGGGCTGCGGTCAAGGAATATTATTCCTTCATTACTTAATCCTTTTTCAAGACTTAATTGTTTCTTTATCACTGTATACTGGAATTTAACAAAATCCTTCCACGGCAGCATGTCCGAATCCTTAGCCCGCTCTTCATTAATCACAGCCCTTGCAACTTCCTCAATTACTTTATAACCTTTAATTTTTAATCTCTCTATCAGGGTTGTCTTGCCAGTACATGGTCCGCCGGTAATCACGATTTTCATTAATCCTTTTTTAAGTAAAAACAAATTTATAAATAAACCCTTTATATTATTCTTTATTCATGCTCATCGGCATTGTAGGTGCTCCAAACCAGGGGAAATCCACTTTA
The DNA here is from genome assembly GCA_030615175.1 of Candidatus Parvarchaeota archaeon. Lineage (GTDB taxonomy): Archaea > Nanobdellota > Nanobdellia > WJKC01 > WJKC01 > JAFCFT01. The sequence continues at coordinate 558,178 of JAUWZX010000001.1, forward strand.
TTTAATGCTTTAACGCTTGCAGGCGCTGAAGTAGCTTCTCACCCGTTCACAACTATCAAGCCTAATGAGGGAGTGGCTTACTTTAAAGCCAAGTGCCCTAAGGACCCGTGCAATCCAAGGCATGGTTACTGCATTAAAGGCAACCGCTTCATTCCAATCAAGGTATTGGATGTTGCAGGATTAGTTCCAGGCGCCAGTGAAGGCAAGGGCTTAGGCAATCAATTCATGAATGATTTAAGCACTGCTGATGCGTTCATAATAGTGGTTGACGCTTCAGGCAGGACTGGGTGTGAAGGCGAGTTAATGGAGGTTCATGACCCTATTGAAACAATTAAATTCATTCTTGAAGAGATTGATAAGTGGTTTTCAGGAGTTATTAAGAGGCAGTGGGAGACTGTGAAGAAGAGGGTTGATAAGAAGCCTTCTAAATTACTTGCAGAGAAACTTGCTGGTTTAGGTATTAGGGAGGAACACATTAAGCATGCAATGAATGATGATATTAACTTATTTGCAAAAAAACTCAGGGAGTTATCAAAACCTTTCATAATAGCTGCTAATAAGATGGATTTGAATGGCAGTGAGAGTAATTTCAAGCGATTAAAGAATGAATTCAAGAATACCATAGTTATTCCTGTAAGCGCTCTTGTTGAATTAACCCTTAGGGAGGCTGGTGATAAGGGATTCATTGAGTACGTTCCAGGTGAAAGAGAATTCAAGCCATTAAAGGAGATGAGTGACCAGCAGAGCAAGGGATTGCATTACATTAAAGCATTCCTTGACGGGCATGAAGGCACTGGAGTTCAGGAATGCATTAACAGAGTTGTGATTGAATTATTAAAGCTTAAAGTAGTTTACCCTGTGCAGAATGATAATAAGTGGGCTGACAGTAAGGGCAACGTCCTGCCTGATGCTTATTTATTAAAGGATAACGCTACTGCCTTGGATTTAGCGTATAAAGTGCACACAGAGATTGGTGATTCATTCATTAGAGCGGTTGACGCGAGGACTAGGAAGACTCTTGGCAGGGATTACGCATTAAAGGATGGTGACGTTATCAGAATGGTTGTTAAGGGTTAATTTTAAATTACTAACGAGTAATGGTATTGAGTCATGAATGTAATTAACTATTTCTTTAATGTATTCTCCTACTGCTTTACTATTCGCTCTCCAGTTAGGAATGACTTCAGTAGCATCCTTTACTGATGTTTTTTCCCTGTAACAGACATCGTTGAATAGTATTGAATTAGCATTGAATTCTTTAGTTAAGTATTCTTGATGAATTCTTGACATTGCTATGATTAAATCATTATTGTCCAGTAATTCTTTAGTCAGGAAGGTCGGTTTATGTTTTGAAATATTAATGCCTAAATCATTTAATGCAGCTTTTGTTTCAGTAAAAACTTCATAAGCTTCATTCCTTGTAGCTGCTGAGGAGGCGTTTACGTTGCGAATGTCGTGTTTTCTTATGTAATCTTTCAGGCAGTACTCTGCAGTCATGCTTCTGAATATGTTCCCTGTGCAAATAAATATGATATTCATTTACTTTAGCTTTTAAAGAATTGTTATTTAAAAAGGTTCTTGCATCTAATAACTGTTATAATTAAAGAGTAATTTTTAAAATAAGTTAATCAATCTAATAGTTGATGAGTCAGGCAGTTCTTTGCGGTTATGAATTAAGGAATCCTTTTCTGAATGCTTCAGGATTGTTTTCCGATTCTCCGGCACTGCTTAAGGAATGGGTGCGTGCAGGTGTTGGTGCAGTGATTACTAAGTCAATAACTCTTAATGAGAAGAAATCCAATCCTTTTAATTACTTTAAGACTCCTCCTGAACTCATCCTAATTAAGGGTTCTGATTACACTATTAATTCAATGGGTCTTCCTAATAAAGGATTTATGTGGTGGAAGAAGGAGTTAAGTAAGACTAGCTTTAGCATTCCTTTAGTAGTGAGTGTGGCGACAGGCACTGGCGACTTAAGCGAGTATTCAAAAATCATTAATGAGTTAGAACCTTTTGCCAGCATCTTTGACGTTAACGTGTCCTGCCCTAACACGAGCAACAGGATTATTGGTTATGACTTGGAATCATTAAGTGAAGTGCTTTCATCAATAAACACTGATAAGCCTTTTAGCGTGAAACTGCCCTGTTATTATGATAAGAATTCCTTGAAGGATGTGATTCTTGACTTTGACGAGGTTGGCATGCACTTCCTTAAAGAGAAAGCAGTTGTTCAAGTTCCTGAAGAAATCAATGAAGATGAATTAATCAGTGTTCTTGACTTACTTGATGATTATGGAGTTAAGTGCGTTACCTCTCATAATACTTTCCCTGTCAGCCACCCATTACTTAGCATGCCAAGAGGAGGGCTTTCCGGCAGACCGATTCATGACATTAGTGTTAAGCAGGCAGGCTTTATTTCAGAGCATTCAAGTCTTGAAATCATTGCGAGCGGCGGCATCTTGAATCCGAATGATGCTTCAGACTTCCTGAGTATCAGTAATGTCAGGGCAGTTCTTTTAGGAAGCGGTTATTTCCAGTATGATTCTGTTAAATCATTCGTCTTCGAATTCATCAAAAAAGCGTCGCAGCTCATCTGAGTCCTTTGGCTGTTTATCTTTAAGTTTATCTAAAAAGCGCTGCAGAGAATCAAGATTTCCTGTGAAAATAACTCCTCTCCTCCTTGGCCTGACGCGTTGCATTTTCTTTAATTCTGGTCTTCTTATCTTTAGTGACTGTTTAAAATTCTTTTCGTAAATCATTTTCGTATTCCTGATTAATCCAGTTATGAGTTTAGTCTTAAAACTTTTTGATGCGTATAATCCTTTGTAAATTATTTCTATTAACTCCTGGTCCGCTTCTTGCAGGAATCCTTCATATATTCTTTCCTGCTCTTTATTGAGTTCAGTTAATCCATAAAAGTTATTGCCAAATTCCTTTAACTTATTATTCGTGCATTCCAGTAATAAGAATTCAAGAACTCTTCCATCCCTGTCAAGCCCTCTCTTTAATGCATTGTTAAATGCGTAAATAAAGTTTTTATCTGCCTGCTCAAGGAATTCCAGATAACTTTTCAAAACATTATTCATTCTAACTCCTCATCCCTGTGCGTTCTCTTCATGTCATCCTCTGTTATCCCATTACTCTTAGCTATTAATGCGAGTAATGAGTCAAGCGTTAAGTAAGTGTTTAACTCGAATAATGGCAGGAATTTGCTTTTCATATCAGTAATTGACGTGTTATAATCACTTTCAGCCCATTCTCTTCCAGTTATTATTAAGTTACCGTAAGGTCTTGTTAATTCGCCCAGCATTGAATCATTAAATGAGGTTATCCCAAACACGTTCATTCCAGTTTCTAATGCCTGCTCTGCATAAGTTATTATCTGGCTTGTTTCACCGCTGCCACTAATGAGTATGCATAAATCTTCTTTTTTCCTGCTCTTCCAGTGCCCTTCATAAATCACTCTTAAGTCTTTCTCTTCATTACTTAAGTGACCATACCTTATGGCGGCAACCCTTGAGATTATTTCATTAGTTCCTAATCCAATGAAGTAAACGTTTTTATCATTAATTAAGTAGTTATTAATTATTTCATTGAAATTATTAATTGAGTCTGCTTGTTCTGTTAAGTTAGCAAGGTTTGTTTTCATTTCATTAATTATGCGGTCACGCGTTTCTTCATATGAGTTTATTTTATTATCTTCATTGAATGCCTGTCCGAGGCATGAGCATAGTACCGCGCTTGCCTGCTCGAATTCAGTGCCTAACAGTGAGTAATCCTTTACTCGTTCATCATTTTTCGGGATTAATATTACGTAATCAAATGCATTAATTAATTTTTCATTACTGGTTATGAACACTGTTTTCAGTTCTTTCTTATTCGCGAATAAGGCATCCTTTAATGTTCTCCCGCTGCCTGACCTTGAATTACTTATGAATATGTCTTCCTTGATTAATGGTCTTAAATTAGCATTATTAACCTGGCTTACCCTAGTGCCATACCAATTCTCTGCTGAGTCATTGAATAATAAAACGCTTAATAGGGATCTTCCTGAACCATTAACTGTTATTCTCTTTTCCTTAACCCCGTTGCTTAATAATTCAAGACAGTCTCTTATCACGCCATCATCAATCTTATTTAATGATTCATCAATACTGTTTAACATGTAATTATATGCTTTAATGAAGAAGTTTAAGTCATTCACAATTCAGGATTGATTAAGTAATGTTTTATAAATTTTTTTGAAGAACTTAACGCAGTAATAATCATAATTCTTTTATTCCTATTCGTCATTTCTTTATTTATGTTATATGAAGAAAGTATTTTCATGAAAGTTACTTCAATTACGTTATTCATTCTTGCATTCATGTTTTTATATTTATTCATTAATCTTGCATTAATAGCGCTGTCTCTTAACTGGTTTTTCTTAATCATGTTTTTCATTTTCCTCGCATTAGTACTAAACTTTAGTACATTAAGGATTAAGATTACTAAAGAATCCATAATTGTTAGTTACGGATTAATCAAGTACACCACTCCTTTTAAGAATATTAAGAAAACCTATCATGATAACGTTTCGAACTGGTGGTATGGTGGGTGGGGCATCCGTTTAGGCTACGTTAAGAAGAGATGGAGGCATGTCTTCAATGTTTATGGAGTGCCTCGCATAGTACTAACATTAAGGAATGGAACATTTGATGAATTCGTTTTCTCAACAAAGAAGCCGCAGGAAGTAATGAGTATAATAAAGAAAAGAATTACTTAAATGAAAACTTAACGCAGTACAATTTTTCGAAAAACATTTTCTTTGAGTCAAGAACTTCTGACTCATAACCTAATCCTCTTGCTTCATTGAACACTTCTTCAGAACTTGTCAGCGTGCTGAAGGCAGTGATAATGAATCCATCCTTTTTAAGATGCTTTTTTGCCTGCTTTAAGAACTTCACCAGCAACTCATAACCTTTATAGCCGCCAGTCGTCATTAACGCTGTTTCCAAATCCTCCTTCTTCTCTTCAGGCAGGTAAGGCGGGTTAAAAGTAATTATGTCATACTTATCCTTAATATTTTCAAATAAATCTGACTGCACGAACCTTGCTTTCTTAATTTTCTTCCTGCAGTGCTCAACAGCGTAAGGGTTAATGTCAGCGCCCGTAACACTATTAGTATCCTTATTCCTTAACGCTGCCTTAACAAGTATTCCTGAGCCAGTGCCCATGTCCAATACTTCTCCTCGTGCTAGTTTCTCCACCTGCTTCTCCAGCAAGCCTGAATCCTCTCCTGGCTCGTAAACCTTCATGTCTTGTTATATATAATATATGATTTAAAAATTTTACTTAAATTCGACAATTATTAAAATAATGACTGATGTAAAATAATGTCTTTAATAATGGCATCAAAATTTAAGTATTGGAGAAAGAGAATATTATTAACTATCTGGATTTCTTACGCCGCGTTTTATCTTTGCAGGATGAACATGTCAGTTGCTCTTCCCGGAATCATGAATGAGTTTGGATTCACGAAGACGATGATGGGGATGATTCTAACAGGGTTTTTCATTACTTATGCTGCAGGGCAGTTCATAAACGCAGTGATTGGTGATAAAGTTGGAGCAAGGAAGTTAGTATTCGTTGGAATGCTTTTTTCCGCAATCATGAATATCTTATTTGGTTTTACGAATGGGGTTCTCGGAGCCATGATACTGGTATGGAGTCTTAATGGTTTTTTCCTGTCAATGGGTTGGGGGCCGATAGTTAAGACGATAGCTAACTGGTTTAATATAAGGCAGAGAGGAAAGGCTTCAGGGGTTATAGGGACTTCATACTTGTTTGGCGGTGCAGTCACTATTGCACTGTCAGGTTTTATTATAGCAATCCTTGGCTGGAAGTGGGTGTTCTGGATTCCCGCAATAATACTTCTATTATTAAGCGTGCACTGGGTTTTAAGAATTAGGAATGCTCCTGAAGAAGTGGGTTTGCCTACAATAGAGGATGAGGTTAACGGGAGGAAAGCAAGTAAAACAGCAAGGGATGAGTACATTGGTTTACTTAATATTTTAAAAATAGTTATAAGAATGAAGCGGGTGTGGGCTACTGCTCTTGCATTGTTTTGTTTAAACATTGTAAGGTTTGGTTTCATGAGTTGGGCTCCAACTTACTTGATTGAAGTTCAAAAAGCAGGGATTACAATGGCAGCTATTAAAACAGTGTTAATACCTTTAACGGGTTCTGTTGGCGTATTATTCGTGGGGTGGGTGACTGATAAATTCTTTAAAACCAGCAGGGCGCCAGTGGCAGCAATAATGTTATTAAGCCTTGCTTTTGTTTGCTGGATGTTTGCGGTAACGCCATCTGACAATCAGTTTCTAAGCACTTTATTGCTTGCATTAATTGGTTTCTTAATTTATGGTCCGCTGTCCTTAATGACTACAACCATGCCAATGGATTTCGGAACAAGGAAGGCAGCAGCATTCGCTACAGGATTCATTGATGGCTGGGGGTATATTGGCGCTGCATTGACTGGTGTAATGACTGGTTTATTGGTGGATAATGTATCATGGAGTGCAGCGCTTAGTTTATGGATTTCAGGGGCGTTTATTGGCGGAGTAATCATGTCATTGCTTGGCCTTTTAATGAAAAATAAGAAAACAGTAAGAGTGCGGTCAGCATATCATTGAAATCAGGTTTTTAAGAAGATTAATAATCCTGTAATTGAAGATGCAACAGCGTAAACGTATATGTTAAGTCCTGAAATCCATAATAATGGTCCGATAATCAGGTAAGGCAGTAATACTTCTCTTACGAAGAACGCGCCTCTCGCGCCTGCAAATAATATTTTAGGCTTCCTCTTCTTACGCGTCCATGAGTAAGCAATAGCGCAGTCAAGCAGGGCGTCACTAACCCAGCCGAAAGCAAGCCATTGCCATCCAATAATGTACCAGAAGAAAGACCAGAGACTTGCCCAGCCTAATTCCTCCAGTATCCCGCTCCAAGGCAGCCACTTCCTTTTATGCATTCCCTTTGTCTCTGGACTAACGCAGAAGCCAAAAGACTTTGACTTCTTATAAGCCTTGAGATAGCAGAGTTGCCTGAAAATATTTGGGATGAGTATTGCAGTAAAAAATAATACGAATTCAATCATTACTTAATTATTCCTGCAGTTTTTTTCTTATAAACATTTGGATTTCGCGTGCTCATAAGCATTCCTGGTGTTTTCCTCTATTATGCAGGTTAAGCCGATAAAGCAGAATCCAGTCACGAATAATGCCGTGTTCTGCAGCAGCATTCCAGCAGTGAATAATACTCCTCCAGCACCAATTAAGTATTTCAAGTCTTTAAGGAATTCTTCAATCATAAACATTAATAATTAAGTCCTGACTTATAAATATTTATTCAATGAAAGAATTTAATAAGCAGCGCAGTAAACTGGTTGATTATTTAGTTACAGTTGGAGTGCTTAAGACTCCAAGAATCATTAAGGCTTTCCGCAAAGTCAGGCGCGAGGAATTCTTGCTTGATAAGAATAGGGCATCAGCTTATATTGATGAGCCATTGCCAATACTTAGTAATCAGACTATTAGTCAGCCAACAACTATTGCAATAATGACTGAAGCCTTGAACCCTATGAAGGGTGACAGGATTCTTGAAATAGGGTCAGGTTCTGGTTACCAGGCAGCAATTCTCATGGAATCCATTATTAAGGGTGAAGTTCACACTATTGAAATAATCAGGGAGGTGTACGAGTTCGCTAAGAATAATTTACTAAGAGCTGGTTATAACGTTAATATATATTGTATGGATGGCGGTGAAGGGTTGCCTGATAAAGCTCCTTTTGATAAGATAATTGTTACGTGTGCTGCGCCAGTAATTCCTGAACCATTAATCAGGCAGTTAAAGGATGGAGGAGTATTAGTCATCCCTGTTGGTAAGGGGATGAGTCAGGAAATGACTGTAATTAAGAAGGATAAAGGCAGGATTATTAAAGAATTGCTTGGTTTATTCGCGTTCGTGCCGCTTACAGGGAAGTTCGGCGTCAAGCTTTTATGAATACGTACTTACTGCTTAGTTCTTTTGTTATTAATGCAATCCCGCAGTAATTATCAAGGAGTTCGATTACTAACTTGACTTCAGGCTCTTCCAGGTCAACGCTTACTTTTGTTTTTTCATAAATGACTTCTCCTAATTCCTTTTCTAATTCATGGCTGTTAATCATGCCTTTATGTCCTCTGCGCTCAACAGTGATGCGGAAGGATTTGTACTTCTTAACAGTGTCAGCGTAATTCAATATTCTTTCTTTTAATTCCTTAATTAGTGACTTCACGTCCTTGAACTTGAATAATTCATTAATAATGATGACTCGTGAAAGGCATAAGGGCAGGTCTTTTTCTAATTCATCCATTAATGATTGAGTATCATCAACAAAGCCTGTAATCACATCCCTGAAGGATGTTCCTTTGAATTTGCCTTTATCTTTTAGTGCTCTGAGTAATTCTCTTTGCTCGCCTCTGAAACTAGTGATTATTAAATTAAAGTCCATTGAAAGATTTAATAAATATTAGTGAATTATAAATCTTTGTGGCTCAAATAACAAGGGCTTTTCAGGATGATAATTGCAGTATCTGCAATGATTATAAGGCAGTGAGAGTGATAGTTGATAAGGGGAAGTACGTCTGCATCTGCGAGTCCTGTGCTGAAAGCATTAAAGATAAGACTATTAATGAAATCATTAAAGAATATGGTAAGCCATTAAAGAAGAAGAGTAGGAAGAAATGATGTCATGACTGAACTTGAAATTAATGTTAAGCCAGTAACTATTTCTTTAATACTTATCTGCATCATCCTGTTCTTCTTTTCATCATTATTCCCTTCAATCATTGATTTGCTGTCCATTAGTGCTGATAACTTCAGCGTTAATCCTTTGGTTATCATTACTGCTGCCTTTCTTCACAGGGGGTGGGCTCACTTGCTTTTCAACTTGTTTGCCTTATTCTTTTTCGGCACTGCTTTGGAGAGTGAGTCAGGGTCTAAGTTCATGGTTTTATTATTCATTGCAAGCGTTACCATTGCCAATTTTGCTTTCATGTTTTTATTCCCTGACAGCAGTGCTGTAGGGATTTCAGGTTTTGTTTACGGTTTGATTGGCTCATTAGTCATTATTAAGCCAAAACTGAGAATCCTAATGCCTTTAGGATTCATTAGTATTCCAATGCCAGTCCTCGTTGCAGGGCCTTTAATTGCTTTGGGCGAGTTCATATTAAGCGCTGCAAATCTTTATAATATAGCGCATGTCGCTCATTTCGGAGGATTTATTGCAGGCTTTGCTTTCGGGTTGATTGAAAGATTTAAAAAAAGGAAGAGGGTTAAATAATTTAATGATTAACTTCATCATTCTTTTATTAACTGCCTGTTCTTCAATTCTTCTGGGCGGCTTCATTGTTAAGTTCACTATTGATGAAGTTAAGGGCAAGGAGTGGGCTTTAAGAGTTATTATCGGCGCTTTCTGTTTATTCATTAGTTTGCTAGTCCTTTACGCATGCAGTGATTCACTTATTAATTTCCTGATTGGTTACGCTTTAGGTTATTTTACCTTAATGATTGCTTCTAAGTTCTCAAAGCTTGGCTATGTTGACTTCGCGCTCGTTAGCGGTGCATTAATGAGTTCTTCTTACCTTCTTAATGTTAGTGCTGGTTTATTAATTATTATTTCCCTGTGCGTTATGAACCTTCCGTTCGGCTCGCTGGTCACTCTTGAATTCAAGCGCAAGAAATGGTTTAAGAGACTGTTATTAATTGATTTAGTGTTAGCGGTAACAGCGTTTGTTACTTATCAATTATTTAATTATTATAATGATGCATTAATTACTGGGATAATAGGAGGTTTATTCACTGTTTATGGGTTCTCATTCATTAAAGGGAAAAAGTCTTGAGAAGACAATAAAAATCCTGGTTAAGCCTGGCAGCGGGGAGCAGTCAATTAAGAAGAGTAAATTAGAGGAGGATTTGCTTGAAGTGAAACTGATTTCAAGACCTGTTAAGGGAAAGGCTAATGTGGAGTTAATGGAAGTCCTGTCACAATTCTTCGGCGTGCCTAAGAATTATATTTTCATATTAAAAGGAGCGCGCTCTAAGAGGAAGTTGATTAAAGTAACTCTTTACAAGAAGTATTAGTATGTCCTGTTCGCTTCAGCAAGCGGGTGTCCTTTGCAGTGAACTATGAATTCCTTATACCAGCCGAACGGTGACTTATGCACTTCAAATCCTTCTTTCTCTAATGCCTTCTTTAATTCATTTAATTTTTCTTTGGCAAATCCTGCACTGCTTAATTCATTGCTTAAGTGAGCGTAAGGGTATAAGACGACTCTCATGACCTTGACTTGACCCGTGACTTCTTTTATGCCGCCAACAGCCTGACTGATTATCTCAGGGTTCTCCTCGTCACGCTTCTCGAACGCTGTGAGGCATGCAATGCAGTCCTTGACTTCACTCCACTTTCCTTCTGCTGCAGGCTCGCTAATCGCTTTAATCTCTTTCACAGGCCTCCACTTAATACTATTCACATGCCAGCAAAGAATCCTCATAAAAATCTGAAACTCCCATGAATATTTAAGGGTTTTTAGACTTACTTTTATTTTTCTTCAATATTCCAATAATCTTTTAAGAAATGATAAATTTCGTCATTTAATTTATTTTCTAACTCGAATTCAATAATCTGATCTGGCACCCGAAACATGTATGCTATAATACCTTCTTCAGACTCATGTCTACTTTTTAATAATCCATATATTGTTTCTGATTCAGTAATCATATTCAGATTCCCTCCTTGATCCTTTATTTTTTCCAGAAAGTCTTGTCTTGGCTTTAAAATATATTTTAACATGAAATACTAATAGTAAGAAAATAATTTAAATACTTTTCTAATTATTAACATGCCTACGAAAAGTTAAGGTGTCAGCACAGCATTTAGTATTTTATATCTGTTAAGTTCATGATTTCTAAAACAGAGTCAGGTTGAATATCTATCAGTGCTTTTATGCCTTTTGGATATTTATGTTTTTCAAAATGTTCTTCTGTAACTCCTTTATCCTGAAGCCCTCCATGCCAATTAAAATCTTTATGTTCATATTCTATTTTAAATTGACCTCTGGTTTTAAAATAAAAGACTCCACTATCTCCAAGTTCAAGTTTATACTCATTTTTTTTAATCGGGATAAGCGACATTCTACCAGCATACTCTAAGATATCAGGCTTATGAACATGGACTTCTCCATTAAATTGAAGTTCCTCAGTAAGACCTTCTTCTAAAATATCACCTAATTGTTTAAGAGTTAATCTTTTCATAATACTATCCTCAGTATTATTATTTAATAAATATTTGGATTCTCAACTGATAATGTTTCTTCAGCCTGAATGTCAGATGAACAATACAAACAAGAATTTAATTCCACATCAACAGATAATTCATTATAGCAAAGCGGGCATACTGGTTTGTTAATTTTATTAGAATACTTATTATTAATCATGATATATTCTTTAATTGAATTTATTATCTTGGATTCTAATTCATCATCTTCACTTAATTCAGATAATTTTTTATTAAAAAAAGTAATATCACCTTTAATTATTTCTTCTAAAATATAGCCAATCTTTGCATGAAACGTTTTATTACCATTTTCAAGATAATTAATTCCCTTAAGAATATTGGCCGGATAATATTCTTTTCTTAAACCAGCAATATCAAAATCACATATACGAAACATAATACAATCATTATCATATTCTCTATATCTATAAAATGAGGGTTCAACTTTTTTTAACCAAACCAGTTCCTTATTTAATTCCACACCCCAATTTTTTACCTTATCATTTTTTAGGAATTCATCTACAAACCTTAAATCACCATATTTTTTTAATTCGTCTGCCATAATTTTATACTTAATTAAGAAAGGTTTATTCAAATCCATATTCTGATGAAGATTAAAGATTTTCTTAAAATAAATATACTTATCAAACTTTTTATCTAATTTCTCAATAAAATCAGAATCATCCATGTAAGTTAAATTATACATATCATCAATATCGCTCAGATTACTGAATAAATTGCTTGCCTTTTTTAAAGCAATTCTTGATTGTTCAATCTTTGCCTGATTAACTTCACGTAATTTATCATATAATAATGACTGGATTTTTTTCTCTTTTTTCTTTGACATAAGGGATAAGTCTAAAATTAATCCTTTATAAATTTTATTATACAACAAAAATTCTTTTCACACACCAAAACATATTTAAATATGTACATACATACATATATTATGATTCGGAATAAAGTTAAGTTCTTCAAGGCATTGGGGGATGGGTCAAGGCTGAAGGTATTGCAATGCCTCTTAGGTAGGGATTTCTGCGCATGCGATTTCACATCAAAAACAAAAAGAGATCAGACAACCATTTCAAGACACTTAAAAGTGCTTGTGGAAGCAGGCATACTAAAATACGAGAGGCGTGGCAGGAATATAATATACAGCATCAAAAATGATGAAGTAAGAAAAATCTTAACAGATTTCGGAATAAAAAGTTGTTGCAGGGAGGTGAAAAAAAATGAAAAATGACGAAGTAAAAAAAATAGTAAAGAAAGCGTATGCAAGAGTGGCGATAAGCGATTGCGGATGCGGGTGCAGTCAAAGCAGTTGTTCAATAGAAGACCAGTTAAAAGAGATGGGGTACACGCAAAAAGAACTGAATTCAGTGCCAAGAGGCGCTAACATGGGACTCGGGTGTGGCAACCCAACAGCCTTGGGGGAGTTTAAAAAGGGGGAAACAGTACTTGACTTAGGCTCAGGCAGGGGTTTTGACGCATTCCTGGCAGCAAGCAAGGTAGGAGATAAGGGATACGTGATTGGAGTGGACATGACAGAGGAAATGATTAAAAAAGCAGAAGAGAACGCGTTAAAAGGAGGATACAAAAACGTTGAATTCAGATTAGGGGATATTGAGAGTTTACCAGTGGATAGTGATTCGATAGATGTGATAATAAGCAACTGCGTAATCAATCTTGCACCGGACAAAGAAAAAGTCTATAAAGAAGCCTACAGAGTATTAAAACAAGACGGCAGAATGTACATCTCAGACATCGTGCTGCTAAAAGAATTAAGTGAAGAACAAAAAAATGACGAGAACTTATTAGCAGGATGTGTGAGCGGAGCATTACTAAAGAATGACTACTTGAAAATCATAAAGAACGCTGGATTCAAAATAAAGGGTTTATCAGACAAATTAGACACTGGACTGCCAATAGAAAGCCTGAATATAGTAGCATACAAGTAGAAAACGACTTTCTTTCATTTTTTTTATAATAATACTTATTTATAATAATACTTATAAACACCACCATTTTTAATGAATTAATGAAAGGTAATGAAGTAATCCTGACAGCAGACAGGACTCAGACAAGCAACTTCCGAAGCTTTATCTATGCAGGTTTTATTCCATGCTTTGCAAAGAACTGGCTTACTAACATATTCTTTAAAACAATAGTAAAGCAAAGAAAGGATTTAGCCCCAATCGGACTGCGCGTATGCGAAACCGTGTTATTACGAGCAGGCATTAATTGCAGTTACGTTCACTCAAATGACTTGAAGAAACAGGTTAATGAAAAAACAAAATTCGTCTGCGTTTCATGCGTGGACCCTGTTGGCAAGGGGCCCACAAGCCAGTTATTTAAAATATTCTGGCGCGGCAAAACATTTCTGGAAATTGAATTCGAGCGCTTAATGAATACGATTAAGAACTTAAAACAGAAGTACGGCTTTAAAGTAATTGTTGGAGGGCAGGGCGCATGGCGTTTAATAAACAAGGAAAAGGAATTCAATATTGACCACTTATTCCTCGGTGAAGCAGAGAAGACCTTGCCTGATTTAATAATTAATCCTGAAAATTATGGCTTAATAGTTAATGGAGCACGGCCTAAGGCTGATGAAATCATGCCAATAACTCATGCCAGCGTTCTCGGAGCAGTGGAAATAGCCAGGGGGTGCGGGCGGGGATGCAAGTTCTGCTCAACAACACTGTCAGGAGGCATCCGCAACGTGCCAATAGAGAACATAAAAGAAAGCATTAAGAATAACATACAAGAAGGACAAAGGAATATTTCATTACGCGCAGAAGACTTCCTGCTGTACAAGCATAAAAAATTTATACCAGATACAGATGCAGTTCTCAACTTATTCAAGGAGTGCTATGATGTTAAGGGCTTAAGTGACTTACAACCCGTCCACGGTTCTCATAGCGCGGTATACTCTAATCCTGACTTAATATTCAAACTTGACAAGTTATTAAAATCAAGAGGAGCGAAGTTTTTTGGCTTCCAGCCAGGCATTGAAACAGGCAGTGACAGGCTTTTATGCAAGACTATGAGGGGCAAGAAGTTTCCTAATTTGAAAGAGGACTGGGCTGACATAGTATATGAATCACTCAAGATAACCGATAAAGTTGACTGGTTTACTTGTTCAACAATGATGATTGGGTTGCCTGGAGAAACAGAGAATGATATTAGAGCATCAATTAATCTCGTGGATAAAACAAAGAATTTTAAAAACATGATGGTGCCGCAATTCTTTGTGCCAGTTAAGTTCACATCTTTTGAAAATGAGGAGTCATACATTTTCAAGAATATGACTTCATTAAAAATCCAGTTATTAAAAGCCTGTTTTAAAAGCATTGTTGGGATGGTTGATAAGGTTGGAAGAGACTACTTTGCAGGCATCAGGATTCCTAATGTAATAAAGTCATTTGGTGTTAAAAAATTATTTAATGGACTTGAAAGAAGCATTGAAAAGCAGTTAAAATTCATTAAACAATTGAAATATTCAGCTACATAAACATTTATTAAAAGCAAAAAATGAATTAAATAATTATTATGACTAATGATTATGAAAAGGACTCAGAGAAGAAACCAAAAGAGTTGCTGGAAAAATCACGCATAGAGCAAATCATTGAACTTGAAGAGATTAAGAAAAAATCATTCAAAAAGTGCGTTAGTATTTATGATTTCTTTGAAATATATAAGTTATACGAAGAAGATGATGAGTAAGTAATTCATTTTCTTTCTTTAATCTCATTCTTTAACTGCTTAATGAAGTTTTTTATTTTCACTCCGAATTCTGGTTTACTGCCTTTCTTCCTGACGGCTAACGTGTTGGTTTTCTCTTCCTTATCTCCGATGACAAGAATGTAAGGTACTTTCATTAACTCCGCTTCCCTGACCTTGGCATTAATGTGCTGTTCTCTTAAGTCAGTTTCAACTCTTAATCCTTCATCCTTAAACATCCCTGCAACTTCTTCTGATTTTTTATCATTCTTGCTCATGAAACTTATCACTTTAACTTGGATAGGCGAAAGCCATAATGGAAGGTTCCCCTGCGTTTTCTCCAGGAGGTAAGCTATTGTTCTTTCAAAGCAACCAATTGATGAGCGGTGAATAATCATTGGCCTCTGAAGTTTATTATCTTTATTCACATAAGTTAAATTAAATTTTTCAGGCAGGGCGAAGTCTATTTGAACAGTTATTAAAGTATCCTCTTTGCCGAAAACATTCTTGTACTGAGTGTCTAATTTAGGCCCGTAAAAAGCTGCTTTACCATCTGCTTCAACATATTTTAACTTTAACTTATCCAGTATTCTCTTCATGGCTGCTTGGCTTTCCCTCCACGCTTTAGGATTATCAACGTACTTCTTCTTATCCTTAGGGTTCCATTTTGAGAATTGGTACCAGACGTCTTCAATCTTAAGTGTTTTCATTATGTAATTATTTAATTCTAAAACATTCTTGAACTCTTCTTCTAACTGGTCTGGTCTGCAGATTACATGCGCATCTGCCAGAGTGAATTGCCTTAAGCGCGTTAAACCCATTAACTCTCCTTTCTTCTCATTCCTGAATAGAATTGAAGTTTCAGCGTATTTTATTGGTAATTCCCTGTAACTTCTCTGCTTGTTCTTGTAAATCATGAATTGGAAAGGACAAGTCATTGGTCTTAAAGCGAATTCTTCACCTCTTATATTGAATATAAACATGTCATCCCTGTAATGATCTAAGTGCCCTGAAATCTTGTATAAATCAGTTTTTGACAGTACAGGCGTGTCTGTATGCATGTAACCTCTTTTTAATTCTTCATCCTCGATGAATCTTTCAAGCTCTCTTTTTATTGTTGCTCCTTTAGGGGTTAGTAAAGGCAGTCCCTTGCCAATAACGTCATTTGTAAAATATAAATCAAGTTCCCGTCCTAACTTGGAGTTACTTTTTAATATTTTTTTAGTCAAGGATAACGCCTCTTAGAATCATTACTGCACTGTCCGGCACTCACGCTTAGCGTCCATTAGAAGAATTATACAGGAGAGTCATTTATAAAATTTTTCATAACGAAAAGTATATAAGGTATTATTTTCAAGAATTATTTTATGCAACCAATTGATGATTATAGTTATTTTTCTAAGAAGGAAAATCTAGATTCCATGGGGGATGTAGTACATGAATTAGCTTCTGTGTTACTTACTGATAAGGAGTTCATGGATTATATTTCTTCACAAACAAAGAAAGGAGATATGTCATTTAAAACGTATTCTGCTGAACTGAAAAAGCGCGCTATTCACTATTCGGATTACTGTGATAAAGTGATGAGGAACTGTGAAATGACATTAGATATTATTAATCAATCAGGATTTTCAGAGTCAGATTTTTATGATGATAAACAAACTATTGAAAAAGTTTTGAATCATGTAATAAATTGTAAAGAGAATATACTTAGTTTAATTAAAAGCATAAAAAAAGAACGCGTCCCTGCAGAGCCATTGCCAGAAGTCCATGAAGCAATAAATGAAGGTTTATTAACATATGAAGTGAAGATTAATGTTGAAAAATATTTCACCCGTAACAGCGTGCTGGACCTTTACGATATGATTATTAAAAGTGATGATTTGTCTGATAATCTAAGAGAGAAGATTGTGAATTCAGGAGAGGGTTTTGAACAGCAGGATAAATACTTATTAGTTTTTACTCCAAAAAACAATGATGAGGGCTTATTATACTTCTTATTCCAGGAAAACGGGTATTCAAGATATAATTCTTTAAGCGTTGTTAAAGCAAGTGTTAAGCCTGAACTTAGAAGCGTGGCTGTAACCGAGGTTAATACTCTTATTAATTTAATAACAGACCATCTTCATAATTCAAATATAAATAAGTATTTGACTGAAATGATAAAAATAATTTAGTACACCATGCAATCTTTTATGCGTCTGGGAGCGTACTCTAATTCAAGTTCAATAGTCCGGTCATTTGAAAAGCTAAAACGGCACAGTCCTTTCCACAGATAATAAATGGCATCCTTGAATTTGTCTTCACTAACACTTAATTCAAACCCATTAAGGTTATACACTTCAGTAACGCCTTCAATGACTTTAAGGATGCTTGTTCCATTAATCCTGATGAACTCATCCTCCTTTAAAGTAATTAAGAAGTAACCTAATCCATCTTTACACCCGCGCGATAAATTACCTCCAAACATTAGTACTGGCACGTCTTCTTTATCATGAATGTATAAACCGTATGATTCACCGCTTTTTAAAATCAGGCGCGGCCAGTAACCATCTGACTTCACTTCACTCGTCCCGTACTTAGCTTTCAAATAATCATCAAGATTACGTTCCAAATTAGAAAAGAGTTTAGTAATTAATGGATGCAGCAATCCTAAATCACCAGTCCTGTAATTGTAAAACTCTTTCACAACTTCATGTACCCGCTCCCTTACCGCGTTAGTGATAACAATGAACTCGCCTTTCATTAAACCTTAATTTACAATGATTAATGTAAAAAATGTTTCGAGAAGAGAAAATTATTTATAATAGGAGTGCGGTTAAAAAAAATCATGACAAATGATAGTGGATTATTACTAGAAATTAATAAGGAAGTTCGTGACTTAGAAGTAACCCTGCTACAAGATTATCTCAGCGTGGATGAATTAACAGAGATTAAGATGACTTATTTTAATGAGTATGTAGTGGAAGTGGATAAAGCAATCACGAGCGATTACATGAATTACGCGCAAGCCTACATAAATCATTTAACAGGGTTAATTAAGGATTACAAGTAAAAACTATCAGGACCTTTATTAGGTACTAGTTCTTTATTAGCTTTCTTTAATTCAATATGATAAAGCGGATTACCCTTATACGTTGCCTTCCATATATGATATTTATCAGGGTTTTGTTGAAGGTCATATGAATTCTTTAATATGAAAGACAGGGCCATGATTTTTCCATTAATGAATGTTAATTTTTTAACAACTGAATCAATGGCTTCCTTGTCACTGAAGTCTAATAAACCCTTTGGTTTGGTTTTATTTAATTTAAAGAATGCTCCAGCTAATGAATTAATTATTATTAATTGTTCCTGAAGCACTGTATCAGTTATCCACTTCATTGCCTCATCTACTGAGATTTCCTGACCTTCAGTCTTAATTTTTTCAAGCATTTCATTTAAATTCTCAGGCTCGCCTTCCATTAAGCCTTAATTTACAATGATTAATATAAAAAATGTTGCGGAACTGGTTAAAAATGATTAATATCCGAATAATTTCAGAATCTCTTCCTTTTCTTCTTTCATGAAATTATGATAACTTGCTTTTAACTCACCCCAAGAAGTTGGTTTAACATTATCTCCTTCAAATTTAATGCAGAAGTCTCTTGCAAGATTCCAAATCACTTTTTCCAAATCAGCAGACTTTAGCTTTCCTTCATCATCTTCAATAATTTCAAAATACTTGATGTTAAACCTGTTTTGATAATCATTAATGCCTGGCAGCAAACGATTTTTTGGCACTCCTCCTCCAGTTTCCTTGTACATCATTGAAATAATCTTGTTTAAGAATCTTTCAGGATTAGGAAAAGTGATTATGTCTTCACAAATAATGATGCACTTCTTTTCATCATTCATTAATTAAAAAGTAATGATTCTATTATTTAAAATAATTTCTCTTCTCAGTCATGGACAATATAAATCTTTTTAATTAAATTAATTATTAACAACCGTCATGTTTGATGAACGGATAGCCAAGACAATTAATGTGTATGATGAAATTTACGAAGACTACGCAGAAGTGAATAAATCAATAAGTGTTGTTAAAGAATTTCTTGATTACTTCATTGAAAACGTGAACGGCAAAGTGCTTGATGCTGGATGCGGTCATGGAAGAGACGCTAAGTACTTATCAGAACACGGGCTTGAAGTAACCGGGATTGACTTAAGCGAGAAGTTATTAGAGATAGCGAGAAATAATGCACCGAAAGCATTGTTCTATAATGAGGACATGATGAATTCAAGTTTCAGGAATAATAGTTATGACGGTTTATGGGCTTGCGGTTCATTTCTTCACATACCAGAAGAGCATTCTAAACAGACCTTAAATGAATTCTGCAGGGTCTTGAAAAAGAATGGTTTAATGTTTATCTGCGTTAAACAAGGAAGTGGAGAGGGTTTCTATAAATCCCCATATAAATCCTTACAGCATGATGATAAAGAAATATTCTTCAAGAATTACTCGGCAAGCGAGTTTAAAGAATTAATTGAAGATGCTGGTTTCAGAATAATAAATGGAAAAGTTGAGCGCGGATGGATTAATTATTTTGCACTAAAAGAATAGATGAAGAAAGTTTATAATCCAATTAATCCTTAAATATATTCATGGGATGCGGGTGTTGTATACCAAAACCAAAGAAAAAGCCAGTTAAGAAGAAAAAAGTAAAGAAGAAAAAGAAGAAATAATCTTTTATGCTTGAGAGTTACACTGACGAAATCATATCAGGGATTAAATCAATAGATGAAATACCTCAAGGTGAATTGCCAGATTGTTTTTTTCTAAAATTAATGGATTTAGAGCACTTAATAATTAAACCATTCATTAAGGAATCATTAAAGAGAAATTGTTACAGTTTACACTTGAATGATAAATTCCTTAAAGAAATTATAAAAAAACCAGTTAATATGGCATTAATTAAGTTAATTCAAGATTCTTTAAAGGAATGTGAAGAATTAAATTATTATCTCTTAAAACCTGGTGAAAGCGTTATTATACAAACATATGAATTCGTTGGCGTGGCACAAGCATTAACAGCCAGGTTTGAAAGAAAGGAGTTATTAAGAGGTTTGATTATAAAGCATTTAACGCATCATTACTTACATCATGGATTAGGAATTAAGAATCCATTACAATTAATAATTGAGTTAACGAATCCTGGACCAACCCCTTTCGAGGTTATTCCAATGCGCATGATTATGGGCGAATTATTAGGGCCTGAAGTGATTAACATGCATATTAAAAGAAGGTGAGAGTAATCTTTTTATTATTCACGTTCATAATAAAGAGTTAATGAATCCTTTTATTCAAATAGTGCCGCGGGAAGAAGAGGACTTAATTAATGAGGAATTCGTTAAAAGAGCTGCTAAGGAAATTAAGGAGACAATTAAGAGTAAAAGGCTTATAATATTTACAGGTGAGCCTGGACTGGGGAAGACGCATTACTTAAAGCGCGTTCATAAGAGGTTAAAGTCAAAGAAGGATTTCTTATTGTTTGATGAAATGCTTGCTAAGAGGTTGAATAATTACGTCAGGGTTGGGAATAAGACTTTGTTCATTGATAATCTTGACTTAAGCGAGGGATTGAATGATGAGTACTTATTCAAGTTATTGGATGAAATGAGTGAATTGCTTGAAGGGAAAGTGATAATGGTGACTGCATTGACTGAAAGGAATTACAAGAGATTTTTAAGGATTAATCCTTTACTGAGAGTTAAGACTAAGAGGATTAAATTACCCCGCTTAACGCATGATGAGGCAGTAAAGTTAATAATTAAGAGATTAAATGAAGCAAGAATGAATAAAAGTGATGACGTGAGCCCGTTCACTAAGCAGGAGTTAAGAGAGATAATAAGCAAGTGCAATGGTAATCCTAGGATGATACTAATGCTTCTTGGACGCATTTACGAGTTAAGAGTTCTAAACTATGCTCCTAAGCCAGAAATGATTGAATTATGAAATACGAGCCTATCACTTTGTTAATCATGCTGTCATTATTCATAATTACAATGCTTTTCGGGTTATACGTTACTCAGAGTTACATGGAAGTGGAGTTACCTTATAATATTGAACCGCCCAAGATGAGTGCAGAATTCTCAGTTCCTTACTTTATTGGGGCAATAATTATGGTATCAGTAATCTTCTACGTATTCACTAAATTAAAGTACACTAAATTCCTTAAATTATGGTTTTCTCTTGCAATCATTTTATGCATTAGCGTGTCATTATCATTGCTTATTGGCAACATTCCAGCATTACTCGTGGCAGCAGTACTCGTCATACTAAGAGTTAAGGAAAAGGATTTATACATTCATAACTTAACAGAGATACTCATTTATGGTGGTTTAGTCTCATTATTCATGCCATTATTTAATGTGTGGACAGCGCTCGTACTATTAATATTAATAAGTATTTATGATTACATTTCAGTCTTCATTACTAAGCACATGATATTAATGGCTAAAGCTCAGAGCAAGGAGAATATTTTCACTGGCTTGATGATAAAGCATGCTGATGAAATGGCAATACTTGGCGGTGGCGATATAGCATTCACATTACTGTTCTCCAGCGTTATGGGTCAGGCATTCGGCATGCCAGCAGCTTACTTAACTGTTTACTTGGTAGTAATTGCCCTTGCAGTGTTAACAATTATTGGGAAGCGAGGCAAGTTCTACCCGGCAATGCCTTACTTAACGAGTGCTTGCGCGGCAAGCCTGGTAATTAATTTAGTAATATAAAATAAAATAATTAGGAGGGGAATTTATTTCCTTTTTCTCTTAGGCTTTAACATTCTTATCTCTGCCAGTATCTTATTCTGAGAGTCAAGTATTTTCTCTTCAATGGCAATGCTTCTTAATTCTAATTTCTTACCTGTTTCCGCAATCTCTGCTTCCTTTAATTCCATGCTCATCATGCGCCTAATACTAAGTACTAATGCGAATAATGTTCCAAGCACTGCTGCAGTGATTAAGTAAAGAATGGTTATTTCACCAGTTCCAGTTGTCATTACTCCCTCACCTCCTCGTCCATAGATAATTCATGACGATTCCCGCGGCATTAATTGATGATAGCCCGGGTTTGTCACATGTTAACTCATTAACATCAAGTCCTATGATATTATTTTTTAGGCATACAGTCTTTAAAGCATTTACTAAATCATGCATTGATATTCCTAGAGGCACTGGAGTGCTAACTTCAGGGCAGTGTGATGGGTCTAGAATGTCTAAGTCAATACTAATGTATAATTCGCTGCTTGGAATCTTATCAAGGTCCTTAATACTTATTAGTTCAACATTAGAATTCTTTAATGAGTTCATTTCTTCAATTGTTAAGTCCCTTACTCCTGTTAAGTAAACTTTATCAACTAATTCTGAAATCCTTCGAGTAACAGTGGCATAGGATTCTTTCCTGCCATTGTACTCGTCATGATAGTCTGCGTGAGCGTCAAATATTAACACTCTTTTTGGGCGTAAGGCTTTAATAACTGGAAGCGTGATTAAGTGTTCGCCGCCAATGAATATGAAATGCTGTCCTTTATTATTTTTCTTAATCCATCTTTCCATTTCATTGTAGTTACTTATCGGGTCTGGACATGCTATTATGAACTTATCAAACACGTCCACTCTGGTTCGCATGTTAAGACTTGACAGTGAATTAAATGATTTAATAAAGGATTTGTAAGCGTTAGGTGATTTCACTCCGCAAGTCATGTAGTAAGGCAGGCCCTGAATCACTATGTCTGCCCGGTCAGTATCAGTAATTGCGTTATCAATCATTTATTTTTAAGTCTTAGCAAGACTTCCTTTAAATACCTTAACAAAGTTTGGGCTCGCTATTAAGTAGTCCTCGTCCATGCCTACAACGTTTCCTCCCATGACGTCGCATACGCGCTTTATCTTTGTTATAGCTCTTTTTAATTCATTAATGTCCTTGTCCTTCAGTAATTTAATTTTTACTATGCAGATTGAGTAGCCTTCTCTCATGAAATCAAGTATTGGTTTAACATCGCTGAATTCATCTAGAATGCAGTACCTGACGTAAATGTTTGCCTGCTTGCCTGCCGGTTTCTCAGTTAATTCAATGTACCCTTCGTCATTTCTTTCTGATGCTTCATTTTCCTTAGGACTGTTGCTGAATCTTTCCTTAATCCTTTTAATTCGCATTTTCATAGAATCAAGTTAACTTACTTGATACTTAAATCCTTTACTATTTTAAGGGATATATTTTTGAATTCTTTAAATCTGTGTTTCTAGCAGTGAGATTACTTGCCATATCCTTGTCTTAGTATACATGTTAATGTTAGGGTCTTCAGTGATGTTCAATGCTTGTATTGCCTTGTCGCACTTCATTGATATTTCACTTCCTTCTTCTTCAAGTATTTGAATGCATGAGTCAGTTGCGGTTCGTATGTTTTTAGAGATTACTGAGTCATTAGTTACTTCCTTTAGTAGTGATAATGCTTCAGTTAATTCAGGAGTGCTTAATGCAGTCATCACTATGCGCCTCCCCCTTTAATGCTTGTTAATTGTTTCTGCAGGCTTTGAGCTTTATTAGTTATCCTGTCAATTTGCTTGTCAATGCTTTCAAGTCTTAAGTCAGTTAAGTCTTTCTTATCAGTTAATGATTTAGTTAACTCCACAGGAGCCTTCTTTATTAGGATGTTGCCTACTAATTCATAAACTGTTGATTTAGGATTATTTTTTAATTCTTTTAGAGCGTTATCTATTTCTTGCTGGCGGATTTGTATGTTTTGTTTTTGAATCATTAATGCCTGTAATTGCTGCTGGTATTGTTGTATTTTCATTATGTTTTCCCTTGCTTGCTCGGGTATTTTCTGTTCTGGCATTATTCATCACCTTTAAACTTGTCTCCAATAATTTTAAGCATGTGTTCATGCTTGCGCGTAGTGAGGGCACATCACTTGCCTTTATAAGGATTTCTAATCCTCGTGGCTTGATTCTTATTTCACTCTTTGCCCGCTTCGTTGCCCTCATGTCTGGTTTTAATGCGTCATGGATTAATTGTTTCTGGTTATGGCTTAACGGCACTTTTATTATCGCCTTCATCTCTATCTTGCCTTCACTGACTTAACGATTTTAGGCCTCTTCTTGTATAGTATCCTGCCTCCGCAGTAAAGGCATCTTATTCTTCGCACCACTTCATCTGCCTTAACTGTTCCACCGCAATTAAAACAGATATACTCCATGTTAAGATTTGGACAGGAAAAGGGTATATAAAGTTTACTCTTTATTGTTGGCATTTATTGTTCGAAATAATTTATCAGCATTAAGTCCCAATATCTTCTCTTTCTGTTCCAGCGTTAAGTAAGGCGTGTGCTCTATCTTGAATCGTTCAATTAATGGTGTTGAGAAAGGATAGTCGCTGCCAAAGAGAATTCTATCCTCATCAATACTCATCAGAATCTTAAGTGTGAAGGGACTGGTCTTAATTGAAGTGTCAAAATAAAGGTTTTTACAGTCCTTAAAAGCCTTTAAGTAAGACTTCTTCCTGCCAGCATGAGCAGCAATGAATTTAACAGAATTAAACTCCTTAATGAGGAGTAATAATTCAGTCATTAAATCAGCATTAGAGTGGAATAACACTACTAATTCAGTGTCCTTAATTATTGTTAATGCATTCCTTAAGGATTCCATGTTCCACTTATCATTATTAAAGTGCAGTTTTACGCCTCGAGTAAGAGGATGCTTTAATAAATCTGCTTTAGTGAATCCTGGTCCAAGCCTGATGAAAGGAATAATTAAATCAGGAAACTCATTATGCAAATCCATTACTTGATTATTTAAATCAGAGTATTGAACACTCATATCATAACTCCTTATTGGGAACACAACAACCTTACTGACTCCTGCCTCTTTTAATGAATTAATTAATCCTTCCTTAGTACTCGTTGCTGTTGAAGCGCCAGCACCTAAATGAGCGTGAACATCAAAAACTAACATTAATAATTGATAGTTTTGGAAAAGAATATAAGCATTTCTAATCCCTGTGGCTTAATTCTTATTTATTAAATCTAACCGAAACTTTATAAAAACAATAACTAATATTTTATTCTACAAGGGGCTGTAGTCTAGCCTGGTCTAGGACCCGTGGTTTGGGACCAACCCTTTTCTCGCTTCGCTCCAAAAGCGTTGACGGAAAAGGATTTAAAACGTTGGCAGAATACCGCGAGACCCCGGTTCAAATCCGGGCAGCCTCACTTCTCCATTATAATACAAAAGTTTTAAAAGCAATTACTAAATCCCTCTACGTTATGGGAAGGACTAAGACGGTCGGGTCTGCAGGCAGGTTTGGCCCGAGGTACGGGCGTAAGATTCGCAAGAAGGTTAGAGTCATTGAGGAATTAAAGAATCGCAGTAAGGAGTGCCCTGAGTGCGGTAAGAAGACTCTTAAAAGGTTAGCGCAGGGAATCTATGAATGCAGTAAGTGTAATGCTAAGATAGCAGGCAGGGCTTACACGTTAAAATAAGTAATCAGAACTTTTTGTAAACAGCGATTAAATCAATTAAGTCTACATGACTTACTAACGCTCCCCTGCAGCAGTACCGTTCAACTTTCAGCACATTCAATGCTTTAGCAGGGTTCATTCCATTATCAACTAACTCCTTAAACTTCTTCCATAAGTGAGCAATTGGTTTTCCGCATGAGAAGCAACGAATTGGAATCATAAGCAATCACTTAATTAATTATAGGAAAATAAAAGAGAGGGGTATATAAAGTTTCCTATCATAAATTTATTCACTTATTAATTCAATATATTCTTCACAATATTCTTTATTAAATGGCCTGATATTTGAGTATTCCCTGCCGAACTTTAGTTTAGGATGAATTAATCTTATCATTTCTTGAAAAGACTGCTCCCCGATTTCCCGGCACACAAATTTTGTTTCCAAACCCACTCTTTCACATGCATCCAAGTAAGGGCAGGAATTATAAGAATCAATTCTAATCCTTGTTTCAGAAACCCTTGTTACTTTTGAATACGCAGGGTCAACCTGCAAGTGCTCGATAAAAATGATTTTATAAGCCATTTCCTCAGGAGGTAATCCTTCATATTTGATTTTCATTTCATCCAAGTTATTCTTCATCCACTTCACTCTTCTCTCTGTAATTAAATCAGCTAATTCCTTAGGAGTTAAGATTCCTTCTTTAATCTTCATTAATTCTTCAATCTTTTCTTCTAACTTCTGCTCAAAACGCGAACTCATAAATAACAATACAATAAAAAAAATAGTTTATAAACATTACTATTATTCAGAAGGCATGATGAAATTAATATCTGAAGGACAAATATTATTCATGTAACACGTAACTTTCTTCCCAACCAAATCCTCAAATTCTTCAACACCCATCTTCTTAAGGAATTTATGATACAACTTGCCGCTAATTTTTTTCGTGTACACTATGGATGGAGTCAGTACTTTCACTTTAAAATAGAAATCACTATTCTTATCATCAAAGCCGATAATATTATTCAAGGACTTATTCTTAGTAATGAATTTTAACTTGCCAGCAATTATAATATCCTTAATGACTCCCTGTTTCTGTTCTAAACCACTATAATAATTCATCATAACTAAAAAAGTCATTTCTTAATGTTTTATAAATATTCCTGTTCAAAAAAAATTATATAAATGCATAAAGGATGAATTAAAAGTAATGGATGTTAATGAAAAATTGTCAATAATTAAGAATAATGTTGTAGAAATCATTGGAGAAAGCGAGTTAAAAGAGCTATTAAGAAAGAATAAAAGGATAAGCGCGTATCATGGCAGGGCTCCAACAGGGTCACTGCACATGGGGCACATCACTCCATTAATTAAAGTGTTTGATTTTGACAGGGTTGGAATTAAGTCAAAAATATTAATTGCTGACATTCACGCAGCACTTGATGACTTAAAGGCTCCTTGGGAGGATATTGATAAGAGGGCGAGATTCACTCAGAAATGCATTGAATTAGCTCTTCCATGGAAGAAGAAACCTGAATTCGTGCTTGGCTCTAGTTTTCAATTAACAAAGGAATACCAGTTAGATACTTTAAAGATTAGCTCTCTTGCAACAATAAACAGGGCTAAGAGAGCTGCAAGTGAAGTAACAAGAATGAAGAATCCTAAAGTATCAGAATTAATTTACCCGATAATGCAGGCACTGGATGAGGAATACTTAAAAATTGACATTCAATGGGGAGGCATTGATCAGAGGCACATACTGGCTTTTGCCAGGGAATACATGCCAAAGATTGGTTATAAGCCGAGAATTGAAATAATGCAGCCATTAATAATGTCACTTAAGGGTTCTGGAGTTAAGATGAGTTCATCAGTGCCTGAAACCATTATAAAAATTTATGATTCAGAGGAGTCAATTAGGAGTAAAATAAAGAATGCTTTCTGCCCTGAAGGAGTGGTTGAGGATAATCCGGTACTGCAGTTAAGCAGGTACTTAATATTTGGTTTAAAGGATTCGCTGAGTGTTGAGCGGCCAAGAAAGTTTGGAGGGGAAATAATATTTAATAGTTATGAGGAATTAGAAGAATCCTTTAAGAATGAGGAATTACACCCAATGGATTTAAAGAACGCGTTAACAATTGAGTTAATTAATACTTTCAGGAAAGTCAGGAAATACTTTAAATCTCACGCCAGCATGCTTGAGGAATTAGGTCCTCAATTCATGCCTTAATTATTTCTTAATTGTCTTTTTTTGCACTGGCTTTCTCGCGTCAGCTAGGCCGCCAGGAAGTTCAGGAACTACTTGTCTTAGAATTATGAATAATAAGCAGAAAAGCATGAATAGAGTGATCCCTGCAAGGAGTGTTACTAAATTAAACTCCAGTAATCCGTAAATAAATGGTGTTAATAGTATTGCAAGGAATGAGAATTCCCTGTTATTCCCCCAAACCTTTGCTGCCTTGCGAGCCATTGCTGCTTCAATCATGACTGATAAACCGTAGAAAATCATGAACACTGAAAGCATTGTCTTAATAAAGCTTTCAAGAACGATTCCTTGCTCGATTAAGTAGCGAGACCATGATAAGCCAACCCATAAACCTGACAAGCCATTACTGAACGCTGATTCAAAAGTATTTCTTGAAGTCCTGAAAGTTAATTCACTAATAACCCATGCAATGTAAACTGGGATCAGGGTCCATAGTACTTCAAAACTAAACACTGGTGCTGAAATAATAACTCCTACTTCAATGATTACTGGCAGGAAACCGCCAATAAGAATGCAGGTGACGGCGACGCCGGCAAGTATTAAAGCCTTGCTCAGCGTCCAGTGCTTCTTAATTAATTCACGTACACGCATTAAATAATATTAAAGGAGTTAATCAATTATTAAGTTTGCTCAGTAATCTTTAAAAAAGCAATTAAGTTACTTTTAATCATTACCGCCGGAGTAGCTCAGCCTGGCTAGAGCGCAGGGCTCATGAGCGGTTACTCAGTCTGGGTAACCTTGAGGTCGCGAGTTCAAATCTCGCCTCCGGCATAAAAAATATTCAGTCGAAAAAAACTATTTTCCATTCACCTTCATGTTTTACAACAAGATAAGGTGCACTTACTGTTCCTTCAGTTGATTGCTGCATTTCAAAGGTAATAGTAACCGCTTTTACTTCTGAAAAAGGCATTTCTGCAGTTTCTGCAAGTTCAGCAAGTTCAGCGGCAGACACATCAGACTCACTAATTATTTGATAAGAGCTAATTAAGTTAGTTTCCCAGTTAGATATTATCTCATCCTTTACGTCTGCAGAGGGTGATTCCCCTTCCAAACTAATCATTTGATTAATTGCTGATTCATAGTCCCCTGCAATTATATTATTCAGAAACACTTGCATGGCGGCTCCTGCTGTTGCCTCTCCAGTTACTCCGCCCGTTTCTTGCTGGGCGCACCCGCTGATGAATACAAGCAAGAACAGCAAAGGAATCGTGAAAAATAACTTATTCATGTGCATATTTAATCGGGGATTTAATAAAAAACTTTTCAAAATAAAATTATAACAAAGTTTATTAACTAGCAGATTCCAACAAATTAATAATGACGGATTTAAGTAGTTTATTAAGGAAGACTCAACTTCCATTAAGTGTTGCCCGTGAATTAGTAAAGGGTGAACGTAATGCGACACTTGAAACAGAATACATTCATAAATGCGTAAGTTGCGATTACAAAGAACAATGGTATCAAATAAGGATTTGCACTTACGATGCAAGAGGGGTGTATGGAGAGCACAGCCAGTATGATTGCATTCCAGTACTTGAAAACCCTCCAAGCAAATTGAACTATTTTAGCATAAAAGTTAAAAAAGAATTCTTGGATAATCATTTGAAAAATTTTCCGATAAATCCTGAAGAAATTGGCAAAGCCATGTCAATCCTTAATTATTTAGAGTCAGTTATAAAAAATGATTATCTATTACTTCCCAGAACAACAAGCTGGGAACAAATCTGTAATGATTGTTTTAAGAAACCAAATAATTCCACAATCTTAAAGAATTTACATAAGAACTTCTTAAAGCCTGAATGGATAGAAGTAACAGAAAAGCAATAATTATTAATCGCGGCATCCGCGGCAGGGGCATTAATTTTATATACCCTCTTTTATTAAGGAATTAATTATGGATGCTGAAGAGTCATTGGATGAACTTCTAAGTAATAAGGAACTTTGTGAGGTTTTTAAATCCCTTTTGGACGGCAGGAAAACTTTTAAGCAGATTCAAAGACAAGCAGGCATTAAGAAATTATATTATAATCCAAACCTCAGCACGGTGCTTAGAAAACTTGAAATGGAGCACGGCTTAATTTACCAAGTATTCACTAAGGAAGGGAGTTATTATGAGATAAGTCCTGTTGGAAAAGAGATTAATAAACTCTTGAATTATGATTCACTCAATACTCTCTAAGAACTCTATCAACAACAAGCCATGCTTCTTTAAATCCGCAACAGAATAATAATCCAGCACATTAACAGCACTAACATTCTTAACAACCTTCCTGACGCTGCGCCCTGTGTAACGCTTCTTCACTGGATCCCATTCCTTGAATACTATGATGTTGCCTTCAGAAACCTTGAAGTCATTAATTCGCAAATCACAACTCCTTTCACCCATTAATAAGGACTTAAAATTCTCAGGCCAAACCTTCTTCATAATCTCGCGAACCATTGAATAAAGAATAACATATAATTAAAATTAAAGCTTTTCCATAAGACTTAAATAAGCATTAAAATAATTATAATAATTATGGAAATAAATGACATAATTGAACGCATTAAGGCTCATCCAGGTTACAGACTAAAGGAACAGGATAAGTTATTATTATTCGACCTGCTTAAATGGCACGCGCACAGACTGAATTTTAATGAAGGTATGGAAAAAAATCATGTCCTTTATAATCAGGCAGTAAGTGATTTTGAAAAAATAGGCATATCATTACTTTATAACCAATCAAATTTAAATGCTAAATTAGAGAGAATAGAAACGTCAAGATTTGAAGATAAAATAAGAATAAAAATGCTATACTTGGCTAATAATATTAAGCAACAATACATCCAAAATGAATTACGTAAAATGGTAAGCTGTAAATATGATTATTATAATGAATTACTTGAAAAAAACTAACGTTGATGGAAAAAAGAATGGACTAAACAAAATGACGGGGCTGTAGTCTAGCCTGGTCTAGGACCCGTGGTTTGGGACCAACCCTTTTCTCGCTTCGCTCCAAAAGCGTTGACGGAAAAGGATTTAAAACGTTGGCAGAATACCGCGAGACCCCGGTTCAAATCCGGGCAGCCTCATACTTCACGACCAGCCAAGAAATTAATGAAACCCTTCAACAAATCCTTATCAGAATTAGAAATCTTAAATTCACTAATAATGCTTAACGCCTCCTGCACATGATTCTTAATCTCACTGACAACGTATTCATGCGCACCAGTCTCTTCAACAAACATGGTAGCCTTACTAACATCCTCATCACTAACACAATCCTTACTAAGAATATCCTTCAACATGCCTGAATCATCACTCTTTAATGCATGAAGAATCACTAAGTTGCCCATCTTATGCTCAATGAAATCCTTGCCAATCTTCTTACCAAACTTGGATTCATCACCAAAAACGTCAAGCAAGTCATCAGTTAACTGTAAAATCAAACCAAACTCCCTGCCAAAACGCTTGCATAACCCTAACTGAGTCTTAGAAGCGTTAGCAAGCAGGGCGCCGAGAAAACAAGCCTCCTCAAAAATGACAGCTGACTTAAGATAAATCATATTATAATAATCATCAACACTAATCTTGCTAAAGCGCTGCTTAACAGCGAATTTCTCATGCCCTGACTGCTCAAACAATATGTCAAACATTTCTCCCTGACTGACAAGTGAAAGAATCCTCTGAAAAGAATCAGTAACGCTCATAACACCAGACTTCAATGCCGCCCTCACTACAGCTGAAGCATAATAAAAATGAACGCATTCAGTGATTGAATTGCCAAACTTTTCAATAACAGTCTCCTTGCCCCTCCTAATCACGCCATGGTCAATAATGTCATCAACTATTAAAGAATACTGATGAATAAGTTCAATGCCGGCAGCAGGAATCAAAGCCCTGTCAACATCCCCTCCAAAGGCCTTGCAGAGGAAAAGAAGCAGGGCAGGCCTCAACCTCTTGCCGCCAGTCCTGACACAGTAAAGAATTAAATCATGAAAAAAAGGGTCAAGAGTCTCTAATAATAATTCTTCTATCACATGATTAACGCGCGAACCCAGTTCAGCAAATTCGTCCATTTTATTTCAACTCATGCAATAACTTAGTAATATCATTCTTGATTCCTTGCTTGATTAAAGGCGTCTTCTTAATGACCGGGTAACGCTCCTGATAAGTTTTCTCCCTTACCTTGTAGAAAACCCCTATTGGAATGCGCTTACCCCACTCCATTGCACGCTTAACAGCCTTAATCCTTGTAGGCTCAGGATTCCTTAACTTGTAAACCCTCTTATTGTACCAGTCATAAGTATTCTTCTTGTTAAGAGTAACGCATGGCTGTAAAATGTCAATCACTGCAGCGCCCTTATGCATCACCGCCTTCTTCATTAAACCTTTAAGGTGATTAACATCGCCTGCAAAGCCGCGGGCAACGAATGTGGCGCCAGCACTCAAGGCCAATAATAATGGATTAACTGCCTTCTCAATAACGCCGTAAGGAGTCGTCTTAGTAATAAAGCCCTCATCACTCGTAGGGGAAGCCTGCCCCTTAGTTAAGGCATAAATCTGGTTATCATGAACAAAGTAAGCAACATTAATATTGCTTCTGCAGAAGTGAATGAAGTGATTAGTGCCCTCAGCATAACCGTCACCATCACCGCCGCAGGCAATGACTTTAAGCTCGTGATTAGTTAATTGAATGCCCTTAGCTAGAGGCAGGAGTCTGCCATGCAGCCCGTTAAAAGCGTAAGTCCTGACCCATTGAGGAATCTTGCTTGAGCAACCAATACCTGAAGTGAGGACGACTTCATGAGATTTTAATCCAAGCTCTGCCAGCGCCGCCTTTAAAGCCACAAGTATTGAAAAATTGCCGCAGCCAGGGCACCAGTTAGGGCGTTCCCTAGTTTTTAAGTAATCAGTGTCAATCATGCAATCCTCCTTAACTTATCATTAATGTCTTCAGGATTAAAGGGTCTGCCATCATACTTTAACAAGTAATGATTAATCCTTAAATCAGTATGCTCTTTCACAAGGCTTCCGAGCTGTGATGAACTATTATTCTCGATAACAACTAACTTATCATAAGAGCCTAACTTCCTTAATAACTCCTTTTCAGGAAAAGGGTGTAATATTTTGAATTGCAGGAACTTTGTTTTAACGCCTGCACTCCTAAGGAATTCCTGTGCTTGAATTATTACTCCTTTGGTTGAACCCCATGCAAGAATAGCAATCCTTGCATTCTTATCACCGAAGACTTCAATGCATGAATCATTCAAGTACTTGCGCAACAACTTAACCTTGCGTTCACGCTTATCAGCCATTGCAACGCGCTGCCCTGATGACTCAATAATATTACCTTCCTCATCATGCTCGTCTCCAATAGCGCAGTGAAAACCGTTAGGAACTCCTGGTATTGGTCTGGGCGAAACCCCTGACTCAGTTATTCTATAACGCTTGAATTTATTGCCAGCGCCAGGATTCTTGCATGATTTTAATAATAATTCACCTTTATCAATACTGTAATTACTGGCATTGAATTCATTAATAGTGTTATACGAAACTGCTAAGTACTTGTCAGTAAGCATTATTACTGGAATCTGGAATTTACTGGCAATATTAAAGGATTTAAGAGTTAAGTGAAAGCAGTCATAAGCATCGCCTGGCGCTATCACGCACCGCTGGAATTCCCCGTGACCAGCATGAATAACGTGCCTTAAGTCGCCCTGCTCAGTCCTCGTCGGCAGTCCTGTAGCGGGTCCAGCCCTCTGAGCAAGTATTATTACTACAGGGGTTTCTGACGAGCCTGCAAGACTTAATGATTCATTCATTAACGCGAATCCTCCGCCGCTAGTGCAAGTCATTGCTTTCACTCCAGCAAACGAGGCTCCTAAAGCCATGTTAAGAGCTGAAATCTCATCCTCTGACTGGAAAGCGAGTACGCCATGCTCCTTTGACTTAAGTGATAAGTATTCTAGAATGCTTGTTGCAGGAGTCATTGGGTATGCTGAAATGAACTTGCATCCTGCAGCGATGGCGCCAATACTAATCGCTTGATTTCCATTAACCAGTATTTTCTTATTATTAACCGGCTTCTTCTCCATGATAATCTTAAACTTTAATTTATAATTACTCTTCAGGAAGTTATAACCTGATTTAATTGCCTTGAAATTTTCATTAATTACTTTCTTGCCTTTCTTCTTGAAAATCCTTGTTATTACTTCCTTAATCATTGACAGTTCAAAACCAACTAACGCTGCTGTTGCTCCAATAATTATTGAAGCCATCATTACCTTCTTATTAGAGTACTTGCTTGCCAGACTGCTTAATGGCACTGGAAAATATTGTATGCCTCTTTTCTTCTTGCTAATCTTTATTTTTGAATCATAAATTAATGCTCCGCCACTAATTAATTCACTTAAGTGTTCATTAATTGTTAATTCATCAAGAGCTGCCAGCACGTCAATGAATTTTAAATGAGAGGTTAATTCATCTTCTTCAATTCTTATTGTGAAAGTGTTATGCCCTCCCCTAATCAGGCTCGGGTACTCAGTGACTCCGTAAGCATTTAATCCATGGCGCTTGGCGATAAAGGAGAATAATTTACCTGCAGTCATTATGCCATAACCAGCTTCACCGCCTATCTTCCATGCAAGCTTGTTAATCACATTCACCATTAAGTATTCGTGTTATTATTAAGTTTACTTCATTTGCAATCTCATCAAGCTTTTCATTAAGAATTCTTGATAAACCCTGCTTGTAATTAATTGAGTGCGGTTGGATTCCAATAAGGAATAACTTGCTTACTAATCTCTTAATTAAACTCAGTGAAGGATTATGCGTTGTGCTGAATGCCTGCTTAACTACTTCCTCTTCATTAATTAACTTAACACTGCCAGGCTCCGCGTTAAAATTCACTGCATCAATAATTATTACTGAATCACCTTCATTAATGAAGTTTTCAGGGCACGTGCCTGCATTAATCACTTCATGCTTTAACTTCTTTAAAATCATTAATGCTGCAGCATCATCCTCTCTTAATTCACTGCCAACAGCGAGTATTTTCATTAATTATTTAATATTGCTTGATGATTTATTAAACTTGATGAAAAACGGTGAAGGAAGATTTTTTAATAAATTCATTTATTATTAATTAATTA
The DNA here is from genome assembly GCA_030615175.1 of Candidatus Parvarchaeota archaeon. Lineage (GTDB taxonomy): Archaea > Nanobdellota > Nanobdellia > WJKC01 > WJKC01 > JAFCFT01. Next base: position 593,154 of record JAUWZX010000001.1, read on the forward strand.
ATGAAGCAAGAGCGTTCAATTGGTGCAGTCGTTTTCCATGATGATGAATTCTTAATGTTAAAGTATGGTCTTGGTCACTGGGGTCTTGTTAAAGGGCATGTTGAAGAAGGCGAGAGTGATGAGGAGACTATACGCAGGGAGTTAGAGGAGGAGACTGGAATCACTGATGCTGAAATAATTAATGGTTTTGAAGAAGAAATTCATTACTTCTATAAACATGAAGGGCGTACGATTTCGAAAACAGTTACTTACTTGTTAATAAAAGTTAACAGTAATGAAGTAAGGCTTAGTTACGAGCACACTGATTATAAGTGGCTTCCTTACGAGGAGGCCTTAAGGTTAGTAACGCATGCAAGCGTTAAGGAATTAATTAAGAAAGCAATGGCTTTCATATCAAGTAATTGATTCCGCGCCAAAAATCTATTTTCCACCACCATTATTTTTATAAATTCATTTTTAGTTATTATTCGTTGCAATGGATAGTTTTAAATTAAAAGTCAGGCAAGCACTTTGTGAGAGGGATAGGGATAAATTCCGCAACTACTTAAATAATCATCCTGAACTTAAGGATAAATTAAACTACTTTAATAAGAAAATAAAGAAGGATTTAAAGGATTTTGCTGATAAATTAGTTAAGGATTATGAAAATATCTTAGGCGGCATTAAATTCAATAAGATAAAATCAAAAGAATTAATAACAAAAGTTTCTGAGTTAATGTTTAATAAAAATGAAGATTCCTTCACATTAAATGGCATTATTAATTCTTTTGGCAACATATACCTTACTGATAGTTCTATTTTCGCGGAATTAAATGATTTAACTGATGAAAAAATTACAGTGCTGGGGTATAGTTCTGATGCTCTTAATGACTATTTTTTAACTTACGAGAGGATTGTTAGGGAAGTTGTATGGTCTGCTAATGTGTACGGCATCGAGAAAGTCTTAAAGGATGATTTTATCAACATTATTATTAGAAAAGTCATTCCATCAAAGGAGGATTATAGAAAGCATTTTGAGATGCAGAGGGACTTAGGCAGTAAGTTAATTTCAAAAACCTTAAGTGAAGGTTTGCCTGACATTAATGATAAGTCTGAATTGAATGCTGTTGCAACTTCAGTCTTTTCTGATTTTAAAAGTATTTACAGCATTATTGAAGAATACTTAGAGAAAATTGTTGAAAAAGACATAGAACAGATTTATAAATCTTGAAGCGAGATATCAAGTAATTTTAAATGCTTTTAAGAGATTGCTCAAGCTAAGAGTATTAATGACATCCTTCTCCCTTGCCCAGGCGCGTCGGGCAGTGCCAATGCCTAAACGCATGAATTCAAGATGGCTTGCAGAGTGAGCGTCAGTATTAATGGCTAATTTACATCCTGCCTTTAACGCCTCCCGCGCGTCAGCATCACTTAAGTCCAGTCGCGCAGGGCAAGCATTAACCTCTAAGTAAGTGCTGGCCCTCTTAGAAGCCTCGAAAACCCTAGGCCAGTCAAACTCGCAGCCAGTTTTTTGCAGGATTTTCCTTCCAGTAGGGTGAGCAATAATTTTAACGTAAGGATTCTCCATTGCCCTGATTAACCTGTCAGTCATTGCCTTACTATTAAGAGAGAATTTAGCGTGGATGCCTGCAACAACGAAGTCAAGCACTTTTAATACCCTGTCATGAACGTCAAGAGAGCCGTCCTCTAAAATATTAACTTCAGCTCCACGCAGCAATCTGATTCCTGGAATACTCATTTTCTTAATCTCATGCGCTTGCTTAATTAGCTTCCTTTCATTCATGCTGTTAGCAATCCTTAACTTCCCTGCATGGTCTGTGATTCCGATATACTCATAATTAAGTGACTTGGCTTTCAAAGCCATCTCCTTAATTGAGTTAGCGCCGTCACTATAATTAGTATGGCAATGCAAGTCGCCTTTAATAGAGTTATAAGGTATTAATTCAGGGATTTTTTTCATCCGCGCTGCCTGAATCTCACCATGATTCTCGCGCAGTTCTGGAGGAATGAATTGTAATCCTAATTTATTATAAATTCCTTTTTCAGTCCTGCCGGCAATCATTTTATTATTCTCGAATAAGCCGTACTCTGATAGTTTAAGCCCTTTTAATTTTGAAATAATTCTTAAAGCAATGTTATGGTCTTTCGAGCCTGTGAAGTACTGTAAGGCAGCTCCGAATGATTCTTCTTTAATAATTCTTAAATCTGAATTAATGCCTGACTCAAGGCGCACGGAGCACTTGGTTTTACCGCTCGCGATTACTCTGCCAAGCTTTAAGAATGCTTTAACAGCATTATCATTCCTCGGGCATACTAGTATGTCAATATCCGCAACTGACTCCTTCATCCTCCTGATAGAACCTGCTATTTCAATTAATTTAGAGTAAGGACTTAATTCTTCTTTAATGAATTCTGCTTCTTTTAAGGCATTTAATAATAAGCTTCTTTTCTTCTTCACGTAAGCCATTTTAATGTTTTCTAAAATCAGCTGTTCTTTACGCTCCTTAAATCCTGAAATCTTCTTAATCCTGCCTTCCTTGGCTGCCTTCTCCAAATCCTTTAATGATTTAATGCCCAGTTCAGCGTGTAATTTCTTAACAGTTTTTGGTCCGATTCCTTGAATGTTCATTAAGTCAATGAAGTTGAAAGGAATTTTCTTCATTAACCTGTCATGATGCCTTGACCTGCCTGTCTTTATTATTTCCTCAATCATTAATGAGATGTTGCGTCCGACGCCTGGAATCTCGTCCAATGCCTTAAGTCCTCCATGTTCATAAATTTTTGAAACATCCTCTGACAATCCTTCAATTGACCTTGCAGCGCGAGCGTAAGCCATGGGCTTGAATTGCATGTCAAGGATTTCAAAGGCGTATGAAATTTCTTGAAGAATTTTAGAGACAAGAACGTTCTTCATAGAAGTTATTTAAACAAGCAAAGGATAAAAAAGTTTTTAGGTTACCATTAATTAAATAATAAGGTTATGGGCATTACTATCAGGCCTTCAAGGATTCGGAACATTAATAATTACTTATTATCAGGGGCATTGCTTACAGGAAGCATATTCCTTCACACGATTAATCCATTACTGACGATTGCAGGAAGCATTCTGAGCTTGTTACCAACCATTAAGGCTGAAGTCTGGCGCTTAAGCAGGAAGTGCGTTATGCATGACACTGAATTAATCTTTGAGCAGGGACTCCTCAGGAGGAATAAGAAGAACATCCTGATTTCTAATCTGTACTCAGTGAGCGTGAAGCAGGGCTTGATTGAAAGATTATTTAATTATGGCACAGTCACTCTTGGCTCATGGGTTGATGATAACATGGTTCCTACAGAGTTATTCAAGGTCCGGAGGCCTGAAGAAGTCGCTGACCATTTGAACTTTCTTTTAAAGAAGAATTACTCAGCGCACGTGGAGAAGAGCAGGAAAAGGCAATACTGAATGCATGAAGAAGCAGGGGAAAAAATTAAAGCAGAGAAACACTAATAATAATTAATGAGGGATTACATTATCTTCATATTATTCCTGGGTTTCAGCACTTTAATAGTGTTTTACGCTGGATTAATTAATCCTTTAGCGTCATTAATAATTTCAGTATTACTCATAATAATTAGCAGTTTATTAGGAATCATGACTGAGTCAGTGAGCAAGTTCTTAATAAGTCATCACTTAATTCAGGCTGGTTACGTGCTGCTTGATGTTGGAGTCGCCGGGTTATCAGGCAAGAACGCCTTGCTATCACTGGTGCAATTAATGAATTACGCGATAGCAGGCACGTTATTATTAGTAGCTAAGAGTGATTCGAGAATGATTAATGGCATTAAAGTAAGTAAGTCAGGGCTTATTGGTTTAACAATTGCTGCATTAAGTCTTGGAGGACTGCCATTGTTTAACTTATTCGTAAGCGAGTTCCCAATTTACGCTTTATCATATGAAATTAATCCATTGCTTACTGGATTCCTGCTCTTAACTTCATTAATAGTGCTGCTTAATTATGTAAAAATACTTTTGCCGGCTTATTATAATTCAAGGATTAAGGAATCCAGTGCTGCCAGGAAGTTCATTACTTACGCTTTAAGCGCTACCTGCCTGTTATTAGGCGTTATCCCTCAATTAGAATTAACCTTATTCGAGGCTTTATCATGAAATCAGGTAAGCAGGAGTTATACGTTGGAGGCGAGAAGCCTGATTTAAAGGAGCAGTCATTCAGCATTGTAATCTACTTAAAGCAGTTAATAAAGGACCTGGTGAGGCGAAGATGAACTCATTATATACTCAAGGGGGTTGCTCAAGGGGGCTTGCCCCCGAGAAGGACCTGGTGAGGCGAAGATGATTAGGAAGTCGCCGTGGGTTACTTTTTATGATATTGGAGGATGCAACGGGTGCACGCTTGAATGGAATGCCGCTATAAGCCCTGTCTACGACCTTGAACGCTTCGGCATTAAATTAGTTGACAGCCCTAAGCATGCTGACATAGTAATAATTGCCGGCACAATAACCACTCAGTCACTTGAAAGCCTTAGGAGAATATTAAAGAATACTCCTAAGCCGAGAAAAATAATTGCTCTTGGCTCGTGCGCTATTTCAGGAGGATTATTCAAGCAGTCATATAATTCAAAAGGTCCTCTAGACCATTTAGTGAATGTTGACATGTACATTCCTGGCTGCCCTCCAAAGCCTGAAGCAATCATTCACGGCTTGCTGAAAGCACTCGGGAGGAAGGAATGAAAGAGTTTTCAGAAAGAGTAAAGAAGCATAAAGGAGAGAGATTAATTTCAATAGTCTGCACTGACATGCCTAATAGTTTTGAATTAAAATACTTCTTTGATGATAAAGGCGTTGTGTCAGTAGATGAGTTCAGGATTCCTAAGAAGAGACCTGTCATTCATTCAATTATTAAATCATTCCCTGTTGCATCCTTTTACGAAAGAGAGATATTTGAAGGCTTTGGAGTTAAGTTCAGGGGTCATGAATTAAAGAAATTATTCCTTGCTGATAATTTTGAAACAAAATACCCTATGCGGAGGTATGATTAAATGCATAATCTTAAATTCCCTATTGGACCGCAGCATCCGGGAGTTAAGGAGCCTATTTACTTGAAAGTGTTTGCTGAAGGCGACACTGTTACAAAGGCTGAGTTCAGAGGAGGGTACGTTCACAGGGGGATGGAGAAATTAATGGAAGGGCAGGAAACTATTACTGCAATGCATAGTGCTGAAAAGATTTGCGGTATTTGCAGTTATGCTCATAATTCATGCCTTACTAATGCGATTGAAGGCATTCTAAGGATTAACCCTTCATTAAGCGTTAAGATGACTCGCAACGTTATCGGCGAACTTGAGAGGATTCATTCTCACTTAATGTGGCTTGGATTCTTATTCCATGATGCTGGATTCGACACTTTATTCATGTATTACTGGCGTGAGAGGGAGAAAGTATTGGAATTATTTGAAAAGATTACCGGGCAGAGAGTTCACCACGCTATTAACTTCATTGGCACGACAAAGATTAATATCAGCGAGTCTGACAAGTTATGGATTAATAAGACTCTTAGAGGCATTAAAGAAAAAGTGAATGATTATTATAAGGATTTAATTAATAATTCAGTGATTAAGGAAAGATTCAGTGGAGTGGGATTCATCAGTAAGGATTACGCATCACTCTATAATACTGTTGGCCCGACTGCTCGCGCGTCAGGCATTCAATGGGATACAAGGCTTACTGGTTATTCAGGATTTAATGAATTAAGTTTTGAAGCAATAACTAGCAGGGATTGTGATGTTTACGCCAGGACTATTGTCAGAATTAAAGAGATTACTGAATCAATTAATATTATTGAACAAGCATTGGAGAAGATTACTAAGCCAGCGCCTGCGTGGAAGGAAACATGGATTAAGAGGGGTGAGGGTTACGCGCGCGTTGAAGCTCCTCGCGGAGAATTATTTTATTACATTTCTGTTAAGAAGAATCATTTGCTGCGCGTCAAGGTTAAGACGCCTACTTTTAATAATTTCCCAGTACTGCTTAAAATACTTGAAGGCGAGAAGTTGTCTAATATTCCATTAATTGTTGCAAGCATTGACCCGTGCATTAGTTGCATGGAGCGCTTACTATTAGTTAAGGATGGGAGGAGTAATATTCTTTCAAAGCATGAATTCCTGAGGAGGTATTGCGGTCATGGGCATTAAGTTAGTGTTAACAGCTCTTCCAGTTGCAGTATTACTTGAAGGCGTCAGGCGCAAGTTAATGGCTCGCTTTCAGGGCAGGAAGGGTCCTCCAGTCATCCAGCCTTTCTATGATTTAATCAAGTTATTCAATAAAGAAAGGACTGAGGCAAGCGAGAGCAGGAACTTGATTTTCTATGCAGCGCCAGTAATTAGTCTTGCAATAATGATTTTTAATTATTTAATACTCTTCGGAGTGCTTGGTTTTAATTATGATTTCGTGTTATTCATTTACTTATTCACTACTGCAGGCGTGATATTAATTATTGGTTCATTGTCAAGCAAGTCGCCATTGTCATTCGTTGGCGGCGTGAGAGAGATTCTTTACTTAATTGCTTATGAAGTTATTTTCATCTTCACTGCCCTGAATCTTATTTCAAAGTCAGGTGAGTTAATGCTATCAAATTATAATAATGCAGGATTATTTATTGCTCCTGTTTCATCAGTGCTATTATTAATTGCTGGTTTCGCTATTCTGAAAGTAACTCCTTTTGACTCGCCTGCAGCGAGTGCTGAGATTAGTTCATCAATGACTGCTGAGTATAGCGGCAAGTTATTATTCGCTTATGAGTTAGCTGACTTCTTTAAGAATGGCTTGTTCTACTTTACTGCTGCAATATTATTGTTCGGCAGGAATACTTATTCATTAATCTTTATTCCTGCATTACTGCTGTTCTATGCTTTAATGAATGCTACAACGCCTCGCTATTCTTTCATTAGGAGTACAAGTCACTTATTATTCATTGCTTTATTATCAATTATTAGTGGTGGTCTCGGTGTTTGAAATCATTAAGGAAGCGCTTAAGCATTTATTCAGTAAGCCTGACACTATTAATTACCCGTTAAGTAAGCGTGAAGTAGGACATGAATTCAGGGGCAGGCACGTGTTCATGGAGGAGCGCTGCACTGCTTGCGGTTTATGCGAGGAGCGGTGCCCGAGCCAGTGCATTAAGTTATTAGAGGATGAGAAGCGCATAATCATTGACCTTGACGCTTGCATGTTCTGCGGTTTATGCAGGGATGTCTGCCCTGTTGATGCAATCCAATTCAGCGATGAATACGAACTCGCAACCAGTAATAAGGAAGAATTATTCGTTGATTAAAGTACTTGAAGAAGGGTTTAATAATAATTCATTAATCATTACTGCTTCCTCTTCACTGACTTTCTTAATGACTAAGTCATTGAATGTTATTACATAATCATCTTCTTTTAATTCCATTGTAGTCCCGCATTCCTTCCTGCCGTAAGGGCTTAGAATAGTAACTGAGTCACCATTAACTTTCAGCACTTTGCCAGGCACGCCAATGCACATTGAATTATTAAGAAACTGTTTCAGTATATAAATTATCAGATTCGCTTTTAACTAATTTTTTAATGAACGCGTTAATCCTGTACTCCCAATCCCGATAATTATCCCTCATCTTCTTGCGCTCCTCCTTGGTTTTTTCTTTATTATTAAAGAACATGGTTAGTGCCTTATCATCAGCAACTAATTTATCCTTCCATTTATAAGAATTTAATGCTTCCTCAAGCTCGTCGTACCCTATTTCACCATCAATAATCTTCTTTTTTAACAATGTTCTTTTAGGAATCATGCGTTCGGTTAATTTCTTAGAGCTATAATTAATTGATTTACCTCCAAGCAAGCCAGCACCTGCAAGACCAAGCTCCCAAAGATAGAATTCAAGTGTTGTTATTGTACCCGTATTCATTTTTAAACCAAAAAAGTACACTTCCGCGTTAGCCAGGTTAGGCCATACTCCGAACAAGTCAGGAATCGGCCTGCCCATTATAGGATACCATATAGTGTCATGTATGAAGAATGCAAGCCCTATAGACCCAGCAAGATAAAAAGCTTTTCTTGCAAAGTCAACAGGATTCTTAGGCTTACTGCCTACCAGGAAAGCAATGCCAACAGTTGTTGGCAGGAATAAATTAAGATAATGAACTGGACTGATTAATTCATGACCATCAACTATTTTTTGCCCAAGAGTGAATAATATCTGGTCAACTGACAGGCTTGACAGCAAAAAAGCTGCAGTGCCGCCAGCAAGATAAGGCATGGCTTTCCTTAAATTACTCTTCTTTTTTTCAGGCTTGTATATCCCTGGTTTATCAAGCACTTCAACCATGTGCTCCATCAGGGTTGCGTACTCTCCTTCAAATTTAACGGTTTTATTAGTGAAATCAACAGTTTCTTCATTAAGCATGGATTCTAATTTTTTACTGACCATAACTTAATCCCTATTGAGAGAGGATATTTAAGATTTATTGCAATAGAGAAAAATATTTATTCTTGATTGCCTCTTCACTTGACAATATGAGTTTGGAAAAATTGTTAGATTCAGGGATTAAATTATTATTATTCGGCGGTAAAGGAGGTGTTGGCAAGACAACGTGCGCGGTTGCCTGCGGGTTCTACGCTGCTAAGAATAAAGGTCTTAAAACGCTTGTAATATCAACTGACCCTGCTCACTCGCTCACTGACTCGCTTGACATGCCATATGATAAAGGAATAATAACCAGGGTAATTGATAACTTCTATGCCATACAGTTAGACCCGCAAAAGAGTTTATGGGACCAGTCATACTTCATGAACCTTCAGATGATTAAGATGTCAATGAATCCTTCATTAAATGAAGCTTACGTGAATTCATCATTAATAACTGAAGATAAGATTAAGGAATTAATGGATGAGTTCAGGGATATTGATTTAATCACAATCACTTATTCATTAATCCTTAATAAAGGAGAAATTGATAATGCAAAGAAATTAATAAAATACGCTGACAGTAAAGCCGATGAACTTGCTGAAAAAATTAATAATCCTAATTATAAGAGGAATCATGCCATGGCAACCTTAATCATGTCTGGAGAGGATTATTCCACTGCAGAAGAAATCAGCAAGGATATCCTTAAGTGCATGCCAATAAACTGTAAGGACTTCTCATTAACTCCAGGGCAAATGGAGAGGCACTCTTTCAACGTGATTTACTCAATGACTAAATCAATTGATTCAGGTAAAGCGGATTATGACCTTGTTATTATAGACACGGCTCCAACAGGGCATACTCTTGAAATGCTTTCTCAGGCGCATTTGCTGCGGGATGAAGATGGTTATAGATGGATGATGAAGACTCTTCTTCCTGTTTCATGGACAATAATGAAGACTGTTAGGGGCGTGAAAGTAGTTAATAAATTCTTTAAGCGATTACTTGGCAGGGATTCTAAAAAAACAATAGATAAAATACCAGGATTAAGAGAGCAGTATAAACAATTAAAAGTTCTTGCAGAGGAATTCGCTCCTGTAATGGACTGGTTTTCTGATTGCACGAAAAGTTATTTCATACCAGTAGTGATACCAACTGAAATGGCTTTTGAGGAAACACTTGACTTGGTGGGAAGGTTAAGTGAATTTGAATTAGGTTGTTATAAACTCATGGCTCCAAAATCCTATTATGATAAAAGCATAGGAGAGCATGATTCCTTAAAGTTATTCCATAAGGATTATCCAAGGTATATTATCATGAACTCCCTGCTCTGTAATGAAACAATTGATATAATGAAGAGGATAGGAGTCAAGGAATTACCCTCTGAGGACTGCGGGTTCTGCCGGATGCAGGTTTCAGAACATGAATCCATGCTTAAAAAAGTACTTGATTATGATTATGACTTAGGCGACACCGTGATATTAATACCAGACCTCCCATGGGAAGTTAGGGGTCTTGAAAGAATCGAGTTATTCTCAAAACTGCTTGTAGAGGGGGGGGAATTAATTGCCTTTAAGTGAATTACTGGATAAGAAGCTTGTCGTATTCTGCGGTAAAGGAGGTGTTGGGAAAACCACTATTGCATCATCCTTTTCAGTTGGTGCTAGTGATGAAGGCAGGAAAACCCTTATAGTGTCAATAGACCCTGCTCACTCGCTTAGCGACTGCTTCGGAGTTAAATTAGACCACACGATAAGGAATGTGAAGGATAACTTGGATGCTGTTGAACTTGAGTCGAGAGTTCAATTCTGGGAGCAGTTAAAGGATTTCAAGAATGAGGTTGGATTAACAGATAAGGAGTTCCCAATCCCCAAGAACTGGAGAGAAGTTAAGATAGGAGTCGGTCAGAATGAGTCCCATGCTTTCATGGCAATATCTGACTTGCTTTTAAGCAGTTCATTAAGCAAGGAGTATGACTTATTCATTATTGACACTGCACCAACAGGTCACACTCTCAAATTGCTTGGCTTAACTAAATACTTCTCAACATATCAGGGAAGAGTTGAACTGCGCTCATGGAAGAGAGGGGATGCGTGGAGGAAGATGACTAAAAGGAAATCCAACCCGCACGCGTATAAGCTTAGAGTTGATAATACATTAAAAAATTTAATGAACTACTTCTCTAATCCTGAATTAACATGTTTTATTCCAGTATTCATTCCAACTGAAATGGCAATAAATGAAACCTTAAGGCTTATTGAAGAATTATTTGACATCTTTACTAATTATAGGTCATTACTTGATGGAGAGGATTATGATTTCATCGCTCCTTTTGACCCTATGTTCATGGCAGCTAAAGTGCATTTTGGAAGGTTTGACTTGTTGAATGGCGCGACTGTTGGAGAATTAATAAATGAAATTATAGAGGATAAGAATAAGAAAGAGCCAAGGAAGTATTTCATTTTGAACATGATGAGTGGCGGCGAGGAGGATGGAATTCTTGAATCCTTTGGCTTTCCAGGAAGATGTTCATGTACTTACTGTGATTCAAAGAAGCGTGACGCGGAGAAAAACTTGAAGTACTTTATAGAAAACTTTAATGAATTATCTGATAATCATGAATTAATAAGGGTGCCTTACTTCCCAAGAGAAGTTAAGGGTATTAACATGCTCAGAACCTGCTACAAAGTCCTGTCAGGTGAAGTTTAAATACGCGCTTTCATTAATTATAAGTTATGCATTCAATAATCATTCATTATGCTGAAATAGGATTAAAGAAAGGCAAGAGAGCTTTTTTTGAGAATAAATTAATGCATAACATTGAGAAAAAAACAGGGTTCAGGCCTGAAAGGCATTATGGTAGTTTAATAATTGATGGCGTAAGCCAGAAAAAGTATGAATTAATTAAGAATGAATTAAGTAACACGCCGGGCATAGCATACTTCTGCCATGCATTAAAGGCAACTTTAACAATTAATTCAATCATTAATAAAGCAGGCAAATTATTAGGTAAGAATAAAACATTCAAGGTAGTAACCAAGCGCTCTAATAAGGCATTCAAGCATACTTCAATTGAAGTGAATAAATTAGTCGGCGAGCACTTCTATAACAAAGGATTTAAAGTTGACGTTCACAATCCAGAGCAGAGATTATACATTGAAGTGATTGAGAGGAATGCTTATGTTTATATTGAGAAAATCAGTGGGTTGGGCGGGCTGCCTGTCGGCTCAAGCGGCAAGTTATTATTACTTGTTTCTGGAGGCATTGACTCGCCAGTAAGTGCTTATTACATGATGAAGCGCGGGTGCAGGATTGAATTCATTCACTTTTATAATGAGAAGGCAGGCGTTAAGGAAAAAATAATTGAATTAGTTAAAATACTGTCAAAATTTCAGGGCAGGTCAATTATTTACTTAATTCCATTCAGGGACATTCAGAAGGAAATCATTCTTAAGACTCCTAGTGATAAGCGCATGATTATTTACAGGCGCTTAATGCTCAGGATTGCTGAAAGAATTGCAGAGCAAATAAAAGCCAAGGGACTCATTACTGGCGACAGCGCAGGACAAGTCGCCAGCCAGACGCTTGATAACCTGAGAGTTATTTGGAATGCAGCGTCCCTGCCTGTTTACGCTCCACTCATCGGCTTTGATAAGGAGGAAATAATTAATATTGCGAGGAGGATTGGGACTTATGAAACGAGCATACTGCCTTACAGTGACTGCTGCAGTTACCTCGTCGCCAAGCATCCTGAGACAAGAGCTAAGTTAGAAGACATAGAGAGAATTGAGAAGAGATTAAACATAGAAAGGTTAGTGAATAAAGGACTGAGAAATAAGGAAATCATTCATACCAGATTGCTTCCAACCCTTTTATGAAAAGCGTTGACGGAAAAAAAGAAAGGAAAGATTCTATTCATACCAGATTGCTTCTATTGGGTCCAGCTTCGCTGCCTTGCGGGCAGGGAGTAATCCTGAAATAACGCCGATTCCAACACTGAAGGATAATGCTAAAACAATTAATTCAGTTGTTATTGAAATTGCAATCTGTACGCCTGACGGCATATCAGTAATAACGCCAGCATTAATTACAAAGGCTAATCCATTTGCAATAAGCAGTCCTAAGCTAATGCCGACCAAGCCGCCAATCAAGCTCATAATACCTGCTTCAGTAATGAATAATAATAAAATGTCATTACTTTTAGCGCCAACAGCCTTCATAATGCCAATCTCGCGAGTGCGTTCATAAACACTAGTGAACATTGAGTTAGCAATGCCGACAGCACCGACTAATAAACTAATAGCGGCGATGCCAGCAAGGAAGGAAGTAAACAAGCCAGTGATTGATAGAACAGTTTCCATAATGCTTGCATAAGTAAAAACTTGGAAGTCATCCTCCTTCGTTTTATGAAGCCTTCTTAAAGTCTTAGTAATACTCTCCACTAATGCTGGCACGTCATCAACAGTCTTAGCTTTTACTTCAATAACGTCAAATGTGTCATCAAACTCAGGAACAAACTTCTTTACAACATTAAGATTAATAAAAATGTAATTATCAATAGTGACAAATCCGCCACCCTCCTCTTCTAAAATGCCAATAACCCGCACATTACTTCCTTCAATATTGAAAACATCACCAACATGAAGTTCATTAGTGAAGAATTCATGAGCCGCTTTGTAACCAAGCAGGGCAACGAACTGGTCTGACTTGGAGAGCAAGCGCCCGTCAATAACTTTAGGGTCTTCAAGAGCCTTGAAAGCGTCTGGATCTACAAAAGTTGTTGTGACTCCAGCAACCTCACCTCTATAAGTAATTTCAAACTCTTCCTGCACAGTGTAACCAACAGCCTCGACTTTAGGAAGTTTTGATATTGCTTGAACATCCTTTAATGTTAAAGTACTCTTACCAGCCGTCATTGTAAACTGCGCTTCACCAATCCCATGAGGGTCCATACTCCTTCCTATAACCCTGCTTGAACCGCCAGGGGATATAATTATATTCTCAGAACCAAGAGCGCCTAATTGACTAAGAATTACTTCCTGAATCCCTCCGCCAAAAGAGATTAAACCAACCACTGAGGCAATGCCAATGACGATGCCGATAATTGTTAACCAACTCTTAAGCCTGCGGTAAGCTAAGTTCTTAAAAGTAATTGTTAAGACATCATCAAACTTCATCTTCACTTCCTCTTCCTTTTTGACTTTAAGAAGAAGTAAAGAAGCATTACGATTACAGCGATTAATATTATTGCACCTGAATTCCCGAGTAACCATTCAGGCAGCCAGGCGAATCTGATTCCACTAGCATCCATTACCGGCGCGTAACCTAAGTAAATACTCTCAGTGAAATTATAATTAATCCTCTCACCTAACTGGTTAGTGTAACTGAGTTCAAAGATTAATTCAATGCTTCCTTGCTTTTCAGGAATGAATGAGAAACTCGAGCTCGTGAAGTCACCAGAGTCTAAGTCACCAATGTAATCCTCACGAACATTCTTCAACGCAATATCTTGACTGGAGTGTAATTTAATACTAACTGAATCTGCATCCATGATGCCTGTATTAGCAATGCTTAGTATAACTGCAGTGTCAGTGCCATTAACGATTAATTCAGGATCAATATCCTGAATAAAGACTTCAAAAGTTGAGTTGCCTCCAACAATGACTCCGAAATCACCAAGTAATGAGTAATGATTATCACTATCCTTATCATAAGTTAAGTTAATGGCTATTGCGTGAACGCCTGGCAGTAAGGACTTGTCAGAAACAAGTTCGAAAAGGACTTCCTTCACTTCTGAAATGCTTAGGTTGCCAATGCTTGCAATGTTAGGTGCGCTGTAAGTACTGAATGAAGTGGAATTAATCCTCACTTTTGTATTGCTTGCATTAAAACTGCCTGAGTTCTCAATACTTAGTGTCGCGTTAAACTTCTGCCCTGGATTAATTACTTCAGGATTAGTGACTGCCTTATTAATAATTAAGTCAGGCTTTATCTCATTATTCTCAATCCTTAGGATTTCATGCTTGTAAACGTACTTTGTCAGTTCAGTGCTAGAAGTACTATTATAAGAAATGTAACGTATTAGGAATTCAGCAAGGTAGTACCCGGTACTAATATTGACTGGGATGCTAATCTCGTAAGTTATGTCTTTAGCGTCGTTACCGTAGACGTCGCCCATTTGATAATAACATTCCTGCGCGTAATTAAGGCAGAACTTCCTTGTAGTACTGTATACCATACAATTAGTGCATACCCTGCTGGAGCTTAATGGCTCGTCAAGTCTTGTGAAACTTATTTCAGTGCTGTACGCTGGCTGGGCTCCGTCATTACTTAAACTAATGGTTATGTAGCCAGTTTCTCCTGGCTTCATATTAGTTGTTGATGAGTTAACTTGGATTACCGGGTATACGGGCGTTGCTGCAAGAGCGCAACTCATTAATACCAGTCCAATAATACTAATTATGATTTTTCTTATCTGAAATCACCTTACCGTCAAGCATTCTAATGGTGCGCGGAGCTTCTTCCGCTATTATCGGGTCATGTGTTACAATGATTAATGTATTCCCTTTATGCCATAATTCCTTAAATACTTTAACAATTCCTCTCCCTGTCTTTGAGTCAAGGTTGCCTGTCGGCTCGTCAGCAAGTATTATCTTTGGTTCATTAGCGAGTGCGCGTGCAATTGCTATCCTCTGCCTCTCACCGCCTGATAATTGGTAAGGCAGGTGGTGAATCCTTTTACTTAAGCCGACTAAGTCCAGCAACTTCTTTGCTGATTCATACCTGCTCTTCTCCTCCTTGTTTGCGAATATCATTGGTAATTCAATGTTTTCAACTGCTGTTAAGTTAGGCGTTAAGTAGAAGAATTGGAATATGAATCCAATATTTTCATTCCTCAGTCTTGTTCTTTCGTTATCATTTAATTCTGAATGGTTTAAGCCGTTAAGCATTACTTTGCCGTGAGTTGGCTTGTCCAGTAATCCAATTACGTGCATTAATGTGCTCTTGCCGCACCCTGAAGGGCCGAAGATTGTTACGAATTCTCCTTCATAAATCTTTAAGTTAACGCCGTCAACTGCTTTAACAATATTATCCTCTCCTAAGGAGAAGTGCCTTTTCACATTCTTTAATTCAATTATTAGCTTTCCTTTCATAAATCAAGCACTACCTGCACAGTGAATCCTTGCTTTGTTTTCTTTATTTCCATGTCAAAGTAAGTTATTGCTTTAACACTGCTCCTGCGTTCATGAGCATCCTTTACTCTCTCTCCTTTAACGATTGCCTTTAATGAATAATTTTTTTCATCTAATTCAACGCTGAACTTGCTTAGGAATACGTTTCTGGCTTCATGCAGGTATAATAATTCCTCCAGGAAGTCGTATAATAATGATTTCAAGTCTTCTGATTTCTTCTTAAAAGTGAATTTTAATTCAGGCTTCACTGCCTTAATATCAGTCATTATTTCAGACATTGCGTAGCCCGCGTTCTCAAATGCTTGTGCAATGGTTTTACCGTAAGCCCTGAACATCAGGTCCGCAGTTGCGAGTTCTGAATCAATTTCAAATCGTTTCATAAAGAGTAACAAAGCAATTCCTGATTATTAAGTTTATACCATTGCTTAGCGAAAAGTATTAAAATCCATTATTTTAATTATCATTACATGTCAATGTATAAGGTAAATCATAGAGATTTATTTTACAAAACACTGGAGAGATACTTAAAGCCAGTTATGAACTTAAAAGATTTGAATGCTCTTGATTTAGGATGCGAAACATGGTTCTATAAGGATTCATTATTTAATTTTTTAAATCAATTCAGATGCAATTACTTATTAGGAGTTGATTGTAATGAACGCTTAATAACTTCATCCTTGAAGTTAGTTCAGAAGCCATTAGAATTCAAGTTAACAAAAGTTGAAGATTTAGGAGAAGAATTTAATGAATCTTTTGATTTAATAACGAATTTCAGGCCTTATTGTAAAAACCTTTCATTATTCATAAAAGAGCAGTATAAAAAATGTTATGAATTACTAAAAAAGGAAGGAGTATACTTCGGAACAACGTATGATGAAGAAGAAAAGAATGATTTGGTGCCTGTTATTAAAGATTCTGGTTTAAAAATTATTAGTGTTGACAAAAATGAATTAGACCCTATGGAATTACAGCATGGGTGGGTAATAATTGCTAAAAAGTAAACGATAAATTTTTAAAAATAGAATCCACTAATTAATTAATGAAAATCAGTAATATGAAATCAACTTCCCTTAAGGAGTGGAGGCTGCTGCCTGGTTTAACAAGGGCTGGTAAGGAAATAATTCTGAAAACTAAGATTGCAAAAGGATTCAGCATTAATATTCCATTTATTAGTTCAAGCATGCAGGCAGTCACTGGTTCTAGAATGGCAATAGCCCTGGCAAAGCAGGGAGGTATTGGAATAATATTTACAAGCCAGTCAATAAAGGAAGAAGCGGAAATGGTAAGGAAAGTTAAGTCTTACAAGGCAGGATTCATTGAGAACCCGTTAACAGTGAAGCCTGAAACAAAGGTGAAGGAGTTAAAAAGGATTAATGAAGTGACTGGTTACAGCACTTTTCCAGTAACAATTAATGGCGATCCTAAAGGTGTGTATAAGGGTTTAATAACTGCAGAGGATTTCGTGCTTGAGGATGATGATAAGAAAGCAATTGAATTAATAATAAATAATAAGAAATTCATTGATAGGAATGTAACTTTTAATGAGGCAAGGAATCACTTAAAGGAGTTCAGGCAGAAATGCCTGCCAATAGTTATTAACGGCAAACTAAAATCCCTTGTATTCAGAAAGGATATTCTTGATGAGAAGAATTATCCGCTGCAATTAATTGATAAGCAGAAGCGTTTAATGGTTGGCGCAGCAGTTAACACTCATGATTATGAGAATAGAGTTAAGGCTTTGGTTGATGCGGGAGTTGACTTGTTGGTAATTGACTCGTCAGATGGTTTCTCAGAATACCAGAAGAGAACGATTAATTTCATTAAGAAGAATCATCCTGGAATCCCTTTGATTGGAGGGAACGTTGTTTCATCAGAAGGTTTTAATTTCCTGGTTAACGCAGGTGTTGACGGCGTGAAGATTGGGATGGGTATAGGCTCCACGTGCATAACTCAGGAAGTTAAGGGGGTTGGCAGGGGTCAGGCAACTACTATAATGAGATGCAGGAAGGCGAGGGATGATTTATATGAGAAGACAGGTGATTATCATCCATTAATATCTGACGGCGGAGTGAGTACTAGTAAGGATATTATTATTGCATTAGCGCTCGGCGCTGATGCTGTCATGATGGGCCGCTACTTCACTGGTTTTGATGAAAGCCCTACAAGGATTATTGAAAGAGGAGGGAATAAGTACAAGCCTTTCTGGGGTGAGGGTTCTAATAAAGCGAAGAACTGGCAGAGGTATAATAAGAGTATTTCGCAGTTCATTGAGGAAGGAGTTGAGGGTTATGTGCCTTATGCTGGAAGGCTTGAGGATGGCGTGAAGAAGGCGTTATTAACTATTACTTCAGCAATGAATAATGTAGGTTCATGTAATATTAAGGAACTGCATGAATTAGCTCATCTCGAGTACGTAACTGGCGGAGCGTTAAAAGAAGGAATGGCTCATGACTTGAAATTAGAATTATAGGAATCCAGAACCATATTATACGATAAATATAATAGCAAACCTTATAAAATTTCTTGCAATTAAATAGCGGAAAGGCTTGATTGTTCTACAGGATAGAGCTCTTTAAAGTTTTTCAATAAAAATTCCATACATCCTCAATTTTGAAGAATTAATTAACTTTACTATTTCAAGAGGTCTTTAATTAATATGTTTGGTCAGCATAGTCTTCCACTTCCATAAAATATCATAGATTACGTTCCATTACTTTTTTTATTTTGTTTTTGATTTAATATAACTAAAACAATTGGTATTGCCGCTGGAATTATTATAACTAATCTTGATTCAATCGACATAGTAATTAAAAATGCATTTGGAATATTCCAAACAAAAAAAGCATAAATAATATAAACTAATATAGCAAAAATTAATTTATTTTCATATAAATATGTTTTACAAAATTTCCTTAAACTAAATCTTAGTTTAGATATGTTAATATCAATTTTATTTAAATTTTCAATAAGATTAACATGTGTTTCGGAAAATTTATCCTTTTTATGAAATTCTTCATATAACAATTTATAATTTGTTTGTAAAGAAACCTTTTTATTTTTATTTAATTCAAAATTCTTAAAGAAAGAATAAATTTTTTCATTTTGTTCTTTTAATTTATTTAAATTATAAATTATCCTTTCATAATCAAAATCCATTACAGTTTCTTTTCTTTTTCTTTTAATATAATCAATTATATCTGAATTAATTGCATTAATATAGCCAAAACATTCTTCTTGGAAGTGTTTATTTTTTCCATTATATTTTTTTATATTTACATATATCTGATAAAGGTCATATGCTAAAATTTCTGAAAAAGACAGTTGAATTGACTTAGGAACTATAAGCAAGCTCATTAATAAGCATATAAATATCACTCCGCCCAAAATTATTTGTCCAAAAAACAAAGATACAATAAGAATAATCTCGCCTAGGATGAATAAGAAGACCTTAAGATCTCCTCTTTTATTATTTTTACCTATAATATTCTCTATATCTGTTATCCATTCTGGAACACTCATTATTTAAGATAATTTATTAACTTCTATTTAATGTTTGTGTTTCCTCTTTTAATTCAATGTCCGTTGTCTTTTCCATTTCCTCCTTTGATAAAGCTCTTTAGGAGTTAAATAATATACAAATGTTTGTCCATGGACGGGTACTGGTAATAAATGTGTCAGACCGCCAATCAAGGCTGGAACTGACACATAAACGCAGACTGTTAAAAATTGATGTGTCCGTTCGCCCCTTCATTTTTAGGCTTCTAATTCATGGATGGTGTCAATCTAAAGACTTTTTAACTTTTTCAATGAGTTAAAAATAAAGATTACTATTCATTAAGGATTTGTACATGAATTTTGAACTTCTTCTATATGAGCATCATCAAAATCTTTAAGAGAAATTCTATTGTACAAATTTCCTGTAGCCCATCCTAACTTTTCTTTCCAAGGAGATTTTAATGTGATAAATTCTTTTGTATGTATAAATTTTTCTATTTCAAAAACCCACCTAATTTTTAACCTTTTATTCAAATACTAAAGCAACAAAAAACAATCGTTCCAAAAGCAAGTGATTATGAAACAATAAAATTTAACAAATTTAATTTAATAGATTAAAAATATCAATTATGGATTTGTTATCTTTGTTTAACAAGAGAATAATGAGGATTATAACACCAATAATTAATGCCTTATATTCAAAAACAATTTTAGTTATGAAAGGATGACTTCTTTTTAAAAATGGAGGATTATGTTTAACTACATCGTCTAAAGATATTTCAGAATCTTTTTCTGGTAAATTAAATATATCTTTTATAAAATCTTTCTTATCATCATTATTAATAAATATTTTAAATTGTTTCCTAACGATTTTAGCAGTTTTATATATGTAGTCGTTACCAATGTAATCTTTTATTTTATTAATACTCGTTTTTAAATCCTGTTTAAACATTAAACTTTTTTCAAGGGCAAATTGCTTTAGGATTTTCATAAAATATTTAATAGCTTCAATTCTCTTCTTTGTTGTATTTGATTGATAAAATTTTTTATCTTCTAATTGTCTGTTTATAAGTTTAAATAGAAATTTTATGTCCTCTCTTTTAACTTTTTTTTCCGAAATTATTTTTAATAACTCTAAAAAACAGTCAGTTAGCCTTTTTTTATCCGTCAAAAGATATTGTAACAAAAAAAAGGGAAAAATGATTATTGAAAAAAATATCACTGAAAAAAAAGTTATGACGAAAGCGGTTGATTGTATATAGTTAGAATAATAACTTACCGAGGATAATATTACTACAAAAAAAGTAAACCAAATAAATCTATTTAGAACACTATTTATTTTTATTAAAAATATTAGGTCTGTCTTTTTGTAAAAAATGTAAAGAACAGAAAAAATTATTAAAGATGTATAAAATAAAATAAATCTCTTGAAAATGAAATTTATAATTAATATAAATCCTGTTAATATTATAAATTTGCCCTTTGTTAGTTTCATTAGATTATTTTAGACTCTTCTTATTTAAAAATCATTATTTTACTATTTGGTAATCTTACTCAGTCTTCTTGTATCAAGTATGGTTTAAGTTAACTTATTTATCTCTTTAATATTTTTAATAATTACTCTTTTGTACTTTGGAATGGGATAAAAATCTCGAACAATAATTAATCCTTTTACAATAGCTTTTTTTGGCAAACCGTAAGTATTCAGATTATCCTTTATGTACTGAACCTTTTCCACTAGACTAACAACTTCCTTAGGTTTTCTGTCAGTATATTTTTTACCGTCAACAATTCCTTTTAAATCCCTTTCTAAGTATTCATGAAATCTTTTGTGTTCCATTAAATGACGGATTCCCCAATGTTTACATTCTGTAACATAAATAGTTTTTCCTTTCCATGCGACAGCATCAATTTGTAAACTTCTGGTTTTAATCTCTTTAGCTTTAAACCCATTGCTTTTGAATTCATCAATCATTTTTTCCCTTTCAAAGTTGTATGATACTTCATTCTTTTTCTTATCAAATAATTCTTTGTGCAAAAAAATGTGTAAGAAAAGATAGAATAAAAAACAAGTTCTTGGGAATATAATAACCATGTCTCCAAATTCTAAAAAGAAAGGAAATGAAGTTATATTATAATCTCCTACAACAAGCAAATTATACAATTCTTTATATTTTTTTGGAAACAAATTTGTAAGAACTCCAATAAATTCTTTAATATGAACTCCTATTGGATATGGTGGTTTATAAGGAATTTTTAATTTTGTTATTATTTGATTACATATTCTTGTTAAATCTGAAGGTTCTATTTTATTTTTAAGATAAAAAAAGTCTAATGTTTCAGCAAATAATAAATTTCTACCAAATGCTATATCAAGTTGAATTAACAATCTAAAAAAATTATCATTTTCAAAAAACGACTTTGGTGTATAATGTATTTTTTTAATAGGTCTTTTTAGAATTTTCTCATACTCTGCCTTGTATTTAGCAATTACCTTTTCTGCTTCTTTTGAGTTATAAACCCCATAATCTCTATAATATTTAAAGATTTCTTTTAAGTCTACAGAAGTAATTAAATAAAAGTTACTTAATAGATCTTTTGCTTTTTTAAGATTGTACCTTCTTTTTTTGTATGCTAACAGACCAAAACCTTCATTTATTTTTAGTGTTTCTTCTTTAATTCTTAAAAATTCTGCGAACAGTTCTAAAATCCTTTTACTATCTACAGGGTTTAAGTCTTTACTTCCAAATCTAACTTTATCTCTTATCTTTATTAAAAGATAATTTGTTGCCAAAAACTTATATGTTTCTAATAGAGGCACTTTTTCTAAAAAGGAATAAGCTAGTTCTTCTCTCCAATTAGCAAAATGAACCAATAATGCGCCTTTTTTATGTTTAGAAAGGAATGACCAAAACATTTTTTCAAGATATTGTGCTCTTTTTTTTGATATATCTAAAGATTTTTCTTTACTTAATATATTTAATTTAGAACATTTAGGACAAACAGTCTTTGAATTAATAATAAATAATTTTCCATTACATTGTTTACAATAATATCTTTTCATTAACACATATTAGTTTATTATTAATAATAATTGTTTTGATTAAGTTGATTTAAGGATTCTATATTTTTCAGGTATTTTTTATTTACTTAATAATTTTAATATCTCTTTTCCTAATTCAGTTATCTTAAACATTTTACTCTTCCTTGCCTGTGGAGTTAAGCATTTTATTAGTTTTAATTCCTCTAATTGTCTTAATGCCCTACTAACATGTGAAAGTTTAATCTTGGAATCATTCATCAACTTAGTGGGTGTCTTAAATCCTTCTCCTAGTAATTTAAGTATTTTAGTTCTGTAAGTGCTTGAATGAACTTCTGATAGTAATTCCCACTTACTTACCACATTATTATAATGGTTGTGGGTATTTTAGGACTTAGTTCCCACATTATTACCATCACAGAAAACTTTAAAAAAGGGTTATAAATAATAGTAAACCATGAATAAAATTTATTTCATAATACTAGGAGTGCTATTGTTGGCTGGTTGTAGTACTGGATACCATCAAGCAGAAAAAGTTGCTGCTGGAGAATCAACACCAACACCAAATCTCACCACATTCAAGATTGGAGAAACCGCTACAGATGGCAAAGTAAGGGTAACTATACATGATGTAGGTTATCAAAAGAGTATCGCCGAATCAGATAATATATATTCACATGTAGAAGCAAGCGAAGGTAAGGTTTTTGCAATAATTGATATGACTGTTGAGAATGTCCAACCAAATGATATATCTTATGTAAGTACAATACTACAAGTTGAACTTATTGATTTAGATGGTTATCACTATGATTGGTCTTTTTCAGGACTGGGCGCACTAGCAGAAAAGCAATGGTCTGATGGTGACCTATCTCCTGGCGGTAAAAGAAGAGGAAGAAATGTTTTTGAAGTTGCTGAAGATGCTAACGGTTTGCAATTTAAATTTAAGTTTGATGTTATTGGTACAACTACTGCAATTTTTGAGTTAGGAAATGTAACAACATTAATTACTTCATCTGGTTGTATAACAAAGTGGGAATGTGAAGAGTGGAGTAACTGTTCTTTAGAAGGCATACAAACAAGAATTTGCGAAGATACAAACAAGTGCGGAGAGGAGACTGGCAAACCATCGGAGTTACAGAGTTGCACTTTATCTGGTGAAGAAAAGGCAGCCATATATGAGGAATTATATGCAGAATCTTCTATTTTGGTGAACAAAGTAATTGATGCAGGTAATTTTGAGGTCAAAGTTGTCGATATGGGCAATTATAAGGGGTTGAAATATATAACTTGGGGAGATGAAATCGAACAGTTTAGGTTAAGTCTAGAAGTCAAGAATGTCGGTTCTGAAGCAGATTATTTTTGGGGCAGTGACATAACTCTTGTTGATGACTTAGGGAATCAATATGAATGGGATTATGAGGACAAGGGCTTTGGTAATGTTTTCCCATCAGCTACTAAAAAAGGATATATTCTTTTTGACAAAATTCTTGCTGAAGGAGTTTCTACCATTACAATAATAGTTGATACAGGAGAATATGACGAATCGTGGAATACAATATACACTCAACTAGAGGTTGATTTAACATAATTCTAGAAAAAGAATTTACACTCAAGAATGTAATGGCAGATAAGTAATCCTTTTATTTAAATAAATTTTTAGCGAGGAACAGAAGAAGATAGGAATCCCCATAACCATATTATATGATACGTATAAAGGATTAGAACAGAATTGCATGATTACAAAGAACATTCTTCATTTGACATGAATTTTAAATATTCCGAAAAAATGTAAGGGCAAGGTATATAAATATTAAAAAGTATATACTTTATCAATGACCGATAATTTCGGGGCAGAGTTTAAAAATTGAAATAATAAAGTGATAAAAACGAAATTACAGCAGATTAAGAGGGCTAATGGAAGTCTTGTCCATAGTGTTAATATTCCCTTAGAATTAATTGGAAGGATAGGATGGGAGAAAGGGGAGAAACTCACTGTTGAAGTTGAACCTGCGGATTATGGCATTCATAAAATCATAATATTCAAAGAGGAAGATATGAAGAAGACAGGAATTAAGGACATCAGCAATTATAAAGGACCTCCAGTCGGAAACGTGCCAAAAGCAGTGAAGAAAGAACCCGTGAAGCAGGAGGGATGTAAAATGGGGAAAGAATTAATACAGGAAGAAATTGTAGAAGAAACTGTAGATGAGGATTTAATAAGGATAAAGGAAAGATTAATCCCTGGTCTTGAGTTCGCATGCAAACATGAACTTACCAGGAAAGAAACTGAGATATTAATTCATTTCCTTGAAGGGCCACGAACAAGATTAAAACTCGCTGAAGAACTTAAAATGAAGCCATCAACCCTGCATCATACAATAATGAGATTGAAGTTGAAGAGATTATTAGTTTTAAAAAAACGGGATTCAATAGGAAATAACTTGTATGAATTCAACAAAAAAACAGATGAAGCAGATATATGAAGTTAGTTATTTGTATTAAATTCACTGTTTTAACGCAAGAAGTTTTGATTGAACTAACTCCTTTGAACCCAATTCACTAAGAATATCCTTAATAACGTCTATTTTATCATTAAATGCTTCCTTTATGAGTTAAAGAAATTGGATACTCCTTAATATAAACCTTTATTTAAGCGAGGATTAATCAACATTATTTAATGAACATTGAATTTATCACGAGGACTGATTTTCAATCGTGTGATACTATTGAGCACGCTTTAAGGTTATTCCATGAATTGAATCACGCTATTTGTAAAGAAACAGCCACGAAGAGAGAACCTGATTATAAGAAGGATTATATGAAAAAAGCTACGCACTTATTATTCGCTAATAATGTACTGAAGTTAATCTCTGCGTTTAGGAATGCAGTTACTGGTTTTTACCCGTCATGCATGTCCTTACTTAGGGATGTGTATGAAGCAACCCTAACAATTAGATATATGAAGATTAAACCTGAGATGGCTGAACGATGGATTAAAGAACCTGATAGATTCCAATTTAATAACCATGATTTTAGTGAAGTAATTTTTAGAGGGGATGAAGAACTGAAAGAACAGTTTAATGCTTTTTATAGAAAAATTTCGGAATATGTTCATCCTTTGAGAGATGGTAGTATTGGTTGTGTTATCCCTCTTACTAAGGATAAGGCAGGCATTATAACAATGCCGATGTATAAACCGCTTAGTGTTAATGATTGTCTTGGAACAATGATTTTCATAATCAAGCATTTAGGCAGACCAGTTATTGAATTATTCACAGATTACATTAAAGATTATGAGGATTTAATAGAAGACCTTAATGAAATTGCTATGGAATTAGACGAAGAATATGACCGATTAGGGGAAGATTATAATGAAACAATTAAGGAAATTAAAGAAAAATTTAAGGTATATAAGGAAGTAATAGAGAAAATGCGTTCTGAAAATAAGAAATCTGGAAAAACATGATTGCTCGTGTTTGCATAAATAAGTCAAATCATTACTTAATGGAATCCAGAACCATATTATATGATACGTATAATAGCAAACCTTATAAAGAATTACTACTTATTAGTGAATAATCTGGTGTGTTTTTTATGAATAATCGCGGCTTCGTGTTCAGAGAAGGAATCATTGATATTGATTTAATCAAGAGGCATGCTAGAAGGCGCAGGGCAGTGTTCATGGATTTGCGAAGGATTGGTTTCACAGATATTAAGCAGTTGGAGTCATTATTATCAAGGTACGTGTCATACATGTTTAATAGGCCGATGAGGATTAAGACTGAATTCTTTTTTGATGGAGTTCATAATGATAAGCCGTTCTTTGCTGTATTGCCTTATAATTTTTTAAATGAACTAACAAAATCTAATCCTGATAAGAGATTACTAATTGAATTAACGGAGAAGCTGCTTGTTAATGAGGAATCATGTACTGGTTTAATAAAAAGAATTAAATAATAAAGTTTATATATGCTTTCATCATCAAAAATTGAAGGGTAGAATCCCTAAAGACTTCGGTTTTGAACCATGTATTGGACTTCGGTTCAATATCTCTGGGGAGAATTCTGCCCTTTCCTTAATTTCTTCACTGAATCCCACGAATCCTTCAGCCTCTTTAATGCAATAATGTAAGAAGCTGTTCTTAAGTCAACATTTCTCTCCTTTGACACTCTAAGCACTTCTTCATAAGCTGGCAGTATTTGCTCCTTTAACTTGTTGAAAACTTTCTTCTCACTCCATGACTCCTCATACATGTTCTGGTACCATTCAAAGTAACTTACGATTACTCCTCCAGCGTTAGCGAGTATGTCAGGGATAATGGTCACGCCCTTACTTTTTAAGTATTCATCAGCACCGCTTGTTACAGGGCCATTAGCTATTTCAATGATTAATTTTGCCTTAACGCCTTTCACGTTATCATCATTAATCATGCCTCCAAGAGCTGCAGGGATTAAGATATCTGCTTCATGATGAAGTAATTCATTATTAGTAACTGTCAGGGCGCCATTAAAATTAATAACTGAACCAGTTCCTTCTTTGTGTTTAATGACTTCACTGACATTAAGCCCTTCTTCATTAATGACGCCTCCTTTTGAGTCAGAAACGCCGATGACTTTATAACCATCATTGCTTAATGATTCAGCAAGTTTTGAACCAGCATTGCCGAAACCCATCACCAGCACTTTACAGGGCTTAGCATGCTTTTTAATAATGTAATAAGCACCCATTGCGGTTGCCTGACTCCTGCCTTTAGAACCTCCTTTACCAACTGATTTGCCTGTAATAACTGCAGGTGCTTTACTGCCTGTTACCTTCTCATACTCGTCTCGCATCAAGTCCATTATTTCATGGTTAGTGTAAACGTCAGGTGCCGGCACGTCCTTCTCCGGTCCAATAACGTCGCTAATAACCCTAATGTAAGCCCTGCTTATTAACTCAACATCCTCTTTTGAGTACTTTTTAGGGTTAAAGGCAACGCCTCCCTTGCTCCCGCCGAAAGGGATGCCTGCAAGAGCGCATTTTAAAGCCATTAGTAATGCAAGGTTCTTAACTTCCTCTAAATCCACTTCAGGATGATACCTGATGCCTCCCTTGTAAGGTCCAAGCCAGTTATTATACTGTACTCTGTAGCCGTGAAATAATTCCACTCTGCCAGAAGATAATTTTACAGGGAAGTGAACGTCAATAATCCGGTTGGGGTTGCTTAAAAGCCTTAGCAGTTCTTCATCATTAATAATACTTATCGCATTCTTTAAGTAATGTAAACTCATGCAATTGCTGATGCCTTGCTATTTTTTAAATATTTTCGCAAGCCAGGCACCGAATACTGCAAAAGTTATGTAAATTATGGAGTTTAAAGGAATGCTTATTGAGAAACTAATTAATTTATAGATTAATGAGGCTTCTGGAATAAGGATGAATAAGGCAGGGATTGTATAACAACTTCCTGCAATGAATAATAGTAATCCAACCATCACTGCATGCTTTAATTTAAACTTGTGTTTTCTTACAACAACCCATCCAGCTATGATGATTAAAACCATTTTCAAAAGGCCGAAAGGGTCAACAGGCATGAGGTCCAGCAGATTAAGTAAAAGCAGTAATAATTGTATTACTGATAAGGCGAGAACGGTTAGTAAGAACTTGCGCGTTGCATTAACATAGTCCTTGAATGATTTGCCGAAAACCTTCATCAATAAATAATAACAATCTCTGCATTTAAAAAACTTTTTTTATTCTAAAATTATTTAAGTATTTTATCAACTAGTTTGTTCATTGAATTACTGAATCTCTCCATGTACTTTACCGGGTCATTTTTAGGTTTGAAGTCTTCTCCTGCTTTTATCTTTGGCATTATCTGTTCTATTTCCTCTTTGAATCCTTCCATTTCACTCTGCCACTTCTGGTAAAAATTCATTAATTCCTCAAAATCCTGTTTCCCTGCTTCTAATTCAACTGCTTTTTCTGGTATTTCTGTTAATTCTTTTGCATTCCAGAGAGGAGTTTTTCCATAAACTTCCAGTCCGTAATCTGGTATGTAAAAATGAAGAGTCTCAACAGTCCTCTTTAACCTGTTATCAAGAAGATAGTTTATTGATTCATTCTTTTCATAATAAACTTTCATGTTAATATGCTAAGAGCATTCCCTTTTTTTTAAGGCTTTCTAGTGGTTTTAGACGCTTGGACAATCTGGTTTGGGTTTTGCCTTAGAAAGATTAATAAAGCAATAAACAACATAGAATGTAATGAATTTCAAAATTGGCGGGTTAATATTAACTCATAACGGTGGGAATCCGATTACAAGTGCATTCAGTGATTCATTCATTAATAAATATTACCCAAGTAATGAATTAAAAAAGGATGACTTAGAATTAACTCTCACTAATCTTGAACACTTAAGCAATAAAGAAGAAGTTATTAATAACTTACTCAATAACTACTTCATTCATGAGGAAGAATGTGAAGGATTAATTGATAAACTTGATGAATACAAAGAAGTTATTAAAGAATTAACAAATAACTCTCATAAGATTGAAATTAACACAGTTCTAATCTCAGGATTAACATCTCTCTTTAACATGTTCTTAAAAGAGAAATTAAAATTAAAATTAAATAACATAATTTACTTAAGGGATAATGGAAAAACCCTGAATGGCACAGCACTTAATATTACAGAAGTACTTGATTATAACTTAATACACTTTATTGACGTGAACACGCGTGAGGGAGACATATTAAACATTAAGCCAAGCAATGAATTAATTAATGAAATAAAAAAACAGTCAGATTCTATCCAATCTAAAATAAGGAGCATCAAAAACTTAAAAGAAGTTAAGGCAGACAAAGAATTACTAAGCGCCAACGGCCTAATAGAATTACTAGACCATTCTTATAAACACCCAATAAACATAGAGGATATAATCCCTATTAATGATGATAACACTACTATTAAGATTACAGAATCATTCTACAATGCCTTACAAAAAGCAGTTAAGGAAAACAATTTAGGGTTAAAGAATAACCAGGAAGGAATCAGCGTCAAAAAAGATACATGGACTTCATGGGGTGATGGAGAAGATGATGGAGTCATAGGACTTAAAGCACCAAACATACACGAAACACTCATGAATGAAATAAATCACATTACTAAAATCATTATTAATGAAAATGGTAAGAACAAGTCATATTCAAGAAAACAGGGATTTAATCACATACTTAATAAGGCATTAGAAGGGGAATTAAAAAGTGATGAAATAAATTATAAAGACATAAAACTAGTTTTTTATTATAATAAAATTAATTCAATAATAGAGGATGGTTCTGAAAAAGAAAAGATTAATGATTACTTTGAACTAATGAATCACTTCAGGGATACACAATTATTATTTCTTGACAAAGATGTAAAGAATAATAATGACTACTTCTTAACTGCTAAATTATCAAATAAGGATGAGGATTACATCTTCTTTGAATACAACAGTAAAGTTAATGAATCCCTTAACAGGATAGGATTCTTATTAAAAGCGAGTAAGAGCAGTAAAGGACTAAAATCTTATGAAATAATAACTAATTTAATGCCAAAAATAAAAAGTCTGTCAAATAAAATAATAAAATCAAATGCCGAAGGAAATAATAAGGAATTAATTGACTCAATTATTTCAGGTAAATTAAATAGACTCGTCAATGAATTAAAATAGAAATAGACTTATTAATTCATTAAAAAATAGAAATAGACTTATTAATTCATTAATTCTAAATTAGAAGCATGCAATGGCAAACAAGTGAGGGAATTGAATTAAAAGAGGTTTCAGAACATAAATGGATGATTCCTAAGTCAGGTAAGATGAAGGTTCCTGCAGTAGTATTCGCATCAAAAAAATTGCTCGGCCAGATAAGGAAGGATAGGACGCTCGCTCAGTTGAGGAACATGACTGAATTACCAGGGATTTACAAGCACGCAATATGCCTTCCAGACGGGCATCAAGGATACGGTTTCCCGATTGGAGGAGTCGCTGCATTAGATTTCCATAACGGAGGCATTAGTCCTGGCGGCATTGGGTATGACATTAATTGCGGCGTCAGGATGTTCAGAACTAATTTGAGGAAGGAAGATGTAGTGCCGAGAATTAATGAATTAATTAATATTATTTATAATAATGTGCCTTCAGGCGTTGGAGTGGGCGGAAAGCTTGGCAGGATACCGGTCAATGAATTAAACAAAGTTCTGGATTACGGTGCTAAATGGGCGCTTGATAAAGGGTATGCCTGGAAGGAGGACTTAATGTGTACAGAGGATAATGGTTCACTGGAGGGAGATCATAATCTTGTTTCGCGGAGAGCGATTGAGCGCGGCAGACCTCAACTTGGCAGTTTAGGGGCTGGCAATCACTTCCTTGAAATCCAAGTAATTGATAAAATATATAATCCTGAAGTCGCCAGGGCATTCGGCATTGAGAGTGAGGGGCAGGTGACTGGAATGATTCACTGCGGTTCAAGAGGTTTAGGGCATCAAGTGTGCAGTGACTACTTAAGGATGATGGAGCGCGCTCAGCCTGAAATAGTTAAATCCTTGCCTGACAGGGAGTTAATTTATGCTCCAGCAGGCAGTAAGATGGCTGGTGATTACTTCAAAGCGATGAATGCAGCGGCTAATTACGCCTGGACTAACAGGCAGTTAATACTTCACTGGGTCAGGGAGTCATTCGAATCAGTGTTTAAGAAGAAGGCTGAGGATTTAGGAATGCATCAAATCTATGATGTGTGCCATAATATCTGCAAGGTTGAAGAGCATGAAGTGGACGGCAGGAAAATTAAAGCATTCGTTCACAGGAAGGGAGCGACGAGGGCGATGCCTAAGGGGCACCCGTTAGTTCCTAAAGTTTATGAGGGTGTTGGGCAGCCAGTACTGATTCCCGGCACCATGGGCACTGCCAGTTACTTACTGGTTGGCGGTGAGGAGTCGCTTAAGGAAACTTTCGGCTCAACTGCTCACGGAGCTGGAAGAATCATGTCAAGGCATGCAGCAGCCAAGAAGTACTGGGGTGAGAATATTAAGAAAGAGTTAATGAGTAAGGGAATAATTGTTAAGGCGCGCAGCATGAGAGGCGTTTCCGAAGAGTCGCCTGGAGCGTATAAGGATATTGATGAAGTAGTGAGAGTCAGTGATGCTTTAGGCATTGGCAGATTAGTGGCAAGAGTTGTTCCTGTAGGAGTTATTAAGGGTTAATCATTTGTTCAATTCTTAACAGCCTGTTATACTTGCTGGTGCGCTCTCCTCTGCATGGAGCTCCTGACTTAATGAATCCGCAGCCCAAACCTACTGCGAGGTCTGCAATAAAGTCATCGCAAGTCTCGCCTGAGCGGTGGGAGACAATCACTTTTAACTTACTTCTCATTGCAGTTCTTGCAACGCTTAATGTTTCAGTTAATGTTCCAGCTTGATTTGGTTTAAGTATTATTGCACTGCATGATTCATTATTAACTGCCTGCTTTAACCTTTCCTGGTTAGTGGCTATTAAGTCATCACCAACCACGTCAATATTTTTTAATCTTCTTTTAAGGTCTGTAAAAGCCCCCCAGTCATCCTCCTGGAATGGGTCTTCAATACTAATGATTGGATAATCATTAACTAGTTTCTCATAGTAATCCATTAATTTACCAGTGCTTAACTTCTTCCCGTTAACCAAGTACTTGTCTTTACTGTAAAATGATGAGGCTGCAACGTCAAGAGCGATTGAAGCGTTACTGCCTGAACCGTAAACTGCTTTCATGATTAAGTCAAGCGGTTCAGTAACTTTCTTAAATGGAGGAGCGAATCCTCCTTCATCGCCAACATTAATGGATGCTTTGCCGTAATTAGTTAAGAACATTGATTTCAGTGAGTTGTAAATCCCGACTCCTGAACGCAGGCATTCTGCAAAACTCTTTGCTTTAGGAACTATCATGAATTCCTGGAATGCAAGTTCATTCCCTGCATGCATTCCTCCGTTAATAATGTTAAAGTAAGGTATTGGCAATTTCTCTCTGCCAAGCAATTCATAAGGTTCTTTGCCTTTAATCTTCGCGTTTAATTTAAAGCATGCAATACTAACTGCTATTACAGCGTTAGCTCCGAGCCGCGACTTATCATTGGTTCCGTCAAGCTTGATTAAGGCCTTATCAATTAATTCCTGTTTACCAAGGTTCATGCCTTTTATTTCCGGCAGCATTAGTTCCTTAACATTCCTCACTGCCTTCAGCACTCCTAAGCCGCCGTACCTTTTGCCTCCATCCCTTAACTCAACTGCTTCATGGCTGCTTTTGCTGGCTCCTGAAGGCGCGCTTGCCTTTGCAAAGTGTTTTCCGGAGTAAGCAGTGACTTCAATGGTGGGGTTGCCTCTTGAGTCAATAATCTCTAATGCTTTCAAGTTTGTTAACTTTATTAACTTCACCATTAACTTCTAATACGTCTTTTATGATTATTAAAGTTTTTATATTAGAACATTTAGTAGATTTATTATACATGATTAATGAACCATTGATTGTTGGTGCAGGACCTGTCGGGTTAAGGATTGCTAATAACTTAGCAAGAGCTGGTTTTGAACCGTTAATTCTTGAAGAGCATGATGAGATTGGCAGTCCTGTGCAGTGCGCCGGGCTCATAAGCACTAATATTCTGGGAGTTCATAAACCTCCTGCTGAAAGCATTCTGAACAGGGTTTATGGTGCTAAATTCATTTCAAGTAATAATTCAGTATTAATGATTTCAAAAAAAGTCAGGGCATTCGTTATTGACAGAGAGTTATTTGACAAGTCATTCATTAATGATTCATTAAATATTCTTAGAGGGCATAAAGTGTTAAGACATGATTACACGAGGAAAGGAGTGAGAATTAAGACTGAGCGCTCAGCTTTTTCAGCCAGAATGCTTGTTGACTGTTCAGGACCTAAGAGTGATTTAAAATTATTAACTGGCATTCAGGCCAGAGTAAGATTAAAGCATGATTCGCGCTATGTTGAATTACACTTTAATGCTTGCAGGGATTTTTTCGGGTGGGTGGTGCCTGAGAGTGATGAAGTGGTAAGGATTGGACTGGCAACTGCTTACAAGCCAAGAGAACACTTTAATGCTTTCCTGAAGAAGTTAGGGGTTAATGAAGTCATTGAATTAAATGCTGGAATGATTCCAATGAGTATTGCATCTTTCTGTGATAATAATTTCATCAGGGTTGGTGACAGTGCAGGGCAGGTTAAGGCAACTACTGGCGGTGGAGTCATTACAGGGTTATTAAGCGCTGATGTTGCGTCAAGAGCTGTGATTAAAGCGTATGAAGAGAATAATTTTAGCCGGAAGTTCTTCATTAATAATTATTATAAACCGTTCAATAAGTCTGTTGGCAGAGGGTTAAGGATTCATCATAGGATAAGGAGTGTTATGAATAATTTCAGTGATAAGGATTTTGATGAATTAATCAGTTTCTTAGAAAAGAATAAGAAAACATTATTGAAATATGGGGATATGGATTTCCCTGCTAAGTGCTTGATGAAGATGTTATTGAAGCCTGGTAATTGGAGTTTTATTTTAAAAGCCATAAAATAATTCCAACAGCATTCATCATTACATGGGCTGAGATGGCGCTTTCAAGCCCCCACTTGCTTCTTAAGTAGCCAAGGATTAACCCTATTATGAAGGTGGGGATTAAGCTTAGGAATAGTAGTGGATTATTAATTAATGACATGTTAATGCTGATAACAGTGAACATTAATGCTTGAGTTATTATTGCCTTATGCTTGGTCATGCGTGCCCTGAGACTTCTTAGTATAACACCTCTGAATAATAATTCACAGCCTAAGGGCAGGATTAAGGCGTTGCTGGCAATCACTAAGATAATGCTTAACGTGGTGTAATCAAATGAGTAGTCAAGCGTGACAGTGGTTAGTGATGATAGTATTAAATTAATTGTTCCGTAAATAATTAATATCACTAACCCGAATGCCAGTCCAGTAATCCATTCCTTTAATTCGCCGTCATAATTCAGGTTATTAATGTTTAAATTCCTCTTCTTAAGGTATATTATGGAAGCCGTGATTAATACTGTTCCCTGGATTAATGGCATGAGCCAGAAAGCAGCAGAGTAATCATTAATCACGAGTATTTCGAAGAATATTAATCCTGTGACGAGCAGTATTACTGCAATGAAGGCTATGAACGCGTCTTTGTATGCCGCGTCAGCTGCCCTTGCCTGCCTTAATTCCATTTTCTCAAGCCATAACTTTTTTCTTAACTCATTCTTTTTCTGCACTTGAACATACTGCTCTGCTGTCTGAGTCATTGGAGTTAATCTCCTGATTAACCTAAATATGCCAACCAGTATTACCAGCAGGATTCCTGATACTATGAGTGTTGCTATGTCTAGCGGGATTAACGTGTACACGAAGATTATGGCAAGGTATGATATTAAGTTGGTTGATATTGATGAATTAATGAAGAAGGCGACTTTTTTGGATATTGCGTGGAAGTAATTAATGATTAATTGAGTTATGCTCATCGCGCCTAATCCTATTACTAGCCATATCTTGTAGGTTGGCGGTGTGATGAGGTTAATAATGCTTAACCCATGCTTATTGTATAGGAATTGAAGCAGGTTAATGCTTACGAATATTAATACTATTGAATTACCGAAGGCTGTATTCCAGCCTAATTCTTCTTCCCTGTGCCTGCCGAAGTATAATTGCATTAGGACCATTGCTATTAGTAGTGGTGTGACTATCCACATGACGTTTGGTTCTGTGAATGGGGCTGTGATTACTTCAACCATTCTCGGCGCAAGGTCGTTTGTTATGAAATTCAGGAAGTTAACGGCAACGTCATTTAGTACTGGCGTGATTGGTGAATTAATGCCTGGAATAGGATTCTGGACAGTAATGTTCTGTATAGTGGCATTAATCGTTTCATTCAATACCATTTAAGGATTAATGAATACATCAGGGTTATTTAAAAATAACTTTATTTTAGCAGGTTATTATTAAACCAAAAACTTAAAAAAGGATATGGGCTAAAAAAATAATAGCCTTATTCTGTAATGGCTGAGAGGGTTTTTCCAACTTTTTAATATAATAATTCTTATTTACTTTTTATCAAAGAAAGCGGACAAAAAGTACATGTCATTATCAATTGTTAATGTTGGCGTATTAATTTTTTTAATAATTTTAATATTCGGTCAATTTTTATGGCCTTGTAATTATTTAATAAGCATGATAATTTGTTTATTGGCTTTATTTTTTACTCTTTATGTTAAATGGAGCAAATAAAGTTATTTCTTGCCATAAAAAGTAATTTGTAGAATCATGGTTGAGGACTTAATAGATAGTTAAACTTATAAAGTCTTTTTTAATACGAAATTGCATGGTTACACAAAAAGATGACAATGTAGTTGGAAAGGCTGATGATTATCGTTT
This sequence comes from Candidatus Parvarchaeota archaeon, assembly GCA_030615175.1. GTDB lineage: Archaea > Nanobdellota > Nanobdellia > WJKC01 > WJKC01 > JAFCFT01. The sequence goes on from JAUWZX010000001.1 coordinate 628,755, forward strand.
ATGCGATATTTGTGGAAGGAATCGTCCTATAAAAGAAATAGCTGGAAAATGTACATATACAGGATGTGGTGCTTGGGTTTGTAATGACTGTGTCTTAAAATGTGAAGAATGTAATAAAATATATTGTCCAATCCACGCAAGAAAATTATCTGAACGGGAATTAAGAAAAGGAAAAGAAGATAAAGTAGGTAAAACCGCATGTCATACCTGTATACCTAAAAAAAAGAAAGGATGCTTTATAGCAACTGCTGCATATGGTACACCCTTTGCGAAAGAAATTGATACTTTAAGATTTTGGAGAGATAAAACTCTTTCCAATAATGTTTTTGGAAGAAAATTTATAAGTTTCTATTATTTTGTAAGTCCACCGATTGCTGATTTTATTGCGGATAAACCAAAGATAAGAAAATTTGTAAGAACATGTTTAAATCCTTATGTAAAGTTTCTACAAAGTAAGTATAAACTCAGGAATTAAGCAGTTGAAGTCCATGATATATGGAACATTAACATGAATAAAGTTTATTTAGTTCTTCTTAATTATTAAGATTATGAAAGAAAAAGAGTTATATGAACCTGCTAAAAAAGCAATAATTAAATGGTTTAATAATGAATATTCTGCTATTAATAAATCAAAAAGGGTCGGCATGATAAAGGCTTGGATTTCAGCTAATAAAATTCCAAGGGAATTTAAAAGGAATGTAAGTGATGATACATTACTTATCTTTAGTAAAGAAAAAGACAGACCAGATATTGTGGGAACTGTTTATATAAATAATACTTGTGATATTTTTACTGCAGAAGTTAAAAATAGAGAAATAAAAGTAAAAGACATTTACCAACTTAAAAGATACGCAGAATTGCTGAAAGCAAAGCACGCTTTTCTTATTTCACCAGAGCCTCTTCCTGAGGAAATAAGAAGAGTTATAAAAAGGAATCCTTCAATTACTTCGTATTCAGCAGGACACCATGTGATGCACATTCCGAGATTTGACGTAGAAAAACAAAGGATTACTGAAATTGAAGCAGAAATTACAAATATTGAGATTCGAAGTGGTTAAAAACAACTCTTTTTATTGACTTTTATTATTAATCCTAAAAAACTAACAGATTACGAATTATGCAACAACGCTTATTTTTTAGGCAGTGCCTCCGAAGAGCAAAGTATCTACAACGTAGAAGGAAGTAGAGTTGACAAGTCATTAAAAAGCAGGATTACGAGTAATTATAGGTGTCACCAATATATGACTACGATTTACATGTCAAAGCGGTTGAGGGAATATTTGAAATCCTTAATTCAGTAATCTCGTTTCTTACCATTATTTTCAATTTACTTGTTGCTTTTATTGATGGTTTATTCAGGACGTGTTTTCAATGACTGAAATTGATTTTACTAAAAAAAGTATTATTTTCGGCTTTAAGCCATCCCGCTTGCAAAACCATTATTTCCCGTCGGGTGGTGCTCCAGGAGTAATTATTAATATTGATGAGATTATGATACCTAACTGGTCTTTTGATAGCCTACGGGATTTTAAGGACTGGCTCTATGAAGAATTTTATGATTTGGCTGACGGAAAATATTTTATACAATGTGTAAGCAAGGAGATACCTTACTGGAAAAGAAATGCGAAAAGACCTAATTACAAAGTTGACTTAATCACGCTAATTGTCTTTGAGATACAGCATGGAGTTTTTAGGTTGCGTGAAATTAATAAACGGACTGGGCGGAAATTCCCACTCTATAAGATTATTAAAGGAAACGATTGGATGCAAAAAACAGTCAATTTGCTTGATAATGATGATTATGCTTATTATTGTAGCCAACCCCAAGAACTCCACAGACAAGTATTGAAGCAATTTGCTATTAAATATGGGGTTTTGGAACGTCCAGTAAGGTCGCAGTACTGAGAAAACAGGTTACTTTAATCAAATAAGTAGGTATCTATTAGTGTTAGGATACTCTAAGGAAAATAAGCCTTTATTGAATATTAAGGTTGATTAAACTTATAAATAACTTAAGTAATAAGTAATTTGTAATGGAATATGATTTGCCCAAACGCTCTAAGGCGCAAAAAGTTGGAACACAAGGACAAGTAGATTTTTATGGTCAAATGAATCCTTTCTTCATTCTTACACAAACTTATCAAGACAGTGATTACGGAATTGATTTTATGAGTCAATTAGAAATTGATAATCAAGTTACAGGAAATTACGCAAATTTTCAAATAAAAAGCAGTGAAGATAAATGTTCTGAAACAAAAGATTATTTTTCCATTAAAATCAAAAGAAAAACTATTGAATTATGGAGGCAATCCGACCCCGCTTTTTTAGTATTTTTTGACACTAAAAATAAAATTGGTTATTGGGTTTATGTTAATCCAATAATTAATGAAAATTATTCTTTATTAAAAAAGACTTTTACATTTAGAGTATACAAAAAAAATTTATTAATTATAAATAATGATTTAAATGAAATTTTAAAGAACATAATTCTTGAACAAAATAAAAAAAGGCTTTCAACTGAACCAGCTCTTATTTATTTAGAATTTCAAGATATTTCTTTAGATTATAAAGAAATTACTAATAGAAATATTGAAACAGCTAAAAAAGCCTTTAAAAGTAAAGAATATGATAAAGCAAAAAAATTATATGATAAAATAATTAAAACCAGTAAATTAAGTAAAAAACATACTTTTAATTGTTTTAATAATCTTGCTGCTTGTTATTTGGAATTAAATAATTTAGAGCAAGCATTTAATTATTTAAATAAGTGTTTAAAGTTTGGTTTAAGAAAGAGATTAATTTTATCTAATTTGTCTCAAATCTGCGTAAAAATATCCGAAACTAAAAAACAGTTTTTGAAGAAAGCAAGAGATTACGCAGTTATGGCATTAAAACTTGATAAAAAGGATATTTTAGCTAACATAACTTTATCAGGGATTAATAATAATTATAGTAATTTATTGCCTTTATTAAAATTAGAAATGAAAGATGAATTAAAAGCTTTTTTAAATTATTCAATTGCTTATATAAAAGATAATAAAAATGAAAAAGATTCGTTTGAATATGCAGAAAAAGCGCTTTCTATCGATAAAGATAATCATGGATTCAATTCATTTTTAGGGTGTTTGCATTTAAAAAGAACTAATACTCCTTTAACAGGAAACTTAGATGAAATTAGAAAAAATATAAAAATTGATGATGTAACTAAAGCAATTAAATACTATAAAAAAAGTCTTGAGTTAATGAAAAAACAAGGACTTAATAAAGCACAAATGGAAACAACAAGAAATAATTTATTAACTGTTTATTCGCTTATTTGTTTGTATGACCCATTAAATGTTAAATCTTATAAAAGTAAAGTTATAGCAATTTATAATTCACTTCTTAAAAAAGATTATTATGCTCATCTAAATTTAGCAAATATATACTTATTAGATAAGGATTTTGATAGCGCATTAAAAATACTTAATTTGTTACCAGAAGATAATATTGTGTTGCCTAATAAACTAAAATGTTATGTTTCACAAAAAAATTACGTTACTGCATTAAAAAAAATTAATGAAAATTTTGAAAGATTTGAAGATGATGAAGAAATAATGAAACTACATTCATGGCTAACATCTAAGATTAAATAATAAATTAATCATGGTTTGTTAAAATAAATATTTAATACAATTCTGTTTTAATTTAGCATAATGCCTGTACTTAATTGGATGGGATAAATTATGATGAACGTTTGGTTAGAAATCAGTGAGAAAACACTAAATCTTACGCATAATGTAGGGTATTCTGTTAAGGGTTCTGTAAACCTTAATTAGACGGCTTGAAATTGGGTTTTAACCTATGTTTTTTTGAGGAGTCAATGAAATAGGCTTGGATTTAATATAGAAAGGTTTAAAAAGATAGTGGAAACTTTTATAACATCATAATATATATAATAATATGTTATAATACCAGTCAAGCTGGTAATCCATATCCACCCACCACAACTTCTATGAATTTTATGCCACTGTCAGTGTTAACAGCAACTATTCCCACTTAACCATCAATAGTTCTAGAATTATTGAGTGATATCGCTGGGGAACCAGCCTGACCATAATTTAATCTATTTAATTGATCTCTAAGGTGTAAGATTTTTTCATTTAATTTATCTATATTATCTTGAGATGCCTTTAATATTTGAAGGTCGCCGTTTGCTATGACGATTACAGAACTGCCGGCACTTAAGTCATTTTCCTTAAGCCATTTTTGGGGTAAAGATATAACTACTGAAGCACCTGACCTTACAAGGTTTCTTCGTTCAACGGATGGTGGATATTTTAATTTAATTTCCATGATGTAAAATCAATCTTCCCACCTATTTAAGTCTTACTATTGTATGATTATCGTCGTATTTCACTAAGAAGCAAACATTTCTTACTAACTTTTCATCAGCCGAGATGTAACACCTGTTATTTAACGCCCACAGATTAACCAGAACCATGGTGAACAAACCATTATAAATAACTCTTAATTTCTAATACCTAAGTCTTCAGAAAAGGTTTAATAATAATTTGCTAACTAAAAATAACTTTTAAGGTTTAATTCATTTTTATTCCTGCTTTCTTCAATGCTTCAATAATGTTTAATGAAAGGTCATTACGAACAGGCCAGTAATCCTTAATACTCATCATGGGCTTCACAGTGATGTAAGAAACGAAACGATCAATCTTGGATACAAAAACATCAGGAGAAGGCTCTTTTAGTATTCTTTCATCCTTGTCAAGCAATTTTTTAATAACTTTTATCGCTTCCTTAATATTATAAGCATGCGAGACAGGAATCACAAACTCCTTTCTCAACTTCTTAAGAGCAGTTAAGTTCTTAATAGCGCTGCTCCAAATCTTTGCGTTAGGAATAGTAACTTTAGTGTTATTAGTGGTTCTGAATGTAGTTGCTGCAATGCCAAGTATTTTAACTTTGCCAGTCACGCCTGACACTTCAACCCAATCACCAATTTTAAACGGTTTAAAAAATAATATGAACAGGCCTGCTGCTAAATTACTGAGCGTATCTTTCAAAGCGAAACCTATGATGAAACCCATTATTCCAAAACCAGCGAGGATGCCAGTCAAGTCCACGCCTAACGTGCCTAGAATAGTTGTTATTAGTACAGCCCAGAAGATGATGCCAATCGCTTTCTCAAGGAAAGTCTTAATAGTGTATTCAATCTTCACTTTGTCAAAGAATTTGCTAATCATTTTCTGAGCGATTTTAATAATTATGAATCCGACAGCGAGAATCACGCAGACAGCTCCGAGTTTAGGAATGAGGTCCGTAACTTGTGATTCAATGTTTACAAAATTGCCTGTTAAAATACTAAAGACGTCAGCCATATAGAGAGAAATCAATTAAGTATGTATTTAAAAACTTTTTACTAATCATAATGATTGGCGCGTCAGTACTGACAGCCCTGATAAGATTATTCTTGGAAGAATGCTATTTTCCTGATTCTGTTCATTTTCTTAATCCTTAATTCCAGTTTCATTGCATTACTTCTTGACAGGCATTTCTTGGAATTAACTAGTTTCACTGGTCTCCTGGCTTTAGTGTACTTCGCTCCCCTGCCAGAATTATGCTCCTTAACCCTTCTATCAAGATTACTCGTTATACCGCAATAAAATGAATCATCCCTGCACTGCAGTAAATATATCCACCAAGCACTCATAAAACATATATAAAGCATCACTTCTTTAATTACTTTTTAATAATGGATTCCGCGGTTGAACAGAAAATGTGCAAGAAGTGTGGCAATCAAGAGGCTACTCTAACTAAATCAGATTGGGTTGAAGGCAAGGGATTTACTTTTTTCGTCTTCAATTGTAATAAATGCAATCTGAAAAGGAAATGGCAAAGCAAATGATTTAATCCTAAATGTGATCTGAATACCTGCCTTCATCAAGTTTAGACTGTTTAAGAGAATCATAAATGCATGAATCCTTTAATGACTGGTCAGACAGCAGGCTGCAGGAATCCATGTCACAAGTCTTCCAATTATACGTCAGGCACGCGGTTAATAAACCATAAGTATACCTGTTACGCTGTGTTGTATCACTTATCCTATTGCAAAAATTTATGTCCTCCAAGTAATTGCATCCAATAAGAGTGCAGTTAGCATAATTAGTCGCGTCCCTGCATAGAAGAGGGTCACTTCTCAAGTAAGCAAAGTTTGCAAAACAATTATCCCTTCTCGTTTCATTAAATGCATAGCAATAATTTATGTTATTCTCAACTAATGCATTGCATTCATCGTAAAAAACAGTTGTTAAATTAACAACATTCTTAACGCTTTCACAAGGGTTAACGCCTTCCTTAACGTGATAGGCAAAGCAGGCTAATATCTGCTGATAATCAGTATTATTTGAATCATAATAATATCTTTCACAGATAGTATAATTATTCAAGTGATTAAGGAATGCGTCGCTTTTTATTATGTTCAAGCAGCTTGACGTCTTAGTTGTATTAGTGATTAAGTTACAGTAATAAACCTTTTTTTCAATGCGCGCCCTGTTTTCAAGAAAGCTGTCAATACTGTTATAACAATCCTGCCTTAATGCTGGTTCAAGGATATTGCAGGAAACCTTACTATTGCTTAATATTGCTTTACAGGAATTCCTGGTGTATGAAGTGTTTATTAATTCGCAAAGCGTTAAGTTAAAACTTATTTTAGCGAATTCGAACACGCAGGCTTCATAAATTGAATCTAAACAGTAAGATACATCTTCAAATAATAATGTGTTGCAGCGTGATTTAATGCTTCCTGAACTTATTGCATCGCAAGGATTCGCGTACGTGCAGGCCTGCGATTCGCTTGGCTTATCAGTTGTTACATTACAGTCATTTAAGTCAGTGCACGTTCTTGTCTGCAAACTCTGGATTGAGCAGTCAGTCCAGTTAGTGCACGTCCAATTAGTAGTGCATTCCACTTCATCATCAGTAACTACATCTTCAGTACACGTCCATGTGCAATTACAATTAGGGTATTCACCAACATCACCCCAGGACCCTGAACAGTCAGTATGGTTTCTTTCACTGCAGTAATCAATGCATTGAATCTCAGTTCCATTTTCCTGGGTGCATCCAAGGATTACTGAAAGAGATATTAATGCAATTATGAACATAATCTGTTTTAACATTTAATGTATATGTAATATAAAGTCCTGTTTTATAATATTTTTGAAGAATAATTATTATTTAAAAATAGTTTTTAGTGCATGCCTGCTTACTTTCTTAACATGTTTCTTGTTGCTGATGATTCTCATGCGCCACGTGTTATTGTAAGTTTCATTAATCACTTTAGCCATTAAACTAATCCTTGTTATAGGCTTCAAGCCATTCTTAGTTAATACTTTTATTCTTGACTCCTTCATGACTGGCAGTTTAGGCAGGTCAATTAATACATCACCGCTCCTTGCTCCTGCAAGACTTGTTAATTCCTTTTCCTTTTCCTCCTTTAACTTCCAATTAACAGCCATCCTCTTAATCACTGGTTTCTCATCATCACTTAACTCCCTGTACTCCCTGACAACCGCCTGTTTCAGTAAATTCCTCTCAATCAACCTGCCAGCCTGCCTTTTAATCTCCTTATCACCTGAATTAATAAGTGAGTTAATAACCTCTGAATCATTCATCCTGAACAAGTCATTCTTCTTAAAAACTTTATTCTTCAACGCTTTTGACAGGCAATAGCACAGCATTGCGTCGCAAATTCTTCCAATCTTATGATTATAAACTGTCTCGCGCATAATGTACCTCGCGAATAATAATGCTTCAGCAGCCCTTAACCCCTTCCTATCTAAGACTATGCTTCCTTTATGATTCACTAAAGTGTACAGTAACCTGTCAGCGTCAACGCCTTTACCGTAAGCCACTCCGCAGTGATGAGCATCCCTTATTAAGTAATCAATCCGGTCAACATCTATGTCATTATCAATTACTTGATGGCTGATGCACTTATCATTCAGTATTATGTTAATCACGCTCTTAACATTGATACCATGCTTCTCCATTATGCTTGAAATCCTTGACTCATTAATCATATTGACTGACATGGTTTCATGATTTGATTTTAAGAATATTTCAGCTAAGTGGGAGAAAGCTGGATGCCCGATATCATGCAGTAGAGCGGCAATCCTTAACCCTGTTAACTCTTCCCCCTTAATGCCTAACCCGATGCCTGCCTTGTTAGCTAAGTGCATGGTGCCTAGTGAGTGCTCGAAGCGTGAGTGCATTGCTCCAGGGTATACTAAGTAAATCATTGATAATTGCTTGATGTACTGAAGCCTCTGGAATACTTTGGTCTTAATTAGGGCCTGTTCAGCATTAGTTAATTCAATATTCCCATGAATCGGGTCCCTGATAATCATTGATTTATCATAGAATAAACAAATATTTAAATGATTATATAAATTAATAGTAATTAAATGGGTTTTTTTGATTTCTTTAAAAAAGAAGAAGCAGTAGTTGAATTAGAGTTAAGCATTGATGAATTAAGCACTAAGATTAAGGATGAACTTCTTGAACTTGAACAAGTGAAGCCTGAACTTATTGAAGGCATTAACTCTGAACTCGGTGAATTAAAAAAATCAATAAACATTCTTATTAATGCCAAAGTTAATGAAGAAGTAAGCATGGCATTATTAATCGGGGTTAATAATTCAAGAAGAGTGTTATGCAATTTAATTGATTCAGGTATTATCATAAAAAACCCTGACACGTTGACAGGGCTTAATGAATACTTAAAATTAGTTAATAACTTAATTAATAAGGCTCATAAAGCTTTTAACAGGCATGGAGGCAGGGTTACCTTCATTTATAAGAAGGAAACTTCAAAACTAACTACTGCACTGGATAATTTAAGTCTTGAACTAAAATCCTGCACTGAGAAGATTAATGAAGGTTTAGCGCGGATTAAATCACTTAAGAGTGTTGAAGAATTAATCTTAAAGTATGAATCATTATTAAACAAGTTAAGCGATTTAAAAGAGGATTCATCACTTAATCATGAATCATTAATCGAGTTAAAAGGCAGGGAGAAAGAGCTGCAAAGCGAGTTAAAAAATTTATCAGGCAGTAATGAATTAATAAAGGCAGAGGAGAATAAGGAACGAATTAATGAGTTAAGAGATGAATTAAAGAATTTAGAGCGCAGGGCTGATTTCATAATATCTGACTTCTCAAAAGCGTTGAAAAGGTTCTCGCATGGCTCTAAAAACAAGATTTTCAATTTATTACTGTCAGAGCCATTAATGACTATATCAGAGTTCACGGATGATTTCATAAAAGTCAGGGATGCAGTGCTCCGTGAATTAGAGAGCGGGGCTATTGCATTAAAGGATAAGCAGTTAAGCAAGACTAAGGAATCATTATCAAGCAATGAATTAATTGAATTAGCTGGTAATTATTCAAGAATTAATAATGAATTAAAAACGTTAAGCAGTAAGACTGGGGCGATAAGCGTTAAGTCAGGCATTGAAAGCAGTATTAATAAGTTAACCAGGAGAAGGGAGTTAGCGGAGAAAGAAGGTTATGGATTAAAGGCAGACATTAATTCAGTTAATAAGGAATTAAGTGAATTATTGGAAAGAGTTAAGGGCAAGGCAGGCAGTGTTTTTAATTCAGTCATTACTTTAAAAAACATCATTATAGTAAGGAATATTACTAAAAAAAAATGAGTCTTGAATAATATTAAGTTTTATAAATAAGTATCTTATACTTTAAAAAAAAATAAAGGAGTTAATTCATGAGTGTTGATGTAAAAATAGTTAACGTTGTTGCAAGCGTCACAACATTTATGGATATTCCATTAGATAAACTGGCAGCAACACTGCCTAACACTGAATATAATCCGGAACAGTTTCCAGCACTCGTGTTAAGGCTTAAACCCTTGAAGGTTACTGCGCTTGTTTTTAGTACAGGTAAATTAGTATGCACTGGCGCTAAGTCAGAAAAAATACTTAAGGAAGGAGTAAAGGAGATACTGGCTGAATTTAAAAAAATAGGGTTAAGCACTAATAAGAAACCTGAGATAAAAATACAGAACATGGTTGCATCAGGCAACTTGCACATGAATTTTAATTTAAACACCCTGGCATTTAAATTAGATAACGCTGAGTACGAGCCAGAGCGATTCCCAGGATTAGTGTATAAAGTGCCTAACAGTCACACATCATTCTTAATATTCGGTACTGGCAAGATTGTAGTAACAGGAGCAAGGAGTGTTGAGGAAGTTGAAACAAGTGTTAAAGAACTCACAATCAAGCTTAAAAAAATAGTTAAATCAAAATAAAAAAGGACACTATGACGCTAACAATACTTAAAATAGGAGGCTCGATAATAACAAAGAAGAATTCAATAGAGCCGGAAATTAATCATGCAGAACTAAAGAGGGTATGCAGGGAAATCAAAGAAGGAAAAAACGGAAAGTTAATACTAATACATGGAGCAGGCAGTTACGGGCACCCGATAGTGAATCGGACTGGAATACATAAAGGCATAAGTAATGAAGAACAATTAAAAGCGTTCGGGGAAACGCAGGCATTGCAGAATGAATTAAATAGTATGGTATGCAAGGAATTAAAAAAAACAGGTTTGCCGGCAATACCAATACAGGCATCAAGCAGTGCAGTGATGGAAAAAGGACAATTATTATACATTGATACTAGAGTGATAAAGGGGTTGCTTGACTTAGGCATGGTGCCAGTATTATATGGTGTACCAGCTTATGATGTTGAGCAGGGGTGCAGTATTCTGTCAGGTGATGTGATAATCACTTACTTGGCGCTTGAATTAAATGCGGATAACGTTATACACGCTTCAGACGTTGACGGGGTATATGATAAAGACCCTAAAAAGCATGAAGATGCCGTCCTGTTAAAGGAATTATTAACGCTTGACAATTTGAATGTTACTGGCTCGAATCACGTGGATGTGACTGGAGGAATGCGTAAGAAAATCAGTCAATTACTGAATGCAGGTGTCACAGCACGGATAATAAATGGTTTAAAGGAAGGAATGATAACGCTTGCATTAAAAGGTGAGAAGGGTATTGGAACCATAATAAAGTCAGGCAGGGTGCAAAACCATTTATAATTAAAGAACACTTATTTTAGATGTTTTATGAATAATATTGAAGACATAATTAAAGGATTAATTGAGAATAAGATTAAATTCTATGAGGTTGAAAAACTTGTTAATAATGATAAGGGATTAGCAACTCATATTAGGGCGCAGGCAATAGAGGAAATGTGGGGTGTTAAGATTCCATCAATTAAGTCAACATGTATTAAAGAATATCCTTCAATGCCAGCGTCTCCTACTATTGGAAGCACACAAATACCTGTCTCTATTACAGGTCCTGTCAGGATTAACGGTGACTATGCTTATGGGTTATTCCCAATCCTTCTTGCAACAACTGAAGGAGGCTTAACAGAGAGTATTGGAAGGGGTTGTAAGATTATTAACCTTAATGGAGGGGTTAACACACAGATTAGAGAAGACCTTGTTGGTATTGCAAGAGCGCCTTGCATAAAAACAATTGGCATCCGCGAGGCAGAGAATACAAGGAAATGGATTAAGAATAATTATGATGAAATAAAGAAAGTTGTTGAATCAACAAGCAATCATTTAAGTCTTAAAAAAATTGATACTTACGTGTCAACAAGGTATGTTTACCCAAGATTCATTGCATACACTAACAAGGCGTGTGGAATGAACATGATTACTATTGGTGCAAGAAAGGGTGTTGATTATATTATTGATAAAATAGGGGATAAGTATGGTCTTAAACTGCTTGCAATGAGCGGTAATGTCTGCGTTGATAAGAAGTCAAGCAGTATGAACTTAATTGAACATATTGGTTTCCCAGTATCTGCAGAGGTAAGAATTAATAATCAGTCAATTAAGCATTTTCTTAAGACAAGTATTGACGCCATGCTTGAAACTTATCATGGCAAGAATGTTATTGGCAGTTTCACTGCTGGAGTTATTGGTAATAACTCTCAAGTCGCGAACGTGATTGCAGCAATTAACGCAGTTACTGGACAGGATCTTGCTCATGTTGTTGAAGGAAGTCATGCAATACTTGACATGCAGAGAGAAAATGATGATTTATATGTTGCTCTTGAAATCCCTGCTTTAAAGATTGGAATTGTTGGTGGAGGTACTCCTTATCCTACGATGAGGGAGGCAAGGGAGCTCATGGATTGTGATGAGAATATTAGGAAGTTGCCTGAAATTATTAGTGCTGCAGCTCTTGCTGGAGAAATTTCACTTAATGCAGCTCTTTCTAGCGGGACTCTTGCTTCATCTCATAAAAGACTGGGGCGCTTGTAATGAATTTCCTAATTGGCTCTGATACTCAGAATAATACGCCAGGGGCAGGATTTTCCCAACCATTTGTTCTTTTCCGTCAACGCTTTTTTTAAAAGGGTTGTTTTGAACCTGCGCGAGATTTCTCTCACTCGCTTTCGAGGCGAGCGCCTTAAACCGGGCTTGGCTACCCTGGCGTGATTAGTAATATCAGGCATAAAGTTTATAAATGATTTGCCCTCATTATCCTTTTTAATGATTAAGCAATCAAAATTATTTAATGACTTGTACAGTAATATTCAAAACTCAGTTAGTGATGATGAATTAATTGACGGGATTAATGAATTAATAATTTTTAATGAAAAAACAAGCGCGTTAAATGACAGTTACTTAATTGACTGCGTTAAGAACGCTAAGAAAACACTTGAATACTTCAGTAAGTTTAAACAAGTTTTTTACTTAAATATCATTGATGTTAAGTATAGTATTAAAGAAAGTTATGAAGCTGACTTAAAAAACCAGGAATATTAACTAAACACTATTTTTTTATATTCAATCATCATTAATTAATAATTAATGGTTCATGACATAATTCTCGGACGAACTGAAGATGACTTGGCGAAGTATGGTTCGCGCGGCGCATTAGTCATAGGCAAGCAGTACATTACTATGGGCAAGACGATAAGTCTTGCTAACAGAATACTATTAGACGTTGCCAAACCACACTTAGTGCTAATAAGCGGTAAGCGCGGCAGCGGCAAGTCTTACACTCTTGGAGTTATTACTGAAGCAATGGTTCAGATGCCTGAAGAAGTGGCGTTTAACATGGCAGCAATCATTTTTGATACAATGGGTATTTACTGGACAATGAAGTATCCTAATTACAGGGATGAAAAATTACTCGCTGAATGGGGTCTTGAACCAACTGGTCTTGAAGATAAAGTAATAATTTATGTTCCTAAAGGATTATTTAATAAGTTTAAGGAAGCTGGAATACCGGTTGACCACGCGTTCAGCATTGCGTGCAGTGAAATAAGTAGCATGGAATGGTGCATGCTGTTCAATGTTAAAGTCACCGGATTATTAGGGATATTAATTACAAGACTTATCGGTGAATTCATGGAGGCAGGCCTGCCTTACAGTATTGATGACGTAATCAAGAAAGTTGAGGCTGATAAGAAAGCAGATAAGACGACCAGGGAAGCAGTTACTAATTTATTCTCAAGCATTAAGCCGTGGGGATTATTCTCAAAGGGGGGCTCTAAGACTATTGATTTATTAAAGAGGGGTAAGACAAGTGTTCTTGACATCTCAGGCTACGCTCACATGCAGGGCGGCTTCAGTATCCGCGCATTAGTTATTGGCTTAATAAGCAAGAAGATACTGGAGGAAAGAATGATTGCCCGCAAGATGGAGGAATTAGCATTAATCCAGAAGGGTTACAGGGCTTTAGAGGAAATGTATAAAGATAAGGATAAAGCAACGAATATTCCTCAAGTATGGATATTCATTGATGAGGCTCATGAGTTCCTGCCAAGGGAAGGTGAAACCCTTGCGTCAGGCGCTTTAATTCAGGTTATTAGGGAGGGCAGGCAGCCAGGCGTGTGCCTTGTACTAGCCACACAGCAGCCTGGCAAGGTTCACACTGATGTCATAACTCAGTCTGACATAGTGTTAAGTCATCGCTTAACAGCGCGCATTGACATTCAGGCATTAAATCAGGTAATGCAGACTTATCTTGCTGGTGACATTCAGAAGTACATTGACCAATTGCCAAAGATTAGAGGAACAGCAATAGTTCTTGATGACAAGTTAGAGAGGATTTACCCAATACAGATTAGGCCAAGAGTAACGTGGCATGGAGGCGCTGAACCTGAAATCCTAAAGCCTGAAGAAGAAAAGTGATTATGTTAGAGCCCAGATTCCTAAAATTATCAGAGATTAATGAGGTTAATTATAATAAGTCAAGCATTGAGCGAGCCAAGACCTTAACTGTTGATAAGTTATACGCGACTAAGAAGCATGTTGCGTACGTAGTCCGCGACTTATTCAAGGGCAGCGAGCACGTAGTCATTTACAAAAGTGAGAAGGAGCCTCCTTTTGACTGGGCATGCGACTGCAAGTGGTATACTGCTCGAGCCATTAATACCGGGCGTTACTGCGCTCACGTACTGGCAGTTCACATTAAGAAGAAAGGATATAAGTGAATGTTCGGTTAATCACATTTTTTGAAAATATTCTTCAGCCTTTTTAATTAATCTTTTTAAGCATTTCTTGCCTGTAATTGTTTTAAATAATGGTGCTCTAACTTCTTTTTGGAATTTCATAAATTTTGAGTAGTTTTCTTTATTAAATGTTGGAGTTACATTTTCAACATCTAGTTTTGATAAATTATCTGCTTCAAATACTAGTTGTCTTTCATGAGTATCTAGTCCTTCTAAGTCATCATGATGTTTAATTAAATTTGTGATTATTTTTATTTCTTCACTTGAGAACTCTTTAAATTTCTTTAATACTTCTTCAGCTATTTTTGTCCCTTTCTCTGCGTGCATTGCTTTGTGTTTTTTTACTGTTCCAAAATTATATCCTTTCTTTATGTTTGGATATCCTGTATCATGCAAGTACATTGTTGTTATTAGGATTTTTTCATTACCGCCTTCATGTTTTATTAGTTTTTTCATCCATTCTACAGAATTAAGTGTGTGTGGAATATCCCAACCTGTTCTTCCTTTTTCTAGTTGTTTTAATGCTGCTTCCCTTAATTTTTTCTCTAATTCAAGACTAAGTTTCATTTGATGATTTTTAATGAATTAATACTTATAAAATCAGCTATCTTAAATATGCTGTAACAACCGGTCAAGCAGTTCGCAGAATCACGTGGTAGCCGAAGCCAAAATCCTAAATCAGTCCTTTTTGGGCATAAATTAATAGTTTTTTCTTCACATACTACCTATTCCAAATATTATACTGGCAGTTCACTTAAAAGGGAAGGAGTAAGAACATTTATAAAATCATTAACGCATTCCTTATCTTTAATGATTTTTTATCTTGGACTCCTAGACTTAATCACTGGCTTCTGCAGTTTATTATCATTTAATCTGGGCATTATTGCAGGCATTACTGGAGCCTTATTAACAATGCTCTTATTTAAGGGTTTGTGGAGTGTTTACACTGGCAGGACCTGTTTTCCAATTTTCGTTTTAGGCATTCTTGACTTAATCACTGCAGGAGCAGGATTATTATTCATTAATTTTAAAGTATTATACAGCATTGCTTACTTATTCGCATTCATATTATTAGTTAAGGGACTCTGGACCACGTTCACAACACTGTTCAAGTAAAAACAGCAAACCTTAAAAGAAGAATACAGTTTTTATTTCTATTAATGCCTCGGTAGCTCAGTTGGTCAGAGCGGTGGTCTTGTAAGAACCTTTTTTTTCAGGATAACCACAGGTCGCCGGTTCGAATCCGGTCCGGGGCTTACTACCCTCGGTTCCAAATCCATAAGAGTTAGTTATCATGACTTTTTTACTTCCTTTCCTTTTAGTTTTAATTCAGGGAGTTCGTGTATGCATTTTATTTCATTTTTTTGAAATCCTTCTAGAAACTCTTTAATCGTTATTGTCTTTCCCCCCCTGGATTGAGGGTAAAAAGTAATTGGTTTATTATCTAAGAATATAACTAATTGAGGATAAAGGCGTTTACTCTTCTGTGTTTGTTTAATCCGGATTCTTTTTGATACAGCTAAACTTAATAAAACGTTGAGTTTTAATTCTTGTTCTTCGCCTTGATTAATAATCCTTTTTTCATTAGTTAATTTTGAGTTAGATAGTAAAGAGGAAATCTGGTCGACTTCCGTGGATTTATAGTTTTCTCGAACATAAAAAACAGCGCGCACGTTCATACAAAATGTGAGTAAGAGGTTATTTAAATACCTTACCCTGCGGTAGTTTACATTATAGTTGCGTATTAAACACTATTTTTATTCCTTTTATTTCCCCAAGTTTGAAGTTATGCTCCTCACGAAATAATCTTACTTCTTTTGACACTGCTCTTGCTATGTTTCTTCCGAGTATATTTTTAACAACCACATTAATTCCTTCTTCTGGAAGGGTAATTCCAAGAACAATAGTTCCTGTATCTATTTGTTTACTAATTGTATCATCTTCTTCATACCATACTGGAATATGTGCTTCCTGAACCTTACCTTCTGTTGCTTTTTCAGTTAAAAAAGCTCCACCTCCTTTAGTTATTCTCCATCTTTTATCGGCTCCTAATACTGCAAAATTCTCATTTTGTAAATATTTTAGAATATTAGTTAGGGTATCTGATGAGAATTTACCATATTTTAATAATTCTTTGACTCTCAACCCCGTAGGATATTTAGCAAGTAAGTCAAGAACTTTAAATTTTGTTGAATCATGTGGTGTATATTCATATTTTTTAACTTTTTTTATTGCCATACCTTATCAAAACCTCCGAAGTAAAAACTTCAATTTCGTGTTTTGTATTGTTTTGTATTGATTTGATACTTATTAAAATAATTATCGGTGAAATATGCCACATAGAGAAACGAGGAAAATTTTGAAAGCAGGTCAGCGAAGTTTTGCAGTGACTTTGCCAATAAGCTGGGTTAAATTCTTTAAATTAAAGGCAGGGGATGATGTTGAAGTAATTTCAAATGGACGAATAATAATCACGCCTAAGAAAAGTAAGGTGGAGAAGAAATGAATTTCAAGTCCTTCCAGAAATTGTATAAGTATTGTGAAGCACGTGCCAAGGAAGAATTAGAAGAGGAAGGCAAGCCTTCCCCGAGTCATGATAACGCCCCAAATAAGAGGCGAAAGTCATGAACGCCGGGTGTTCTAAGGCGATTCCAATATTTAAAAACTACCCACGCCGAGAACGAGTGCTAAAAACCCTTGAAACCTTCGGGCCTGTGGGCGTTGACGTTTTACGAATCCTTCTTGGACTAACACGCTCTCAAGTATGGAAAATTTTAAAGTCGCTAGAAAGTCACTGCCAAGCCCAAGTCATCACAAAGAAGAAAGTAAGTTACTGGGGCGTTAATTCCGGAAAGGAGGTTAAGTGATGAATGACCGCCCTAAAAAGAAAGTGGAGTATACTAAAGAGCAAGTTAGCCTAGCAGTTTTAAAAGGTGATTTTAGAAAGGAACTCCATCCATTAACTGTTTGCGGCAGCTTAGTTGAACACCAACCACTATATTATGACAAGAACAAGCTTTGGTGGCTCTGGAATAAAAGACTATCCAAGTGGGAAATAATTGATGAAACAGACTTACTAAATTTAATAGCTGATGCTCTTGAATGGGGAGGAATAATCAATTCAAGAACTAAAAATGAATACTTAACCGCGCTTCAAATGGTTGCTAGGAAGAATAAGCCGAAAGAAGCACCAGCCAATTGGATTCAATTCAGTAATAAAATAGTTGACATTAAAACTGGTGAAGAATTCGAACCTAATTCAGAATACTTCTTCACTAATCCCTTGCCTTGGAGTTATAGTCCCCGCGCTGCAACGCCGACAATAGATAAATTATTTACTGACTGGGTGGGCGCTGAGCACGTGCAGGCACTTTATGAATTAGTTGCTTACTGCTTGCTCAGGGATTATCCTATTCAAAGAATATTCGCGTTAGTAGGGTCCGGCAGTAACGGTAAGGGTAGCTTCCTCCGATTATTAAGAAAATTCTTAGGGATTAATAATGTTTCCTCATCTGAACTTGAAAGGTTATCTAAAGAACGATTTGAAAGCGTAAAACTGTATAAAAAATTACTATGCGAGATTGCTGAAACAAATGTTAATACCCTACGTTACACAAGTTTCCTTAAAAGAGCTTCTGGCGGTGACTTAATAGCAGCACAATTTAAAGGCAAACCATTATTTGACTTCGTAAACTACGCTAAACTAGTAATCTGCACTAATTCATTACCCATGACACTTGATACAACTGACGGGTTCTACCGGCGCTTTAACATAATTGACTTCATTAATAAATTCCCTGACGGCGAAGAAATAATTAATGTGATTAAAGACTCAGAGTACGCTAACTTAGCGCGTAAAAGCGTGGCCATACTAAAGAAATTATTAGAGAGGAAGGGTTTCATTAATGACGGGACCATAGAATTCCGGAAAAGCAGGTACGAAGAGAAAAGTAATCCCATAAAGACATTCATTAATATTTTCTACCAGCGTGACCCTGAAGGTTATGCCATTAAATACGAGTTTAATGACTTGTTCTGGCAATTCTCAACTGATAATGGTTACAGGCATTTAAGCGCTAATGAGATAAATAAAGCGTTAAGGAGCATGGGTTATGAAGTTAAGGGTAAGAATGTGGGAGACAAGACAGTTAAGTGCGTTATTGGTTTAACAAAAGTTACCGAAATTACCAGTAATCCTACTCTTTCTTCTATATATGAGAAAGTAAATAGAGATAGCGGTAATCTTGGTAATCTTGGTAACCCTAAAGAGTTTAGTGCTAGGAAAACCAAGAAACATGAGCAACAGGAGTTAGATATAATTAAGTGTACGGGCGCCGAGCATTTCGGTAAGTGCAGCCAGTGCGAGAGGGATGATGTGTGGTTAGACCATGCCTTGAGTGAGGGGTTCGGCACTAGCGAGGAGAAATTCATTTGTGAAGACTGTGCTGGGGCACCTAACGATAATAAGGAGGGTTCTTCGTGAATAAGCGAGGCCGTCCCAGACTCAATCCAGAACTCGTTAAAGCTGTTAAGGAAGAGTATGAGGGGGTTATAAGAATCAGTATTAGACAGTTAGCCAAGAAGTACCGCGTGTCTTACGGCAGCGCCTGGGCCGTATGCAAAGGGCATTACAAATGAAAAGGATTCGAAGCCTAGGCGTAAGAGTGCTTACTGGCAACGCTGGAGCAGTAACAGGTAACAGCAGTAGCAGTAAGTAGTACTGAAGGAAGTATAGGAAGGGGGGGGTACTACTACTGTCATCATGTGACAACAGCCCTTACAGTGACTGTAATAGTATTGTAGTGATACCTGCAGTTGTAACAGTAGCGCCAGCAGCAGTCCTTATAATGCCCGCAGTGATGATGACAGTGACTGTAAGTAATGTCTGCTGTAGGCAAAAGATTTAAATACAGAGTTATTTAATAAATAATTGAGTTGTAGGTCTTAAGGTATGAGCCATAAGGCCGTTGCCTTAAGATTCGCCAATAACTCACCTCCTGTCGCAAGACAGGAGCTATTTTATTTTTCTAATAAAAAATTTTTTCCGATAAAACCGAGATTGTTTTTCTAGACAATAACCAAGGAACATATCAATAACTTGTATCTCTTTAGATTCTTTTATTGAAGAAGTTCTTCCATATAAATCTAAAATAAAACCATTAGGTTTTTTTATAGTCATTTTATATACTCTTCCTTCATGTCTGATAGTGGCTTCTTTATTTATTAATTTTAAAGAAAGTTGCATCATTAAATTTTTAATAAAGTGTTCAGTCCCATTTGGAAGATTCTTTATATTATAATCATTATCAACAATTATCTGAACATTCCCTCTTTTAAATTTTAACCAAGGTTCGTAATGTTCAGAAATAATGTAAGGTACTTTTTTAAGGAAAAATTCTTTTCTTTCACATTTAGGTCTTCTTTCATGTTCAAATACATTAAAATTTAATTTGAAATCATTAACTAAATTATTAAAACCTTTTCTCGCCTTTCCCCTAACTTTTCTACTTATATTGTGCCAATGATATGGGGAATGTGTACCCGCCTTCATTAAAATTTTACCCATTGCTTTATAAAATTCATAGAGTTGCATGGAAGAACCAGAAACCACTCCAGTGTATCTCAATCCTTTAGCAGTATCAATAGCAATAAACACAAGCAGTTTAAAGATTAACTTATTTATAAATAATCCCTCCCTACTATTTTCGGAGAACTCCGACTTCTATTTTATTAGGAAAACAATATTCTCGGAAACAAGAGTAATAATTAAGTGATTATTTAGTTCGCGCGCGGATTAAGTATTAAGTCAAGGGCGCGATGTGGTCGCACCAATAAGAATTTTGCACCCTTATCGAGTTTATTGAGAGAGTATTTTTTGATATAGCCCTAATTGCGTTTTATGGCGGTTCTGGAGGGTGGTTTTTGAAGAAGCAATCTTATTGTGTAAGATTTAGTGTTTTAGAGCAAAATTATCAAAAAATCATTAGGAAAAAAGTTGGCTGGGATACATTCATTTTCTTCGCAGCCTCCTCCTGCTTTAACCCTAACGAGTCACTGAGCCTTACTGCCTCGAATTCATCAATTTTTAATTCAACTTCTTCAAGTTCTCTAATAGGCACGCCTGCAGGCTTGTAATAAGTAACTCCAGGACCAAACATTACTCTGCGCCTGATGCACGGCCTCGCCATTGATTCTTATTAATTAATTACTAATACTTAAGAATTGCTTTTCTTTAAATGTTTAAGCCTGAAGCTTCACCCATTACTTCAAAGAATATCTTCATGAAGCTTGGAATCTTCCATATGACCCCGAAAGGACTTACAGATATCTTTCCAGTAATCATCATTCCAACAACATTCCATGCAAGACCCGGCAATGACAGTATGAAATCTAATGGTCCTTCAGCATTCTTAAGCGAGGTCTCCCACCAATTCTTCAATGACATTAATGCTTCGAAGTCAAGGTCAATGAAGACATTACCATCATTCTCTCCTGCGCCGTCAGCAAGACCGTACTCAACCCAACTAATTAATCCATCCTCAGTCCTGAAACTAATCTCGAACACTGACTCATTCAAGTACTTCAACCTAATTGATGTTGTAACGTCACCCCACTCCCTTATCGCTTCACTAAGTGACGGGTACTTGTCAATCTCCCAGTTCATATTATAAATGATGTCCTCAAGCACGCCTGACGTTGCTAATTCATTCCACTTCTCCTTAACTTCTTCTGCAAGATTCTTTACTTCGCCAGTAGTCATTGAAACACTGTACTTAAGCCGTGGTTTAACACCGCTTATTAATAACCTGTCACCGCCTAACTCCATGCGCCTGCTAACCATTCTCCTGCTCTCAAAAATCTTATCCTCTTCCGCATACATTCTCTCAATGAATATTCTCTTATCATCCATTATCATTGCTTTCTCCTCTTCAATTTCAATCATAATGTCATCATGGAATAACTCGCCGGCATCGCCCTCAATACTAATCAAGTCTCCTTTAGGAGAAATAATTATCTGCGCTATATCCATGTCATCCTTTTCTGTAATTACTACACCCTCACGCATTAGATTCCTTGCAATAACTGCCTCTGTCGTCTCCTCTAGTATCCTAGATTGAATTACTGCTCCGCCAGTAACTTCATCTCTTTCAGTTATCCCTCCACTTTCCATTACTCCCATAGGACCTGTTAACTCACCAATCATTCCAGTAGCTTTGATTTCAACAGCGTGGCGTTCGAATTCAGGAGCAAATCTTGCACCTCCAACCATAACTGCGCCACCAAAACGGTAATTAAAAGGATTCTCATATAAGTGGATGAAAACATGAGCAGTTGTAATAACAATATTAACCGCTGTGAAATCAGGGAATGGATTCTCGCTTAATGCTGAAAGGTATGCAATTTCATTATCATAACCCATTATCCTGTAATAAATTGCGTTAACACGCTCCTTTAACTCCCTCATCTTCAAAGTGCCCGCTTCATAAGAGTCAGCCAGTAACTGAAGAGTATCCTGAAGGTCAGAAGGCACTACCAAGTCCCTCTTAGCAATTAATTTAATGCGTCTAGCAGCAGCCTGCTCCCTCTCATACCTGTCATAAGCCCTGTCAACCGCGTCAGCAATGTCATCACTCCAGTCCTTCCATATTACGTCAATCTCGAACTCGTAATCCAATTCCTCCTCCACCTCAATGAAGAATGGCTTGAAAACCTCATGATACATTACAAGTATTTCAAAATCATCAGTTGAGTACGCAAAGACTCCGCCAATACGCCCGCCTATAAAATCATACTCATGGAATCCATCTGTCTCAGCAATAGCTACTTCAGCAATCCTCTCATCACTTGCTTCATCAAGCTTATCATTCATCCTGTCTTTCTGCACGAGAACACTGTACACTAATTCCTCAACGCCGATGCTGTCAAAATCCCCGCCAATGGATTTTAACCCTGCAATTAAGTCAACAACTGCTCCCTCAACTGCCTGATCGCTTAACGAATAAGTTGACTTTGAATCAATAGCTGCCTGAATCTCATCAGCTAACTCTAACTCCCTCTTCTGCCTCCAGAATAACTCATTAGCCTTATCAAGTTCCTTTCTGACAAGACCCCAATCCCTCCAGTCAATTCTTAATTCAACATTGCACTCATCCTCGTACTCCCAGTCGCACCAGCTGTCAATGCTTGCGAAAATATCCTCGCTTGACCTGTTAAACTCAATTAATTCCCTCCAACCGCCAACGTGAATATCTTCAAATTCCCATTCATACCAGATGTCAGGAGGTGGAATGTCATCACCTAAATCACTTACAAGTATTGCATCCCTAGTGACTTTATCAATGTCCCTCATCTTATCACTGGTCTGCAAGCGTAATAATTCAAGGTCAAAAGCAGTTGCTTCTCCAGCAACGTATTTCTTAAGAAGGGTTATGAACTCCTTTAAATTATTAACCTGAGCAGTCACGTCAACTACTTCTTCAAGGTCGCGTCTTAACTTCTCTGCCATCCTTCGCTTCCTAATCTTCTCAGCCTCTCTCCACGCTTCCTTCTCAGCTCTCTTAAGATCTTCCTTGTAATTTATTCTTAACATGCCGAAATTCATCCACACGTGGAATCCTCCTTCATCCCTGTGCTCATCATACCATCTGTTAAAGCCGAATTCAATGTCATCGCCCCTGTAAACCTCAACATGGTCTCCTACTTCAACCCTGCCAAACTCATCCCTCCATATGTCAGGGTATCCTGGACCGTAAAGAATAATGTATAACCCAACCATTTTCGCTTCCTTCCTGTAAGCCTGAGTGAATCCTTCTAATTCAGAAGTTAAGATAATCGAATCATACTTTAACTGGTAAGCTTTATCGCTTGTAGGTTCCTTCTCAAAGTCAATTGCCTTAATCCTCAATGATTCAATTTTTGCTATAATCTCATTGCCAAGGTCTTCCTGTTCAAGAGTGAAGTTATAATTCTTGCGTATTTCAATGACTGCCCTCTTCTTCTTTAACTTATCAGCCTCTTCCCATCCATCATTGCGCGCCCTGTCAACTGCGTTAATATATTCATCGCCCAGTCCTCTTAGAACTGCTGCACTCCATTCACCATTAAAGTTAAACCAGCTCCTGCCGCTCCACTCATCACAATTCCAGTTAATATTTAATCTTATGAAATCATTCTCAAGCACTTGCTTCCACTCGCTAAGACTTAATCCCTCAAATTCATCTCCCCATATTTCAGCAGTTCCAGGAGTGTAAATCATGACGTAAGGACCTACCTGTCCCATGTCATCACAAAGCAGTGAGTCGCCAGTGCCTTGAAACTTTCCTTCAAGAAGAGTAATATTATATTGAAGCGCGTAAATGTTATCAGGAGTGAGTCCTGCTGCTTCAATAGCTTCAACTTGTTCAACAATTGCGTTAACGTCGTCAATGATTTCATTAGCAATCTCCCTGTTCTCAGGAGTAATCGTGAACGTTTCAAGATATTCTTTGAGTCTGCCGGCAACCTCTAACTCCTTTGCTTCTTCTTCAGCATCACTCCTTCCGCGCTTAATGGCATCCCCATACGTTATCCTGCTGTCCCTGTCAAGGTCGCCTCCAAGCCACATATTAGTCCTGTCCTCATAACTATCCTCCCAGCAGTTAAATCGTAATCTGAATCCCTGGCGCGTTGCGCTTTCATAGAATTCAAGGTCTCCAAATTCAATGTTGCCGAACTCGTTTTCCCATAGATTAGCCTTTCCAGGACCATTCAGTTTAGCATAATCACAAGCTTCCTTTACTCCTGAGCCTGAAGTACTGTCTGATATCCCTCTCAACATTCCTTCAGCCACTCTCTGAGCATAAGCAAGGTTGTAAGCAGTCTCGTCTGAAGGGTTTGCGTCAAAAGCTTCTGCCTTAGCCCTTATGTCATTAATTACTTCAAGCAATTGGTCGCCGAGTGATGAGGAAACAACAGTAACCTGTCCTTTCAAAGCATTCTTTCTCTGCTCATCCTCCCAATCCCAGTAATCCTGCTCAGCTCTCTTAACATCAGCCTCATTAACATCCGGGAACTCGTTCCATTGAATATTAAAATCAGCTCCAACCTTTTGCTCAAAATCATGCTCCCACCTGTTAAAGCCAAAGCGAAGTTTTTCATTAACATTCTTCCAATTACTAACCCTTATATTCCCATCCTCGGTCCAGTGGTCAGGCTCTCCTCTTGAATTAATCATTATGTACGCCACGAATTCATCCCAGTCAGCATCACTTAGTCCTGCAAAGACTGAAGCACTTGCCCTGGCAAGGTAACTAAGTTTCCTGCACTCTAAATTCATGTCATAATAACTTCCTGAATCTACTTGAGCCGCGCAGTCACTAATATAGCCAATAATTACACTGGCAGCGTTCTGCTCGTCAGCGCTTAAAACAAGAGTTGCCGCGTAGTCCTCTATGCTTTCTTCACGCTTCACAACTTCTGTAGAAACACAGTCAAGAGGGCAATTATCATAACTCTCCCCCTTCTCTCTTTCGCAGATAGTATCCCCGCACACTGCTCCGCAGTCATTTTCAGGGCTTATAATGCAAATCCATTCTCCATCTGAACAACCGCACCATGCAACTTCACTCCCGTCAGGGCAGGAGTAGTATTGCACGTCTCCTTCAATGCACGTGTCCTCTCCTGTTGGAGTCTCATTTGCATTTACAGCTGCCACGCCCTGAGGCATCATGGAAGTTAATAGTATTAACATTAAAAACAGAGTCTTCCTCATTAATGTAATCATAAGACTCATCAGGTATATAAATATTTTCAAAACTCTTAAAAGAGGATTTCACGTTTAATTCTTTCATGCCTAAAAAGAAAAAAAAGGAAGAAGCCAAGGAGGTAGTTATTGACTTGTCAAGCCTTGCCAGGAAGCCGTGGCGCACTGCAGCAATTATTCTTGGAATAACTTTAATGATTATAATATTAATACAGATTAATTCAACGCCGGTAAACACTGCATCAGCCCTGCCTGAAAGCATTCAATTAATAATAAATGACATTTACTCCGCATACCCTGAACACTTAGGATTACTGTTATATTTATTTGGGAATCCAATGGCTGAGAATAACTTCACTGAGACAAGTTTCCCTAACTCAATGACTGATGACGTTGTTAACATTAAATTCTTTTACTCGCCTAGAAGTATTTCAAGCGTTAGAACTAAAGCGTTCACGATTAATGATTTAGAAGCATTACTTGGCAATAAGACTGACATTGAATACATTAATGTTGAACGCGTAGACGTTGAAATAATTAATGAAACGCTTAATAAATTCATTGATTACTTAACAATTGTTCCTGCATTAGTCATTAATGACAAATACATTGTTAACGGCGAGGTTGACACCCGCTCAGTGCTTGAATTAGTGTGCAATGAATATGCTGAGAAACCATTAATTTGCACGTAATAATAGAAAAACAATTATAAACAATTAATATATATTATTATCATTATGGCTTACCCGCAGTCATGGACTTGCCCTGCTTGCGGTAACACTGTTTATAATTCAGGGCAATGCACTATCTGCACTTACAAGCCTAAGGATTTTAAAGGGAAGTTAAAAAAATCTAAATCAGTTAAGAAGGGCGGCGCCAAGTTATTGAAGCAGAGAATTCTTTCATTCATTATTGATTCATTAATAATTCTTGGAATCTCATTATTCGCGGTGCTGGGCTTCATCTTAAGCATTTACATGTCAATTGGCAAGGATTTCATGACAATACTCTTTGCCTTCATAGTCCCTTTAATCTCAGTTCCAATAATAATGCATCCTTTTTACTTCTTATTCTTTGAAGGACGTTATAATGGACAGACTTATGGCAAGAAAATACTTAAGATAAAGGTTGTCAGGACTGACGGCTCTAAAATCGGCTTCAAAGAGTCAGTAATCAGGAATTTGGTGCGGATGATTGAGGCATTAACATTATATATTATATCTGTTGTTTTAATCATGAAGTCGCATGAAGGACAAAGACTTGGCGACATTGCAGCGAAGACCATTGTCGTCTCTGCTTAATTTTTCCCATCCCATTCATCAAGGAATTCTTTTAAGTATTGTTTCATGAATTCATGTCTTTTTTCAGCAATTTTATTAGCAGTTTCAGTATTCATTAAATCCTTTAATAGTAATAATTTTTCGTAAAAATGATTAATGCTTGTTGTGGGCTTTTTATATTCATCAAAACTTTTATGTAATCTGGGCTTAATTCCAGGGTCATGAATCATACGCTTTAATCTTGCCCCTGTTGCAAAACATCTGGCAATACCAATAGCGCCTAGAGCATCTAACCTGTCAGCATCCTGAACAATCATTCCTTCTTTTGTTTTCATTTCGGATTTAACGCCTGCACCCTTAAATGATAAATCCTTAATTATTTCACAAACGTGCAGGATATTATCTTCATCAACGCTTAAACTCTTAAGCAAGTCTCTTACTATTACTGGACCAGCAGGGTAATCACTTGAATGAAATTTCCAGTCAGCAATATCATGTAATAATGATGCTAATTGAATAATAAATAAGTCAACACTGCCTTCTTGTTCAGCAATTCTTAGAGCCATCTTCCAAACTCTATAAGTATGATGCCAATCATGACCAGTAACTTCACTGCCTAATCTTTCTTTAACATAAGTCAATGTTTTTTCAATAACTTCATTCATTGCTATCTCTTGCTGGTCTGCTTGCCTCTTCTGGCGCTTGACCTGCATGGCTTATGCGGCTCTGTCTGCCTGTCATCAGCAATGAGCAAGTGCCTGTCATAAGATAAGTACTTCTTCCTTAACTCTTCATCCTTAAAGAATTCAACTAATCCTTTAGCAATCGTAAGCCTCGCCGCCTCTGCCTGGCTCTGGAACCCGCCTCCTTTAACGTTAACATTAATATTAACTTTATTAGCGTAATCACCGGCAAGCACTAAAGGCTCGTTAAGCCTTATCCTTATGAATTCATTGCCGTAAATGCTTAAAGGAATTGAATTTATCTTCACTAATCCACTGCCTTTCTTTATTGTAGTCCTCGCTATCGCCCTCTTCCTCTTGCCTGAAACATGCACTACAATCGGCTTTACTTTCTTTACTTTTTTTACCTTCTTCATGATTTCATTCCACCAACCTGCCTGCTTAATTCTCCTATAGTCATGTACTTTAAAATATTACGCTTCTTCATGCTCGCATCTTCTAACTCAACAGCCCTGCCTTCATATTCCTTTGGCACTCCAATGAATACTTTAACGCGCTTAAATGCCTTAGCGCCATGACTCTTCTTGTAAGGCATCATACCTCTAATAATCCTCCTCAACATCCTGTCAGGACGCTTTGGAGTGTAAGGTCCTTTAAACGGGTTGCCCCTGTGAATCCTCTCCAAGTAATCTTTAAGTATTGATTTAGGATTGCCTGTAATAATTGCTTTCTCAGCATTAACAATGACTACGCTCTCGCCTTCCAGTGCCATCTTAGCAATCCTTGTAGCGAGCCTGCCAGCAATCGCGTTCTCAGCGTTAATTACTTTAACCAATTATCCTCACCTTTTTAGTAGGCTTCTTTGAGTTAAGGAATTCATTAATGCTTATTAACTCACTCTTTGACTCCTTAATCTTCTTTTTTGCCTGCTCACTTGCAGTGTAAGCAATGATTTTTAAAGCATGATTTAACTCGCCTGACCCGAGGACTTTCCCGGGCACTATCACTGTCTCGCCTTTCTTCGTGTTCCTATTTAT
This sequence comes from Candidatus Parvarchaeota archaeon, assembly GCA_030615175.1. GTDB lineage: Archaea > Nanobdellota > Nanobdellia > WJKC01 > WJKC01 > JAFCFT01. Next base: position 657,069 of record JAUWZX010000001.1, read on the forward strand.
CCGCGATAAATTAACTGCGCGCCTAATCCTTGAAGGCTTCTCCAGTTCCCTGGCCATCCTGCTCCAGAAACTCGTTTTCTGCTTCTTCAATTCCTTTATTAAAGCCATTAAGTGCTCATTACTTGGTCCAGTTCTCTTCACCATGAAGTCCATAGGATTAAAAATTCATTTATAAATATTGCTGTGTAAAACTTAAAAGTAATTAATCCCTTATTAAATTTAATGTCCAAGAAGATTCCTGTTAACGTGGAATTAGGTGATGAAGTATTCCTTGTCACTGGCATCACAATCAAGCATAATGTGCCCGGATTCTTTTTCATTGACTTTAAACAGGCAAAGGAAGTAACTGATAATGTATTCGGAGAAACGAGAACAGCAATCCAGATTAAGAGGCGTACAATAGCCATTAATGCAGTATTAATAAAGGATTTCATCAGGATTTTAAACCATGCATTAAATAAATACGAGAAATTTTACGGAAACATTAAGATGCCTGAAATACCTAAGAAATTTAAGATTAAGCCGAAGAGCAAGGAAATAACTATTTCATCAGAGAATTACATTGGGTGAGTGATTAAATGCCTAGAAGAATATTAACCCGCTCTAAAAAGAACAGAGTGATTGCAGGAGTATGCATTGGTATTAGTAAATACCTTAATGTTGAACCAGTACTAGTCAGGTTCGCATTCATACTTGCCTCACTCTTCGGTGGCTGGGGCATCATTACTTACATCCTCTGCTGGGTCTTAATACCAAAGCAGGGTTCAAAAATGAGTTTATGGGATGAATGGACTGTTAAGCCTGGTGAAATGAAGAGGCGCAGGAGTCCTGCAATGACTCTTGGAACAATAATGCTGTGCATGGGCGTGCTAATGCTGTTAAATAACTTAAACTTGTTCGGCCTGACTTGGAATTACACGTGGCCCATAATATTAATATTCATCGGGTTAATTATTACCTCATCAAGGAGGCGTAAAAAATGAGTGAAAAAAAAGGCGATCGGGTAATCACTTTCGGAATTATGACTTCATTAATCGGCGTATTATTCCTTATCAGCAATATTTTTGATTACAATGCCTGGGAATTAATCAGCACTTACTGGCCCTTAATACTTATAGGGGTTGGCGCTTGGGTAATAATCAAGGAATTAAGAAGATGATTATAAAATAATAGTCTTTATAAATGAAATCATTACTAGATTTAGAGAATGGCTCTTGATGAAATTTTAAGCAAGCACTCCACTAACTGTAGTAATAAAGATTTTGAAGTTAATGGAGGATTCCACGTCTGCACTGTCTGCGGTTTATGCATTAAGCCATTACTCGTTAATAAGTTCAGAAGAACTTTTACTAAAGAAGAATCAGATAAGAAGCTTCATAATGAAAAAGTGTATAAATCTTATGGTTGCAGGACTAAGATTGGGGATTGGAAAATAAAGGATGTGTCAGGCAAGTATATTCCCGGAGAGCAAAAAGCATTGTATAAAAGACTTCAAAGTGTTCAGAAGTCCAGTAATAGTTCGCTTGAAGTTAATTTCAAAATCCGCGACTCAATGTTCAGGAATTTCGGGAGTAAAGCGCCCAGGCACATCTTGGATGCTGCACTAAAAATTTATAATACTTCTTACAGGAAGAATTTAATGAGGGGCAGGAGTATTGAAGGTTTTGTTATTTCAAGCATTTATGCCGGAATGAGGATTTTGAAGCATCCGGTATTCCTTGGACAATTCATTATTGATTCAGATTTTGACTTTGCTGCTAATGATGTGATGGGTTACTTGTCAGTAATGAATAAAAATGGCGTTTTCAGGGAGTTAGGTTATAAACTGCAAAAACCAGTTATTCCCTGGGGGGAAATTGAAACTAAATTAAATAAGGGTTATGATAATCATGAACAAATAATTACTACAGGAGAAGTTTATTCTGTTATGAAGAAGTTTAATAAGATTCCTGAACAGCGCAAAATCGGCAAGGACGTTAAAGGAGTTATTGCTGGCCTGGCTTACTTAGAGTTTAAGGATACTGATAAGAAGAGGACTCAGTCATTTCTTGCTAAAGCATTTAATATTACAGAGGTTACTTTAAGGAATAGAACTAATGATATAAACTAAAAATTTATATTTACTGCACGTCTTAACTTTTTTAATCAATGAAGTTGAAACCTGTTTTCAAGCCTGACTTGCTGAAAGTGATTATTACAATCACAATTTCCTGTTTCTTAATGGCTTTCTTAATTCTCTTTAACACGCGGTTCGTTCCATGCCTGTCCAAGCCATTAGTCAGCCCTGAGTACGAACTGAATGTTACTTTCACGCCAAACCTTTGCTCGCTTGGAAGCCCTCTTATAGGAGTCACTATCGAGTTCTACTGGCTTTCTTATTTAACCATTATTGCCGCTACGGTCTTAGCGCCTTACCTTATTGTATGCTTATTAACTCATTACTTGCAGAAGCCGGGGAAGAAGCGTTAAAATATTTTTTTAAGTTCTTCATACAGGATTGGGTATTTTTTCTCTGACAGGTATATGTAATTTTGCGGCGGAGCAAAGTTCGGATAATCTTTTCTAATCTCTAATAACGTTATTGGTTTTTCCAGAGTTATGAATTCATTAATCTTTATTGCTAATCCTTCTTCATGGTTATTATAGTATTTCATGAAAAAGTTTTTTGTGATTCCTGCTTTATCTTTGCATTTATTCCATAAGTCATTAATATTATTCCTTATCATTTCTTCTTTCTTAATTATCATTGTTATTGCTTTAGTTGGTGATGATTCATATATCACGAAGTATTCTTCTAATCGAGTGCCGGGTTTGTCGAATGAAATCTTCCTGAACTCATATTCTTTAAGCCCTCCTATTATTGACTTAACGTGTTCTGGATGAATGCTGATTAAAATCATAACACTCAATATTAGCTCCTAATTATAATAAGGATTTCGTTTTTAAAGTGTATATTAAGTATTGTATTCTTCTTTCTTTACGTTAAAACCAATGCCTCTTTTGGCTAACGCATTTAACGCGTATCTTAGAACAATGTATTCATTATCCGGCAAGCAGACAAAGGAACTGCGTGTTCTTAATAAAGCATTAAAACCGTTAATTTCATCTTTGGAATCAAGTTTAATGCAGAAAGCCGAAGGCTTTCGGGTTTCAAGCCATTTTTCCAGTCCACTCATTTCAATCGATTTTTATCAGACTCTAATTTAAAAACGTTTCGCCCCGGCGCGTTGGCTTTAAAAAACTTTTTTAATTCAGGGCGATTGTACTTTCATTTATGGTTAAAGTAATTAAGAGGGATAAATCACTTCAAGGTTTCCAAAAGGCTAAGATTATCAGGGCTTGCAAGAGGTCAGGGACTCCTGAACCAGTCGCTAAAGCAATTGCTTTAATGATTTACAGGAAAGTTAAGAATAAGAAGACAGTCTCCTCTGTTCAGATAAAGAAAATGATTTTCATCATTTTCGCGAAGACGTCAAAGGCTCCTAAGGAATGGAAATCTTATGCAAAGAAGAAGTATGCAAAGAAACCCAAAAAGAAGAAGAAGAAGTCAAGGAAGAAAAGATAAGTAATCAATTATTACTTCCTTTTTAAGTATTAATCCACTCTTGAGTGCTTTATATTCTTAAATTACAAAATATTTTAATAACTACAAACGTTTTTTCCTTTAATGGTAACTAATTATAGATTATTAACAACTGATAAATTTAATCCTCACGAATACACTGAAAAAGCTGTTGAATTCATAAAAAAATATGCAGAAGATGGGATGTTCTTAATGCTGTCTGGCGGGGTGGATAGTTCAACTTGTTATAAATTATTTGAGAAAGCTGGAGAGTCAATTAAGGCTTACTTCTTAGACACTGGATTCATGAGGCTTGGCGAGCCAGAAAGAATAAAGGAATTATTTGGCGACAAAGTTAAAGTAATCAATTGCTCAGACGTCTTCTATCCTAAAGTCATGTTCAGGAGTGATGCTGAAGAGAAAAGAAAGAATTTCAAAAAAGCGTACACTGAAGTGATTAATGATTTAATCAGTAAAAATAATTTATCAATGCTTATTGACGGCACTATACTGCCTGACTTAGAGGAATCATTCGGGGTTAACATTAATTCATTAAGTGAAGTCATGAGTAGTGAAGAGGAAAAAGAAGTGATGAATGCTGAAAGCTTTATTAAAAGCCAGCACAACGTTGACATTGATTATAAAGGAATTAAATCAACTATTCAACCAATTGCTTCATTAACTAAGAATCAGGTGAGGAGCCTGGCATCATACTTGAAACTGCCTCCTGAAGTAATATTAAGACAAGCGTTTCCAGGACCAGGCTTGTCAGTTAGGACTGTTGGCGAAATAACTCCTAACAAGTTAGAGGTTGAAAAGTATGCTCAGAAAATAGTTGATGAATCGTTCTTAGAATACTTTGGGAAGACCATGACCGTAAAGAGTGACGGAACCCAAGTCCCGTTCCAGAACTTTGCTGCAACAATGGATAATAAATCAGGAAGTTACTTTAAATTAAGCAACGTATTTGGTGATGATGATTTATTCAATGATTACGAGGGCTACATCATGAAGGATGTCAAGGCAACAGGCAAGCACCCGGAGGGCGGCGGCAGGGTTTACGCTAAAGCATTAATGATTCGCGGTCCTTACTATCTCAAGAAATTAAAAGAAATTGGACGAGTAATACCTGAATTAACTGATTATGAAATTACTAAAGTTTTATACCAATTAAAGTACTTTAAACGCCTTAAAGAAAACTACTGCATCATCATTAATTCATTTGACAGCAAGGACGCTCGTACTGCAACAATAACTGAATTAGATTATAAATTCTTATCAGATATTGCAAGGAAACTGATAAGGCACTCACGCGTCGACATGGTGGCTTTTAACGTAACTAATAAGCCTCCGGGAACCATTGAATTCGAGTGATTAATTCATTAATTATCTTTATGCTTTAAATACCATTTAATGAATTTCCTGAAATAATAATTACTATTTCTCGCAGCATTAATGTTAAAGAATTTCTTAAGATTATTCAAGCCAATAAAATAATTAGTACTCGTCTCCCTGTTAAGAATGCAGTCAAAAATGTCAAGGTCAGAGTCAATCCCTGGTTTCTTAAGAATAGTGTAACCGCCGCCAACCTTAACAGAGTAATGAGCATCACTGCCCCCTGTCTCACAGCAATTAAGTACCCTGGCAAGCCCGTCCTTAAAATGAAAAGTTAAAGAATTAGTGATTTCAAGAGCGTGAAGGTAAAAACCTTTCTTATATAAATTCAAAATAGATTTAAGCCCAACACCATGAATTTCAGACAAGTAATGAGCAGGCATCACAGTAACAAAAAGACCCTGCCTCACCTCTTCAGGAATGGAGTAACCACGAATTACTTTATGACCATCATTTAATTTATCCTGAGCCTGAATTAATTCCTCTAAAGATAAGTTCTTATCCTTAAAGACTTTAGGAAGCATTTCAGCACTCTTAGCATTATCAGGATTAACACCCCAGAAGTGAACAAGCATGTGCCCTCCCTTAATGCCTGGACTATTCTTACTATCAATCTCCATTCCATAAGTAACGATTAAGGATGAATCCAGCTCACGCTTAATGCGTTCAACTTCATTAACCACTTCCTTTAAATTAAACACGCTGTGATGAGGAGTCATGCTGATAGCACTCAAACCCCTCTTATCAGCCAGGTAAATCAATTGTTTAATATCAGGCAGATTACTGCCAGAATCAGGAGTGTAGTCAGGGTGAACATGGTCATCCCAGCAGGGATGCCCTTCATTTAACACCTGCCTCTTAACATTTAATAATGATTTAAAGAAGTAGTTAACACCTAACTTAAATGTTTTAAAAGGCGTGAATTCATTTAAGAAAACAGTCATCTTCAATTAAAAAAAGAGAGTATTAACTTTAAAATATTTATATACTCGCGACAGGCAATTTTAACCTTTCTTTAATTGATTAATAAGAGTCTTATACAAATTCTTATAAGTGCTCTTGTAAGACTTCCTGCGCTCTGCTTCCAAATCATCTATAACCTTTGTTCCACGCCAAGAAGTTCGTTTACTAACCCCTTTTAAAGGCTTGTACTCTTCTGTAAGTTCTCCACCATACCTGAAAAAGTCATCCAGGAACTCAGCCCAAGACACTTTTCTCTTATCTTTAAGAGCTAAATCATAACCCCTGCTGGTGATTACGTTAAAGGTTGCAAGATTAATAGATATTCCAACCTCTTTCTGGTATTCTAAGAAAATCTCATTTAAACCCATAACCTTTGGAACATACCAGTCAGGCAACTTAGCATCATACTTGTCAAAAACATCTTTAATAAAACCAGACCCTTGATTAATAACACCATCCAAAAACTTCTTCTTACTCAAAACTTTTTCCATAAATAATTAAACACAACAAAGATTTAAAAGATATTGCAAATGAGTATAAAGGATTTTTGTTAAAATATTATGTTTATAAATATATACCAGCGACAGGCAATTAATAAAAAGGTTTAAAAAATTTAGATTAGACAATGAAAATAGTTTACATTGGAGCAGGCTCATTCCGCTTCTCAATATTCTTATTCTCAGACATCTGCCGGGCAGTAGAGATGTCACCCTTAGAAACCTGGTTAGTGGACATTGATAAAACATCATTAGAACTCATGACAGGAGTGCTTAAGAATATGGCTGGAAAAGCAAAACGCAGAAACGGGATTGAAATTAAAGTACACTCCACAACAGACAGGATTAAAGCATTAGAAAACGCTGATGTAATATATAAGAGCATTTCAATTGGTATTCAGGCGCCTGAATGGTTTGATATTTACCTGCCATTAAAATTTGGAATCCCGCAGAATTCAGGCGGCGGATCAGGAGACTTACTTAGGAGTTTAAGAACTGACCCTGTAGTAGCTGACATAGTCCGCGACGTGAAGAAGTATTGCCCTAAAGCACTCTTACTCAATTACACGAATCCAATGTGCACCGGCGTAATGACGGCGAAAACCACTGCACCTGAAGTTCAATTCATTGGCTTATGTCATGAATTATTTGGCGGAATGAAAACACTAAATAAATGGTATAATAAGAAAATGAATGGTAAAGTAATGGATTGGAGGGATTTTGACATTGAATACGCTGGAATCAATCACTTCACTTTCTTAACAAAATTTGAATACCAGGGCAAAGACTTGTATCCGGAATTAAGAGCGCAGGCTCACCAATTAGTTCTTAAAAAATTCAATAAGAGAGGTTATAATTTTCACTTGCTGGAAAAGTATGGATACTTCCCTTACGCTGGCAGCCGGCACTTGGCAGAAGCCCTGCCTGATTATGATAATTACTTTAATTATAAAATACAGAGTCCTTACTGGAAGTTTCCGGTAATCCGCGACGTCTCAGGACTTAGCAGGATGAGGAAGTGGTTTTATAAATTCTATAAAATGATTGATAAAGGATTAATCGTGCCAAAACCAAGGGATACCAGGGAAAAAGCAATAAACATGACTTTAGACTGGATGGATAGTTTTACAAACGACAATAATACTAATCACGTGGTAAACATTCCTAACAAGCATCCGGGATTAGGAGTCATAGTCCCTCAACTGCCAGAGGACTGTATTGTTGAAGTGCCGGCTTACTTTAAAAACGGTGAAATCACTCCAATAAAAAATATTGACCTGCCAGAAGAAGTAGCATGTCTTGTCCGCCCGCATGCAGAACAACAGAGGTGCAAGGTTAATGCCTCGCTTGGCAACAGTCTGGAATCATGCATAACTGCCATGCAGCATGACCTGATGGCTAATTGGATTGAAGATGATGATAAAATTGAATATTTAACCAAACTCATGTTATTCTATGAAAAACAATGGCTGCCAGAGGAGTGGAGTGAATGGATTCCAACCAGTGCAGAGCTTAAGGAATCAAAGTGGTGGGTGTCGCCAAAAGAACTCTCTAGAAAAGGAAACGCTTACCTGAAAATAAAATTCCCGCCAGACGAGAGATTAAGGAAAAAAGCATTCTTTTGGGATTATATATGAATACCATTGTTATTCTTGCTGACAGTTTCAGAGCAGACCATCTCGGGTGTTATGCAAAATATATAGATGAATCCAAGAACAAGGGTCTTGGTCCTACACTGCCTGTGAAGACGCCCAGTCTTGACAGACTAGCGAAAGAAAGCTCATTATTTTATCATGCTTATCCGGAAAGCATGCCTTCAATTCCTGTGAGGACTTCATTATTCACAGGGAGATATACTTTTCCTTTCAGGAGGATTCTTAAGAAGAAAGATATACTCTTGTCAGACGTTCTTGGAAGGAATGGTGTGGAAACAGGATTAGTTACAGACTTGTGGGTTTTGTTCCGGTTTAATTATGATAGGGGTTTTAAATCAAAGAAGTTCATTCAGGGCCAGAAATATGATTTTGCAAAGACTTCCAGCTGCTATAAATACAAAAAGAAAGAGGGAGGAACTCTGGAGAAATTTTTATTGAAATTAAACGGCTTAAAAGAGTTTGGAAGAGAATTAACTAATAAACCTACCATAAACTGGCTGAAAGGGCTTGTAAAGGATGGTATATTCAAGCGCGAGCAGGATACTTTTGTTGCAAGGACGATGAGGGCAGCAGAATCCTATCTTGACAATCATAAAGGAGAAGATAATCTGTTCCTGTGGGTTGACAGTCTTGACCCTCATGAACCGTGGAATCCTCCGCCTCCTTTTAACAGAATGTACAACAAGGATTATGATGGTATGGACATCATTTCTCCTGAGCAAGGACTTATTAAAAATTATTTAAGCAGGGAAGAATTATTTAACACGCGCTCCCTTTACGCAGGTGAAATAAGTCTTGTTGACAAATACGTCGGCAAGTTCGTGACATACTTAAAAGAGGAAGGGTTGCTGGACAACTCACTTCTCATATTCCTTTCCGACCACGGCGAACCCCTTGGCGAGAAACATGGAGAACTTCATGAACGAATAATAAAGAAAGCAAGACCATGGCTGTATCAGGAATTAATAAGGATTCCTCTTATGATAAGGCATCCTGAAGGTTATGGTGCGGGGGAAAGCATTGGCAGCATGGTACAGACTTGTGACATAATGCCTACAATACTTGATTACATGAATGTGGAAGGGCCTTCAGTGATGGACGGGGAAAGCCTTATCCCGCTAATTAAGGGAGAGAAGGATAAAATCAGGGATTATGCTTACATTGGGAAATTCGGTCAGTCCTGGAGTATCAGGACGCCGGAATACAGTTTCCACAGGTGGATGAAAGACCCTCCTGAATTATATAACCTGACTAATGACTTATATGAAAAAAATAATATAATCAGGGAAGAGTTCGGCATTGCAAAAAAACTTGATTCCGAGCTTGAAGGTTTCATAAAAGAATTATGGAAAAAGCATTCTCATGAAAAGAAAAGACAAAGGTTCGGTTTATGGTGATAACCTTATTTGTTTTTCAAACATTTTTTCATCACAGTATAAATGCCAAAAGGCTCTATTTCTAATTCATCTGCCTGCTCTTCATCTTCCTCTAACAGGTTAACAAGAGAAAACCCTTCAGGCAAAGAGATTTTTCTTTCATTATTAGTATAATTGAACAGTCTGTACACAATTGAATCCGAATCCTCTGCTTTTTTCACAGCAGAAACCATAACTCCGTCTACTCCAAAATCCAGGAAACAGTTTTCCAGGGGCAGTTTCCCATCCTGGGAAGATATTCTCTCCGCGTGTATAGGATTATTAAATTCCTCTCCTGTCTTGTAAGAATCACTTTTTGAAATACAGTACTCAAACACGTACTCTCCTTTCATCATGCCTTTTGGTGTTGGTAATCCCAAATCCGGGCTCATACACTTCTCTCCAACAACCCTCATACTCCTCAATAACCCCATCTCCAGCACGCCGTGCTCCAGTTTATGCTCAACAACACCCTTGTTCGCAACAGTAACGCCGCCCACTCTCACATAATTCACTGCTGGAAAAATCTGCCCTTCCCTTGTCTCCAGCTCGCCATAAGGAATCTGCCTGTAGAAATCACCTTCCACGCCCTCAAAGCATGCATTAATTTTTGAAAGACTTCCATCATGAACTATCCTTGTCTTAAAATCTATTCTTCCAAAATCCCTTAAAACAACTTCCTGCACCACCTCGTCCCCGCCAATCATGCCTTTTATAACTATTTTCCCGGAACCAGATTCGCACTCCACACTTGACAAACCCTCAACTCTTTTTCTTTTCTTATCATAAAAATACCCGCCGCCCCTCTTCAATTCATCCAATGAAAGATAACTATTATACACTTTACTGGTGCTCTTGTCAGTTATTTCCACTGCTCCATTTTCCCCAACTTCAACTTTAAAGTCATTGTTTTCCATCAACCCTTTAACTTCACTATTTCCTTCCACTACCCTGACAGTAGTATACCCTATTGCAGGGATTTCTGGTGAAACAAACTCAACAATATTACCATCTCTTTGATAACTAATCTCTTCATCATTAACGTCAACCAGACTGAAATCACCATCAAAATCAACCTCCACTTTTACAATACCCTTCCTGCTCCAACCTAACTGGTTAAAAAGAACAATGCCTTCCCCGTCACAATCAATGCTGCCAGCAATGAAACCGCCAGCTCTTTCAATAATGCTATCAAGAATAGAGTCGCACCTTCCATATCTCTCCATTGCCCTGTCATAAACCTCGTCAACATGACATCCGCATATCACGTCATGGAACTGGTTGACCATGATTAATTCAAGAGAATTATCCAAACACTCTTTATCATATTCCTTTCCAAGAATGAAGGCTATTGTCCCCATTGTCTCAGCCAGTTTATACTTATTCTCCATCTCCCGGTTCTTCGTCTTGATATCCATTCTGGACGTGTACACGCCTGAAAGAGCAGGATTCAAGTCCCCGCTTAATATTGGAAGCCTGTTTCCTGCATCTTTAAAATACTCCTCTATGCTTCCGTGAACAATATCATAACCCTTGTTTTTCAATGCCTTCATAATATTCTTCATTCTAGGGTGGGGGCGGCTGAAATCAGCACCAAGCGGCAGGAGCACTGGCATGGACTCAAGCATGCCTAAACTCTTCTCAAGATGCATTTTTTCCGTAACCTTTGGCAGAAACCTGCCTGCACGCAGGAATTTATCCAGAACCTTTCTTAAACCCGGACGGTCATCAAGCACGCTCTCTGGTATTTTTTCAGGATAACGCAGATGCGCAATACCATACCCTGCTTTAATGAAATTGAAGATAACCTTATCCTCATTCAAACCCTTCCAGTAAAAATTTTCAGGGGTGCTCTCATGAACTCCTCTCCTGCCAACATAATAATCAATACCTGATTTCTTCAATATCTGGGGAAGATTATTTGAGTGCCCGAAACTGTCAATATTCCAGCCAACTTTCACGTCCTTGCCAAATATCTTCCTTATCCTCTTCTTTCCAACAAGGACCTGCCTCACAAGGCTTTCACCGCAGGGGATATTCAAATCAGGCTGCACAAACATGCCTCCTACCGGCTCTACTCTCCCTTCATCAACAAGTTTTTTTAAAAGCGTGAACTCAGCTTCCCTTCTCGGCAGGTGTGAAAGATTGTTATTGTTTATTATGTAATCCAACTCTTCTTTGGGCGGGTCATCCCTGTAATTGAGAAACAAGTTCCTGATAAATTCACTAAGATTCACTGGCTTCTCTCTTTCACCCTTAACGTATTCTTGAGACATTAAAGCATTATAAGCAAACAATGGCTGGTCCAGCACGAAATGCCTGTCAGGCTCTTTGTAAAGGGTGACAATAACATCCCTCATGATTGAAGAAGTGATTCTTGAGTAGCCTCCTTCCCATGTCTTAAGCCAGTCATGGTCCAGGTGCGAGTGCTCTGCCAGGAAGGCTTTTTTCTTTGGCATAAAAAATTGATAAATCAGCATAATATAAAAGTTTATAATTTTGAGGAATACTAAAAGAGTCAGAAATGAAAGCAGTAATAATTGATAAATTAAAAGGCTTGGATGACTGCTTATTCACTGAACCTGTTTTAATACCAAAACCAAAAGAGGTTCATAAATTAAGTAATCATGCGTACTCACTAACACCTGAATCAACAATTAGTCACGTTAATATTGAAGAAAGCAATGACTTGGAAGGCTTATTAGATGCTGATAATGAGGAAGCATATAATTTAGAAGTTAAGGATGAAAGAGTAAGGATTTACTCTAATCATGAGAAAGGACTGTATTATGGAATGCAGACTTTAATCCAGTTAATGAAGAATACGCGTTTAATTCCTGAAATAAGAATAAGGGATGCGCCTGACTTTAAAGTCAGGGGAGTGGCGCAGGACATATCACGAGGACAGGTTTTCACTATTGAAAACGCTAAGAGGTACATCAAGGTTTTAAGCCATTATAAGATGAACACGTACTGCCTCTACCTTGAAGACATGTTCGCTCACCCGAAACACCCTTTAATAGGCAGTAACCGCGGGGCACTGACAGTAGAGGAAGTAAAGGAATTAGATGAGTATGCAAGAAAACATTACATTGAATTAATACCTATTTTCGAATGTTTCGGGCATGCAGATAACATATTAACTCATAAGGAATACGCGCATTTAGGCGAGTTCCCTGGAGCTCAATGCTTTGATGCTTCAAACCCTGAGTATTATTCATTCATTAATGATTATATTTCATTATTAAGTGAAACGTTCTCCACTGACTGCTTTCATATAGGGTGTGATGAGAGTTTTGATTTTGGCAGGCTGCGAACCAGAGGCTTGGTTAAGGAAAAAGGCAGGAGCACAGCATTAACTGAGGTGTATGAGAGGATATATGAAATCACTAAAAGGAATGGTAATAAACACATCATAATGTATGATGATGTATTAAGACTGGATAAGGGGATTCAAAGAAAATTGAATAAGGACATAATCTTAATGTACTGGAATTATGCTTCTAAAAAAAGGCATCCAAGTTTAAAGAAGTATTTAAACGCAGGCTTTAAAGTCATAGTCAGTCCATCAATGCTTAATTTACAGAGAAATTTTCCTGACAATAAGAATTCAAGCAGTAACATAATAAATTTTGTGAAAACAGCTTATGATTACAGGGATAGGGGCTGCCTGGGCGTGTTGACTTCCACATGGCAGGGTCAGAGGTTTCATTCACTGCGGGAAAACGAGGTATTCGGGGCAGTTCTCACTGCAGGGGTTTCATGGAGTACTAAAGGATTTGATTATGAAACATTTAAACAGGATTACGGGCACTTATTTTACGGTATTAAGAAAGAAAAATTAAAGTCATTTAATGAATTATTCACTCTTTTAAGTTCATCTGCATCAAAGTATTATTTAAAATTCCTTAATATACCATTAACTACAATACACCCTCCGTTTGGCACTTACATGTTTAAACATCCTTTAATTAGGAAGAATGATTTTGAAGAATTAGGTGATTTAGGCGTTAAGTGTTTAAGGTTATATGATGAACTTAAGCCAGGCGTGTTATTTGAACGTGAAAACTTTGAGTGCATGGAATTCGGCGCTGAACTGGCAAAGTACTTGGGGAATAATAAGAAAGAGGATGCCAGTTACATTAGGGATAGATATGAGGAATTATGGTTGAGAGCTGCTAAGAGGCCTGGTCTGGATGAAATACTGAAACGCTTTGACACGTTAATCAGGCAGTATGATGAGGAAGCCGTTAAAGATCCTTATCTGCCATCTGAATGGATTTGGGCTAGAGAGAAGACCTGCCCTGTTAAACCGCGTTATTTCAGGAAGGTAATTGAGATTGATGGGCCGGTAAAGAAAGCGGTTATTCAGGGGGTTGCCTGCAATCAAATGAATGTTTATGTAAACAATCATTATGTTGGGGATGTTTTTTCAAGATTCTCATTATCCGTTCTCCCTGTTAAGAACAGGGTTAAGGCGTGGGATGTGACAAGATATTTGAATGAGGGTAAGAATGTTATTGCTATCAAAGCATTTAATTATGAGGGATTTAAGGGTGCTGTTAATCTTTATGGTCAAATCCAATTAAGCGGTGATTCATTAATTAAGGAAATAAAAACTGACAGGACGTGGGTTACTCAGAAGAAGATGATATATAATAGTGATGATTGGAGGCAGTTAAGTTTTAATGATGATGACTGGAGAACAGCTAGATCTTACGGTCGCCCGCCAGAGTATAATGGCGACATCTATACGCCTGATTTATTAAGCGGAGAAGTTTCAGATACTCAGGATTATTTTGGAGTGCAGGGGCATTTTTATCATTTATTAAGGAATACTGCAGGCAGTTTCCTGACTCGTTTAATAAAGCCATTTATTCCAAAAATCATTAAGAGTTTAAAGCCTCGCATTAACTGACTCATATATTATAAAAAATGAGTGTGGGGGACGTGGAATAACAAAAATAGAAGTTCACGAATCACTTTTCATCTTCCGTTCTCTTTGCTTCATCAACCTTTCTTGCTAAAAGACTCGTAAACATTATATATTCTAATGCCTTGTCAAGATTATCAAGTGTTATATCACTATGAGCTTTGGGGTCACGTACACCCATAACAGCACCAGCAAAAAGACTTTGAAATCCTTGTTGCTCCGTTTTTTCAGTATCTGTTCTTAATTCATTAATTTTTAATTTTGGGTGAGTAACACTAAAGACCTTACGCATTAACTTCGCCCCATCTAATTCCTTTCCACTTTTTTTGTCCTTAGGCCTGCCAGTCTTTTCCTTAACTAAATTAATGATTCGCTTACTTGAAGCAAAGATGGCCTCAGCATAATGACCATTTCGAAATAACTTTTCTGAAACTTTTTTAATTTCAGGATGGATATCCAGTATTTTATAAAGTTCATATGGATTGCTTGCTTTAATAACTTCAACCTTTCCACTCTTACTCCAAGGATATGGTTTTCCGCATTTATGACAAAATTTTGGAACGGGCACAGAGTAAACAGAAGCAACCCCACCCCTAACCCAAAGTTTTCCTTTGATTCCTTCTTGGCAGTTAGGGCATCTATGAATTGTTTCTGCACCACATTCCTCACAAAAATTTCTGCGTAGTCTTGGATTCGATATATGATACTGTGTAATCTTGTGACCATTCAGACATACTTGCATAGTATCCTGAAATCTTCCATCATGTCCATAATGAATCATACGTCACACGCCCTTCGTGCGGCCTTTACTGTTGGCGCCCTTCCCTCAGGAGCATTAATTGAATCACTCATTGACTTTACAATTTGTTTAACTTTTTCAATTTCCTTTAATCTACTGGCGAATTTTTCTTTGCCCCTAGTTATGGCTTTATTGAGCTCCATTAAAATGATTTTTGGGTGTGATAACTCTGAGAGATTAATATATTCAAGGTTGACAGTTTCTTCAACCCTATCCATCCAAACATACCAGCCCTCAAGTCCTCTTGGAAATAAGAAGAAATTAAATATAACTTCATGACTAACACCTTCCTCATCTTCAAAAGAGTCAGACGTTTGCCCTATTTTTACTGATGCATCAAACTTTTTAAGAATAGGAGCTATCAAGTCAAATAATTCTTTATACTTCTTGTGAATACTTTCTTCAGTGATTGTTTTTTCAATGTCCATCGTAATGCTTTTTAAGACATCCTCAGTTAATTTAGAAATATTGATATTTTGGCTGCGAGCTCTTTCAATTACTCTTTTATCAACACTCAAGTTCAACTTTTGCTTTTCAGGTCTTTCGCCCATGAATAAAGGGAAATTGAATCTATTTAAATACTTTTTGATTTTGTCAAATTTATTTAAATAGTTTTCGATACTTTTCGGCACTTATACTCCTTACAAGGTCTTACAAGGCGCATTCATTATAGTATAATGAATGGGAGAAGTAACACAGACCTAAGCGAGCAAGCCACTCATAAATGTTTCGTAGAGTTACTTAAGTATGAATGCGGGGGACGTGATTTGAACACGCGCAGACACTAAGTCACAGGATGTCTCACCTTTATGCTGGTCTTAAGTATAGCACTCAAAGTCCAGTCATTATTCCTGGCTCTGAGTCCTGCCCCTTTGACCAGGCTCGGGCACCCCCGCGTTAAGGAATAAAAAATAAGTAATGATATTAAAAAAGTTTTGGTTAAATCCCCTTGCTACAAGAACATTCTCTCTGGATCATCACTGAACTTGCCCTTACTGTTAATAAAGGCTTCACGCTCCTTCTTTAAACTGTAAAAAGCAAAATACTTTCTTTTCTTATCCTCAAGAAAACCAGTTAATTCATCCTTCTTATCTGGAAATGAATTAATAATGCATGCTCTAAGCGGCTTCTCAATGAACTGGGGGTCAACTCTTTCAACATTAATGCATGATTCCAAATCCATTATTAACTTGGCAGAGTAATCATAGAAAGAGTAATACAATTTGACAGCTTCATGATTCATCCCGCCTAACTTCTTAAGCATGTTATTAAATAAAATAGCATAATAATTATTATCTATTTCATAATCCAATTCATTTTTTACTTCATTAAAGAGTTTATAATTCTTCTCCTCTAAATCAAAAAACTCTAATTTACCGCTGCGTTGCTGTTTAATCAAAAAATTTAAAAGAGTGTCATAAACAGAACATAATTCATCAAAAAGCAGAGACCTTAAACAAACATTAAGATGCCTGTCACTAGTGTAATCAGTCAATGACTCATTAATGTAATCCCTGATTGAATCATCACTCATTATTTCAAAAAAGTTCTTACTATCATTCCAGTTAACTAATCTTCTCATGCCAGCTATAAAACCCATCTTCCAGTAAAGCTGGTGAACGTCAGAGTAAATCTGATTAATTTCCTTGAAAGAATCAGAATCATTCTTAACGCACTTCCTGACCTCCCTAATCAGCCGCCGGTAACCCCTAATGCATCTTTTTAATTCCTTAAACATTAATAATTAATAGTGCATCATAATATTTTAAGATTTATGCTGCTAAAAGCACCTGAATGAGGTACTATAAACATTATGTTATAACAGATAAATATTTTAAAGGAATTATAGGATAAAATTCCGTGATGCCTGAAAACATTATTAAATCAGATTTTATAGAAAGAAAGATTAATAGTTTGAAGAAGAAAAAATTCAAGAATGAGAACTCAAGAAAAACGGGTACAGTAATTTTATCCATACCTGCATTAGATGTAAAAAAAAATGACAGGGCGATTATCTCAGCAACTGATACAATGATATCCGGCAGTTTTGGTCCGCAGGACTATAATTACCGGAAAGTATATTTCTTAAACCCGTACACAAGCATTCTGACAACAGGCGATTGCATGTACATAGATTACATAGCAGTCACGGCAAATTACTTATCAAGGTATATTCAATCAATAAATCAGTTTGAAAAAGGAATCAATAATCCTGAAGCAAGCCCTAAACTGGATGACTTCATAAGATGGATTCATGAACTCATGTCATACGAAGAGGATAAAGGAGGAGTATTCATATTAAATGGTCAGTACAGGAATGGTAAAATGGACACGCTAAAAATAGACTGGGATGCATTAATTGACTACATGGAAACTGACATGGAAGGACAGAATCAGGGAGAAGTCGGTGATTACCCGGTAAAGTACCCGGCAAGTGGTTGCGGGCAGGGGGAAGCACTGCCAGTGCTGAATTACAACTTCGCATTAGAGGATAATGCTTACAATAAGATACCGCAAAAAAATGTAAGCAAGGCAAAAGCAAAATTAACAGCCCTGCTGTCCGTTTTTAGCGCTTTTAACTCGCAGCAGCATGCAACGGCTTTCGTTGGAGGGCATGGAGTGCTCAGTTCAATGGAGCATGGTAAGAGCTCGTCACCAGACATAGGTTACTCAATACATGATGGCAGAAAATTATCATCACTAAAGGGATTGCAATTATTCCTGCAGGAAAGATACACAAGAGGTAATAGAACAGGGGATGTGGAGGAATTATTTGAATTAAAAGCTGATGATGATACGATAGATAAGAAAATTGAAGAAAAAATAGAGGAAACAATACTGGAATATGAAAATCACAAGCACAAGTATGATATCAGGGACACGCTAATCTCTGTTGGCAGTTATAATAAAAACCTGGCAATATCAAGATGGAAGAAGCCTGATGAGATAAGAATAAATGATGACGCAAGCGAGAGGACGTTGAAAACACTGAATAACTTGTACAAGAACATTAAAATTGATGAGATTAACCTTGAAGAAATAGATATTGGCACAGAACCGCAAACAGAATTGGGGACTGCAATACAATTATATGAAGACGCGGTTGAAGAATTTAATAACATGATAATTGCTTACAAAGCAAAATGCAAGGCAGACCCTGACGAAAAGGGATTCTATAAGGGCAAAAAATCATTTGACGGCGTAGTAATACTAAGATACTTATCACCCGCAGAGTTAAAATTCAAAGAGCATATTGGAGCAGTAGAATTAATTGATAAATCAAAAGCAGGATTCACTTCAATAGCAAGCGACGGGGGATTAATATCAAGGCAGTTAGAAAGGGATTTATACATGAGTTTCATAAATGAGTTATCAGACCATGAAGAAAGCAATCTTGAATCAATCATAGGTGACGCGTATGAATTCCCAATAAAACAAATTTTCTTTATTGACAGCGCTAAGTTCGAGAACAGGTACAATGTTGCGGGTTTTGAAGCAATAGGAGTGAAAGTAGGAGAAAATTCATCAGACATAATAAAAATGGACTTGCAGGGATTATCAGAACAGGAAGATATTAAAGTAGCAGGACCAGTAAGTAACTGGTATATTGCAGAAGAATACTTAAAAGCACTGCCAAAAAAAGCATTTAATGAAGATGTATGTTATCATTCAGGAATCATGGCATTATACACAGCCTTATGCAATAATATTGAAGCGGACGGGGACTTGGAAACAATAAAAAAAGAGAAGAAGATGATTCTTGAAGACATGAAAAAGAAAGTAGAGATAGTGCATTTAACGTATCAAAGAGATACTTATAACTCTAAACTGAGTCAGGGAAGAATCAGCAACATCATAGGCAACATAATTGGCATTGAAGAGCTGGGGTGATTATTAAATCATGAAACAAGAATTAGAAGACATACTTAATATGGCCAGGAAGAAGCTGAAGGATTCAATAAGCATATTTGACGAAATACACTCTTATTCAAAATCAAATGGTGAAGATGAAGACCAGGCAAGAGCCTTCGCCTCATACATTATAGAATCTAAAATAACTGAATCAGACACGTTATTAAGATTATTTGCAATAATTAATGGTTATAAGAGAGATGACCAGAAAGTTTTTTTCAGGGCAAACAATTGCATTAGTTACTTATCAGACGTCCTTGAATTAATTGATTCAACATACCCTGTAATAAAGGAAATACACGGGAACAGGGGAAGAATAATGAATCGGGTAAAAAAAGAAATGAGTTTAGAAGAATTTAATGATGAAGTATTCAAGGAGTACAAATCATGGAATGAAGTTAATAAAGACATAAATAATTTAGGCAACACTCACACAAAAGTTGCAGCATTATACATTCTTGACTTCATTAAATTCATGGACTTCTTCGTGGAGAATTATGAAAAAGTAATATTTGATGAATCAGAATTTGAACAAGCAGACGCATTGTTTGAATACATAGCGAATACGGTTACTGTGCTGAAAATTAAGAGAGGAGATAAAATGTTTTATAAAAAATACGGTATAGTGCCTAACAAGGATATCAGGATACAAAAATTAAGGAATATGTTAAGGAATGTGAAAATCACGGGATTCAAAACAGCTAAGAAAACAATTATTGATGATGATGGTTCAAAAATTATTATGGATATAGATAATGCATGGGATTTTTTAAAAGATAAACTTATAGGTCGTTACAAGCACTCGCAGAATGAATTCTTTATTTCAGATATTAATCTTGTTCAAGAAACATTAAGCATTCTTGGAGACAGGACGACAGGACTCAGCAATGAAATAGAACTGAATTTAAAAACGGGAAATAAAAGTATTCTGGAAGATTTTAATGATAAATACAGTAAAATAAAGTTAAGCGGGGAAGTAATTGAGGGGGATAATATAATTAACAGCTGGTATTTCGAACTGCACAGTGGTTTATACATGCTGCATAAATCCTTATATCACATTTTCCTTGGCAGAGGAGAGGATAGAAGAGGTGACTTTGGATTGCCTGAAATGAATGAAGAGGAAGAAAAGGACAGGATGAACAAGGAGTTAATAATCAGATTAGCAAAGAATTATGCAATTACTTCTTTAGATGATTACATTAAAACAAATGAGGTTTTTGACAGGATTACAAGGCAAATGTTAAATAATGAATTAAGGATACCTGTAGAATTCACTGAGGATAAATTAAAAATAATGATTGAAATACACTCAAAAATTGATGATTACTTAAGGGAATTAAAAGAAGGTCTTGAAAGCACTGAAGAAACAGAAGAGCCGGGGCAATGCCTGCTTAAACCACTTGTTTGTGCTAATGGTTTATCATTACTCTTATTAACGAACACGGAAACTTATATTGATAGATGGAATGACCTGCTGAATCATGTGGAAGCAAACTTCTCTAAAGAAATTACTTGGGCAACTGCGCAGGGAGCGGAAATGACCATAGACACCTTAATAAATAAGGATTACAGAATACCATTAAAGCATAGGGGTATGGAAAAGTTCACTGACTTATTCATAATAAATGAAATCACTTATGATACTTCAGATATAACAACAATAACAGGCAATATAGAAGATGGCATAAAAGAGTATGACAGTAAGAAAAGAATATATGACCAGTCAAAAAAGTATATGAAGAAAATTAAAAAATTATTATACCAGAGACTTTTGAAAACTGAACAGGAAATAAATGATTATTATGACATAGGAATAGAAATACTAAAAGGACTGCTTGAATTTCAAGCTAAAATAAATGAAATAGAAGTTCCAATGATTTTAGAGCCGGGAAACCCTAATGAAAGATTTAATAATATTATAGAATGCATTCCAAGCTTGAATTATGAGAATGATTATTTAAATGAGTGGAGCGGGCTCTTAGAGTCAGCGGCAAGCATAACTTCTGGGAAAAACTTATTTTATTATAAGGAGAAAATAAAAGGCATAAAAGCTCCTCTGGCAGGGCAAAAAAAATTAAAATTAAAGTATGCTTACAGGAATAAATTAGATTAATAAGTATACTCACAGGAATAAATTAGATTAATAAGTATACTTAAAGAAAGAAATTAGATTAATTCTCTTACTATAAGGCCTTGCTGAACTCGTCAACCTTGGCTTTTAATGCTTGAAGACCTAGTTTCACGAGTGCTTTAGGATTATGCTGTCCCCAGGATTCAATGCTGAAAATGAATTTAGAGTCGTCACCTTTAACTCTTAACGCATCTTTAGGGCATGCTTCAACGCATGCAAGGCATAAATCGCAGGCATCTAAATCCTTAATTAATAACTTCCTGTTCTTGAATTCGAAAACCTTTTTAGGGCATACACTCACTGCTTTAAGGCAGTTCTTCAAAACATTAATCTGAGGGTAGTACCTGTAAGTTGCTGCACATGGAGTCCACTTCGCATGCTCCTTGCCGAATCCTAATTCAGCAATTGCTTCAATCTTAATGGACTGGTTTTCGAATAATTTAATGACAGGCAGGTCATTAATTGCTGGCACTACTTTATGGTCGCTTGACTTTAAGTCACTGGAGTAAACAGTGCATGGACCTGTTTTGTCAAGAGTTAATTTGACAGTGCATTTAGGGCAGCCCTTCCTGCACTTGCATTTGCTTCTTAAATTATAATTCTTTAAGTCCGTTTTTAATGGGATGAGTCCAAACCTTAAAGCAATTACTTCATCATATAATGCACTGTTATTAGCGCTGATGTTAACTTCCTCAATAGCCATTACTGGTACTTCAGCAATCATCGCCCTTCTTAAACTGTTAGCGAATTCAAAGTAAGAATTGCTTAATATGAATTTAAGCCTTAAAGGACTGTCCGTTTTCAAGTATTTAATTTTCATCATACTCTTCTCCCCCTCCTGCCGCCTTTCTTCTTAGTGCCATCCTCAGGTATTGGAGTCACATCCTCTATTAAACCAATCCTTAAGCCAGACCTGGTTAATGCCCTGATAGCTGCTTGAGCGCCCGGTCCCTGATACTTCTGCTTATTGCCTCCTGGAGCCCTGATTTTTATGTGAACAGCGTTAATGCCTGCATTTCTTGCTTCAAGCGCTGCCTTCTTAGCAGCCATCATTGCTGCTGCAGGGCTTGATTCAAGTCTGTCAGCCTTAACTACTTGTCCTCCTGAACTCCTGCTAATAGTTTCAGCGCCTGAAATATCAGTTATGTGAATAATAGTGTTGTTATGACTGCTGTAAATATGAGCTAAACCCCACTTTAAATTATTTTTTTTCCTTTCTGCCAACCTTAACACCTCCGCTCCTGCCAAGTTTGAATTTTTTAATGCTTATCTCTTTCTCCTCTTTAATCATTAATAACTTGCTCGGACTCGTGACTTTCCTGCCTGAAACGAATACATGTCCATGAGTGATTAACTGCCTTGCCTGCTTAACCGTGTTAGCATATCCTTTCTTGTACACTAGTGTTTGAAGTCTTCTGCCAGACACGTCATTAATCATTAAACCGAGCACTGCATCAACAGTTGCGCCTTCATTTATGAGTCCTAACCTAATTAGTTTCGCGAGTAATTCATTCTTCTCCTTTTCCTGCTGCTTTGTCCTGATATTCACCAGTCTTTTCGCAATGTCCCTGTACTTCTTTACAATTGCCTGCATCTTCCAAATCTCGCGCTTATTCTTGTAAGCGAATTCTTCAATTAATGCTTTCTCCGCTAATATCCTCTGCTTTTCCCATGGATGCACTGGCTTCCTGTACTTCTTCCTGAAACGTATCATAATTAATTACCTTTTTTGCCTTTTCTTCTCTTAACACCTAAAGCCCTTCCCTTCCTTGGATGAGCCCTGGTTCTCTGTCCTCTAACTTTTAATCCTACTCCATGCCTGAAACCCTTGTATGACCTTGTTGCCTGCATTCTCTTAATATCCTCTCTTACTTGCAGTCCAATGTTAACGCCTATTAAGTGCTTGTCTTCTCCTGTCATTAAGTCCTTGCGCCTGTTATAAAGCCATGATGGAATCCCATGCTTTGATGGGTTTTCAAGAATATCCTTTATTTTATTTAATTGAACTTCACTTAACGCGCCTAACTGCTCGTCAGGGTTTAATTTTAAGGCATTAATAATGGCATTATTTAACATGAAACTAACGCCTTTAATCTTAGTCAGGGCTATGCACAGTTTCTTATCTCCTTTTAAGTCAACTTTTGCAATCCTGACTATTTTCTTAATTTCAGCCATTAATAAGGAAAGAATTGAGTAAGGTTTTTTAAACCTTTCGAAAAACAGTCTTCTTAATTAGTAATTTATAAGAACCGCTTCCTTCGTCAATTACTTCAGATTCCTTTATTACAATTTTCTTCTTAAACCCTGGAGCATTAAGGACTAGTGTTTCGTACTCGCCTCCCTCGCCTGCAACGTTAAAGCCGGCATTATCGCGTAACTTGCATAACTCGTCAGCGTCTTCCTTAGTAATCACTCTGCCAAGCCATGATGCATCCAATCCTTCTGCTGCAGTGCGCGTCATTATGAACTCGTAGCCATTGCTTAACAGGATTCTTAACTCTTCTTCCTGATTCATATGCCATAAAGGGGAGAAAACTTTAAGCCCTAAATCCATGCAGACCCGCTTAATGCGCGTTACCTGATAATTAGAGTGTAATGCACCGTTAACTATGCCTGAAATGCCATAATCCTTCTTTGCTCTCATTAAAGCTTTCTTTAAATCCTTTAATTCTCTTTCTTTAATGCCTTTAGAGTTCTGAAGAATAACGGGTAATTCAAGCGCTTCTGCTTGTAATTTAACGAGTTCAATGTTAGGCGTGTGGTACATGTAGGAGTCAGGATTCTCTGATTTAATCGTGATTAAACAGGATATTTCAAATCCTTTTTCCTTCATTAAGTCAAGCGCTAAGTTAGAGTCCTTGCCTGAACTGTAAAGCACTCCTAATTTCATTAATGACTTCAAGTACTCGCTCTTGTACTTAAAACCATTATTTTTGGCAATTCTTAGTATTGCCTTATCAGCATTACTTCCGTACTGCGCTGCCTTCTTGCGCCTTAAAGCAAATTCTTTGCTAACCCCTAACTTCATTGCTGCTTCCCTGAATACTGCTTTCTTAAGTCCATTCTTAATCTTTAATTTATCAGGAATCCTCATGCCTGTCTTAATTAATTCCAAGTCAAGGTAAGGCTTTATTAATTTAATGCCAAAGCACTGAGCAACTGCGTCATCCCTTAATGCTTCCTTGCTTAAGTTAGCAATGCCTTTGTTTAATTCACTCTTCAAGTCACTGGCTTTTAAGTGGCGGTGGTAACCGGCGAACACGTCCTCAACACCAATGCCAATTAATACTTGTTTAATCATTAATTTCTCTGCAGTCCTGAGCGACGGGTAAAGCGTTAATGCAATGCCAGCGTCCACAACGTTAGGACCAATTAGTGACACAACCTCTTTTAAATCCTTCTCCGCCTGTTTTAAGGAAACATTTGTCACCACTAACTTGAATCCGTACTCCTGAGCAGCCTTTCTTGCCCACGCTAAGTCAGGCGATTCCATGCCAGCTCTAAAATTAGTTGTGAAACAAGTGAATTCCATGCCTGCCTGCCTGCATAAGTAAGCGAGGAGTAATGAATCAATGCCTCCGGAGAATAAAATGCCGAAGTAACTTCTTGGCAGATGCTTTAACACTGCTTTTTTAATAACTTCGCTTAACTCATTCATACTTATTACTATTAAGTTAAACTTTGCTTTATAAATCTTCTAAAAGGGAATTGGGATTAACTGTACAAGTGTTTTACATCATCACTAAGCTGATTATCATCACTAAGCTGATTACTTTCATCATCACTTATTTTAAACCTGTTAAAGCGTTTACTAACCATTGCGTTAGATGCGTTAACAAAGCTGTAAAACTTGCAGTAAATCACTTTAAAATTTTCTAATAACTTAATTAATTCACCGCTCTTTTCAGGAAAACTCTTTTTAATATTGCTTATAAACAAGTCCTCAAGTGAGAGGTCAAATTTGTAATCCTTTAAACCCTTTATGAATTCAGAAAAAAATTCAGTGAAAGATTCATATAAATTAAACGCGTTTTCACTGTGCTTATTAAGTTTAATATTAAAGTCGTACAAAATAATGTTCTGCTTGCTAAGAGATGCATTATAATCTAACTCATTTAATTTCTGGTAAATCTGTTCATTCTTTTTTAATAATTCATAAAACTTGTTTTTCTTTTCAGGATTCCCATTCATAAGTTCCTGCCTTAAGAATTCTCCAAGGTCGCGATTTACACTTGTTAAATAACGAAATAATTTGGTGTTTAAGAAGTATTCAAGACCTGTCTTACCAGCGAATTCATTAAAACCCAAATCTTCAAAACCCATTATGCTTAAATATTCATTAGCCATTGTCCAATTAATTAAAGTGCTTGCTTTATCAAACTCCAGTTTCCTATTACAACTTAGGCACTCATAACTAAGCTTCTTTAATGAATTTAATTTTTCAGCATCACACTCAACGCTTGCCTGAACCTCTTTAATGAAATTCCTTAAGTCCTTAACACGTTTTTTATATTCATTCAGCATAATTTAAATAGTTAATAGAGATATTATATAAAACTTGTGTTATACTAAAATTTTAATAGTCATTAATCCATTAAAGGAGATTACTAATGAAATTCTATGAATTAAGCAGGGAGGAAAGGACTAAGTTAAGGACTGGGATAATCAATGAAGTGAAAAGAAGGCAGGGATTCTTAAAATACGCGGCCAACGAAGATGTGTATATTAGGAAGATTGCTGCAAGGACTATTGGTAAGGTTAAAAATTTAGGATTTCTGAATTCGCATATGAATGATGATAATGAATTTGTAAGACAGACTATTGGTTATGCATTATTATGGATTGGGAAGAAGAATCCTGTACAGGTTATTAGTAATTTAAAAGAACTTGCAAGTGATGGCAGCAAGCATGTTAGGAGCGCGTGCATTGAAGCATTAAGGGGGATTGGAAAGAGCAGTCCAGGCCGGATGGTGAATTTATTAAAGCCATGGCTTAAAAGTGACAATCCTAATATCAGGGCGTGCGCTGTGAATGGTGTTGAATTGGTTGGCAGGGATGTTGACCCTGATATTGCATTTAAGTTATTAAGGCTTGTTCGAAATGATGCTGACGTGCAGTGTGAATTAATCCGCGTGCTTGTGCAAGCAAGTTATAAGTATGGTCCTAAGAAGACTTTTATTGAATTAAGGAAGTGGAAGGTGAATGCAAGCGACTCTGTCTTAAAAATCATTAATGAGGCAGTGAGTGAAATCCTTTCAATTCATAAGGACAAACCAAGACTATGCATCAAGTCATACAGGGAAGTTTTAGAACTTTCAAAAAAATATAAATTAACTACTTAAAAGTAATAAAAATAGTAAGGTTTATAAATGCCCTTTGTGTTACTACCTATTGGTGATTAATATGTTGATTAGGGATTTTGAAACTTTCAGGGTAAGGTGCAGGATTTGTAAAGTAGTTAAAGAAAGAGAGGATTTCAAGAGGATGTCCTACAGGATTTGCACTCAGTGCAAGGATGCTTACTACAAGAGGATGGCTAAAAGCGTTATGGCATCCTAAAGAAAGGAGGTGTAGTTAAAATGACTGAAGAGAAAGTTATCAAAGAATATATAAAAGGAACTGAAGAGATGGGCGGAGCTCCTAAATATATATGGTGTGATGAGGATTTTAATTCTTACGAAAACCCGGAAAAAGCATTATGTGGAATAAATAATGATGATAAAGGAGAATATATTTTATTTTATAGAAAAGATCTTCCGGAAATCATTAAAGCTCTAGGTAATCTTTCTACCAGATTAAAAAGACTTGAAGATAGTACTGAAGATGAACGAATTGACCGCACTAAAATAAAAGCATTATTTGAGGCTCGGTACGGTTAATAATCAATATAATGAGCCTAACTTCTTTTATACCTTCCAATTACTTCTGTTTTTGCAAGGATGATGCCTCTTATTTTATCCAGAAAGTTCTGCTTAGTCACTCCTTCCAATTCCTCAACGCTTAAAGCGTACACTATGAAGTAATACCTGTGAACCCCGCTGGGAGGGCATGGACCGCCGTAAGATGTCCTGCCAAAGTCATTAATTACTTCAACTCCAGGCACGGGACCATGTTTAGGAATGCGGTTCTCATCCGCCGGGATGTTAATAATTATCCAGTGAATCCAGTTGCCTGCAGGGGCATCAGGGTCATGGCAGTAAAGTGCAAAACTCTTAGTTTCAGGAGGAGCCCTGCTCCAAATTATTTCAGGTGATGCGCCGTCGCCGTCGCAAGTGTACTCGGGCTTTATCAGGCCATTCTCTCCAATTAAATCAGGCATTTCAAGTTTCATGTTTAATAACAGAACAAGTAATTGCTTAAATAAGTTTAAGCCCTAACTTCTTTGCAAGATTATACACTTTCTTAAATTCATCACTTGTTAAGCACCTGTTAATCTCAGGGTAATTGTAAGCCTTAAAGCAAGGTCTGTACTGAGACATTACATTAATCACTGCCTTGCCTTTGACGTTCTCAGCCAGCCACTTAATTATTGGCACTGCATCACACTCAACGTGGTTAGGAATAATTAATACTCTTACTAATAAATCACCCCGCTTCACAGCAAGTTTATGATTCCTCGCAGCAATCTCAGGGTAATTCCTCGTATCACTTAATTTCATGCCGCACGCGTCACTGAAGTATCTGAAGTCAAACAAATACAAGTCAATAACTTTGCTGAGCAATTCCATGCATTTACTTGAACAGTAAGCATTACTGTTAAAAATGATTGGGATATTCACGTCTAATAATTTTAATGCCTTTAGTATTGCTGGCACGTTGGGGGTTGGGTCCCCGCCCACTAAGTTAATGTTGCGGCAGCCTCCAAGCCGCATATCCTTCATCCATTCAGCCATCATTAACGGATTCCACGGCTCGCCTGCCTTGTAAGTAATGCTTTCAGGAGCGTTCTGGCAGTATAAGCACTTCATTGTACAGCCAGCAAAGAATATCGTCGCGCTGGGAGTGATAAAGGACTCTTCACCCCAGTGAGTGTGCGCTCCGAAAACGCGTGGATTAGGACCTACACCGCAGAAACCTTTTGTTTTATGTCTATTAATCATGCATTTACGCTCGCATAACTCGCACTTCTTAAGCATTCTCTCTCCTAACTCAATTTTCAAGTCCAAGAGACTCTTCTTAACGCTCTTTTTTGAAGGCGCCTTTTTTAGTGATTGTTTGTGAATCCTCCATAACTCATCATCACTCATTCTCTTATTAAAATTAACGCTCACTTTCTTGGACTGCAGGAACTTCGCTGTTTCTTCATTATTAACTATTTTAGTATAATGGGAGTGCACTTCTCGAATCATTATTTTACCCTATGATTCCTCTTCTTCCTTTTAACACTTATTTGCCCGTCCGGCTCTAACCGCGCAATCCTTGCTTCTGAAAAATGCTCAACATTTTTCTCCCTTAAGCGTGAGCGCAGCTCTCCCTCCGTCATCTTTGACTTCTTAAGATTCTCCTTGATTAATTTGCCGTTCTTAACTAATATTATAACGTCGCCTTCAATTAACTTGCCTATGCTAAGCGGCGCCTTAAATAATAACTTCTCAATAAAATAGATTAAGAAAACTATTGTTGTAATAGCAGTCATTGACCTCACGATTGAAGTAACATTATCAGGGTAAATCATCACGTCACCCACTGCAGAGCCTAAAGCGATTATTATTATTATGTCAAATATGGTGAACTGGACTAACTGCCTCCTGCCCCTGACGCGCATGACGAGGAAGGTGAAGAAGAATATTAATGCTGTTCTAATAATTACTTCAATAACTATGTTAATCATTAGAGATTACTTAATGACTGCATAGTATTTAAAATTTTATAATTCTCCCGCAACACTTTAATTCCTGTAATTACTTTACTGTTTTCATGCGCGTCATTCATGAACGCGAGTTCAAGAATAAGTTATCATTATTTGACGCGGTCATGCTTGGTGTTGGCTCAACTATTGGGGCTGGCATTTTTATCCTGTTATCTCCTGCAATTAATCTTGCTGGTCCTGCAGTCATTATTGCATTCATCTTTAATGCATTTATTGCATTTATCATTGCAGGCAATTACGCTGAAGCAGCAAGTTTCTCGCCTGTTGAGGGGGGCGGGTTTAGTTTTGTTGAAGAAGTTTACGGCAGGAAGGCGTTATTCCTTGGATGGATTATATGGCTTGGCAACGCTAGTTACGCCGCGCTCGTATCCATTGGCGTGGCTAAATTAGTTTCGAGTTTCCTGCCAATTAATGAATTATTCATCTCGGTTTCAACACTCCTATTATTCACTTTCTTGAACACTGTTGGCGTTAAAAAAGTTGCATTAATAGAGAAGCCTCTTGCCCTATTACTAATCATTGCATTATTAGCAATTACTTTATTCCTCTTCATGAACCCTGCGAATGACGGCTTCACTTCTTTCTCTGCTAATGAAGTGTTGTTAATTATTCCTGCAACCAGTTTATTATTCGTATGCTTCACTGGTTTTGAAGCAATAGCGACTATTTCTGCTGAAATTAAGAAGCCGAGAATTAATGTGCCTAAAGCTCTTCTCTACACTGTCGGGATAGTCACTATTATTTACTTAACCTTAATTACTGCAATGTTTTACTCAACAAGCACTGATGCTCTTTCCGGCAGCAAGATTGCCTTGCTTGAAGCAGTGAAGTCGTCAAGCATTATGCAAGTGGTTGTCATTGCAAGCGCTGTTATTGCAATGCTGTCAGTCTTGAACGTGACGTTAATGGCTGCTTCAAGAAATATTTATGCTCTTTCAAGGGATGGTTTCCTGCCTAAATCATTAAGTGATATTAACCAGCGCTTTGAGTCTCCATTAAAAGCGGTTCTGTTAACATTTTTTATTTCCCTGATACTGGTGTTTTCAAACCAGGTTGGGTTTGTAGCGTCAGTGTCAAATCTTTCTTACATGATTATTGTATCCAGTGTCGGTTTCGCTGTTTTAAAATTAAGGAAGTTTGAAGATAAGGATACTTTTAAGCTGCCGTTTCACCCTCTTGGTTCAATATTATGCATTATTCTGCCAATAATCCTTATTCCATTCCTTGAATGGCATAGTTTGTTAATCGGGCTTGCATGGTTAATAATTGGATTAATCATTAACAGGTATAACAAGCAAAGGCTTAGGAAGCCTAAAGGAATGCTCTCACCTGCTAAGTTATCAGGCAGGCCATAAAGACTTTAAATTGCCAGTAAACTCAGCCCTGTTAGTATTATTCCTCCGCCAATTAACCTTGTAGTCACGTGTTTTTCCTTGAATACTAACCAGCCCATGAGCACTATTAAGAGGATGCCTGAATAACTTATAGGGATTACGAGTGAAGCGTTGGCCATGTCAAGTGCTGCTACATACGGCGGCCACTGCATGAAGGCGAAAACGCTTGCAATCACCATTATTAACAAAGTATTTCTTCTTATTGATTTCATATGCCTTAATGCTCTGTTCTTATTCTTTATTAAAATTGAAATCCAGAATCCCAGGCTAAAGGCGTAAATCACTATTAGGAATGCTGTTGTATTAATGTATGATAACACTATTTTTTGCAGTGCATGGGCGATTCCGTAAATAATTGCAACTACGAGGAATGGAATGCCTTTGCTAGTGAAGATGAACTTTATTGGTTGAAGAATGTCTTTTTTCATTATTGAGGCAGTATAAATTCCTATTATTAACAAGATAATTGCTATTCCCTGGATTAATGTCATGGTTTCCATCATTAATGTCACTGCAATTAGAACAGTGAATAAAGGGGCTGTTGAGGTGATTGGCGTGTAAAGGGATACGTCTTCTTTTTTAAATAAGAATGTGGCAGTGTATTCTCCTGATATTAAAAATGCTTCCATTAGTATCAGCCAAACCCATCCTTCCAGTGTTTGCGGGAATACTGGTGCTTTAATAAAAAAAGAGTATAGTGTTAATGCCAATAGCCCGACCGCGTTTATTATTAACCCGTATTCAAGTGGTTTTAAGTTCTTAATAGCTGCTTTGGAGATTATTGTGCTGGCAGCCCATATTAAAGTAGATGCAAGTGCCAGTAAAAACCATGGTTCCATAAGTGGTTATTCACCTCTTCTTCCATTTCAGGATTACTGCTTCCCTTCCTTTACTGTCAGTCATTGTTTCACTGGTTTCTTTAATAATGTATTGCCCGGTGATATTCTTGTTTTCTGCAAAATCATTTAAGTAAAATATTACTGGCTTGCTTGACTGGAAAAGCATGTTTCCGCCGTGCAATCCTTTGGGCGGTTCATTTCTGTATAACGAGTTTTGGCTTCTTTTAAAGAATTTTTTTAATCCTTCATCACTTGTTTCAGCATCGCAGAGTATTGATTTCATGTCAATTTCTCCCTGTACCTTGTTACTGGTGAATAATGAGTTGAATAGTAAGTCAACTTCATTGCTTCCCAACCGCGCTTCCCAGTCATTGCCTTTTATCTCTGCTGTGAATTGCGTTTCAGAGTCCATTAATACTTTAAGCAGTGTCCGGCCGCCAGGGTATTGCTGTACTGAAAACAGTTTAGCAGTTTCAAGGCATTGCGTTACTTTATTCAGGAAAGCCATGTACTCTTCATGATTCATTAAGGAAGATTGATTACTGAACTTGCTTAAATCCTTTTATATGCTAAGAGAGGGATAAATGTTGCTGAACAATAATTCTTATAAGTGATTTATTCATTATTTCGTGTTATGAGTGGCCTGCCTGACAGGACAAATTTATTGTTTATTATAGACGCTTTAGAGGTGAACAATAAAGTTGTGAAGAATGCATATTCCTTATACGCATTAGTTAAGAGATTAGAGAAGAAGAAGGGATTAAGGTTTGGTTATATTAAGTATTATGAGGATGAGGATGAAGTGGGAAAGTATAATGGGCTTCTTAACAGGGACATTAGTGTTTTGCGCGACGCGGGCGAGGTGTCGCCAAGGGGCGGTGAGATAGTGATGACTGAATTTGGACAAGGAATCACATCATATTTAAAAGGTTTTTATTCCAGTGCTTATGAGTCTATTAAGGATTTCATTGATGGGGAAGTTAAAGAGAGTCCTGAAAGTTTTTATGACAGGGATGGAATGACTGTTAGAGGTATTAATACGCTTAACGGCGGAAAAGTTGATTTAAGTCTTTACAAAGTTGGTTTTCCTGATGGTAATGTCGTGTATATTATTGGCAGGTGGGAGAAGGAAGTTGCGGAGAAATTGACTGAACACTTTGGCGTTAGTGATTTAGAGATTAAATTGCTTGATGAGGATTCTTACTTGATTAATGATAAACTTATGCGTATTTATTAATAATTTCTTCAACTTCTTTCTTGCCTTTCTTTAATTCTTTTTCCTGTTCTTCATCAAGTCTTAATAATAATTCCTGCAACTCGCCTACATGAGTTTTCTCTTCTTTTGCAATGTCAAGGAGGACTTTTTTAATGAGGTCGTCGCTGGATATTGCAGCCATTTGTTCATAAAGATTAATTGCATCTAATTCAGCGATTATTCCA
This sequence comes from Candidatus Parvarchaeota archaeon, assembly GCA_030615175.1. Taxonomy (GTDB): domain Archaea; phylum Nanobdellota; class Nanobdellia; order WJKC01; family WJKC01; genus JAFCFT01. The sequence continues at coordinate 689,877 of JAUWZX010000001.1, forward strand.
GTCCTTAGTATTTCCTTGTTCAAATTTTCCTTGCTCACTTTCTTAAGATTAACTGGTATGACTGATAGCATATCCTTTTCATTAATCATTTCTTGTTTATTTCTTTTTCGTAATCTTTTAGTCTAAAAGAGTTCGGCAAACAACATATTAATGATTATCATGGCTTTAAGCATATCCTTATTAGAATAAAAGAAAAATAGTCAGAGGAAAGATATAAATTACTATGATTATTATAAGTAATTTATGGTAATGAAGAAAATGGATAAAAAACAGTGCTGTACAATGATACCGAAAATACTGGTTTTCATGGCAATAGCATTCATAACAACATTACTATTGATAAAATTATTATGGGACTGGATAATACCAGATTTATTCCCGGGACTGGTAGCGCAAGGATTATTAATTGGGATAATGAGCTGGGACACGGCATTTAAGATGGCCATACTAGCAACAATAATAATGGTAATAAAAGTAATGAAGAAAAAGCACTATATGTTGAAACACTATAAAGGAAAATAATTCTTTTTTTTTTAAATTATTTCACGTAAACAAGGAATCAATATCATTCCTGCAGGCAAAGTAATTATTATAAGGTTTAAATACCAAGGAATTCTTGGTTTAATAAGTGGTTGATTAAATGACTCAAAAAATTAAGATTTCAAAATTTCCTTTTATTAAAAAGGCAGGCAGGAGTAAGTTAGTTGATAAAGAGAAAATAATTTGCTTTAAATGCAATTATAAGAAGATTCACACATGGGCTTGCACTATTAATGTTGTATCAAAGTTAGATTATAAAAATAATGCTTGCAAATATTTTAAGGACTCTGGAAAATAACAATAACAGAAATACTTTTAAATAATTTCAAGTTTAGTTTTATAATGCCTGTTGGATATTCAGAGTATAAGGGACATAAATTAATTGTTTTAAAAAGTGATGAGGAATCCAGATATCCTTTTAGTTTTGGCAAGAAGAAGGCTAAACTGATTGTTGAAAACTTTGAAGCAATTAAGGTCTTTGCAGAGGAAGAGTCCCGTACGGAAGAAGTTGTAAAAGAAGATTAAAAATAATTTTTTTTTAATTAACTTCTTAACTGTAGACTTGAAGATTCAAGTATAACGTGATTGCATAATTACTTACTGTTTCAGTTATTTTTTGCTTTTTGCTTTTTTCTTTTTCTTAGGTTTTACTTCTTCTTTCACTTCTTCCTTTACTTCTTCTTTCACTTCTTCTATTATTTCAACTTCTTCAGCTTTGGGTCCTCTATCCCCCATAACTGTTTTAAAGGAAACTCTGTCTCCTTCTTTAATGATTTTTCCTTCTCGCCACTCGTTTATTCCGCTTGGGCCGTGGACAAAGTAATCTTTGCCATCATCCCCTGAAATAAATCCGAATTTTCTTAAAGTGTCAAAAAATTTTACAGTCCCTTCTTGCTTTACATCGTTTTTTGCCATAAAAAGGGTTATATGTGGGCACAATTTATAAACATTTTTATTATATGCCCGCGCAACGCCATGAGTTAAGAAAGAGCTTAATAAAGATTTTTTTAAAAAAATAATAATAATTTAATATTGTTTTATTCTGCTATTTTAAGTAGTTACTAATTTAGAAGTTCTCAGATTCTTCTTTAGCTTCTGCAGGTTTTTCTTCTTTAACTTCTGCAGGTGGTTCTTCTATTCTTTGTTGCCTTGGTTCTATTCCTTTTCTCTTTAAGTAACATTCTTTACAATAGACAGGTCTGTCGCCGCTTGGCTTAAACGGTACTTCGCATTCTTTTCCGCATTCAGCGCAGGTTGCTTTATGCATTTCTCTTGGTCTGAAACCACCGCTTCTGTACCCGCCGCCTCCTCCGCCTCTGTAACCGCCGCCGCCTCTGCCGCCGCTTCTTCTGCCTTGATTATACGCCATATACATCCTCCTTTTTGTTTTTATAGAGATAGACAATCATTAAACTAATTGCTATTCTTGTCTAAATAAATTTTCCACCCCTTTATAAATCTATTTCTTTAAGTTAATTTAATAATTCTTATTAAAAGATGACGCTAGGGGCAGGAGAGGCACCAGGAATTACATGAAGAAGTTTTAAGAAGTAAAATAAGAAAATTATGTAATTATACAGTACAATTTACAAATGAAGAAATTAAAGCATTGCCCAAGGACTTCACACTATAAAAGATGATATCCTGCCCGCAACTAACGCATTTATTAGATTAAATTTATTTTTATATTAAGACAACATGAAATTTGATTATATGATGAAGAACAAACACTATCTTGGCATCTTTTTAATATCACTCGCAACCCTGATGCTTGAAGTCGGACTCGTAAAACTCTTTTCAATAATACAATTCTACTACTTTGCTTTCCTGATTGTAAGCGTAGCCATGTTCGGCACTGCAGCAGCAGGAACATTCCTCTACATAAAAAAATTAAAGAAACCACTACTAGCATCTGCAATACTATTCTCTATAACAACACTAATAGGATTCTTATTCCTAAATAACTACGCCTTTAGTCCAATAGAGGCATCAGTCAGTTACGTACATTGCACAGGACTAATTCTTTACTACATCCTGCTCGGACTGCCATTCTTTTTCTCAGGAATCATAATAACACATATATTAATGGAGCACAAAGAAGAGTCAGGTAAAATATATTTCTGCAACCTATCAGGCGCAGCATTCGGAAGCCTGGGGGTATTACCAATAATTTCCTTACTAGGAGAGAAAATAATATTCCTTGTTTTCATAACTGGCCTGCTAGCAAGCGCTTTATTCGCAGAGAAAACAAGAAAAGCATTAATAATGGTTCTAGCAAGTTCATTAATTCTCCTAGCCCCAATACAACTAAATCTTTCTCCATACAAAGAACTAGAACGAGCCCTTGATTACCCTGAATCAAACCATTTAAGCACTGAATGGAATTCTTACTCAAGAGTTGATGTTGTAAACAGTTCTTTTGCCAGGTACGCGCCAGGCTTAAGCTCAGAGTACAGGACGCGGCTCCCAAATCAGGTCGGGGTCTTCGTGGACGGCTCAAACATGAATCCAATAACAGAGTACAAGGATTTAGGATTTATTGATTACCTGCCAACTTCAATTGGTTATAATCTAATAGAAAAACCGAGAACACTGATTATTAATGCAGGTGCAGGTCTTGATGTCTTAATAGCATTAGAGAAAAACGCGAATGTCACAGCCGTTGAATCAAATCCGCTCGTAATAGACTTGTTAAAGGAAGAGTACAAGGATTACTCAGGCAATATTTATAACAAAGCCGGCATCCATGTTGAGGAAGGCAGGGGTTTCATAAAGGGACGCGGAGAGTATGATATAATCATTCTCTCACTAGCCGGCAGCGTCTTAGGCTCAGGATTCTACGGCTTATCTGAAAATTACTTACTCACAGTTGAAGCATTCAGAGAGTATTACGACCACTTAAGCGATGAAGGCATCTTAATTATTACAAGATGGCTTTATTACCCGCCAAAAGAATCCTTAAGACTGTTCTCCTTAGCCCTTGAAGTTAACGAATCAGCAAAGAATATAGGGTTATTCAGGACCTGGACAACAGTCACATTATTATTAGGCAGGAAAGAGTTTAGTGAAAACAGGATAAAGAAGATAATGGATTTTGTTGAAAAAAACAAGTTCGACATAATATATCTGCCAGCAGAGTTTGAACCAAACAAGCATGGCGAGTTTGAAGAACCATATTATTATGAAAGCGTGAATAACCTGCTTGAAGACAGAGAAGGATTCTACAACAACTACTTATTTGATGTCAGCCCGGTTTATGATGACAAACCATTCTACTTTAACTTCTTCAAATTAAACAAGGCAGGAGCGCTCTATGAAATAATCGGAGAGTCCTGGCAGCCGTTCATGGACCAAGGATTCCTGCTATTATTTCTGCTAGCCCAAGCAGCACTCTTAAGTTCAGCTTTCATCTTACTGCCCTTAAAATTTTTAAAGAATACGAAGATTAAAAAGAAGCCTCTAGTATTCTTCTTCTGTATTGGCTTAGCTTACATGTTTGTTGAAATAGTTTTCATCCAGAAATTCATATTATTATTCGGCATGGTTATCTACTCTGTTTCAACAGTCATATTCTCCACACTATTATCCTCAAGTATTGGAAGCCTGTACTCACGGAAGCTTAAAGTAAAGGATACTTCTAAAATAATAATCATCATATCCACTTTAATTATCCTATACTACTTCTTGACGCCGGTAATAATTAATTCAATCATTAGTTTTAGCATGGCAGCAAAAATGATTATTGTATTCCTAATAATTGCCCTGCCTGCTTTTTTCATGGGCATGTTATTCCCTATCGCAATAAAGAGTATAAATAAGAATCTTGTTCCATGGGCGTTTGCTGTTAACGGCTCCGCCTCTGTCTTAAGCTCAGTGCTCGCCATCCTGCTTGCCTTATCCTATGGTTACTCAATAGTCCTGGTCTTAGCTGCAATCTCTTACCTATTCAGTTCATTATTCCTGAAAAGAAATGCATGAATTCACGTTTTTTGAGCTTCGCCTGTCATTGGCACGAATCGAACGCCAGTAATGACTTTTGTCTCCAAGTCATCCCCTTTCTTCGTGATTAAATTCAATGTTTGAAACCCGGTAATGCTTCCAAGAGGGATTATTAACCTGCCGCCATCCTTAAGTTGTTCACTGAGTGTGGGCGGCACGTGATTAGATGCTGCTGTAATAATTATCACGTCAAAAGGCGCTTCATCCTCCCATCCAAAGTAGCCGTCAGCATGCATTACTTCAACGTTATCATAGCCAAGGCGTTCCAGAGTTTCATTAGCCCTGCCTGCAAGAGCTTCAATAATCTCTATTGTGTAAACCCTGTCAACGAGTTCAGCCAGGACTGCTGCCTGATAACCTGAGCCTGTGCCAATCTCTAGAACCTTGTATGAATCATTCACTTCCAGTGCCTGCGTCATTAACGCAACGATGTAGGGCTGACTTATTGTCTGGCCATAACCAATCGGCACTGGACGGTCTTCATAAGCTTGCTCTATATAATCATTCATGAATTTATGTCTTGGCACTGCCTCCATGGCTTGAAGGACTCTTAAGTCATCAATATCCCTTGTCTTTAATTGCGTTTCAACCATTTGCTTTCTTAATTCAGAATACTCATCAAGCTCTCCTGTAATTGTATCAGTAATTTCTTCTGGACTTATTTGGGTCAGGACTAAGACAACGAGGAGTAAGGATGCGCATATAATGAAGACTTTTTTCTTGTTTTTCACACCAAGAATTAGAAGGTAGTTGTTAATAAAAATTTAGAATCCCTGCCAGCACCAGCATTAATCCATCCCGTGCCACCACAAGTAATGCCATATAGAACGCCGAGTATAAAGACTAACAAGGATGTAAAGTTTTAAAGCAACTTCTTTAATGTATAAATCCCGAACGATTCAACACATAATTCATTAATGCTCTCACCGTTCTCCTCTAATAAGTCAGTCAGTAAGTAATCATTCACTTGAATGCTTTCAGGATGATTAGTTGGATTAAATAACCTGTAAATTAGGCTGTCATCAACTTCGGCTTTCTTCACAGCAGTGACTGCAAGCCTGCCAGGATTAAAGTCAAGAAAACTATAAGACTTTGGCAGTGAGCCATTACTGCCATTAATGTTAACAGCGAATAAAGGATTATTAAATTCCTCACCGCACCTGTAAGCATCACCAGTACAGAAAGCATAATCAAAAGATTGCAGTCCGCGCATCAAAGCTAAAGGAGTAGGAATAGAAGGACCCTGAAAGAATAAGGATTCGCTGACAACTCTGGACCCGCGCAGTAAACCAAGTTCAAGGCAGCCGTCACGCAGCACGTGCTCGACCACTCCTTTATTAAGAATTGAGTAATCATCAAGACGGACATAATTTAGTGCAGGGAAAGCGCGTTCTCCGCTAGTCCTTAATTCGCCGTAAGGAATCTGCCTGTGAAAATGAGAATTCTTAAAACCATTGAATACGGCATTAACTTTAGAGATGCTGCCATCATGCTTAATCCATGTCTTGAAATCAATCCATGGCAGGCCATGCAGCGATACTTCCTGAACTACCTCATCCCTGCCAAGAAAACCTCTGACAAGAAGTTTATCAAAAGAGTTGCCGTGAAGAACATTAAACTCAACACTGGATAAGCCGTTAATGCTGGCACCGCTCTTCTCATAAGAGTAACCGCCGCTGCGTACTAAATCATTAATAGATAAGTAACTGCGTAATCCTTTATTCAGGATGAGAGTGCCGTTATCAGAAATCCCAACACTAAATAATTCATCCTGGATAAAATTAGTCCTGGACGTTGAAGCAGCAGGATTCGGAGTGCTGGAAGGAATAATTCTTATAACATGATAACCAAGTGCTGGTACTGTAGGGGAAGTGAATTCAATAAAGTCATCATTAACAAAATCATAAGGCACTGCCATGCCATTTGAATCAAGCAAGTTAAAAAAGCCATTAGAATTAACGCGCGTCCTGACAACGCCTCTGCGCGGCCATGATAACTGGTTAAACAGGATTAAAGCATTACCATTACATTCTACATTGTCACTGATGAAGGTGGAGGAATGATTAATAAGCGAGTCAAGGATGGATTCAGCTTTCTCAAACCTGTTCATGGCATCCAGGTAAACACTGTCAATACAGCACCCGCAGATAGTGTCATGAGAATGATTTAATAAGATTAAGTCAAGGGATGAATCAAGACTGTCACTGTCATATTCTTTGCCTATTGATGAAGCCATGGATTCAAGAATTTCAGCAAGCCTGTACTTGCCTTCAACCTCGTTATTCATGATTTTGAAATCAGACCTGCATGAATAAACGCCTTCAAAAACAGGATTAAAGTCGCCGCTTAAAACAGGCAAATCACTATCAGACACTTCCTTAAAGTAACCATTCAGGTCGCCGTGCCTGACAGCATAATCCTTGCGCTTGAAGAAATCCAAAATCATTTTAAGCCTTGGATGGGGTTCAGTGAAATCAGAGCCGAGAGGGATAAAGAGGTAATCATTTAGGCTAATATGTTTAAAGTGTTTGAGAGTCTTTTTTAAGTTAAGTTTTTCAAGGATGCCGGGAATGAATTTGAAGAATTTTAAACACTTATTCAGGATTTTCAATATGCCAGGATGCCCTGATAAGTAATCATCAGGAAGCCTTTCAGGGAAGGGTATTCTGCCAATAGAGTAGCCGCTGGCAAGAAAGCTGGTAAGGATTTCATCACCATTCAAACCCTTCCAGTAGAATTCAGTTGGTGTGGACTTGACTTCACTGCCGGATTTATAATATTCAGGTATGCCTCTCCACGCCACGTAAGCATTAAAACCTGCTTTCTTAAGAATCTGGGGCAGGTTGTTAGAGTGCCCGAAGCTGTCAATATTCCAGCCCACTTTCACGTCCTTGCCAAACACCTTTCTTATCCTCTTCTTGCCAATAAGGACCTGCCTCACAAGGCTTTCACCGCAGGGCATGTTCAGGTCAGGCTGGACGCGCATGCCTCCGGTAAGAATGACGCGGTCATCCAGGACTAAGTCCTTTAATGATTCAAGCAGTGAGTTGCCGGGCTTAACGCTTTTATCATAATTAATGAATGCGTCAGTTAATAATTCAGAAAGGTTTCTGGAGTAAGAAAATCTGTCACCAGTGAATTCAGGACTGTTCAGGGCGTCAGCAACCACTAATGGCTGTCCAAGGATATAGCGCCTGTCATCATCACTGCGCAATGTAGTGATTACGTTGTTAATAATGCCTTTAATGTAGTCAGAGTAAACGCCTGCCCTCTTAATCCATTCCAAGTCAATATGACCATGTTCAAACAAGTAAATAACTGGCACCATAATGAAAATGATTTCATAAAATTTAAGGATATTGGCTTTAGTACTTAGAATAATATGCCAGGGGCGGGATTTTCAATCCTTTTTTAAATCTCTTACTTCTTATAGTATGTTAAAGATGTTGACTTTTATTCTTGCAATAATAACGGCTATTCTTATAGGCGTCGCAGCCAGTTTGCAGAAGGCGGGATTAAATAAGCTTGGCAGGGTTAGATTCAGGGGCTTTAACAAGAAGTCTATTAAAGGGTTAGCTAAGCAGTTATTAAAAGCGCGTTTATGGATTTTCGGGTTATTGATTTCAATTATTCCTGGATTGCTTTACATGTGGTTATTATCAGTTGAGGATGTGTCAGTGATTAATCCATTAATTAGTTTATCACTTGTAGTAATCCTGTTTAACGGCTATTTCTTCTTAAAGGAGAGGTTAAATATTAAGCAGTTAATCGGCGCTGTTGGCTTAATAATCGGTGCCGTATTAATGGGGTTGGCTGCATGAAGGGAGTTCACTTAGGGATAATAGCGAGTATACTAATCTCAATGAGTACTGTATTAATGAAGATTGCTTTAAGCGGCGGATTCTCAATATTCCCTTTCCTGCTCGCCGGCGTTTGCGGTTTCTCAGGCATGGTATTACTGCAGGTTGCCTTGAAAAAGGAGAAGTCTGTTATAATAATGCCGTTAGCCTCTAGCCTGGCAGTCCTGATTCCTTCATTGATTGGCATGGCTTTGCTGGGTGAAGCATTCAACACGTTAAAACTTGGTTCAATAATCTTAATAATTATTGGCGGCATCCTCGTTAGTTAAAGCTGCCAGAAATTTTTTATACACAAGAAAATTACTTATTAGCGTGGTTGACTGGAATAAATTTGCAAAAAAGAGAAGGTTTTATGTTTACGCTCCAATATCAATTATTTTCGGCATTGCATCATTATATTATGCTTTTATTCTTTGGGATTGTAACATTATTGCTAGTGTTTTGTTAGGTGTTTGCGGCGCCCTTCCTTTAATAAAAGCAGTTATTTTAGTATTTATTTTTAAATCCAAGGTTGACTGGAATAAGCTTGCCAGGAAAGGGAGGATATTCACTCCGATACCAATTATTTTTGGCATCGCATTATTGTATTACGCTTTCACTGCATGGGATTGTAATAGTGTTGCTAGTGCTTTATTAGGGTTTTTCGGCATTCTTTACCCGTTAGGAGGATTCTTAGTGCTTTTCACCAGCAGAAAAGTGAATTAGGCGCCAGGGGCAGGATTTTCAATCCTTTTTGGTGAAGCTTTTTTGACTTGCTTCGCATAAAAAGGTTCTTTGAACCTGCGAGTGCTTGCGCACATCTGGTCTCAGGCACAGTCCTTACCATTTCACTTTCCCGCTCCACTGGGTGGGGGGAGGTAATGCGCTAGGATGGGGGAGGGTACTCCTCCCCCGCCTGCGTCTCAAGCCAGACGCCTTAACCGGGCTGGGCTACCCTGGCATTAATAATAAAAATATACATAATACTTTTTAAAGATTTACTAAACCGTCTTCACCTTAACTCTGGCGGAAGCATTATTGGAATCCCATCTTCAATAGGGTAAATTATCCCGCATTTCTTGCTCTTGCATACTAGTTTACCATCCCATTTCTTTTCCTTAGAACTCTTCTTCTTGCCTCTTAAATCCACTAGTTTAACGTCAGCCTTGCATACAGGGCAGGCGAGAATGTCAAGTAATGCCTTATCAACTAAAGGCTTCTTTTTCTTAACTGTTTTTTTAGGCATGAAGATTAAATATTATTGAATAGTATTTAAAGTTTTTTACTATAATAAACCCTGAATCCGCCGCTCCTGCATAATTCCTCCGCATTACCGTAAACTTCAAGCATTCGCTCCTTAAGCCGCTTACCGCCTTTATTGTGCCTGGCAACTAATTGCAATGAACCTCCTTTCTTTAAGTGATTAATTGATTCATTGATTAATTTATAATTAAATTTTAAGCCCCTGGCAATTGGCGGGTTAGTAATGATTGAATCAAACAATCCTTCAATATTATTAAACAAATCACTTTTTATCACTCTTGCCTTAACATTATTCAACTTCACATTCTTCCTTGCAAGCATTAAAGCCCTCTCATTCACGTCGCTCATAATGACTTCACATCCTAATTTTGCAGTTATTATTCCTATTACTCCATAACCGCAGCCTAAGTCAAGGACTCTCATTCCATGCTTCACTTTCAAGTGCTTGATTAATACTATAGTGGCCCTGTCAACGCGCTTGTAATTGAAAACTCCTGTCGCAGAGTATAATGAAACGTTAAATCCTAATAAATTAGTTGTTAACTTGAATAATTTAAGCCTTGAAGTAGGCTTTTCAGTGTAGTAATGCTCTGCCTTCATATTTTCTCAATTGTCATGATTTTAACATTAAATATTATGTCTTGACCTACCAGTAGGTGGTTAAAGTCAACAAACACCAATTCATCTGAAATGTTAATAATTCTTCCATCCCCGCTGCTTGTTTTAACCTCATCATTAAGTTCTGGTTCCGGATCCCTGAATATTTCCCTGTCAAAACCAATTATTTTTGATTCATCATACTCGCCGTAAGCAAGGCTTGGAGGCACTGTGAATGTTTTCTCCTCGCCAAGCTTCATGCCAACAACTCCTACTTCAAGTCCTGGCAGGACACTGTGCTCGCCAACTATGAATGATATGGTTCCTGTATCAAAAGTATGATTCTGCACTGTTACTGTGAATTCAATTAAAATCTTGTTACCGTTATTCACCACCATGCCGCCAGTAATGCATCCCATGAATAATGCAATAGTTAATAATGAAACAACTTCTTTACGCATACTCAGTTCTGAGATTTGAATTACTTAAAAAAGTTTTGTCTTGAGGAAAAGTTTATAATGTTAACCGCGGTTAATCCTCTTTCATGAAGTCTAAAGTCATGAATGCAATTAATGAAATCAGGCCTTCATTGCAGGCTGATGGCGGTGACATAAAGTTAGTCAGTGTTAATGAGAAGACCGGCATCGTTAAAGTTGAATTGCAGGGCGCTTGCAGGGGCTGCCCAATGGCTCAAGTAACTCTTAAGCAGGGAGTTGAAGCATTCCTGAAGAATAAAGTGCCTGAAGTTAAGAAAGTCGTTGCAGTGGATTAAGACCTGTCTTATGAAAATATTAAGTTGCATGCAGTTTTTGTTTGCGCGTCAATAATTTTTTCGCAAAGAGTCTCGTCAAGCAGTTCTTCTGCTAAACGCTTATAACATTCATCCCTGTACAAGTAAATGTTTATTCTCTCGCAATGAGATTCATCCTTTGTTTCTACAGCAATTTCTGAATAACAGGTGTCACGGTAATCCCCTCTTATTTCCTCACAATAAGAGCTATTCAATAATTCGACAGCGAATTCAAAGTAACATAAATCTTTTTTATCCATACTTACTATTATTTTCTCGCAAGTTGATTCACCGGTATGACGGCCTACTTTCTGATAGCAGTACTCCATTAAATTAGTGCTGTCAAGAAGCTCGCACCATGAATCATTTTTAAAGTATGATCCTGCTACTGCATAGCATTTCTCCTTGTTAACAGGCAGTAATTCGCAGATTAACGGGTCATTCTTCTTAAAAGCAATCATTCCATAGCAAAAACTCTTGGTTTCACTAACTATTATTAAATCGCAGTATGAGTAATTAACTGTTGCATTTGCCCTGTCCCAGTAATAAGTTTCATCATACTCATCCTCCTCCATTAACAGGAAGGGAGGCAGAAAGATTATTGCTATAATAATGACTCCTGCAAGTATTCCTGCTGGCAGTAATAAATTACTTATTTTCCTGGATTTAGTGCCTGAATTCTTAAAATATTCTTCAGGCTTCACTGATTCCTCTTTTGTTTCAGCAGGCTGCTCCTCTGCTAAGTATTCCTTACAATTAGAACAATAATGTTTCTCATAATCCTTTATAAAGAGTGCTTCTCGACCGCACTTAGGGCACTTCATTATTTTTTTATTTAATCATCATAGTTATTTAAATATTTCATGAGAACAGTAATATTTAATATCTTAAAAAGCATTATCACAATGCAATGGATGCTGTTAAACTTAAGGCAATGCTTAACACTTTTTCGCAGATGCTTACTGCTCAGAGCATTTTCGGCAAGCCAGTAACTCATGCAGGTAAAACAATTATTCCTGTTTGCGCTATCGGATTCGGTTTTGGCAGCGGCAAGGATGTTGGAGGCGGCGGAGGCGGAGGAGTCCTGCCTGTTGCTTTAATAATAATTGACAAGAGTGATGTGCGAATAGAGCCTTTAGGTCCTGCAGGCGTTTTAATTGATAATTTAATTGAAAGATTATTTGAAGGTGTTAAGAGCATTGTCGAAAAAAAAGGCAAAAAAAGTGCTTGAAGTAATTAAGAGCACTAGGAGTGAAGGGAAGTACTCGTTTATTATTAAATCACAGAAGATTATTTGGGATTCAAGCTTCATATGCTTTTACTTATTAAAGCCTGACAGCGTTAAATTAAATGGCGTGGAGTACAGGATTACATAACTCTTTCAAGGCTCGCGACTAATCCTTTAGTTTTCTTCCTGATTTCCTTGCTAGTCATTTCCGCCTTGCCCAGGGCTATTAATTCATCATCAATGCTTATTAATGCTATAAGTTCTCCTCTAATTATTCCTTTATTATACTTGCATACGCCTGGCGCGTAGACTTTTGAGCCGTGCCCTACTCTTTGAACTGTTTTATCATCAATCCATACTTTCTTTAAGTGCTGTACTGCCCTCTCAACTGGTGCTAAGTATTTCTTAGGATTCTTTTTGAATTCTTCCAGCGGCACTGCATTCTTCAGCGTGAACGGTCCTGCCTTAGTTCTGCGCAAGTGCTTCATGTGTGCTTTAGTGTTCATTAATTCACCCCAGTCTGAACAAATCTTCCTGATGTAAGTTCCTGCTTCGCATCCTATGGTGAAGTAAACTTCCCTGCCTTCTATTTTAGTGATTTTTAAGTAGTATACTTCCCTCTCCCTTTCCTGTCTCTTCACTGCTGAGCGTACTGGCGGCACTTGCTTGATTATGCCGGTAAATTCCTTCCTGGTCTCGCGTATCTTCTTCTTCGTGACGTCTGAGTGCACGTGCATCACGCACTCGTATTCCTTGTCAGTTCTTAATGCTGTAAGCACTTTAGTGCTGTCATTAAATCCTATTGGCAGGACTCCTGAAGCTTTAGGGTCTAATGTGCCTGCATGACCTGCCTTCCTTGCATGAAGTGCTTTCTTTACTTTATCAGTCACCCAGTATGAGAATGGTCCTGAAGGCTTGTCAATGATTATTAATTCACTTCTTGGCTTGAATGCCTTCTTAGCCCTGCACTTCTTCTTAGCCAGCTCTTTATATTTCTTTTCAATTGGCAGTTTATTCATCTATTATTAATTAGATTTCATTCTTTAAAAATAGTTTTGCTTAATGCTTTCTCGCAGTACGTCAAGAAGTTCTTCAGGCTTTTTTATTAATTTTACTTCCTTTAAAATTTTTGTTAAGTCGCTTGCCATTTCATCTACTTTATCTGCATTGTCTCCAATAATGATTCCGATATGCCCTCCGCGCGCGTACCCTTCCTGCATTTCTTTAAACCTTTCATCAGGATATAGTATCCATATCTGGTACTTGACTGAATGCCCTTCTATGTTCTGCGTTAGGGTTGCGAAATCCGTTCCAACAATGTTTCCATTATTGCTCATTAAATTTTCATATTCATTAATGTAGTCTTTAATCTCAGTATAGTATTTCTCGTCTTGCGGTTTTATTACTATTTTAAACAGTGAGTCATAAGTCATTTTTAAATCACCATTTTAGTATTAAAAATATTCCTTTTTAAAGGTTTCTTTTTCTAATAACTGCTTCAAGGGTTTCGTAAGTCGCTTTAATCAGGTTTTCAGGTTTGTTTATTATAGTTGCTCTGTCAATATACTGCATTAATTCGTCTGTCATTTCATTTAATTTATCCGCGTCGCTTCCAATAATGATTCCAAGCGCTGCACCCCCGTAATAATCTTTGCGCAGGGATTTGAATTTGTCATCAGGAGATATTATCCATATCTGTCCTGTGACTGTTCGCCCTTCTAATTCTTTTGTTATGGTGGCGAAGTCTACGCCAAGACTGTTTTTATACCCGAATAAGCAGCCGCTCTTCCTGTAAGCCTTAATGTATTGTTTAACGTTATTATATAATTTCTTGCCCTGGACTCGAATCACTACTTTCAGTAGTATGTTTTTTTTGTTCATTGCAATTAGTTGCCCCGATAATTTATGCCTGATTAAGTTTAAAAATCTTCCCCTTTCCATTGCTTTGCAACTATTTCTTCTTCACGGCTTTTTTCTTTGCAGGCTTCTTCACTACTTTCTTCTTGGCCTTCTTCTTAACTGCTTTCTTCTTCACAGGAGCTTTCTTCTTCACTGCTTTCTTCTTTGGCACTTTCTTAGCTGCCTTCTTCTTTACAGGCTTCTTAACTGCTTTTTTCTTGGCTTTCTTCTTGGGTTTCTTCTTGGCTTTCTTCTTCGGCACTTCCTCAAAAATTTTCTTTACTGCATGCTTCTTCCTTGGCCTCTCAGTCTTCTTCTCCTTCTTATCTTTCTTCCTAATCTTCTTAATCTCAGTCTTCCATAACCCTGCCTTTTTCAACGCTACCTTAACGTCTTCAGTTTTTGCTTTGCCCTTAATTTCCAGTTTAAACTCAAGAGGTATTAAGTGATTCACATTGCACCTGCGCCTCTTAACTTCACCATCAATTAGTACAAAATTATCATTTATTTTTTCAACAATCACTGCTTTAAGCCCTGCTTCTTTACCAGCAATCTTCACGTAAACTCTTCCAATTTCAATCAATTCACAGCACCCCCTTTGGACTTTAATAATTCCTTTATTATGAACTCAATTATTTTATTCATCTCATTAATCGTCCACTGACTTGTGTCAAGGATTAAGTTATAAGGGTTTAAATCATTTATGTCTATGCCGTAAATGCGCTTCCAGCGCTTCCTGTTACCATTCCAGCGCGTTTTAATATCAGTTAACGCTTCCTTAATGCTTGCCTTCTCTCTTCCAGCAATCCTTTCAGCAGCCTCTGTTTCAGTTAATTTAAGAAATATTTTATAATCCGCTTTCTTAACAGTGTATCCTGCCAGTACGCCGTCAATAATCACGTTTCCTTTACGCGCCTCACGAATTATCATTGAATCAATTTTCCTGTCAATTTCATCATGCTTTTTTAAATAATCATGAAACTCGTTAAACTCTGCAATACTTAAGCCGCCCGCTATTCCGCGCATCTTGTCGCCAGCACTCACATGCCTTAACTTTAACTTCTTCGCCAGGTGCTTTGCAACCGTTGACTTACCTGAACCCGGCATGCCGGATATAATTATGGTAACCATTACTATTCCTAAGGAATCCTGTAATAAAAAGTTTTTTAAATAGAGCATTTATATTCCTTCACTCATGGTGAAATCATCGCATGGCCCTAGACGCGGGACTCGAAAGAAGTTAAGGAAGAAACTGCGCGAGAAAGGTAAAGTAAACATTGCAAAACGATTGCAGAAATTCAAGACTGGTGACAGAGTCGTGATAAAACCTGAACCAGCAGTGCATAAAGGCATGCCTGGAAAACGCTTCTTCGGTCGCGTAGGCGTAATCATTAACAAGAGAGGCAAGGCTTACATGTTAAGCGTTAAGGACGGCAATGCAGTCAAGCAGGTAATAAGCTTGCCTGTTCACTTAAAGAAGGTGTAATAATTAATGCCATTACATTTTGAGATAACGGATGAGAAATTCGTCACCCTGAATACTGTTAAGAAGGTCTTAGGCAAGCGCAAGAAGAGTGAAATGACTTATGAGCAGAAAATGGCTTACGAGAATGCCAAAAACTTCTCAAAGTTAAGTGATAAGAACGTGAACGCCTTGCATGAAGAATTAATGAATCTTGAGATGAGAAAGTTAACTGATAAACTCATAATTAAGATTATTGACATCGTACCTGAAACCATTGATGATTTAAAAGTAATATTTAAGTTAAGCAAGATTAGTTTTAAGAAAAATGAGTTAGACAATGTTTTTGAAATAGTGAAAAAGTATGTTAAATGAGTTAATGATTAATTATGTACGAAATCTTTGGCTACGAGAGAAGAAGAGAAAGGTTAGCGCGAGAAAGTAAATCATTATACGTTAAGAGGCGCGACCCAAGGGTTAGGGAAGATTTCGGCATTATACTGGATTTCCTGCCTCACGGTCACATCGGGCAGTCACGCAGGATGCCTGTTGCCCAGTTAGTAGGCACTAAACACTTAAGCCTGCTTGAAGTAGTGCCTAAGAAAGACATTTTCTTAAAGCCTGGTGAAAAGGTTTACATTGGCCCTGACAAGCGTGACAAGATTCATCATATTAGTAATAAAATTTCTTATCAGAGTCTTACCAAGACTGCTAAGCTTGAATTAGATTCCTTGATTAAGGATGCTGTTAATAAGAATCCTGACAGGATTCTGGAATTCTTTAATAAGTGCGGTCCAATTAGTACCAGACTTCATCAATTGGAGTTAATCCCGGGTATTGGCAAGAAGCATATGTGGAAGATTATTGAGGAACGCGAAGAAAAACCTTTTGAAAACATTAATGAGTTGAAAAAGAGGATTCCATTAATCCCTGACCCTGTTAAAGCAGTTCTTAACAGGATTACTGACGAGTTAGGTGGAAAGGATAAATATAAATTATTATTAAACTTAATAAGTATTGATGAGGAAGAAGAAAAAAAATGATGGTGGAATTATTGACCGGCTGTCATTCCCAACTGAATTTAATAATGTTAAGGAATTAAAATTAAATATTATTGTTTTATTCCTTACCTGTCTTGCATTCTTCATTACCAGCACCATAGTGATTAGTTTTAACTTAATCTTATTCACTAAAGTCCTGCTCGTTGGCACTATTGCTTATGAATTAATCCTTTTCTACTTATTATTCGAGTACACTAAGAAGTTCATCATGGTTAACATTAAAGGGTCTGGCAGGACTGCTGTTAACCTGCTGACTTACCTCATTTTTGGAGGACTGCTCTTAATCACTGCCCTGAACCTTATTTACACGATGGCTACTGTCGCGCCGACTAGTGAGGATAAATTCATTAGTTTAAGCGTTGCATTATTAATCATTGTTTTACCTACTTTTTTCTGGCATGAATTCGTTCAATTATTTGATAAAAGTTACTTTAAGTACCTTAAATTCATAGTTCTTTCAGGATTAATTATTGGCTTGTTCTTTAATCCAGTATTAGCTGAGGGGAATGAAACTATTAACGCAACCCAGCAGGGCGTTTTTAACTGGTTTTCTCAGGGCATTGACTTCTTTTCCTCTGCTTCAAACATGTTTAATTCTTTCAAGTCAACTATTGAAGGAACCCTTAGTCTTGACCCGTGGACTTCCCAGATGGTCATGATTATTTTAATTCTCATCCTGGCATTCCTCTTATTCAAGTTCCTGTCACTAGTTATTAAGTGGGTTGTGGTAGGATTAATTATCTGGGTTGTCGCACAGTTATTCTTCCTTTAAGCACTTAATAATGGTTTTTATAAATTGTTTTCGAACGTGATGACTGCTCCTATTGAAGGGTTATTATCACCAACAAGCAGTATTTCCGTTCCTGATAAGTAATTGCCTGTTAGCATTGAATTCGTTGAGTAATTAAGGCATCTGGTCATTACAACATCCCCTGTACTCCTGGCGCATAACCTGTTACCGTCCACGAAAACCCTGTAAGAGCTTCTATCAATTTTTGACGGCATGCCTCCGGTTATTGTGAAAGTCGTGTTAACTCCGCTCCTCATCTGATAATCAACCCTTACTATCATTGAATTAACCTGGTTGATTATGCCTTCTAACTGCTCGTTATAACTAAACCTTTTTATTTCAGGAATCATTGTCGTGTTGAACATGGCTGTGACTGTTACGAGCACTAGGACTCCGAACGTGAAAGCAAATACTTCCCTTAGGACTACCATCATTGATTTACGGTTCATTGCAATCACAGAGTTATTAAGTCAAGTATTGTTTCCATTTTATCTTTCTTCTTTTCAAGGCTTCTCATCACGTCCTTATAAATTTCCTCTGACACCCTGCTGTTAACTAACTTCTCTCTTAGCATGTCCATTTGATTATTTAACTTAGTTATTTCCTGCACTACCTTCACTGTCTTGTCCTGAGGCACTTCCTTTATCATTCTATCCTCTGGCTTGACTTTCTTCATGTATTTCCTTGCTAAGTCATCATATACGTAGCTCATGTCATCTTTCAGTTTGTTAAGTATTTCTTTCTTATCCTTATCAGTGTCAGCGCTTATAACCACTCTTAAATCTGCCTTTAATCCTTCAACATCATATACGCCTACCATTTTCACCCAGGCCATTGACTTAACGCTTTCCTTCATTAAGAATACCATTAATCCTAATGGTAGTGTTATCATTGTGGTCCAGAATAATAAGTCTTTGTTTAATTCCTCGTACGGCAGGAAGTAGCCTATGAGTGCTATCACGAATACTGTTAACAGTATTTTCCAGATTGCAGGGTACTTGGCGCCTATTGACTTGCTTTTCACTCCTTTAATAATGCTTTTTATTGGCTTTAAACGCCCTCCTCTGAAGAAGTTTTTGAATTCAGTGCTTTCGAATTCAGTCATCTCGTTTAAGCTTATTCTGTAGCCATTATCAGTTAGTGTTTCAACGCACCTGCGTCTGAATTCCTCAGGGTCCTGCACCCTGATGTTTAAGTCGTGGAATACCCTCTTATCTCTTAACTTGTCTGTTTTAAACTCTTTTTCCAGGTCCTCAACGTATGGTCTTCTCCAAAACATGTCAGTTATTAATATATCATTTAGTACTTATATAATTATTCAAGCCACTGCTTTTCGCGCAGCAGGTCATATAATTCTTTTTCAAATCCTTTTAATTCTTTGGGCTCTATTCTTTTTAAATCATTTACGTAATCTAGTGGGAATTCATGTTTTTCAGCTGCCTTTATTATCAGGTTTAAGTAATCCTTTATTACAGGCACTTCTTTGTTTTCCTCTTTTTCTTTTTTCACCTTGAATGTTTTTACTTTAATCTCTGTTCCTTCAACAATTGAGGTTAATTCTAATTCATAATAATCCCCTATAGGGTCTTCTTTGCTTTTTATTTTATCATAATCCTCGTTAGTTAATTGCAGGATTAACCCCCATAAGTCTTTTTTAGAGCTGAACGTCATATTGGCTGCTCCAGTGTACCATTTAGTTGAGTAGTAATTAAATGTTATTGTTGCTTTCTCAATTCTTGCTTTAACTGCATTATACTTTATTGGTTCGTACCCTTTATTTATGAGCCATTGCTTTACGTTTTCTTCATTCATGTTCGGGCCGTACACGAAGTAGTTTACTCCATTATTCAATAATAACTCACGTACTGCATCCATTGTCTAATCATTTCTTAGTGTTTAGAATGTTATTTAAATACTTTATGCACACTAATTTATATTATTTTGACATCTCTTCGCTTTAAAATTTTTATTGACTTCGGGAGAGTTTCTAATTTATTATCATGTAACTCTAGTCTTTCGAGAGATTTTAGGTTTTTTATAGAATCCGGAAGAGTCGTTAACTGATTATACCCTAAATTTAGTGATTGGAGTGATTCTAAATCTCCTATTGACTCAGGGAGAGCCGTTAATTGATTATAACTCAAATCTAGTTTCTGGAGTGATTTTAGGTTGCCTATAGATTCCGGAAGAGTCGTTAACTGATTATACCCTACACTTAGTGATTGAAGTGATTCTAAGCCTCCCATTAACTCCGGGAGAGCTGATAATTGATTCTTATACAAATGTAGTTCTTCGAGAGATTTCAGGTTTCTTATAGACTCTGGGAAAGTCCCTAATTTATTATCATGTAAATCTAGTTTTTGAAGTGATTCTAAATTTCTTACTGACTCCGGGAGGGTTTCTAATTTATTACCATGTAACTCTAGTTTTTGAAGCGATTCTAAGTTTCCCATTGACTCCGGGAGAGTCTTTAACTGATTATTATATAACAATAGTCTCTGGAGTGATTTTAAGTCGCCTATCGACTCTGGAAGAGCCGTTAACTGATTATACCCTACACTTAGTGATTGAAGTGATTCCAAGTCTCCCATTGATTCTGGGAGAGTCTTTAATTGATTATTATACAAATCTATTTTCTTGAGATATTTTAGGTTGCCTATTGACTCAGGAAGAGTTGATAACTGATTACCATGTAAATTTAGTGATTGGAGTGATTCTAAGTCTCCTATTGATTCAGGGAGAGCTGATAATTGTGTTTCATTTAATCCTAAACCAATAATGTCACCATCCTTAACTTTAAATCCGGTAGTGTCAATTTCTTCTACTTGCGGAATGGATTTACCAATAATCTTTTCCAATTCTTCCAGGACTTTCGCTTGATCGGGTTTTACATCATCTTTTTCAGTCATTAGTTTTTCTCCTCATTATTCTTTTATAAGTCTTTGCTTAACCGCCAGACGTAATTTCTTGATAACCCCGTGATTCTTGCGAGTTTCCTTAATGACACCCTGCATGCCTTGTTCAGTGCTGCGCAGGCAATTCCAGTTCCATACGCATCATTGCATAACTTTATTGCTTCACTTATCTCTTTTTCACTTAACCTTAATTCCCATCCTATCCTGCTGGCGTACATGTGAGCTTCCACTCGCCTTTGCTTTAATCCTGTCACCCTGTTCACGTATCGTTTCTGCCTCATTAATTCCCTGCTCTTCCATTCCTTAATCATTAAAGGGTAATTCAGGTTATCGCTTGCTATCATAATGCATGCCTTAACTAACTCATCCCTGTTCCTGCCCCTGGTTCCTTTACTGTTCATTAACTTCTTGTATACTTCCAGTGCTGTTCTAACTACTCTTTCAGGCAGGTAGTGTTCGCCTTTTAATTGCTGGATGATAGCGTATGCTGGCATGAATGCTTTTTTGAATGATTCCTGCTTTGTCATTGCTTTTCCTGCTTGTCTGATTCTTTATTTAAATATTTTCTTTTTTATAGGACTCGGTTCTTGATGTATGATTTCTTTATGCTTTTAATCTGGTTAAGGATTCTTTTGATTACGAGTTCACTGCTTAAACTGTTTATAATCAGGAAGCTCTTGTTTTCTTTCACTTCTTTAAGAAAGTCTTCCAAGCTGTCTTCTTTTCTCTTGTATAATTGTCTGGGCGACACTTGCGCTAGTGAAAGCATGTTTTCCGACATGACTGTTAAGGTTTTCATTATATTATTAGCCCATTGAGGAGTATTTTTTTCAATTAGAAAATAAAAGTGATTTAAGATTCTGCGCCGCCCGTCAAGGTAAGATTTCCATAACGTGTTATCCCCATCGCATAACACTATGTCGTATGATTTCTCTTCTCTTATTAATGATGATAATTCTTTAAGGCTTGTCACTGTGTAATCTGCCAGTTCATGCGCGCCGCCATTCCTGTCTATTAGCACGTTGTCAGTGATTACTTTTCCTTTCCACTTGCCTGCTTCCAGTGCTTCCTTTAAGTTGCTACCCTGTTTCAGGTCCCTGTAATTATCGCCTGCCACCATTATCTTCACAGGGTTATGTCCTTTCTTCTTATAGTATTCAATTACTTTGTAATTATCCAGGAATTTAATTACTGCTTTAATATTTGGTTTATACCCGCGGTGCATGATGCCGTCTTCATAAGTTATTAAACCTATATTCATGCTGGTATAATTTAAGAGCCTAGTTATAAACGTTGCGATTACGTTCTTTCTTATTTACTTTGTCCCTTATTTAAATAGTTCTTCTTCCCATCTTATTTTACTGGGATGCTGTTCTACTCTCATGTTTTCTTTGCAGCGTTAATCTCCAGAATGCTTGGTCTAAGCCCTTTCCTTTTCATTCTTGGTTCCTTGCTGCCTGATGTGGATAATCCTAACTCTAATGTCGGCTCCTTGTGCAAGCGCTTGTCTTATTATTTGAAGGAGAATTATTCTCACCGGGGCTTGACTCATTCATTATTATTCGCCGTGCCATGCCTGTTAATTCCTTCTTTTGGCTTGGGCGTTTTATCCCATATTCTTCTGGATTTACTGAATAAGCGCGGGGTTAGGTTATTGTATCCTAGTAAGTCATGTTTTGTTCTCCTTGGAGGCCCTTTGGTTACTGGAAAGCATGATTTCATTTTTTCAGTGTCATGCCTGGTGGTGATGCTTTTATTCTAGTTGGTCGTGAGGAATTAATCAGTAAAGTATTAGGTTACGTTAGTCATCGACGTTCGCTTTTCATTAAGGCTTGCGCTGGCAGCGGGAAGACTGCTTTACTGACTCATCTTGAATTAATTATTTACAGGGCTGCTTACGCTCTTCCTCATTCTAAGAAGGAGATTCTTTCATGCATTGCTAAACCATTAAGAGTTCCTGTTAAAGGCAGGCGCGTTTTCGAGTTGTACAGGGATGTTATTTTCGAATTAGAGTATTCTTCATGCATTTTATTACTGGATGATGTTCATGAATTAACTAAGTCTGTTAAAGCAGTTGTTATTAAGTTATTAAGTCATGGGCTCGTAGTCATCTGCGCGGGCGAGCGCAACGTTCTTGGCCTGCCTGAGACTAATATGCCTTCATTGTCCAGGGAGGAGGTTGAGTTAATTATTAATTCAGGGCTTGAGAGGCCTGATCCTTTGCTTGCTAAATTAATCATTAATGAATGCTCTACGCCTCAGGAGGTTAATCTTGTTTTGCGCAGAGTGAAGCGTTATGATTTATCTTCCCGTGATAAGATTCATTCATTTATTGATTCAATGCGCCGCAGGAAGAGGGAGTTAATGCCTGTATGGTCTCTGGCAATCATTATTTCATTAATGCTTTCAATGCGTTACTTTTTTTACATGAAGCGTGAATTCCAGACTGGTTACGTTATTGCTTTCACTGCTTATTTATTAAGGGCTTTAACCAGTTTCAGGAAGCGCGGTTAGAAGTAATAATTAATAAATTCAGAATACCTTGTTAATATTTAATGGTTGTAACTGGTCACATAATACATAAAAGATTAAGAATTAAGGATTTTGTAGATATAATTAAGTATTACAGTACAGAACAAATTAAATGTACTGACCATACTTTTTTCAGGCTTAGTGAAAAGCAAAGAAAGGAATTCTTAAATTGTGAAAAACTAAAAATTTATATAACTGAAAAAATACCAATATTTGTTGGAATACAAAATAACGGGTGTTATGCCATTTATTATTCATTTAATAAGATGAACGCGTTAAAGATGATTTTGGACGTAAAACCAAATAATATATCAATAATAACATTTTATATTATTAATAAGGTAACTATACCAAAGATGAAGTATGAAAAGTAGACATTTAAAAGGTAAAGGAATATTCGATTATGATTACATTAATGATATTCTTTTTTTTAAAACCAAAAACAGAGAGTACGCGAGGTCTGTTGAATTCGGTAACATGGTATTTGACATAGACCCTGAAAATTTCATTATCAACATACAAATATTTGAAGCATCAAAATTCTTAGGTATTAAAAAAGTATATTTAAGGAAGGTTCCTAAATGGCGTTTTAACGCTATCGTCCATGATGGAATTGTTGAAATTAGATTATTCTTTCAAGTGTTAATAAGGAATAAAATAATAGAGAAGAATCCTATAATCCAGCAACCAACGAATTTGCCGAATTCTAGATTGGAATGCGTTGCCGTGCCTATTAATAAATAATCTCCTGCACAGGGTAATTCTTAAGTAGTGTTCACGCTTATTAATTATTATGAGTAAATTAAGCATGATTGCAGTTCTCGGGTTGTTAGTAATCCTGGGCTGCACGCAGGCGGATAGTGCTGGGTTGGCTAATCCTTCTGCAGTTCATTGTGAGGAGCAGGGTTATTCTTATGAAGTGAGGGTTACGCCTGCTGGCAGTAAGGGTTTCTGCGTTTTCAGTGACCTGACTGAGTGTCCTGGCTGGGATTATTATAATGGCATCTGCACTCTTGAGACCGCGTTTGTTTGTAAGGATGTGTGCGGTGACGGTGAGTGCCAGGAGATTGTCTGCATGGCTGTGGGTTGTCCTTGCAGTGAGAGTGTTAGTTCATGTCCTGATGACTGTGCTTAGAAAATTTTTATTGGCAGAATATTTGCATTGGGTATGATTCAGCGATAGTGCATTCTCCTGAGTTGCAGCGGGTGCATGGGTTTCCTGCCCAGCAGATTGGTGTTGTCTGGTCCCGGAACTTGTAGCAGTCCATTCCTCCGGGGCATGGCGTTAACGCGTCGCATGTGATTTTTTCAAAGTCATCGCTTAACTCTCCTAAGCCATTGCCAGTCACTTCTGTGCTGGTGCATCCTGCTATTAATATTAGTAATGTTATTGCTCCGAAAATCTTTTTCATCTGACAAAAAAGTAATTAGTAATGATTTAAATAATCTTTGATGATTATATTATTAATCATGAAGGTTTTCGGCAAGTCATTGAGCGAGTACTTATTGCCGGTTAAGTTTTACGTTATTGGCTGTATTATAGTCGTGTTATCACAGTACCTTATCGGCATCCCTGTGCAGGACGCGTTTCCTTTGTTCCTGAATTTAACTCAGGCTGCCTGGGCTTTACTGGTTGCCTTGTCAGTGGTTAAATTAATTAAGCATTATGATTTCAGTTTTAAGAATGTTTTATTCCTTGGCGTTCTTTACTCCTTGATTATTCATGGCTTAAAGGTTTCCATCAGGGCAGTCTTTTACGCCAAGCCTCTTGATTACCTTATTAACCGGTTCCTTTATGGCAGTTCACTGGTAATGATGATAGTCTTAATCCTTGGTCCTTGCTTTATTTACTTTAAGCGTAAGAGGTTATTATGACAGGCTTAATGATGTTTAAGGCATTATTCTTATTGTTATTATTAGTTATTGTTAGCGGGTGCACTTCAACTGGAGGCATTGACTGCGTTCTTAATGGTGACTGCGTGGTTTACGGTGAGTCTGGTGACTGTAATTGCGGGTGCTATAATAAGGATAATCTTCCTGTAGGGACTGGCGGCGAGTGCGTTAACGGTGAGTGTCAGGGCATTTTTGAGTAGAGGTCTTTCCTTCTTATCTTCTCTGTGTATGATAAGTAAACGTCAATGTCAGATACTCGCTTATCCTGTTTGTTCGTTTCCAGTTTAATGCATGTTTTCTTTAATTCGTATGGGTTTATGTTTGGCGTGACTTTTAAGACGTAGCCTTTTCTTTGGCCTGCTATGAATGGGTGCCTGAAGTTCCTGAGGCAGTCTGTTTTTTTAGTGCGCAGGAATTCAATTTCAGGATATTCTTTCTCCAAGTAATGCTTTACCCGGTTAACGTATGGTTTCATGTATTTAGCCCAGCGGTCTTCTTTAACCCAGATTTCAATGACTAATGGTTCAACAGTGCATAACCTCTTTATTCTCTGGAACAGGTTTAACCGCGTCATCGAGCAAAGTGATGATTTCATTAATTTAAAAATGTTTTTATATTAATTCCTTCCTTAAGTGGGAGTAATTATGCGTGAACTGGATTTTTATAACTTCCATAAGGGTTGTATCTGTTATAATGAGAAGAAAGAGGCAGGAGTCCTTCTCTCAATTGAATTAAAGGATGAGTTAAAAGGATTATATCATGCTGTTGGAGTTTATCTTGATGGAAGATTTGACTGCGAGTACAGGCGTACATGGATTAAGGATGTTAAGACGCGTTCAGGGTGGACCGGGAATAAGTTGAGGATGGTTGGTTTCATAAATCATGAGGACCTGGAGGATGCCATAAGATTAGCTGATACTGGTCAGAGTTTCGGCACTGAAGTTGAGGAATAATAAAATTTTTTACTTATTTCTTCTTTTCCCGGTATTTTTTTATCGCATCATGCAAGCCATCGGCAGCTAAATTGCTGCAATGCATTTTTATAGGCGGAAGCCCGTCCAGGTTCTTTGCAACATCTGCTCTTGTAATCTCTAAAGCTTCATCTAATGTTTTCCCTTTCGCTAACTCTGTTACCATTGATGATGTGGCGATAGCTGCGGCGCATCCAAACGTTTGGAAAGATATATCTTCAATAATCTCTTTACCGTTCTCTTCTTTGACTTTAATGTATATTTTCATCAAGTCACCGCATACAGGATTACCTACTTCTCCAAATGAATCTGCATCCTTCATTTCTCCTATATTATGGGGATTTCTAAAATGCTCCATTACTTTTTCTGAGTAAATTTTGACTCACCTATATTAATGATGTATCATTTATTACTTTAAATCCTTTGTTTATTATTGGAACTGGATATGAAGGTTTTTAAATGCTTGATTATTAATTATTTTTTAGTGAGATTATGGAACGAGCGATAATTTTTATCTTTTTGATACCATTCTCATTTATTATTAGCTGGTGGTTTAGAAAGAAAATACTAAAAATCCAAAAGAAAAGAGGCTATAAAACAGCACATTATTATCCAATTTATGACTTCTATGTCAAAAACAGAGCAACATTGTCAGTTTTTATTATTCTATTAGTCCTTTACGCTGGTTATGGTATTTATTTGAGTTATTTGTTAGATTTTAACTTTTATTCATGGGCGTATAGGGCTCAGGTTGCTGGAAACGCGGATGAACTTTGCACTTACTTAGGAACATTAATGATAAATATTGAAAATGAAGGTCTGACAAGCGGTTATGCTGCTTTGGTATGGAAAACTCCTGAGTCAGACATGTCATTGATTTATACTACGTTGACAAACGTAAAGAATAGAGGATGCGGGTTAAAAGAATTAGACTCAAATAGTGATGCCTATCAGCAAGGCATGGATGATATTAGGGGCAGGTTAGGGGACTTGGATATAATGGTGTGGCCATGGTTTGCTGCTAACAGGTTTCCATATTTTCTTTATCATCCGCTGAGCATATTAACGTTTTTGATAGTTGAAGTCGCTCTTCTATTCCTTTCCGTAGGAGCCATAGAAAAGAAGAATGTATAAAAAATTTATAACCTTATCTCCTTTTTTGTAGTTAATAGGTTTTCTATGTCTTTTTTCTGTATCTATAATATAACAATGAACCAAAGTATACAACTAAAGATATAGAAAATACTATACTTAAAGTAGACGGCCAACTTTTTGTAAGGACTTCGTAAAACATATTTAATAACATTAGTATTATCGTTATTGCCCATGCAATAGTTGCGGCTTTTAAATTTTCAATTTTCCATTTCATAATATATTAAATAAAATTAGAAACAAATATTCTTTAAATTTCTTATTATCTGCTTCCAGCCCGCGCCTAATTCTTTCAGATTCTCTTAATTCCTTCTTTTTGCATATAACCCTTATGGTATACAAATCTTTAAATACTGCTTTTTTACAATACGTTAAGTATGAATGATTATTATTTAGTGTTTATTAATGTGTATAATAAGCCTGTGATTGATAAGATAAAGTTAAGTGAAGAGCCGGGGATTGGTGATAAATTCTTATTTTATGATTCGCATCCTGAGTTAGATTTTACTGAGGTAGTTGCTAAAGTGAGTAAGGGTTATTTGAAGGATATTGATTGCCAGGAGTTCTTGAAAGTAACTAAGATGAAGAAACTTGATGATAATGGTATCATGATTACTAGTAGGAAAGTAATGAAGAAGGCTCCTGATTCAGGTCTTGAAGTGACTTTAGTGATGTTGGAGAATCCTACGCCTGATCCGAACAGGATTCCTGTATTAGATCTTATTTAGTATTCTTTTCTTGTCTAAGTGTTTTAGCATGATTATGAACCATGGTGTGTACTTTTGAGGGTTTA
Source organism: Candidatus Parvarchaeota archaeon (assembly GCA_030615175.1). Lineage (GTDB taxonomy): Archaea > Nanobdellota > Nanobdellia > WJKC01 > WJKC01 > JAFCFT01. The sequence goes on from JAUWZX010000001.1 coordinate 717,601, forward strand.
GTGTGATATCTTTCTTTAAGTCTTGGATGCTTATCCATTTGAATGCTTCTGCTTCTGTTTTATTTATTATTGGATTCTTGTCATAGCGTCCTGTGTAGACGTGGTCTATTTCGTGTTCTGTTAGTCCGTTGCTGAATTCTGTTTTGTATTTGAATTTTAATACTTTTTTTAATTGGCAGTCAATGCCCATTTCCTCTTTCAGTCTTCTATGAATCGCTTCTTCCAGTGCCTCGCCTGGTCTCGGGTGACTGCAGCAAGTATTAGTCCATAACCCCCCGCAGTGATATTTTGTCCTCGCCCTCTGCTGTAATAATAATTGTTTCCGTGAATTAATAATGACTATTGAGAACGCCCGGTGCAGTCTTCCTTCCTCATGCGCTTTCATCTTCTCCTCAACGCCCAATTCATTATCCGCCTCATCAACCAGGATAACGTACTCACGACTACTCATAAATCAACAATAAAAGAACGTTGTTTAAAAAAACTTTCTAAATCATTATTCTATTTTCTTCAGCTATGCCTTGACTTTCTTTTTAGTGTTCTTCCTATTCTAGCGAAGAAAATGAGTAATTTAAAGGGGTAATTGTTATATTTCTAATTGTTCTTTAATAAGAACATGTCAAAGAAAAATGAAGTTTTTTTTAATATAGACTCTAAGATACTATTTGAGTTAGGTGAAAAACTAGTAATAAATAGGGCAGTTGCGCTTGTAGAACTAGTTAAGAATTCGTATGACGCTGATGCAACAAAAGTCACAATTCAAATGAAGGATGTCAAAAAACAAGGAGGTACAATTATAATAAAAGATAATGGGCGTGGTATGAGTTTATCCCGTTTTAAGGAGACATGGATGAGGATAGCAACAACAGAAAAAGAAAAGAATCCAATTTCTAAAAAATATAAAAGAAGAAAAGCAGGTGAGAAAGGAATTGGAAGATTTGCATGCAGAAGACTGTCTAACAAATTGGTTTTAAAAACCATCTCCAAAATAGGTAAAAGGAATAAGGAAGAATTAAATGCGGTTTTTAATTGGCCTAAATTTACTCCTGGAACTGATGTAAATGAAGTTCCTATCGAATACACAATCAAAAGGACAGATAAAGGAGAGATAGGCACTACTTTAATCTTGGAGAACACTAGAGATTCATGGAGTTGGAGGGATATTAACAAACTCAGAGAGGAATTGACTTCTTTAGTTTCCCCTACAACTCTTAAAGAGAAAAGGATTAATAAAAAGATTGACCCAGGATTTAATATAGAGTTTGATTTGCCTGAATTCGAGTCGAAAACAAAGCCTTTAGATAAAACCTTTTTTATAAATGCTTGGGCAAAGTTGTTTGGACATATTGATAAGAATGGGATTACAGAATATAAGATAGAAGTGATTAAAAAAATTGAGAATAAAATTAAAAAAACATTTAAACGAAAAGAGAGATTTAAAAATTTAAAAAATGTTAATTTTCAAATCCACATTTTTGTTTATTCAAGTGAATTCTTTAAAGATTCCGAATGGGCCCTTAGCAAGGCGAGACAGATTAGTACAGAAAAAGGAGGAATCAAGGTGTATGCTGATAGTTTTAGAATATTTGGTTATGGAGAATCCGGCGATGACTGGTTAAAAATTGATCGTGATAGGGCCAGATCCAGAACAGTTGTAGATAAAGAGGTTTCTATTTTTGCAAAAGAAGCTAAAAGACCAGGTTTGCATTTATTCAGGAATCAAGCTCTTTTTGGTCATGTATTATTTTCAAAGGAAGACAACCCTAAATTAGAGATTTCTATAAATAGGGAGAGGCTAATAAAAAATAAAGCATTTGAGGAGTTAAAACAGTTTGTCAGGTTGGGAATAGATTTTGCTACAATTTTATATGCAAATGAGATTGTTCAAAAGGAAAAAAAGAAAAAAGAAAAGAAAAGAAAAGAGGGGGAAAAAGTACAAGAAGAAGTTAAGGAAGAAATACATAAAATTGAGGAATTAATCAAGAAATCTAAAGAGAAAATAATAAAGGCTAAAAAGAGAGTAAAAAAAATTGAAGAAAAAATAAAAAGAATAGAAGGAGATAAAAAAGAATTAGAGAAAACGCATATAAAATTAGGTGAAAAATTATTAAATGTTAGTAGTCCAAAATATAAAAATAAGATTAAAGACATCCTGCAGGAGGAACAGAAGAATCTAAAATTAGAAAAAGGACTAAGAGAAGAAGAAAAGAAAGCCAGAAAAGAATTAGAAAAAATACAAGATGAGTCTGAGAATATAATTCTAAACTCTATAAAAGAAAGTATTGTAGCAACTGAAAAACTAGAAGAAATTTATCGGCAAGAAGTAGTACAGGAAAAAGAGGAAATTAAACATATTATGATTTTAGCTGCAACAGGCACCCTTATACTAATATTTGGTCACGAGATTATTGCATTTATAACCAATATTGAAGAGCTTATTAAAAAAATTTCCCCTTTGTTACAAAAACCAAAAAAAATCAAAGAGGAAACAATAAAAGAATTAGAAAAATATATGAAGGAACTTAAAATTAAAAAAGAAATGATGAAAGAAATGGGAAGTTTAATTGGATTAATCTCAAGCAGGGAAAGTAGACTTGAAAGAAAGGAATGGGTCTTATTACCAATAGTAAAAGAAGTTTTCAAACCATTTAGAGAATATTTAAAGGAGACTATTGGAATAAAATACGAATTTTCAATACACAAAGCTTTAAGGACACCAGAAATGCACCGTTCTGAGATATTTTCAATCTTACATAATTTATTGACAAACTCAGTTAAAGCACTTAAAGAGGTTGAAAAAAGAAAAATAGAAGTTAGAGCATTAGAAAACAATAAAAATGTTTGTATATTATTCCTTGATACAGGAATTGGTGTTAAAAAAGAAAGAAGGGAGAAAGTGTTTGAAATGTTTGAAAGCACTAGTGAACCTGACATGGAATTTGGTGTAGGAACAGGATTGGGACTATATTTGATTAGAGAAATAACGAGGTCTTATGGTGGAGATGTTAAATTCATTGATGCACCAAAAGGATGGAAAACTTGTGTTGAAATTATTTTGCCAAAGGATGTGAAAAAATGAAAAAAGTAAATGTAATATATATAGACGACTCAGAAGAAGAACTTGAAAAGTATAAAAAGAAATTTGAGAAGAATAATAAGGCACAAAGGCTTTTCAAGATAATTCCAATACAATCTCAAGAATTAAAACGTGATGAAATTTCAACTCTTCCAATAAAAGGAGCTGCTTTGGTACTAATGGATTATGATTTGAGTTATCGTTCAAGTGATGAGAAGACAAGTCCTTTTTTTGGAATATCATTAGCAACTGGGATAAAACAAAAATTTTTTGATGTACCAATAATACTTTTCATGAGGCGGGGCATATTTATTCAATATCAAACAATTGTCAAAAAGTATCCAAACGTAGTGATTGACATAATTTTGAAAAGAAATTTATTTAGGAAAAAAGAAAAATTAGATTATCTTTATAATCTTGCTATGGATTTTTATAAACTTAGTAGAGTTAAAAATAAAGGATTAAATAAATTATTGGAATTGCTAAAAGTGCCAAAAGAAGACTCTAATAGTATTAAACTTGCGAACCCACCCCTTAATAAAAAAGGTTTGTGGTCAGTTTCAGAGATATCAAAATGGATTCGAAAAATTTTATTAGCATACCCAGGTATTTTATATGACCCCATTCATGCAGCTACTTTTTTAGGACTATCCAAAAAATCCTTCCTGAAAAAAGAAGTTCAAAAATTCTTCAAAGATGCGAAATATGAAGGTGTTTTTGCACCAGCAGACGGAAGATGGTGGAAATCAAAGTTACAAAAAATTGCTTTATCTATAGTAGAAATTGAAATGAAGGCCATACCTATACGTAAGAGTTTTCCTGAATCTTGGGAAAATAAAAAGGGTAGAATTAATAAATCAAAATGTGTTTTTAGTAGAAAATCGCCTGCAGAATGGGTATGTTGTATCTTAAAGAAACCAATCATGCTTAGATACTCTTTACCATACCATAAGGATAATCGCCCAGTAATTATGGACGAGGCGAGGATTTCCTATAAAGCTATAAGAGAATCTAATGAAATTAACGATGATTTTCTCGATTTAGCAGATAAACCATTATTGAAAAAAATTAGAAATAAAAGATGATAATTATGCATTTAAAAAGTTATCCTGCTATCTTAAAAAGATTAAACCACCACATCAAACCTTTTTTGGATGCAAGTTCTCACGATACACTACATCAAGTAGCAGATAATTTTATTGAGAAAGAGGAAAAAAGGAAAATAATATGGCATATTAAAATATCAAAACAATATCCTTTGTTGTTTTCAACCACAAAAGATCTTAATTTTCCTTTACAAGTAGATCTTTCTTGCAACATAAAAGGAGAATTTAATAAACAAGATTCCACTAATAAAGTGGAAAAACATAATGCAATTATTAGCGTATGGTCTATGGATAAAAAATTAAGCTATAGAAAAAAAATAGATGCTAAAAATATTAAAAAACCACTTGAAAATTCAGATTGGAGAAGAGTTATATTACGCTTTCACATAGATAAAAAATCTCCTAATAATAATTTTGAACCTTTATATCATTTACATTTTGGGGGCAAATGTAAAAATGATGAATTTTGTTGGTTTCCAGAAAAAGTATCTGAACCAAGATTTCGTTTTTTTCCTATGGATGTGGTTCTTTTGTGTGAATTTATTCTAACAAACTTTTTTCCAAAAGAATCTCTTGATTTGAGAGCGAAGCGCGAGTGGATAACTCTTGTTAGAAAATGTCAAGAAGCATACTTAGAATCTTATATAAATCAATGTAGAAGATTTTTGAATAATAATGATAATACATTTTTAGGGTTTTTGATAAAAAACAAGGAGTTGTATAAATGAAGTTAAAAGAAACTCCTAAGAGTCATATAAAAAATCATGAACTTACAGAATATGCTGAAAATTTAACTAATATTTATTTAGGTTTAACGGATTCAAATCATCGCAAAAAAAATGAGCAATTTTTTACACCAAAAGAAGTAGCTATGTTAATGGTTCGCCAGTTCGACAATTTAAGTAAAAAATCAAAAATTAAAATATTAGACCCTGGGGCCGGAATAGGTATTTTCGAGAGTACAATATGTGAATTCTTATTATCTAAAAACATAAAATCGGAAATATTATTCGAAATATATGAAAAAGATGATAAAATACTGCCCTTTCTCAAAAAAAATTTAGAACATTGTAAAAGATTAATGTCTAAAAAAAATACAAGAATAAGTTACAATATAAATAATTCTGATTTCATTTTAGAAAACTCTTTTATCCTGAAAGAAAATAAAAAATTGGATTTAAAATATTGTTTTGATTTTATAATTTGCAATCCTCCTTATCAAAAAACAAATGAATATTTGAAGAGTAATAAAAATTTAAAAGAGATAGTAAAAAACCAGCCTAATATGTATACGTTGTTTATGACCTTAGCCTCTAAATTATTGAAAGCAGGAGGAGAATTGACTTTTATAACACCAAGAAGTTATTGCTCTGGTTTATATTTTAAGCATTTCAGAAAATCATTCTTAAATGAAATTAAACCAACTAGAATACATATCTTCAATTCGAGAAATAAGGTATTCAAAAAATACAATGTATTACAAGAAATAATAATTTTGACTGGTTTAAAGACAAAAAAGTCACCCAAAAAAGTTATAATAAGTAAGAGCGAAGGCATACCTCATAAAATAAAAAAATTAGAAAAAAGAAAAACGATTTTTGAAAATGTAATTGTTAAAAAAGGAGATGGGGTCATCATAAAAGTACCTCTTTCTGATTTTGAAGAAAAATTAACTAACAAATTAAATACTTTAAAATTTAAAATGCCTGAATTAGGAATAAAAGTTTCAACTGGGCGTGTTGTTCCTTTTAGATCAAAAAAGTTTATAATAAAACATTTCAAAAAACATCAAAAACATTATCCTTTGATTTGGATGCAAAATATCCAAAATGAAAAAGTTAAGTGGCCTTTAAATAATAAAAAACCCATAGCAATTAAAAAAGAGGATGGCTGTGCTAATCTTTTAGTACCTAATCAAAATTATGTGTTAGTGAAAAGATTTAGTGCTAAAGAAGGGGAAAGAAGAATTTGTGCCGGAGTTTTATTAAATTCCATGACTAATTATGAATATATTGGAATTGAAAATCATGTAAATTATATTCATAAAATCAATGGAAATTTAACGGTTCAGGAAACTTATGGGATAACTGCATTGCTGAATTCAAAAATTTACAATATTTATTTTCAAACAGGTAATGGTAGTACACAAGTAAATGCATATGAATTGGAAACGCTGCCACTACCATCACTTAAAAAAATTAGAAAGATAGGAAGATTAGTTATGAAAAATAAAAAAGCAAATATTGACAAGATACTCGCTAACAAATTAAATTTGCCTTATAATTCTAACTTTTAATAAGAATTGTTTTTCAAATGTTTTTCGTACCTCTTATTCTATCCATTCCTTTATTAATTTTTAATAAATTTTTCCATTCAGATAATCTTTCGGATTTCCAACGATTACATTGTGGGCTCGTGGAATATGCACTTTCTATTCTTAATTCAAGTTCTTCAAGTTTACTATAATATTTCTTCCATTTTTTCTTTATTGTCCTGCCACCATTTAAAAAAATTAACTTTAGATTGGGTGTTGCTTCTTTTAATTTTGAAAAATCATTTGATTTCTCATTACGTATTTTTTTATCAGTGCTTCCGTCTCTTTCGCAGGAATAAAAAAGATCCCATAATCCAATTTTATTTTTAAAAAGCATTTCTTTTCTCTCTTCATAGGATAAAGAAGTAGTAAAGTCTTCATTTAATACTTGAAACATTATCTTCCAAAATTGGTTTTTTTCATTTGCATAATATTTACCTTTCTTCAGTGATTCCTCTCCTGGAAACGACCCTAATATTAAAGTCTCTGTTTTATTGTTATAAATTGGACCTAACCCTTTTTTAATCATTATCATTAAACGATTGCTGTTTTTATTTAAATAATTTCTTGTAGTGACTAATAAATACTTCAGAATCGTTATTTGGTTTTATTTAGCCATTCTTTTTCTTCTTGGCTTTCTTTTCCTCTTTTTCTCTCCTTTCTTTATCTCGAATTGGTAAAGTTATATTTACATAATTAAATTCGTCTATGGCCTTAGGTAGTGTTTTATTATTATCTCTATAACTCATAGTTTCATATATTTCTTGCATATTTCTAAGAAATTGAGTATACCCCTCTGCATCTCTTTTGTACTTTTTAAGCCCCCAATACCCATTCCTTACAATTTTAAGATTTTTATAATACCTTTTAGATTTTTGGCCACTAATGTATGAATCCCACATCACAAATACAGATGGGTTTTTTAAATGCATAATTTTTGAAGCACCAGTATAACCAACTCCCTCAATTGCAGATAAAGTATTAAATATCATCTTTATTTCTTCTCTATAAGCATCAAAATTAATTGTTTTAAATTTTTTATTTTTAAATTTTTTAAAATGTTTATCAAGTTTTCCCATCGTTTTTTTGAAACCATTGATGTCAAATTCTTTCACGTACCTAAAATAACCAATATTCCACGTTGACAAAATAAACAAACAAGCTTCAGTTCCTAATTCTTTATCGATCATTTTAAGAAACATAGGATAATAACTTCCTCTGTTTTCAAGTTGATTAAATTTTTTAAATGCCTTTTTAAATTCACCATTAAGAACCATACATTACTCAAAGATCTATACATTAATATCTTTTACTTTCTTCTTAAGTTTTCTTCCTCATTTTCATTATCTTTCATAATAATATTTTTGGTTAATTTATAATAACTTTTTTATAGTTATCTTAAATAGATTTCATTATGACATTTTTATTAAAAGACGATGTTGAATACAAAAGAACTGATTTCAGAAATGAGGATGAACTTGAAAAAGTTGTTGTTAAGAATTATAAAAGAATTTTTGGAGAAAAAACAGTTTATTTTGACATCAAGAAGAAAGTTAAATCAAAAAAGGGAAACATAAATAGTATCCCTGATGGTTATGTTATTAGTTTCATGGGGCCTAAACCTCGATTATTAGTTATAGAAAATGAGTTATCAATACATGATCCAATCAAGCATATTGGAATTCAATTATGGAACTTTGCTAGTTCATTTAAGGATGGTAATAGAACAATTAAGAAATTTTTATTAAACGAAATAAATAATAACAAATCAATTAAGCAAGAGATTAATAAATATCTTAAAAAAACCGTATTTCCAAATATTTCTGAACTGTTAGATTTTGTTATTTTTGAAAATGATTATTCCTTTGTTGTTGTAATTGATGATATTACTGAAACTTTAAATTTTGCTCTAAAACAATTAGCTAATAAACCAGATATTATTGAATTAAAAAAATATACTTCAACTATTGACGCCTCAAAGATTATTTACAGGTATGATAAATTCCAAGGAGAATTGTTAGTATCTATATCAAAGAAGGTTCTTAATGTTTCTGAATTTGATACAATAGTTTGCCCTGCTAATAAACAAGGATTTAAAGACGTGTTTTTAGGTGAAGATAGATGGTATGCTATTAGAATGTCTCCATCAATAATACCTCAAATTAGATACGTGGCCATGTACGAAACAGCTCCAGTATCAGCTATAAGATGGATTGGAATCATTAAAGAAATTAAGCCATATAAAGATACAGCTAAATATGAAATAATTTTAATTGATAAAAAGCAAATAAAACCGATAAAATTAACTCCGGAAGAAACTAAGAAAGGTTATGCGCCACAAGGCCCAAGATATTCAAAAATGGATTTAATTAAAAAAGCTAAAAAGATGAGTGATATATTTTAATTAATTTATTTCTTTTTTAAGTATCCTATCAGCGCTTGTTCTACTTTCCCTGATGTTGCTCTCATACTTCTCGTTTCCTTGAATACTCTTTCTTTGAATTTGTCCCATAATTCTTTATCGATGCTCAAGGTCACTTTCACTTTTTCTGTCATTACGGTCTAAGTCATACAACCATAATATTTAAATATTAGTTTTGCCATATTATACCATATAACCATACAAGGAGATATTATGTATAAAGGTATTAAAATCTTCACTGCTCGCAGGTCATTTTATGAAGGGTCTAAAGCCATTGATTTCGTCCTTAAACCGCCCGAGAAGATTGAAGAATTCAGCATTGACTACGGAATGACAATCAAGATCAGGGAAGGAAAGAATAAAAAC